>NZ_CP017253.2:2649350-3264813 GCF_001735765.2 Clostridium taeniosporum
ACTGGCTGCTGATCTGCTCCTGCTGGAGGAATTAAAGGTTGAGGTCCCTTTTTAACAATTATATCTACAGATGTATAATAATCAGTTGATATTAATTCTTTATTTACTTGAGTGCCATTTTCATATGTTAATTGATACGAATTAGCTTTATAACCAGTCATACCACCATTTTCTGTAACTTCTTTTCCTTCTGGTAAAGTAGGGTCTTCTACTACTTTTACAGTAGGTTCTATAGTTTGAATTATTTCATTTTCCATATCATAAGTCTTACCACCTAACGAGGCTACATCACCATATATATTATAAGTCATAACCTTATTATATGTACTTCCTTGTATATAAATTGGAGATCCATATGTATTCTTAAATTTATAATCTATATCTCCATAAGAAACAGTCGCATCTAATCCTGGTTTTGCATATCCTACAGACATAGAATGATTTCTTCTTTCTAAAGATCTTATATTAGCATGCATTGCTGCTCTATAAAGTGATGTTGAAACTTGGCAAATCCCTCCACCAATTCCTGGTTCAACTTTATTTCCAACATAAGTAGCTGCTTCTTTATATCCTCTTTTTACAGTTCTAGGTCCAACTACTTCATTAAAACTAAATGCTTCTCCTGGCATTAAAATTGTTCCATTTATTGATTTAGTTGCAAGTTCTATATTAGCACTTCTACCCTCTGATGATGTGCCATAATTTGAAGAATATGATCCAATAATTCCATTTATTTTTGATAGATCCTTACTTTTAATTTTGGGTTGTACACTTTCTAAATCTATTGAAACTACAACGTCCTCATTTATATCACTGCTTATAGCTTCTTTTAATTTTTTATGAAACTCATCTATATTTATACTTTTTCCAACCACATCATTAACTACCTGAAAGCTATTCCCATCAATGGAAAGCGTAGCATCTTTAGGCTTCTCTTCAACTTCATTTTTTATTTTCTCTTCATAAGATTTTAATTTTTCTTCATCATATGATAGATTTAAATCAATTTCGTGCTTATCATTTCCGTTATTCTTTATATAAGAATATTTTTTTAATACAGAATCATTCTTTCCAAAATTCAATGCTTCATTTACAACATTGTCAAGATCATAAACTGGAGATATCTCAGAATATAACAATTCAAATTCCGATTTACCTATTTTTACTATTGCTTTTTTATCGTTTATTTCTCCTTGAAGATCTTGAGCTAATTTTTCTCTTGCCTCTTCCTTAGTCATTCCTCCTATATTTACACCCTGTACTTCAACACCTAAATATATTTTATTGTTCCATTCTTTTACTATTTTATTGATAGATAAAAAATATCCAGTAAATAATGCTGAGATAATCACTAAAATAGTGCATACTAACATTATTATTTTCTTTTTATTATTACCAAATACTTTTTTTAGGACTTTCCCCCTTCTTTCATTATCTTGATTCATATTTATTCCCCTTTCAATAAATATACTGAATTAATAGTTAATACTACTAATGTTATTTATAAAAAATTATAAATTTTAAGCATAATTGCAAATTTATTATATCATATTATCTCTTATGCTTAATAAGAATATTATCGTAAAATTGACATAAAAATAAAGGCACCTTTAAATAAAATCAAGATACCTTTATTTAATTCCACTCTATTTCATTTATACTGTAACCTTAGCTCTATTTTTAGATGTTTCACCATCATAATCAAATGCTTCAATTGTAATATTTATAGGACTTCCTTTTGGTACATTAAGTTTTCTCTTATCTATAATATACTTAGTTGCTTTTTCGTCTACAGTAGATATCCAATAATTATTTACAAATATATTGTACCCTAATAAATCTATATCAGGTACACTATTCCATGATACGTATATATTATCTTTATCCATTGTTGCTCGTAAACCAGTTACATCACTTGGTTGAATTAACAACTCTATATGATCAGGTCCCCAATTGGCATCTACTGGATTACCTACTCCCATTACCTTTTGATCTTCACTATATTGCCAAATTCTCCATCTAGTCCAACCTCCAATGTCAGGTGGAAATGGTGGATTAATAGGAAGCTTAGTATACATAGCAATCCATAATGGCATATTCTTTAATGGATATCCTTTTCCTTTAACATAAAAATTATCATATAATTGTATGAAAAATAATCCAGTATAAAGCATAAGTCTTCTTCTAGTTTTTCTTTCAAATCTAACTCTAAATCTATCTATCCACTGAACTAATGTTTTTGTAGGTATAGATTTATCAATTGGAACTTCGATATCTAATACAGGAAATAGATCCCCATAGTTTTTAGTTCCAAAACCTTCTTGAAGTAAATTTATAAAATCATCACATTGTCTATCAGCATCTGTCAAATCATATGATGGTACTCCAAAGTGATATGCTCCTACAGGAATCCCATAGTTTCTGCTTTCTTTTGCAAATTCAATAAATTTTTTATCTACTCTAAATCTACCTGTTCCTGATCCAGATGATCTTAAGTATAAAAAGTCTATTTGGGTAGCTAAAACATTAAATTGGGCATTTTGAGTAAATTCATTAATATCTATTCCAAAAAGACTTTTCGGATTTTTATTTTGCATATTTCCTCCAAATAAAAATTAGTCTTATTATAAAATATTAAAGTTACTCAAAAAAAGTACCAATAAAATATAATTATATACTTACTCTAAATTTTCCAATTTTAACTTAACATAAAAACTTATATTATCACCAATACATTCTGCCCATATTTTACCTTCATGAAGATTTATTATATTTTTACATATAGCAAGACCTAATCCTGTTCCTCCTGTAGTAGTGTTCCTAGATTCATCAACTCTATAAAACCTATCAAATACCTTATCTAATTTTTCTTTAGATATATGTTCACCATTGTTTCTACATACAAAAGTAATATAATCGTCTTTTTGATACAGTCCTACTATTATCTTTCCTGGCTTAATAGAGTATTTTATAGCATTCATTATTAGATTTTCAAATACTCTTAACATTTTTACTACATCAATCAAAACATATGCTTTATCAACATCAAATTTTTTATTCATAATAATTGAATTTTCATCTAATATCGGTGTCATTTCATCTATTAGTTGTGATAATAATTCACATAAATTAACTTTTTCTTTACAAAATTTTATAGCATTATTATTTAACTTTGTATACTCAAATAAATCCTCAATTAATAAATTTAATTTTTGCGCCTTATTATGCGCTATGCCTAAATATTCATTCATTTCTTCTTTATTTTGATATCTACCTTCTTTTACAAGTCCTATATATCCCATAATAGAAGTTAAAGGAGTTCTTAAATCATGAGATACATTTGTAATTAAATCTGTTTTTGTCTTTTCTGCTTCTCTTTCAGCTTGAATTTTTTCTCCTATTTCTTTTGCCATATTATTTATATTATTAGCTATTTTTCTGATTTCATCTCTTCCCTTTTCTTCAATTCTATAATTTAAATTACCGTTTGCTATTATTTTTAATCCACCTGCTATTTCATCTAAATACTTCATCTTATTATTAGTGATTACTACAAATGAAATTATAAAAATTATCAATGTTAAAGATAATGCTAGTGATGAATTAGACATTTCAACAGTATTATATACTATCTCTGCTTTAGGAACTTTAGAATATATTAAATATAATCTTGAATCTCCTACTTTTAGTGGCATAATATGCACTCTTTCCCTAGCAGCATTGCTTGTATTATTCTCATTAGAAATTATATCTCTAAATACACTATATATATCTATTGTTTCCTCATATACATTTGAAGTTTTAAAAATAACTTTTCCATCAGTATTAGTAATGTACACCTTACTATTATTATATATAGGTGAATTTAATATTTCTTCTATTTCTTTTGAATCACTTATTTCTAGATTTTCATTTCTCTCTAATTCATTTAGAAGCATATTAGCTTCTTTTTCAGTTGATTCATAATCATAAAATACTTCTGGATTGTGGTATTCTTTTTTTAATAACACATCTGTAAAATTATAAAAAGTAAAAGATATTAAAAAACATATTCCAATTACCAACATCAATTCAAATCTAATACTTCTTTCAATGTTTATCCTTAATCTTAAACACGTATTTCTAAAAAATTTATATACTTTTAAAAATTCTAACTTTTCATTAAATTTCTTATATAAACTTTTAAGTTTTTTCTTACTTTTCAATTTTATATCCAACTCCCCATACGGTCTTTATAAATTTAGGGTTCCTTGGATCGCTTTCTATTTTTTCTCTTATCTTTCTTATATGTACCATTACAGTATTATCTGATGACATAAACTCCTGATTCCAAACACTTTCATATATATTTTCTATTGAAAAAACTTTGCCTCTATTTCTAGCAAGTAATAACAATATATCAAATTCTGTAGGCGTTAATTTTACTATATTATTATTTAACATAACTTCATGAGTTTCTAAATTTATAAATAACTCATCAATTTCTATCGTGCTTTCTTCTGACTCCTCATTATCAGAATGTTTTGTATTAAATTTACAAAATCTCCTTAATTGAGATTTAACTCTAGCAACAAGTTCTAAAGGATTAAATGGCTTAGTTAAATAGTCATCAGCCCCCATATTAAGCCCTAATATTTTATCTATATCTTCACTTTTAGCAGACAACATTATTATTGGCATTTCCTTTTCTTCTCTTATCTTTAAACATGTATCTATACCATTTAATTTAGGCATCATAACATCTAATATTACTAAATCTATATCTTTATTCCTAATTACATCTAATGCCTCTTCACCATTACAAGCTTTTACAGTAATATAACCTTCACTTTTTAAATATATTTCAACTAAATCTCTAATTTCTTTTTCATCATCAACAATTAAAATAGTTTTATTTTCTAGCATGTCCATCCCCCTTTTATGACTTTAAATAAACATAATATCCCTTAATTATATTTTAACTTAAATTTCTAAAAAAAACCTCCGTAAACTTCTTAAAATTTTCTAAACTTAATCCTTTCTTTTATTATCGGATGTGAATTATGATAATATAACTCATAAAATAAAAAAGTGGATAATTAAGAGTTGAGAGTTTTGGTTAAAAGTCTTAAGGCTTTCTAAAAATATATATTTTTAAATTTTACTAGGCATTTTTCATTAACTCTCCACTTTTCACTATTAATTTTCAATTAATATTTCATTTATACTTAAATTTTATTATCCTTTCCAAGCTTTAAATATTTTATTTATTTTTAACCAAAAATAAATAAAGATAAGACTTTAAGCAAGTCTTATCTTTATGTTATATTATTATCATTTTATAATGGTTAAAATTTGGTTAAAATTTTCATTTTTAACTAAAAATTGTTTATCTAACAACTTTCATTGACTCATCAATTATCATATCTATAAGTTCTGAAAATGATATATCAAGTCCGGCTGCACTCTTTGGAATTAAACTATTTGGAGTCATTCCAGGCAAAGTATTAACTTCTAAAATATAAGGAACTTTATCTTCTGTTACTATCATATCAACTCTTGCATAAACTTCACACTTTAAAACCTTATATGTTGCTAGTGCCATTTCTTTTACTTCTTCATGTAATTTTTTAGGAAGTTCTATAACAAATTCATCTGAACCTCCATCAGAATATTTAGCTGTAAAATCAAAGAATTCTGCTTTTGGTTTTATAGCTACAACTGGTAACATTTTATCTAAAAATACAGGACAAGTTATTTCATCACCTTTTATAAATTTTTCTATAATAACTTCACTATCCCATTCAAAAGCTTCTTTAACTGCATTTTTTATATCTTTTTCATCTTTTATTATAAATGTTGCAACACTTGATCCACCATGGGTAGGCTTTACTACTACTGGATACCCCATCTTTTCTATTTCTTGATAATTTATTTCATCATTTCTTCTTAAATTTATCCAAGGTGCTGTTCTTATATTAGAAGCTTTTAATATACACTTACTTATATCCTTATCCATACACATAGAACTACTTAATGGTCCACACCCTGAATATGGTATTCCTAATGTTTGAAGAACTGATTGAACTGTTCCATCTTCACCAAATTGACCATGTAATGCTAAAAGTGCAAAATCAATTCCTTTTACTTTATTTATTATATCTTCTTTTTCATCTATAACTATAGGTACTACTTCATATTTGTCTTTATTTATACTATCAACTATTGATTTACCGCTTTTTAAAGATATTTCTCTTTCTGATGAAATACCACCCATTATTACTCCAACTTTCATAAGTTCCCTCCAAAATCTTAGTTCAATATTTTATATTATGCTATTTTTTTATATGTGCTTATATTTGTTTTATAGTACAACATTGCAATTATACTATACTTACTTTCATATTTCTAAGCTTAATTACTTAATTTATTATTTAGACACATTCAAATAAATAACTAAGCAATATTCTATTATTTTGTAAACTACTTCTTCCTTGTAACCTGCTAATAGAATAACTATTAGTAGAACCAAGTCATTATATTTCACAAAATACCTGCCATATCTTTAACTTGTTATTTATTTTCATACGCCTTATAGAGTATAAATATTAAATAAAACTTAATCTAAGTCTTTCAATAATATATCCTATAAAATATATATTAATAAATTTCTCTATAAAATTAAAGAACCACTAATAATAACCTTTAAATTACTAGTGGTTCTAACTGTTTAAATTTTTCTAAAATAAATAAATTATTTTTCATCATCATATTTACATATATTATTTAATGGACACTCACTACATTTAGGATTTCTAGATGTACAACATCTTCTACCATGAAATATTAATAAATGATGAGTTAATGACCATTCACTTTTAAGTAATTCTTTTTGCAATTGTTTTTCAACCTCTAATACATTCTTAGAATTTGCAAGCCCTAATCTATTTGAAACTCTAAAAACATGTGTATCAACAGCTATAGAAGGTACCCCAAAAGCATTAGATAAAACTACATTTGCAGTTTTTCTACCTGCACCTGCAAGAGAAGTTATACCTTCCATGGTATTTGGAACTTCACCATTAAAATTTTCTTTTAATTGTCTAAACATAAGTATTAAATTCTTAGACTTATTTCGATATAATCCTATTTGCTTAATTCTTTCTTCTAATTCTTCATTTGTTATTTGCAAAAAAGAATCTAAATCTGGATAATCTCTGAATAAAGTCTTAGTAACTTCATTAACCTTTTTATCAGTAGTTTGAGCCGATAAAATAGTTGCTACTAATAATTGAAAAGGTGTTTTATAATTCAATTCACATTTAGCATCTGGATATGTTTCCTTTAAAATATCTAAAATCTTTTGTGTTCTTAATTTCATATTATTTTAAAAATCCTCCTATTTGTAAACACCCCTATATTCTTCTGGCAATAGGTTAGCTATACTCTTCATTAATATATGGAGACATCTATCATCGTATTCATGTTTATCTTCATCTTTATTTTTCTTTGGAAGTTCAATGTTTTTCCCGATGTTTATATATACATTAGCTTTATGCCATTTTTCTGCTCCCATATCACCAGTTTTGCTTATCGGAAGAAGTTTTTCTGTTCCACACATTCCAATTGGAACTATTTCTGCTTTTGACATTCTAGCCATTAATAAAATACCTTTTTTCCCTTCAATCATTGCACCAGTTCTACTTCTAGTTCCTTCAGGGAAAATCAAAACATCTTCACCAGATCTAAGAGTCTTAATAATGCTAGTAATTGCATCTTTGTCTGCCGAATTAGGTTTTATAGGAATATTTTTTACAATCTTTGTTCCTATTCTTGTTATTATATCATCACTTAATTTAGCTCCTGCAATAAAATACGGATCACTTTTCTCCTTTAATATTTTATCTAATACTAAACCATCTGCATTACTTAAATGATTACATATAAAAATTCTTGGTTTTTTAACCTTATCTATATTCTCAATTCCCGTTAATGTTATATTAGCATATTTTTTTATATAACCTGAAACTTTCATCTTTCCAAACTTAACAAAAAGACTTTCTGGTAACAGTTCTAATATTTTAGCTATAGTTGGTGACAACATTTTTTTCTCACTCCCAATCAAATATCTAAATCTCTTCATACTAATAATTATATTCTAGTTTTTTGGAAAAGTCTATTTATATACCCATTTAAATATGGTGACTCAAACTTCGGAATTTTGCTCAAGTCATCATTTTTTAAATAGATTTTCCTTCTAATTAAAGCATTTCTTTTTAAAACATTTTTTCCTCTCCATCCACAAGATGTATTTTTAAATGTTTCCTTAAACTGAGTATTTCCCATATTAATAACAAAATCATTATCATCACTATTCATAAAATCAAATGGTAAAAATTCTGGTATTTTAGATAACTCTTTTTCTATATTATAAGGACAGACTAACTGACAAGTATCACATCCAAACATTCTCCCTTGCAATTTTTCCATTTCCCAATCTTGCAACTCTTTTTTTTGTGTAATATAAGATAAACAGATATTACAATTTTTTTTATTAGCATTAATAGCTTTGGTTGGACATGCCACATAACATTTATTGCATTCCCCACATTCTTTAAATGAATTTAAATCATCTAAACTTCCATTGTCATCATCATAAATTTCTAAGTCAGTTATTATTTCACCTAAAAAAATATATGATCCATACTTCTTATTAATAAGTAAATTATTTTTTCCAATAAATCCATTTCCAGCTAAATAAGCTATATATCTTTCTGGTAACGCATTACTATCAACAAAGCCTTTAGCTTTTCCACCATGATATTCTATAATTTCACAAATAATTTTTAAATATTTACCAATTACATAATGATAGTCCATACCTTTTGTATATAAAGAAAAACCATTATTAGTATTTATCTTAGAAGTTAAATAAGGGAAAGCTATAGAAATTATAGTCTTCCCTTCTTCTAAATATTGATTTGGATTAATCCTCTTTTCAACATCATCCTCTTCAAATTCATTTTGTAAATTTAAAATTTTTCTTTCTTTGTAAAAACTCTCTAATTCATCAAATCTTCTACATTTTATAAAACCTATTGAATCTATTCCTAAAGAAGCACAAGTTTTAATTATTTGATTTTTTATTCCCATCGTATTTTCCTCTAAATTATCATTTCATTATATATTTTTTTCTTTCTCCCCTTTAAATCCTCTATTTCAATTATAGAAGTCTTGGTTCGAACAATATTCCTTGCTGAAACTCCTACGGTTGTTGCTCCTTTAGGAACATCATATAATACAACAGCATTAGAACCTATTTTAGCATTATCTTCAATTTTAATAGGACCTAGAATCTTTGCACCTGCCCCTATAAGAACATTATTTCCAATTGTCGGATGTCTCTTTCCTTTATCTTTTCCAGTTCCGCCAAGAGTTACTCCGTGATATAAAATAACATTATCACCAATTTCTGCAGTTTCTCCTATAACCACACCCATTCCATGATCTATAAACAGCCCCCTGCCTATAGTCGCTCCTGGATGAATCTCTATACCAGTAAAAAAACGTGCTAATTGAGAAATAAGTCTAGCTAAAAAGAAAAATTTGTGCTTATATAAAAAATGTGAAATTCTGTAATATATAAGTGCATGAATACATGGATATAAAAGTAATACTTCCACCTTGCTTTTAGCAGCAGGATCATTTGTTAAAACCCTTTCTAAATCATAATTTAAATTTTTAAACACAATCCCCTTCTCCTTTATTATAAAATTCAATGAAAAAATAACTATTTACACGTTTTTTAATTGAGAGTGAAGAATTGAGAATTGAGGGTTTTGATTAAAAGCCTTAAGACTTTTTAAAAATATATAATTTAAATTTTATCAAGAATTTTTTAATCTATTCTCCTCTTTCAATTCTCAATTAATCTTACCTAATCTTAAATTTTATCAGACTCTTATCATTTAAAATTTTTATAATTTTCCATAAGAACTTTTATAACCTAAGCTATTTTGCTAATCATATATACCCATTGATATATATTTTTCTCCTCCATCTGGTGCAATAGCTAATACTTTTTTTCCTTTTCCTAATTTTTTCGCCATTTCTATTGCTGCATGTATAGCAGCTCCAGCTGATATGCCTACTAAAACTCCTTCTGTTTGAGCAAATGCCTTAGTTGTTTTTAATGCATCTTCCTCTTTTACTAAAAATACTTCATCTATATACTTTTTATCATATATTCCAGGTATAAATCCAGCTCCTATTCCTTGTATTTTATGAGGACCTGGTTTACCTCCACTTAATACTGGTGATGTAAATGGCTCAACTGCTACTGATCTAATGTTAGAATTCTTATTTTTTATATTTTTAGATATTCCAACTAATGTTCCGCCAGTTCCAACACCAGCAACAATCATATCTAAATCTGGTATATCTTCATAAATTTCTTCAGCTGTAGTTTTATAATGTTTTTCCGGATTAGCTAAATTTTCAAATTGTTGAGGAATAAAATATTCATCTCCATTAGCTATTTCTATTGCTTTTTCTATAGCCCCCTTCATGCCTTTACTTCCATCTGTTAATATTAGTTCTGCTCCATATGCTTTAATTAGAGCTCTTCTCTCTTTACTCATTGTTTCAGGCATTACTATTATTACTTTATATCCTTTTAATTTTCCAATCAAAGCAAGTGCTATACCTGTATTTCCACTTGTAGGCTCAACTATTATTGATCCTTTCTTTAACAAGCCTTCTTTTTCTGCTTTTTCTATCATACCAAGTGCAGCTCTATCTTTTACACTTCCACCTGGATTAAATTTTTCTAATTTAACATAAACCTCAGCCATATTATCGTTATTAACTAATTTATTTAATTTTAAAATTGGTGTTTTTCCTATTAATTCTAGTATTCCATTATAAATCATCTTTTTTCCTCCTCTTTTTTATTTATTAATTTTAAACTATCATATATCCTTGAAAGTCTTCTTTGTTCACTAAATACATAAAGTACTGATCAAATCATCTTTTTTATTATTAGTAGAAACTCTAGTATATATAACTATCTTTCTATACACATTTTTAAATATTTTTAATAACTATTTGTTATCTCCTTGATATTTTAATATTACTAATTTTTTATATTTTATATAAAAAAAACCTCATCCCTATAAAATATAGAGACGAAGTTATATCCGCGATTCCACTCTAAATTGAATTAAAACTTTAATTCCCCTCAAATTTAGCACAAATCTATGCATCATCACTGTAACGGGTGATTCCGAAAAATCTTACTATAAGTAAAAAACTCAATTCAGATTTCAACTCCAAAGTGCACTTCACATAAATTCTTGATAAAAAGATTTCAGCTAATTCCTTTCTCTCTGTAAACTATCCTTTATGCTACTTTACTTTTTCACAGTTTTTAATTCTGAGTAAATTGATATGTTTTATATTTTTATTATATGTTATTTTTGAAAAAAGTCAATACTTTTTATAAATTTTTCTCTAAAAAGTATTGACTCTAAACATATAAATTTTATTAAATAACTATTTCTCCATCATCTATTTTTATGATTTTATCGCACAAATTTGCAATTCTTTCATCATGTGTGACTATTATTACTGTTTTTCCTAAGCTGTTAAGCTTTTTAAATATTTTCATAACTTCTTTTCCATTCTTCGTATCTAATGCTCCTGTTGGTTCATCTGCTAAAATAATTTTCGGATCATTAATAAGAGAACGTGCTATAGAAACTCTTTGTTGTTGTCCCCCAGATAACTCTGTTATTTTCTTATTTTTAAGATTCTCTATATCTAAATCTTTTAATAAATTTAAAGCTTTTTCTTTTATAACTTTTTTATTATGCTTAGTATTTCCTAATAAATTAGAATATATTGCTGCAAGTTCAACATTTTCAATCACCGTATATTCTGACAATAATGCAAAGTTTTGAAACACAAAACCAATATTTTTATTTCTTAATTTTGCTCTTTTCTTTTCATCTATATTATCTATCTTTTCATTGTCAATTATTACTTCTCCTGACGTTACTTTATCTATACCACCTAAAATATTTAACAATGTAGATTTTCCCGAACCAGAACTACCAATTATAGCAATTAAAGAACCTTCTTCAATTTGTAAATTTATATTTTTTAATACTAATACTAAAGTATCATCTTTACCATATTCTTTATATACATTATTTAATTTTATAAAACTCATATTAATTACCTCTCATTAAGCTATTTATGGTTTTTCTTTTAATGAATAATATATATGTAGTAAGAAAAATAATAAATATAAATATTGAAACTAAAAGGCTAGGTATTAATGCCACTAAGCTTATATAAAAAGGTTTTACTGACAATATTATATTTATACTAATTGATATTATTGCTGATATCAAAAATGATATAACAATTGATATTCCTATTTCTCCACATATTAAAATACTTAATTCCTTTAATGTTGAACCCATAGTTAACCTTATAGCATATTCTTTATTTCTAAAAGATATATATGAAATTACAACTCCAATAAAACCTATAAGTGATAATATACTTATCACTATTGCAAAAATTTCCATCAAAAATACAGTTTGACTATTTTGATTTTTAATTTGTTTAACAAAATCATACATAGATATATACGCATTAATTATTCCTTCATTTTTTATTTTTTCTAAAGCATTAATATCACTTTGTTTATCTATTTGAACTATAATTCTATTAAACATTCTATATTCTAAATTCTTATTGTAATAACAATTTTTATCAAAAGGTATTATTATTGAGTTTTCTATTTTTTCTAATGATTTATCATTACCTATTCTATCACTCCAAAAATTATCATTTTTATTTAAATAACCTATTATCTTTCCTTTAAACTTATCATTGTTATAATCAATCTCTACTGTATCATTTATCTTATATTGTTTTTTTAAATCTTCAGATATTATTATTGGTATATATTTTGATTTTTTAAATATATTTTTAGAGCCATCTATATTAAAATTATATATATTCATAGCTTCTTTATCTAGAAAAATACCACCTATATTTTCATCATTTATTAAAACTTTATCCTTATAATATCTACTCACTGCTTTTATCCCATTAGTTTTCTTTATTCTATCTAATTTTTCATTTAAAATTTTATTAATGTCCACATTATCATCATAATTTTTATTTATAGATACCATTACGTTATTTTCTATACCTATTAATTTTTTTAAATTATTTTTACTACATTCAGCTTTAATTAACAATGAAAAACAAAAATTTAAAGATATAAATACAATAATGAATTGAAACAATAAAATTTTAAACTTAAAATTTTGTTTTCTTATAGATTGAAATATTAATTTTCCTCTTAATATATTAGTCATTTTTAAGCTCCTTACTTAAATCTTCCTTATATATACTTCTCACAGAAAGTATTGCAATTATTAAACTTATAATAATTATTCCTACAAGCACTATAATAATATTTAATGAACTTATTCTTATTTGGCTTATATTTAACACTCTTGTTAAATTATTTTTAAGTAATGGTATAAGCATATATTGCATTATTAAAGCTATTAAACTAGAAAAAATAGATAATATCATAAGTGTATAAAATAATTGCTTAATTAAAATTCTATCACTCATTCCCATAGCTATAGAAACAACTAAATTTCTTCTATTTTTACTTATCATAAAGTAAATTAATGTAGATATATTAGCTATTGCAATTATCCATATTAATAATGTTAATATTCCATTTCTGCATAACTGTGAATAATATTCTTCATTGTTTGATAAAACATCTATTTCATTAACATATAATTCAGAGTTTGTCCTTAATTCATTTAATAATAGTTCTTTTTGTTGTTCAATAGTTCCATTATCATTATATAATTTAATTTTAATAGTTTTAATATTATTCTTTAGTTGATTTGGTAAACAATTGATTGGTAAAAATACAGTTCCTAAATAATCAGAAAAATCTTGTATTTTTCCAACGCTTCCTATTACATTAAACTTTTCTCCCAATATATCAATTTGACTTTCATTGCCTATTCCATTCAAGATAACTCCAGTACCAACTACAGCTATTTTTTTATTTCCCTTAGACTGTTCTGGTAAAAAATACTGTCCTTCTACAACTTTCGGTATCCATGAAGGTATTTCATTAAATGTAACTAATTCTACTGGTACAATCCACGATTCATCACTATATTTATCTATTACTTTTCTATAAGATATTCCACTTATTGTTATAGCATTATCTATACTAAATTTCCTTGTAACTTCAATTATTTTATCTATATCAATATTTTTATCTGAATTAACCTCTATAATTCTTTGCTTATTTAAATCTCCTTGATTAAAATCTATAGTTATATCCTTACTAATCTTTATTAAACTTGCACTAATAGACATAGTGAATATAGTAGCAACATATCCCAATAATATTAAAAAATAATATATCTTATTATTTTTTAAATTTTTCAATATTAATGTTAGCATTTTTATTCTCCTATTACCTTAATTCTATTTGAAAAACATCTTTCATGATTATTATTTCCTATTGGTACAGCAACTAAAATATACTTATTTTGACCTTTTTCTATCTTGTTTATAGCTATACTTGATCCTTTTAATTTATTATCATTGCAATTTATAACCATTAATTTCTAATTTTTCTTTTTCCAAAGAGGATATAAAAACTCATCTATCAAATCATGTATAATTACTATTCCTACAAGCTTATCTTTATCATCTACTACTGGTACTGTAACTAAATCATACTTAGCCGCAGCTTCAATTGCTTCATTTATTTCATCATCATGTTTTACGCGAGAAACAGTTTCATCCATTATATCTTTTATTTTTTTATCATTATCATTTATTATTAAATCTCTTAAAGAAATCATTCCTTCTATTCCATCTTCTTCATTTGTTATATATATATAATACATAACTTCTTCATCTGGTTCCATTTCTTTAAGTATATCTAATGCATCAGAAATAGTTATATCTAAATTAAGAGATATGAATTCTTTACTCATAATACTACCAACAGTCTCATCTTCATATTCTAATAACTCTTTTACTTCTTTAGCATCTTCTTTTTCTAAATTTATTAATATCTTTTCTCTTTCTTCCTCATCTAAATCATCTAAAAGATCTGCTATCTCATCATTAGCCATATTTTCTAGTACTTCGGCTGCCTTAGTTTCTGATAAATCCTTAATTATACTTCCTTTATATTCTGATTCAATTTCTTCTAATGTGTCTGCAGCTAAATCCTCATCTAATGATTCAAATATTTGTTTTCTAGATCTTTCATCTAAGTCTTCTAATATGTCTGCAAGATCAGCCGGGTGAAGTGTTGATAATTTTTGATATGGAACTACTAATTTTAAATTATTATCAACCATTTCTAGAGATTCAACATCTTCCCACATTAAAACTTTATCTTCATAATCTTTACCTAAAATTTTATATAAACATTTAGCTAAACCTGCTATCTTAAATCTTCTATATCTTGCAAGTGGTCCTGTTTCAACAGCTAACACTCTATATTCTCCAGCTATTTCAGCAATTCTCAAATCGTTAACTCGTACTACTTTCTTTCCATTTATATCTACTATTTTCTTATCTAGTAGGTTTTTTGAAAGAAGATAAGTATAAGTCATTGGTAATATTTCTTTACTACCTCTTGTTTTTATTTTCACACTACCATTATCATCTAAAAATTCTATATATCTAAATTCATAATGAAATGTAATTCCATCTTTTCTCACCTTATATCCTATTATTCTTGGATATCCTTCTTCTGTTGTTACATATATATCTTTTAACTCACCAAGAACATCTCCAAACTCATCATAGATATTTTTAGACAGAATACTTGTATATAAAAATACTGATAATTTTTTCATGAAAGATTCCTCCTTTATATTTTAGGAAGAACTCTCATTAATTATATAATATAGATGAATAGCTCTTCCTAAATATATTAAATTGTAATTTAAAGTAATTAATAATCTGAGGTCCAGCCTCCATCTTTTACACCACCTTGTAAATATAATCTAAATCTTAAACTAAATTTGTATTTACTAGTTTTATAAATACACCTAAAATAAGCATGAATATTTATCTCATAATTTAGAATTGGGAATTTTTATTCTATAAATTATAAGATAAACTATAAAAATTTAAATTACGTCATTACCTTGTTCTTTTATACTAATTATTATATTACATAGACGCAAAAAGGCAACAAATTTTTATTCTTTTATTATTAACCCATTTGTTCAATATAATAAATATTTAATCTTTTAAACAAAATATATTAGTACAATATTATTACTATTTCAAAATGTATAATTATACTGTATAAACACTAATTTGAACTTACGACTATTTTACTAAAATAATAATTATTGTTATTTGTAAAGTAATCTTCCCTATGTTAATATAAACACAGTCATTATTAATAGATTAAATGAATGTTAACCATTGGTAAATGGCTATTACATACTATTTATAAAATTAATATAAATTTAATTAATATGAATTGGAGTTAATTAATATATGAAGCTTTGTAAACAATTTTTACCTATTTGTAAGGAAGATCTAATAAAAAGAAATATCGATCAATTAGACTTTATAATTGTAACAGGAGATGCTTATGTTGATCATCCATCTTTTGGTACAGCTATAATTGGAAGAACTCTTGAATCACAAGGATTTACAGTTGGAATTATTGCTCAACCTAATTGGAATAACTGTGAAGATTTTAAAAAATTAGGACGCCCTAGATATGGATTCTTAGTTAATTCAGGTAATATAGACTCTATGGTTAATCATTATACTGCGGCCAAAAGACGTAGACGAGAAGATTTATATTCCCCTGGTGGTAAATCGGGACATAGACCTGATAGGGCTGTTATTGTTTATTGTAATAGAATAAGAGAAGCTTATAAAGATATAGCTATTGCAATAGGTGGTATAGAAGCAAGCCTTAGAAGATTTGCTCATTATGATTATTGGGATAATAAAGTTAGAAGAAGTATACTTTTAGATTCTAAGGCAGATTTGCTAATGTATGGTATGGGAGAAAAAACAGTAGTTCAGATTGCTGACTTATTAAGATATGGTGCAAATATAAAAAACATTAACAATGTTAGAGGTACATGTTATTTGACTCATGATATATCAAATATTGAAAATTCTGTTATTGTACCCTCTTATGAAGAAGTTATAAATGATAAAAACGCTTATGCAGAAGCTTACAAATTAGAATACTATGAACAAGATTCTATTAATGGAAGAACTGTAATTCAAAAATACGATGATAGATATTTAGTTCAAAATCCACCTCAAGAAAACTTAACACAAGAGGAAATGGATATTACATATAATTTACCTTACGCAAGAACTTATCATCCAATCTATGAAGCTGAAGGGGGAATACCTGCAATAAAGGAAGTTAAATTTTCAATTACAAGTCATAGAGGATGTTTTGGTTCATGCTCATTTTGTGCATTGACTTTCCATCAAGGAAGAGTAATTCAAAATAGAAGTCAAAACTCTATAATTAATGAAGCTAAATTACTAACTACCTTACCTGATTTTAAAGGATATATTCATGATATTGGTGGTCCAACAGCTGACTTTAGACATAGAGCCTGTAAAAAACAAGAGGTACATGGAACTTGTAAAGCAAAGCAATGTATGTTCCCAGCACCTTGTAAGAATTTAAAAATTGATCATACAGAGTACCTTTCCTTATTAAAAAAAGTTAGAAAATTACCTGGTATAAAAAAAGTATTTATTCGTTCTGGAATAAGGTATGATTATTTAATTCATGATAAAAATGATTCATTCTTTAAAGAATTATGTGAACATCATATAAGTGGTCAATTAAAAGTAGCTCCTGAACATGTTGTACCAAGAGTATTAAATCAAATGGGAAAACCTACTAGAGAAGTCTATGATAGATTTGTAAACAAATACTTTGATATAAATAAAAAGTTAAATAAGAAGCAATTCTTAGTCCCATATTTAATGTCTTCTCATCCTGGTTCTGACTTAAGTGCAGCTATAGAACTTGCACAATATGTTAAAGAAATGGGTTATACCCCTGAACAGGTACAAGATTTTTATCCTACTCCTGGTAGCTTATCAACTACTATGTACTATACTGGGTTCAATCCTCTTACAGGTGAAAAAGTTTATGTTCCTAAAACACCTGAAGAAAAAGAAATGCAAAGAGCTTTAATTCAATTTGCAGTTCCAAAAAATTATTCAAAAGTAAAGAAAGCTTTAATTAAAGCTCATAGAGAAGACTTAATAGGAAACAGTAAGAATTGTTTGATAGGTTTTGCTCCAGCAAAGCTTGGATATCAAGGTAAAAATAATAGAAATAAATCATCTAATGACAATACAGCCAACAATGCAAATAAGAATATCAATGGAAATTCTAATAGAACTAGCAACCAAAAGTCTATTTCTAAATCTAGTTCAAGTAGTAAAAATACAGAAAGCTATAATACTTTAAAGAAAAAATCTAAAAGTAATTTTAAACCTAAAACTTCTAATAGAAGAAAATAATTTCTAAATTTTAAAACATTTATCATATAATAAAAAAGCTCAAGAGCTTTTATGTCTTGAGCTTTTATCTAAATATATTTATTATCTATTCTATTTTTTATAACTATCCCAATCCCACCCTCATTTATAAGTCAGCATATGGTTATAACTTTAATTTATTACTTTACCCTTGTAACAATACTGAACTCAACTTTAACTATTTTCATACTGGTTCCGTATATGCTAATCAGAACTAATTCACACCTCAATTAGCAGAGCTTATGCTCGCCCTTATAAATTACCATCTAAAAATTATAAATTATTCGACTACATCTATAGTCCAATTTAATCCTTGAAGCTTAGTATCTATTATTCTATACTCTTTAGATAAACTATCTACTTCTGCTTGCTTTTCTGCTACATCAACTGTACTTAATATCTTTATTTCCTTATTAGAATATCTATCTATTTTTTCAGATGCTGTATTTACAAAGGTTCTTAAAATAGATAATTTTAAACCTATAACATCTCTTCTTGCAATAATATCTGCAATACTTTCATTTTCCACATATGTTATACTGTTAGTTTTATTTATTACCTTTATTAACTTTTCAAGTTCAACAATATTATTATCGAGTTCCTTTAAAAGCATAATCGGATCTTCTGATGGTGCATCCCCTTCTTGAACCTTTGCATTTCTAATTAGCCTTTCCTTAAGCGATGCAATTCTTTTTTGCAAATCAGCTCTTAAATTTAATGCTTCTGCTAACTTCATAATTTATCACCTCTTCATAACATCTCATTATCCATATCTTATAGCTTTCATTTTTTAATATAACTTCTGCTTATCCTATGATAATTAAATTTTTTTATCATATATCGCCCCTAATTTTCTTAAATCCATTGAGTACTAAACTCATAATTATAAGAAATATAAAATCTCCTATAACTGGATAAGGGAAAATTCTTATTCCACCTAAAATAATAATATCTTCAATCATTACAATTGAAATTGATAAAATTATAAACCATATACCTTTCTTATTTATAAAGGGTTTGTCTAAAATAATAACATTAAGAATAAGTAATATTCCTAATAAAATTAAGGAAAATAAAAACATTATTGTCTCAATATTTATTTTTAAAATAAACCCATATAAAGTATTAACTTGAACTGTAGCTTTAGATAAATACATTATTAAACCGTAAATAAGTAGTGTTATAATGGCAATAATATAATTATTACTAAATTTTAAACTTTCAGATCTAAGGTATACATAAGTTATAGCTAAAATCATTAATGGAACTGCTATGTGATTTAAAAAAACTATGGATTTAAAATAATGTATAACTGTACTATTTTTAAGTATACATAAAATAAACAAAGCTATATGTCTTAATAAAAATAATGTAATTACAATTGTCACATATATTTTTATTTTTTTAGGTGAAACTTGTATATTCTTTTTTAAAAGTATAATACATAAAAAAATTATAAGTAACAAAAATAAATAATATGCAAAATTCACAAATTACACTCCTATCAATACTCCTGTTACTTATATCTATTATTAAATTACATATTTTATACCTTTAACTATTCAATTCCTAAAACTTTAATTCCACCTTTTATACATTTAATATTTAATGGGAAATCTGGACCTCTTTCTCCATCAATATCAGTAACTATATTTTCATTACATTCAATATACAAATCATCAGTTTTAAAATAAACTACTTTATTAGAATCTAAATGTTCTCCTTTTAAAACTTTTATAAATAATGGTATTAATTCAATTATTGGTATAGCTTTAAATACAATTACATCTAAATTCCCATCAGTGACATCGGCTTTTGTTGCCAATCTAAAATTTCCAGCAGTTGCTCCATTGAATACTAATATAAGATACATTTCACCATCATAATTACATTCTTTAGATTGTATATTTACTTTTAATCTTCTAAAGTTAGGTAACTCTTCTATACCTTTTAAGTAATAAGCTAATTTTCCTATGGTATTTTTTAAATTTACATCAGTTTTTTGAGAAACATCAGTAAAAAGCCCAGTACTCGCCACATTTATAAAATACTTATCATTTATCTTACCAAGATCAATATCAACGGGCTTTGACTTTAAGATTTTATTGCACGCGTCCGTAATATTATTAGGTATATTAATAAATTTTCCAAAATCATTTGCAGTTCCTACTGGTAATATTCCAATTGGTAAATCTATTTTTCTTTTTTTCATAGAATTAACAACTGAGTCAACGGTTCCATCTCCACCAGCTATTAATATATATTCATAAGTATCATCTATACCTTCTAAAGCCTCATCTAAATTTTTTCCTTTTTGGATCCTATATGGAATGATTTGCAAATCAGCTTCTTCATGTATTTTTATAACATTATCTAGTTCATTAACTATAATATTTTCTCCTGAGTACGGGTTATATATAAATCTAACCTTTTTCATAAATATGAATTCCTCCAACTAAACTCGTTATACAGATGATTATATCACCTTGTACTTTTAATGTATATATTATCTTTTATGAATTTCATAGTATAATTTTCTTAATTTATAAATTAAGAAAATATTAATTAAATTATCTCTTATATTTTAATGGTATGTATGCTATAATAAATCGTAAATGATTTTTAATAAATTCAGGAGTGATTTTATGAGAAAAAGTTGTATTCCTAATATATTTACTTTTATAAACTTATCTTGCGGAGTTCTTTCAATTTTATCCGTTATGTATGATAGAATAGATTTAGCAAGTATTTTTATATTATTGGCCGGTCTAGTTGATAGATATGATGGAAGGGTAGCACGTTTTTTAAATGTATCTAGCGATTTAGGCAAAGAATTAGATTCTTTAGCTGATTTAGTTTCTTTTGGTGTTGCCCCATCTATACTAATATATATATTATTTGAATTTACACATTTAGGACCAAAAGGATCTATTGGAATATTGTTGTTACTATTATTCCCAATTTGTGGTGCATTTAGACTTGCTAGGTATAACACATCTAGCTTTGATGGTGTTTTTACTGGTATCCCGATTACAATTGCAGGATGTCTTTTAGCACTTTTTGCATTATTTAATTTAAAAGCTCAATTACCTATTTATATCGCAATTATACTTATGATTGTTTTTTCATATTTAATGATTAGCAATCTACAATTAAAGAAACTTTGATTAAAAAAGGTATATTAAGAGAATTTTCTTAATATACCTTTTTAAATTCTTATATTTAATCTTCATCATCATCTCTATTTTCACTATTCTGAAACTTTAATTCATTATCTATTTCTGTAAGTATAATATTTTTATCAGACTTTATTGATATATACTCATTTTTTATTTTACAATATTTTATATATCCATTTTCACATTTATCTAATGATACTATTAGTTTATCAATTAACTCACCTAAATCATTAACTCTGTCTAGAGCTTTTTTAACTTCACTCTTTTTAGCAAGATTTACATTATATAGTTCCGATGCTCCACCTATAAGTAATCTATACGAATCAACATATGTCTTAAGTAGTTGGCTTAAAACAGTTATATCTTGACTTTGCTCATTTATTAATTTTCTATATTTCATAAACTATTAACCTCTCATAATATAATATTAATATAATAATTTTTTCACATTTTTCTTTGATAAAAAATTACTATATATAATCTATAAATTAAAAATAGAAAGTGAAGAGTTTTACTTTAAAAATTAAAAATTTCCAAAATATAGTATACCAAGCCTTCACTTCCTATTGTTTACAATTTTAAATTATTTGAGATTTAAAACTGCCTAAATACATATATAATAATATTCTTCTATTTAGCCAATTGATTTTCTGAATATTCCTCATCTATTTCTTCCCATATCCTTTTCTTTTCAATATCTTTCAGTCCCTCTTCAATAATATCTTCTTCTTTTGTTTCAATTTCATTTATAATATCTTCCTTAGTAACTTTACATCCATCATTAATACCATTTTCATCAATAATTAAATGTTTGAACTCTTCATTACTTATTACTTCATCAATACCTTGTAACCCTCTTGTATTTAAAAATTCCTCTTCATTATTTTCTTTAATTTCATCTTCTATTATTTCAATTACCTCATCTTTGATTTCTTCATATTTTTCTTTTCTTAAACTTTCTAACTCCAAATTATCTGTCAAATTATTTACAGACTTAACAGGTACTGAAAAATCATTTGGAAAATTAAAATACATACTATATTATCCCCCTATTTTCTCTCATCTTTATCGCAAATTTTTTCAAAATATGCCCTAGGATATTTGCATAATGGACATACACTTGGAGCTTCTTTTCCTTCATAAATATATCCACAATTCAAACATCTCCAATAACAAGTTTCTTCACATTTAAATAAGATTCCCATTTTAACTTTTTCTGCTAAATCTAAATATCTTTTTTCATGTGATTCTTCAACCTCTCTAAGTTCTTTATAAAAATCAGCTATTTCTATAAACCCTTCATCTCTAGCTGTTTCTTCAAATTCCTTATAAATATTTTTGCTTTCATTTGCTTCTCCCACTGCAGCGGAAATTAAATTTTCTTCTGTAGTTTTTACATTTCCTAAAAATCTCTTAAATACTTCTCTTGAATGTGCATATTCATTTTCAGCAGTTTCATCAAACACATTAGCAATCCATCTAAATCCTTCTAATCTTGCTTTTTCTCCATATAAGTTATAAGTACTCCTAGCTCTACACTCTCCTGCAAAAGTCTTATATAAATTTTTTTCTGTTTTACTACCCTTTAAATTCATTCTTGTCTCCTAAATATTATTTAGACATTATTTTTTAATTTAATGTCACACCTTATATTACAATATTCATTTTTTTTCTTTTTGTTACATTAAATTTATGTAGACTTGGCTAATTAATTTTATATTATAATTGTTATTTAAAAAATAAGTAAAATAATCTGTACTCCACACTTTTGACTCTCAGCTAATATTTACTTAAATCTATATTTTATCAACTTTTTAACCTATAGAACTTCTATAATTTTCTATACAAAAATTAAGGATACAAGAAAAAATCTTATATCCTTTTATAATTTGCTTAACCAATTATAATTTCTTTGTCCGTATTGCAAGTCATAATAACTTCTTTTTTATCAGAATCCTTAGTAAATAATTTTACCTTCCTACCCCATAACTCTTGAATATACTTTAATGTCTCTTTTGCATAATTTAATTCTAATTCTCTTCCATCAAATACATGCTCTAATGTTAAAGTATAATCTTTTGTATTAAGGTCAATAACCCTAATATATGGAATCTCACCAATTCCACAAGTATAACTTAAATTATCTCTAATTACTTTCCAACCTTCTTCATCTGAAACTTCTTCAATAATAATATCGAATGTTCTTTTGTTATATTCAAATAAATTAAGCTCTTCACACAGTTCCTTAGTTAAATATCTTCTCAAGAATGAACTATCTCTTTCAATCTCCCTTACCTCAAATATCTTTTCTTTTCCATATCTCTTTTCTAAATCCTCAAATATTTTAAATCCTACATAATATGGATTTAACCCCCCTAAAATAGGAGCTATTACATCATTATGCCTCTTTAAAAATTCAAAATGCAATCCCTCTGGTAAGTTTAACTCTTTCAATATATTATAATGAGTATAACTTGCCCAACCTTCGTTCATTATTTTAGTTTCAATTTGAGGAAGAAAATATTCTGTCTCTCTCTTTACAATTCTTAAAATTGTCCTTTCCCATTCTTGTAAATTTCCATATTTTATTATAAATCCTACAACATCATCATCCGGTTCTATAGGAATTTTATCTAAGTCAGGGAATTTAATTTCTTCATGTTGATTTAATATATCTCTATTATCTAATTTACTTTCATAATCTTTTATCATGCTTTGTTTTATTTCTTCATCTGATAACTTTTTAGCACCAATAACTCTTCCTATTTGATACCTAATTGCATGAGCAGCATCTAATATTCTCTCCACTTTTTCATATCCAATACTTGGATTATTAATATATCTTCTTATAATATCTGCATCTAATTTGAACATTTCCATTGTATATTTAGCATTAGTTCCTTCTCTGAATAATCTATTATTTTTAAAGAAATCATTATGACCATAAACATGAGCCATAGTTAATATTTGAAGTAATAGTGTGTTTTCTTTCATTAAATATGCCAAACACGGATCAGAATTAATTACCATCTCATAAGGAAGTCCTGTAAGATTCAATGAATATAGCATTTTATTTTTTTCATAAGCTTTACCAAAACTCCAATGAGGATATCTTGATGGCATACCTACATAAGATTCATAACCTAGCATTTCATTAAAATCTATAAATTCAAATTCTTGGCTATAAAAATCTAATCCATATTCTATTACTTTTTTCTCTATTTTCTCATTCCATTCTTCAATCTCTCTTAAAGTGTAGCTCATTTTACTACTCCTCCTTTAATTCCTGTCTGAGCATAGTTTTAAGCGCTTCCCATAAATCCTTTTTCTCTTTAATTACAACAGAAACAAAATTCTTTTCTTTTATATCTTTATTAAATTTATGGTACATAGTTTGAGTATAGGTTGATGGTAAAAGTTCTGCATATCCAAACATATTACTAATTTCACATATTTCTTTTACCGATTCTATTGCCTTTACATTATCTTCAGACCAATTATCACCATCACTAGCATAAACAGGGTATATATTCCATTCATTTGGAGGATATTTTTCATCTATTAATTTTATAGCTTCCAATATACCACTTGATATATAAGTTCCTCCTGATTCAGATTTATGGAAAAACTCATATTCACCCACCCTTTTTGCAACAGTGGTATGATATATAAATTCAAATGCTATATTATTATATTTTCTTTTCAAAAATCTTGATAACACAAAGAAAAATGATCTTGCTAAATATTTCTTTGTTGAGTCCATAGAACCAGAAGCATCCATAATAAATATCATAACTGCATTACTTGCTTTTTTAGGTTGTAATTTTACCTTGTAATATCTAAGATCTTCTTCCCTAAATGGAAATCTCTCATCTTCACATTCTTCTCCTGCTTCTAAAAGCGCTCTCTTTTTACTTTGTTTTCTTGATATTTTAGCCATAACTGTTCTTTTTTTAGCAAGTCTAGGTCTTATACCATGTCTTTGATATCCTTTTTTCTTTCCACAGCTATCAGTTATTATTTCTGAATATTTCTTTTCATCTAAATTAGGTAAATTAAGCTCATCTGATATATATTCCATAAGTTCTTCAAGGGTAATTTCAGTTTCATAAACTTCATCTCCCTCTTCATTACCTGCACCTTTATTACCTTTTCCCATTGCTTTTTTAGATCCAGATTCTATTTTATCACCACGTTTTTCCTCACCTGTTCCAGTAGCTACCCCTTTACTATTCTTCCCATATACAAATTGATATTCTTTAATACTTTTTATCGGTATCTTAAATTTTTTATTTTTACTTTGACCAATTATACTTTCTTCAGATAAGATATCGCCTAAATTCTCCTTAATTGACTTTTCAACTAATTGCCTATGTCTTCTTTTATCTTCTATTGCTCTATCGTGATCTACTTGTTTATCAGTTCTATCTCTAAAAATTGCCATATGCTAAATTAATCCTTCCATAAGTTATTAGCAGCATATTTTAATATTACATCACAACAATGAAGACAATAACCATTTTGTTTCATTTCTTCTACCATAGAATTATATTTTTCTGCTTGTTCTTCATTTCTAACTTTAGATTTTGTTATAATTCTAGATAAATCTTTAACTGAAGCTATAAGTTTCTTTTCTATTGCATCCTTAAGAGGTTCATATGAAGTATAATCAATCTTTCCACCATTTCTAACAACATAGAACATATATGAAGTTACATCACTTCTAAAGCCCTTCGCTGATGCATCATATACTCCTATTTGTTCTTCAATACTTCTCATAAATTCTTCATCTGGATTTAATTCTTCTCCAGTAGATACATCTTTAATTTTTGTTTTATTTACAAAAGCTTCTGCATTATCTATATAATTATTAAATAAACTTTCTGCTTGTTCTCTAAATGAAACTATAAATGCCTTTGTAATTTCCTTTTCTAAAATTTTGTTGTATTCCTTTCTTATAGTATCTTTAATAAATCCTAAATATATCTTCTTTTCATCAGATGATATATCCATTTCTTTAACTGCTCTTATTAAACTTTCCATTATACTTAAAGGATTTATACAATCATACTCTGAATCAGAAAGAGCATTATCTATAACTTTTATGATAAATCTAGTACTAATCCCCTTCATACCTTCATATTGCCCTGCTTCTTCTTTTAGTTCTAATATATCAATTCTCTTAGTACTTCCTTTTTCTACTATTTCTTCTCCATTGTAAATCTTTAATTTTGTTATTGGATCAACTTTTACTGATGGTGCTAATCTTGATAATATAGCAAACATAGCAGCTATTTCAATTGTATGAGGTGCTATATGTGCTTTAAAATTACTTCTCTTTAAAATCTTTTTATATATTTTTACTTCTTCATCTAATTCCAAACAATAAGGAACTTCAATTTTTACTATCCTATCTAAAATAGCTTCATTAGTGTGATCTGATTTAAATTTATTCCATTCAGCTTCATTTGAATGCGCTAATATTACTCCATCAAAATAAAGCATTGAACCTTTACCTGGTGAAGGTATTGATTTTTCTTGTGTTGCTGTAATTATTGTATGAAGATATTCAACATCATTTTTAAATACTTCAATAAATTCAACTACACCTCTATTTCCAACATTAAATGCTCCATTTAAAGAGAATATTCTTGGATCATCCTCAGAATATAAGTCCATTTTAGATATATCTATAGAACCATTTAATATAGAAGTATCTTGATTATTTGGATCTACTGGTGGTACAACACCTACTCCCTTTCTAGACCTTACTGAAAAACCAGTTGTTTCTACTGGGAACTCTTCGTATTCTCCATTAAATTCATGACTTAATCTATACTTGCATATAGGACATAAGTCTCCTTCTATTTGAACACCTAACATTTCTTCAAACTTTGGTCTTAAATGTTTAGGTATAAGATGTAATGGTTCTTCATGCATAGGACATCCTTTTAATGCATATATAGGTTCACACTCTTCAAGGGCATTTTTAATACTTTCAACTAATGAAGATTTTCCTGCGCCAACTGGTCCCACTAAATATAGTACTTGTCTTGCTTCTTCACCTTTCATAGCTGCTGATTTAAAATAATTACATATTTTCATAATTACTTTATCAATACCATAAAACTCATCCTTAAAAAATCCATATTTTCTTATGGCATCATTACCATATATTTTTCTTATCCTAGGATTTTCATCTCCTCTTAGTTCCTCTACACCTTTTTTCAAAATCATATCGTAAATTCTCTTATGAGCAAGTTTAGTAATATCTGGATTTTTCTTTAATAATTCTAAATAATCTAAAAAAGTTCCTGAAAATTTATTTTTAGCATTTTTTTCTCTATCTATTTTTATAAACTCTTTAAAGTCCATATCCCCGCCTCCTTTTAATTAAAATATATTCAACAAAAAGGTAACAGTATGACAATTTTTTGTAAAATAATTAATATACTTAATAAAAAAAATGAAGTTTATACTAATTTAACTTAGTTAAACTTCACTTTTCTCTATCAACTTTACTTATGCTTATATAAATAACCTAGCTTAAAATATTTTGATTATTCTTAATAAATCTTCCCCATAATCCTGTATTTTCTTTTCACCAACACCTCTTATTTCTAATAACTTTTCTAAATTGTTAGGTTTAACATTACATATATCTATTAAAGTAGCATCTGAAAATATTATATATGGTTTTTTATTTTCTTTAAATGCTCTTTCTCTTCTCCAATTTCTTAATGCCTCAAATAATTCTTTATTTAAAATATTATCTTCTTTATCTAAAATTTTAAATATAACTTTTTCTTTATTTTTTAAAATATTGTATGATCGCTTATTAAGTTTTAGCATTGAATATGTTCCTTCTTTCAAATCAACATATCCTTCTTTTAATAAACTATTTATTAAATCTTTAATTAATGAACTTCCATATTCCCTCATTATTCCATATGTAGTAATTCTGTCTAAATTATCTTTTATTATTTTAGGGCCTTTGAATCCTTTTAATATATCTATAAGTACAGATATACCATACTTTTCTCTAGTTCTAAAAACAGTAGATAAAATCATTTGGCATTCTCTTGTAAAATCTTTTAATTCATCATCATTTAAACAATTACTACAATTATTACAATAATTTAATTTTCTGTTATTTCCAAAATAATTTAATATATATTTTCTATAGCACTCCTTAAAATTACAATAATCAATAATATCTTGTAATTTTCTAAGATGTACTTCTCTTGTATGAATAGATGAACTCTTATTTATTATATATTCAACTCTTCTTATATCACTTTCACAATAAAAAAGATAGCAATCACACTTTTCTCCATCTCTTCCCCCTCTTCCTATTTCTTGATAATAGTATTCTATATTTTGAGGAATTGTAAAATGTACTATAAATCTAATATTTGATTTATCAATGCCCATTCCAAATGCATTTGTTGCAACCATTACATTGAATCTTTCAAATAAAAATCCTTCTTGAAAGACTTCTTTTTCTTCATCATTAAGCCCACCATGATATTTTCCTACACTATATCCAACATCATTTAAATAATAATAAAGATTATCTACTTCTTTTTGAGACGCACAATATACTATACCTGATTGATCTTCATGATCTCTTATTATATCTTTAACCTGTTCTAATTTATCAATGTCTCTCAAGACTGCTAAATTTAAATTTTCTCTATTTATATCACCAACATATATATATGGATTATCTAATCTTAAAAGTTTTATTATATCCTCTCTAACTTCTTTAGTAGCTGTTGCTGTAAAAGTAGAAATTACTGGTTTATTTCTTAGCAGTTTATAAAATTCAGAAATTTGTAAATAACTTTTTCTAAAATCATGTCCCCATTGAGATATGCAGTGAGCTTCATCAATAGCAATTTGTGATATTTCCAAATCTTTTATCATATTCTTAAATATATTTGATTCTAATCTCTCTGGTGCAATATATATAATCTTATATTCACTCATAGACGCTTCTAGCAATATATTTTTAATCTGCTCCATTGTTTTAGAGCTATTTATGTAAGTTGCCTTTATACCACTTTCAATAAGATTGTCAACTTGATCTTTCATAAGTGATATTAATGGTGAAATTACAATAGTTACTCCTTTAAAAATCAAAGCTGGTATTTGATAACAAATTGATTTTCCTGCTCCTGTAGGCATAAGACAAAAAGTATCTCTTCCAGTAAGAATATTATTTATTATTTCATACTGTCCTCTTCTTAATGTGCTGTATCCATAATATTTTTGTAATACATAAAAAATCTTTTCTTTATTGTCCATAAACTCCCCCCTTAATTTCTCCTTATGAAATGTCACAAATAATCTACAATAATCAGATTAATTTTTATATAAATATTTAGTAGATAAAAATTTAAACCTTAAATACTTTCTAAATAAATAACATATATCTTAATATTATAATTAAAATTTTTTATTCTTTAGGTTTATTTCTTAATCCTTAAGCAAAAATATAATCTAAGTTATCCACAAATTTTAAAAATATAATTTTCTAAAGAATAAAAAAATACTTATTATTTAATTGTAATAGTAAATTATATATTTTCTCACCTAAAAAAAGCATGATAAAATAGTTTGCTACTCCATGAACTATATCATATGGAATACCTGAAATCCAATAAGCTATCCCTGCATTTATTCCTCCAAATATAGCATTGGGTATTGCATAAAAAAATCCAAATAATAAACCAAAAATCCCTGAATATAAAGATAAAATTAAATAGTTATCCTTTATAAATTTACTTAATAAACAACTTAAAATATTAAGTAAAGGCCATAATAGAATATATCCAAACCACCATGTTCCAAATCCATATATAAGCCCCATCATAATTACAAATATAAATACACTATAAATGGATCTCTTACCATAAATTAATGAATAAATTATTATAAATAAGGTAACAACTTCAACATTAGGAATAAAATTTAAAACTATTTGAGTAACTGTTAAAATTGCACCTAATACTCCAAACAAAATTAATTCTTTTATAGAAATCTTCATAAATTACCATCCAGTAGTTAAAATAAATTTTACTTCATCACCATCATGTATCATTACATCATCTATTCCTGTTGATGATGCTTCCCCATTAATGATTAAATTCCACCATTGCCTTTTAGATTCATCAGCTTTTTTACCATGAACTCCAACAACAAATCTTCCATAAGGACCTTTTTCTGATTCTATAAGATTTCTATCATCTAAGTCCTTCCCAAGAGATGTTTCCTCGGTCTCAATATTAAATTCATCATTAAATGTATTTTCTGTATCTGTAACTATAACCTTATATTCTTTAGTTCCATTTACAGATTTACTATTTATAGAAAACTTATATAAAGATAAACCAATAACAGCAATTGCAATAACAAGTACCGATACTAATATTTTTTTCTTTTTACTATTCATAATAAGATCTCCTTTCTTATGTTCATTATATAGTATATACCAGAGATAATAATTCTCAAACCTATGTATTCCTATTTTAAATATAATTTATATTTTATAACTCTACTAAGCTTTTTAATTAAAAGTGTATAAGAACACAAGTTGCTACTCCACACTTTTTAGTTTAGACGGGATAATTGAAAAGCTTGGAGCTTTAGCTGAAAACCCTAAAGATTTTCTAAAAATATATATTTTAAAATTCTATAATTTCTTATACATTAAAAAAGTAATATCTAGATAATTTAATATTTAGATATTACTTTTCCATATTATATATTTAAATTTTTTATTACTATATTTTAAATTGTTCATATTATAATATATAGTTTAGGTACATTCAAATAAATAATTATCCATTATACTAGTTTATTTTGTGAACTACTTCTTTCTTGGATTATACTAATAGCACAACTATTATCATAACCCAAGTTATTGTATTTACAAAATATCCTTGGTATCTTTGACTTATTATTTATTATCTAGTCTTCTTGTTCAACAATTTTATAATAAGTTTTAGCTGTTAACATATAAACTAATATATATACTATAGCAAAAACTACTACTGTTACTAATGTACATTTTAAAAGCATTTTCGTATCACTTATTATGAATAACGCTAATATTTTTTTCATTTCTTTAAACGCAAAAGCTATATGAATTACAGCTGTTATTAAGGGTAAGAAAAATACCATTAATATTTGCTTGTTTATACTCTTTTTCACTTCTTCCTTACTCATACCAACTTTTTGCATTATTTTAAATCTCTCGCTATCGTCATAACCTTCTGAAATTTGCTTGTAATAAATTATTAAAACTGTTGCCATTGTAAATAATAATCCTAAGAATACACCAATAAATAAAAATCCACCATTAAATGTATAAAGATCTTCTCTATCAGTATAAATACTAGTAAAATCTCCATTATACATTTTATTAACTTTGCTACTTATATCGCTACAAAAATTCATAATATAATTTTTATCACCGTTAACATCAAATAAAATATTATATTGAGTTTCTTCTAAATCTTTATTATTCATATCTTTATATATTGATTTTAAAATATTCATATCTTTTACAACAATAAAATAACCTTTTATTATGGCTGTATCTTGTTTGTTTATGAACTTCATATTATTAAGTTCATCTTTTATTTTATATTGTTTTTGTCCAATATTAATGAATTCTTTACCAAAACTTCCTTCTCGTGAAAATATCAATACTTCATTATTTTTTAAAGATATTTCTTTTTCTTCCATAGCATTATAATCATCAACAGTTAAAAAATCTAAACTAAATAATTTACTTATATTAGACATATCTTTTTTAGTAATTTTAAAACTATCTCCATCTTTTATTGTTAACATATTAATATAATTAAATTCTATTTTATTATCTAAATTTATATTATTGTACTTTACTTCTTCATTTATTACATGATTAATACTCTCTATATTTTCCTTATTTCCATTGTCTATAGATATATTTATATCTTTTGGATTGTGATTCTTTAAATTATCCTCTTGACCAATATATAAACATACTGTTGTAGATATTGTTAATAATACAGCTGTACTAAGAATACATATATTAGCAAGGCCTACTGCATTTTGTTTCATACGATATATCATACTTGAAATTGAAATAAAATTATTAGGCTTATAAAAAAACTTCTTATTTTTCTTTAACAATTTTAAAATCGCTATACTTCCTGCTCTAAAGGTACTATATGTTCCAGCCATAACTAAAAGTACAGCTATAAAAAACAATTGAAGTGCTTCTATTGGAGATTTTACTGTAACTGCTATACCATAACCTAAAATTAATTCAATAATCCCTGAAACAGCTAATATTTTTGATGTCTTTGGAACTTTTTCTCCTTTTTCTCCCCCTTTTAATAATTTTATCGGATTAGAAAATTTTACTTGTATAAAATTTTTAATTAATATGGCTGTAAAAATTAATGTAAAAATTTTTATTGTAGAAATTATTGCTGGTACTGATATAGAGAAAGCCAATGTCACTTTAAATTTTATTAAATTAAGCAATATTAAAAATAATAATTTTCCTAGTATTATCCCACCTATAAGTCCTAATATTAAGCTTAATATCCATACTATTAATGTTTCAAAAAAAATCACCTTATAAATATGCTTTTTTTCCATTCCAAGAATATTATAAAGTCCTAATTCTTTTGTTCTACGCTTTATTAAAAAACTATTAGTATAAAATAAGAATATTATAGAAAATATAGCAATAACATTTGAGGTAAATTCAAGCATCATTTTTACTTGTTCTGATCCTCTCATTACATTTAGCCCTTCATTTAATGCTATACCCTTCATTGTATAAAATGTAACTACAGCACAAATTGATGCTATAATATATGGAAAATAAGTTTTACCATTTTTCTTCAAATTAGTATTTGCTAACTTAAGATAAAATGAATTACTCAACTTCAGCACCTCCTGTTGTTAAAACAGTAAGACTATCTGAAATTTTTTGATACATTTCATCATTATTCATGGCACCTCTATAAATTTGATGAAAAAGTTTTCCATCCTTTATAAATAATACACGATTTGCATGACTAGCAGCTTTAGTACTATGAGTAACCATTACAATAGTTTGACCTGCTTTATTTATATCTGAAAATAAATTTAAAAGTTCTGTAGATGATTTAGAGTCCAAAGCCCCTGTTGGCTCATCAGCTAGTACTAATTTAGGATGAGTTATAAGTGCTCTTGCTACAGCTGCCCTTTGTTTTTGTCCACCAGAAACTTCATAAGGATATTTTTCTAATATATGTTCAATTCCCAATTTATTAACAATAGGTTGTAATCTATTATTCATTTCTTTATAATCTTTACCAGATAAAACTAGTGGTAAAAATATATTATCTTTTAATGAAAATGTATCAAGTAAATTAAAATCTTGAAATACAAAACCTAAATGATTTCTTCTAAAAGATGAAATTTCCTTTTCATTTATATCAACAATATTTTTTCCTTCTAATAAAACCTCTCCATTGGTTGGTTTATCTAATGATGCCAATATATTAAGTAACGTAGTTTTTCCTGAACCCGATTCTCCCATAATAGCTACATATTCATTTTCTTCTACTGAAAATGAAATATCAGATAAAGCTTCTACTTTATTTCCTCCAAATCTTGTAGTATATATCTTTTTTAAATTCTTAACTTCTAATAATGCCATCTTATTTTTCCTCCAAATCTTTATGCACATAAAATAAAATAATAAATTAAAAATGCATTGTATATTCTATGTCATACAAAGAAGCTTAAGTTAATAGCGAAGTATTAGCTGAATCAATATGACTCAAAATAGACAAACATACTAATCTGTTATTTTTTTGAATGTGCCTTATTACAAATTAAGTATAATAAAAAAAGAAATGTACTGCCTTAGCCTTGACTTACATTTCTCATTCTAATCTTACATCTATGTAAGGTTAATGTATTTCTATATCTTTTCTTGAAAAATCAATGGCAACTTTTGTTCCTTTTCCAATATCAGAATTAATAAATATATCATTAGAAAGGTTATTTAAAATTTTCTTACATAAATATAACCCTATACCTGTAGATTTTTTATCCATTCTACCATTATAACCTGTAAATCCTTTTTCAAATACTCTAAATATATCTTCTTCAGATATTCCTATACCTGTATCTTTAATTATTAAGGTATCTTTATTTTCTTTATCCATATAAATAGAAATCTTTCCCTCATGAGTATACTTTAAAGCATTAGATAAAATTTGTTCTAATACGAAAGTAAGCCATTTTTCATCTGTTACTATTTTATAATCTATTTTTTCTAAATCTAAAGCAATTTTTTTATTTATAAATATTATAGAATATTTTTTTACTACCTCATGTAAAATATCATTTAAATAATACTCTTCAAGCATTAAATCTGATGACATACTTCCTAATCTAATATAATGAAGAACCATTTCAGCATACTGTTCTATTTTAAATAATTCTTGATTCATAATTTTTTTGTACTCATTTGAATCCATAGACTGCAAAATCATATGTAATGCCGAAATTGGTGTTTTTATTTGATGAACCCACATTGTATAATAATCTATCATTTCGCTACGATTATTACTAAGTTTATGTTCTAACTCTAAGTTGCTTTTGTATAATGCTTTAATAATATTTTTATAATCCTTTTCTATTAAAGTTTTAGTTTCTGGTAAATTATCTAATTTTTCATCTATTCCATTTAAAATATCTTTCAGATATAAATGTTTATTATAAAATCTATAGAAATCATACAACATAAATAAAAAAGCTAATGTACAAGTTAATAAAATTGCATATAAAACCGGTTCTAATGTTAAATGATATAAAAGATATACAGTAAAAAATATAAGTATAAATATAAAAAATGCTACAATAGTTTTTAATTTCTCTCTAATATAAGAATATAGCATAAACCAATTAAAACTTTTATTCATATTAATCACCTACTATATATCCAATTCCTTTTTTAGTTTTAATAAAATTTTTAAGCTCTATATCTTCTAATTTTTTTCTAAGCCTAGCAACATTAACAGTTAAAGTGTTATCATCTATAAAACTATCACTATTCCATAGATGTTTCATAATATCATCTCGAGATACAGCTTTATTTTTATTCTCTAAAAGGATTTGTAATATTTTAAATTCATTTTTGCTTAATTCTAATTTTTTATTATTATATGTTATAGTTGTATCCCCTAAATTAAGTACAGCACCATCATTTTCTAAAATGTTTGTTTGTCCTTGAAATGAATAAGCTCTTCTAATCAAAGCCTGTACTTTAGCAATCACTACATTCAAATCAAAAGGTTTTGCTATAAAATCATCTGCTCCCATGTTTATGGCCATAATTAAATTCATATTGTCACTTGCTGATGATGCAAAAAGAATAGGAACTTTAGATATCTTTCTTATTTCTGTACACCAATAAAATCCATTATAAAAAGGTAAAGTAATATCCAAAATTACTAGTTGTGGATCATATTCAATAAATGAACTTAACACATTATTAAAATCAGATATAATCTCTGCTTCATGGCCCCATTTACATAAATGATTCTTTAAAATACTAGCTATAGTTAAATCATCCTCTACAATTAATACCTTATACATTAAATTACTCCCATATTTCATTTTATTAAAATTTAATTTCTTATTTTGAAATATTATTTGCTATTTTTCTTATTAATCTTAAAAATTCTTCTCTTTCTTCATATGTGTCTAAAGAACTCATTACCCTTCCATAAATATCTTCTTCAAATTTAATGTGTTCTTTTTGAATGTTTTTTCCTTCTTCCGTAAGTTGTAATTTATAAGATCTTCTGTCCTTATTGCTAATACTTCTAACAATAATACTTTTCTTTTCTAATCTATCAATTATACTTGTAAGTGTACTTTTAGGTATGTTTAAAGCATTTATTACATCTTTTATAATAACATCTTCTTTTTCTGAAATTATTCTAATTATTGATAATTCACTAGTACTTAAAGATTTGATTTTTGAATACTTATTTTCAATATCTTTATAATTACCTTTTATCAACATATAATGCCATAACTTATTTAATTCATTCACTTGTCTTTTATACTTACTATCCATATTATTACCCCATATAAATTAATATAATTTAACTTAACTTGTATGGTTGATTTAGTAAATTTTATGAAATTCACCAAATCACTGTACAAGTCTAATAATTTAATATTTTGATTCTATTTTAAATATGTGTTGATATTCCTAAATTTAATTACTCTGTCCAATTTATTTATGCATATATTATCATTTTTCTAAAATAGATTCACTATTTTTTTATATTTGCATTAATAACAAAACTTTTATAATTTATTTTTTTAAAATCAAATGTATTAAATCCGTATTTATTTAAAAGTTTTTTGATTGCATTTTTATTATATATTCTGTAATCACCACCACTGCTATTTTTACATAATAAATTTAGCACTTGTCTTATAAATAGAGGAGCTGTAGGATCTCCAATAATAAGTGTTCCACTAGATTTTAATAATCTTCTCATTTCCATTAAAACTTTTTCTGGATTTGGATAATGATGAAATGATGCATTACATAAAATAACATCAAAAGTTTTATTTTTCCATGGCATAAATTCCGAATCTCCTACCTTTAGCTCTGCTTTTGTTCCAATATTTCTTCTAGCCACCTCAATCATTTTTTCTGAAATATCTAATCCACTTAACTCTATATTAGTATTTTTTGATAATTTCATCAATATATTTCCTGTACCACAACCAACATCTAATAATTTTTTAGGTTTTAAAGAAACTATTCTATTAATAATTTCAGCATACATAGGCGCTACAAATTTTCCATCTCCACTTATATCATAAATATCTGCTTGATTATTAAAATTTATTTTTGATTTATTTTTGAAATTATTTTTATTATTCATATAATCCTCCTAGTATTAATTTCATTTTCGTATAATACGATATTCGTACTATATTGGTATTATATTCCTTAAATTGTAATAAATCAATATAAATATAATTTTTTTCAGTTAAAATAAATATTAATTCTAAAAGTATTAAAGTAAAAACTAGCAGTTTTAAAATTTATAAACTACTAGTCCTTATAAGTATAAATTATCTATTTTCTTTTCTTTTTAAATATTTTTCCTAAAACATCAAAACAGTTTATAAAATTAACACTTTCTTTAGCATTTTTTACAGACTGTCTAAACTCTTCATCTCTAAAATTACATCTTTCACATTTATAAACATCATTTCCACCGATTGATACAATAAAATTATACATATTGTTTTTTCCGTCTATTTTTATATATTCACCTTTTCTAAGTTGAATAATTACATTAAATATACTTACCTTTTTATTTCCTTCACTAATTTGTTTTTGTTCAGATTTTAATATTGTTCCTATTTTAGCTCTACTTACATAGTGATTTATGTCCTTAATTACTTGTGAGTTATATTTATTAAAGTCCATTAATATACCTCCAATCATGTATTTTGTAAATAATAATCTTTTTACAAATATATTCGCCTAAATATCTTTGTATTACAGTTATATTACTACTAAAAAAAACTCGTTGGTATAATATAAACGTTATTTTATTCAATCATAATTTAAGTCATGAAAAAAGCACTATTCTCTAAAGAATAATGCTTTATAAAACAATTATTTAAGGAATTAAAACAGCATCTATAACATGAATAACTCCATTTTTACCCATAATATCAGTAGTTGTAACTTTTACATCATTAATATATACTGAACCATCTTTAACTTTTATTTTTGCTTTTTTTCCGTTTGCCATTGTTATTTCTTTTCCATCTAATTTTATAACATCCTTTGAAGAAACCTTACTTGGCACTACATGATATTTTAAAATATCAACAAGAGCCTTTTTATTCTCTGGTTTTAAAAGTTCGTCAAGCTTTTCTTTTGGCAGTTTTGCAAATGCATCATCTGTAGGTGCAAATACTGTAAATGGTCCTTCACCTTTAAGTGCATCAACCAATTCAGCTGATTTTAAAGCAGTTACTAAGGTTTTAAATCTACCATCACTTATTGCTATATCAACTATATCTTTAGATGCTTTTTCGTCCCCCATATGTGATGATTTAACATTATTAATATTAGTTAAATAATTTTTATAGATAATACCTTCTGTTATTTCTTGTACTTTATATTTTTCAGTGCTAAATAACCCTTCAGCATTTGCACATAAAGGTATCTGAAGTATTGACACCACCATTATTAAAGTTGTTAAAATACCAATTCTTTTTTTCATAATAAAACTCCTTCTCTATTTTTATAATTATATCTTTTGTTCCATTTAAGTATTTGCATTAAAGGACATTATTATAATAAATTCTAAGTATTTTTATTTTTTATTTCTTCCTATTATGGTTCTTATATCTTTATTTTTATATTTTTTCTTAAAATTGCCCTATATATTTAAAAATTTTTTAATCTTAAAAAATAAATTTTAACTTATAAAAAAATTTTAAATATAAATTTACTTTTTTATTTAGCCATATAATTTTATGGAATATTATGTAACAAACATATTTCAAATAAATATATATTTATACAATTAACTATATACAATCCTAAACTTATGCATAAAAAATCCCCAACTAATCTAAACTAGATTAGTTGGGGTAAATATTATACAAAAATCTGTATACTATTATTTATACTCTTCTAATGTTCTTAATAACTCTTCAGTATCAAAAGGTTTTCTAAGATATCCTTTAGCTCCTAGTTCTATACATTGATCTTTTACACTTTCATACCCTACTGCTGATATAATAAATACAACTGCTTTAGGATTAATTTTCATCATTTCAGTTAACACATCAATACCATCCATTGTAGACTCGGACATGTTTAAATCAAGAAATACAATATCTGGATTTTCAGTATTAAATATTTCTATTGCATCTTCTCTACCTGATGCCTCAAATATTGTATGGAAACCTCCTTTTTCAATAATCTTTTTTACAAACATCCTCATAAAAGATGAATTATCAACAATTAAGATCTTTTTCACCTTAAAAACTCCTTTATATATGTTTTTTTAATTTCCTAGCAAAGTAAGTCTTTTATTTTACCAAAAAATCTAATACATTCATCCATTTCCTGTTTTAAAACTGCTTCTTCTAGCTTTATTGCCAATTCATAAATAGAAATTATTCTTAGATTACCAGAAGAACCTTTTAATTCATGAACTAATTCTTCTAATTTATGAAAATTACTATTATCAATAGCGTTATTAATATCTTCTAATAAATCTGGTAGATATTTTATATATTCTTCAAGTATTTCTTTTGCATCTTCTTTTTTAAGACCTGTATTTTCAACAAAATAATTAATATTATTTTCTATTATATTATTATAGTCGGTCACTTCATTACATTCTTTAATATTAGCTTCTATCATCTTAAACATAGTATCAAAATTTATTGGCTTACTAATATACTCATCCATTCCAGATTCAATACACTTTTCCAAATCACCATCCATAGCATTAGCAGTCATTGCAATAATTGTAGTATGCTTTTTAGCCTCTTCAATTAGCCTTATTTTAGATGTACATTCATATCCATCCATTACTGGCATCTGACAATCCATAAAAACAACATCATAATCTTTTTCTGATACTGCTTTTAATGCTTCACTACCATCAACAGCTATATCGCAATCCATATTACGAGATTTAAGCATACTTATAACAATTTTACGATTCATTTCATTGTCTTCAACCAATAAAATTCTTGGCTTTAATGACTTATTAACTTCTTTGACTATATGTTTCGTTATAGCTTCATGTTCTTCTTCATTTTCTTTTTTTAATCCTAATGTCATGGCAATACAAGAAAGTAAATCATCTCTTCTTACAGGTTTGCACAAATATGATGAAAATCCATATTCTTTTGCAACTTTAGCCTCTCCTTTTTGTGTTACTGAAGTTAAAAGTATTAGTTTAATATTCTTTGCAAAAGGTATTGTTCTTAATGTAGTTGCAAGTTCATAACCATTCATATCAGACATTTTGTAATTTATAATAGCAATATTTATTTTATTTTCTGTATTTGCATTTTTAAGAATTGTAGTGATTGCACTAGTACCGTCTTTTGCTTCAAATGCTTTAAAACCAGTACCTTGAAGATATGAACTAACAATTTCCCTGTTATTTGTATTACCATCAACAATTAAAATATTCACACCATCAAGCTTTTCAAATGCAAATTTCTGCTTTAAAGATTTTTTAGTAACCTTAAGCCTAACATTAAATTTGAATGTAGACCCTTCCCCTAATATACTTTCAACATGAATTTCTCCACCCATCATTTTTACCAATTCATTTGATATTGCAAGTCCAAGTCCTGTTCCTCCATATTTTCTAGTTGTAGAAGCATCTCCTTGACTAAAAGATTGAAATATTGTATTAATATGCTCCTTACAAATTCCAATTCCAGTATCATTTACTTGAAAATCAAGCATGGCTATTCCATTTTCTTCCCCTAAACAATCCGCTGTAATAGAAATCTCGCCACATTCAGTAAATTTTACTGCATTACTTATAAGATTATTTAATATCTGACTAAGTCTTGCTGGATCACCAACAACCTCTTCAGGAACACCTGGTTTAATCATAGTATAAATTTCAACTCCTTTTTCTGCTGCTTTAGGAGCAAGGAGTGAAACTGCATCTTCAATAGTATTTCTTAAATTAAATTCAATATTTTCCATAGTTAGCTTTCTAGCTTCAATCTTGGAGAAATCTAATATATCATTGATAATATGTAATAATACCTCTGAAGCAGCTTTTGCCTCACGTATAAACTCTTTTTGTTCTAAAGACAGATTAGTTGATTGCAACAACTCGAGAAATCCAAATATTCCATTCATTGGTGTTCTTATTTCATGAGACATATTGGCAAGAAACTGACTCTTTGCTATATTTGCTGCTTCTGCCTGTTCTTTTGCCTTGTATAACTCCATTTCTGCTTTCCTCTGCTCTGTAATATCTTCAGCAGTACAAATAAGATACTTAATATTACCTTCCTCATCTCTATATGGCTTACTTTTTATTTTAAGCAACCTAATTTCACCTTTATAATTCTTGATTTCAAGCTCTTTTTCTGCTAATTCATTTTTTTCAAATAGTTCCCAATTATTTTCAGAAAGTTTATTTGCAGTTTCTATATCAAATATATCATATAAATCCTGATATTCTAATTCTCTTTTCTTCTTACCAAAAAACTTTGCATGTGCTTCATTGACAGTTGCATAAGAAGTAACATTGCTCAAAGCCCAAATCTGCGATTCAGAATTATTAAGTAAAATCAATTGCCCATCAAGTGTTGATTCATATAATTTTTCCTTTGAAATCCTTAATTTTGTATGTAAAAAAGCCTTTGAAATATCTATTAATATATTAATTTGTTCTTCTTGCCATGTTATATGCTTTGATAAACTTTCAAATCCTATAAATCCAATTAACTTACTTTTGCTTTTTAATGGAACTATAAGAGAAGATTTTATTCCTTCACTTAAAAAAACTTCTGTTTCAAACACCGCTTCAGCAGGTAATTCCTCTATACTATTTATTGCAATAAAATCACTATTTTTAATCTCACGAATCAACCATGGAAGAGTATAAACTACCTCTTCCTCCTCTATTTCTCTTTTCGATCTTATATTTTCATTATTCCATTGACATTCTATTTGCATAAAAGTAGGATCTTTAGAAAAATAATAAATATAAATTCTATCTAAATCGAAAAATAAACCAATTTTCTCTAATGATCTTTTTAACTCAATCTGATAATTAATACTATCTACATCTAAAAATTTCTTAAATGTATTATTAATTAATTTTAGACAATCATTAGAATACTTAAAATTTGTGTAATCACCTTCACTACTCATAAAATCCTCCAATAATTTAAAGTTCACAGGTTTTTGTAATAAAAAGAGTTAATTCTTTTAATAAATCAATTTCATAAGGTTCTAAAAGTAAATTTCCAAGTTTATCATATATAACTTTTATCACTGGCCTAGTTGGCATTGAATTGTTTTGTCTTACAACTAACCCCTTTTCATTTGAACTTAAAATAACTCCACTTCCTGTTGGAAAAGCAGCTATATTACTAGTAAATTTTTCAACTATTTCTGCATCAAAATAAATGTTACTCATACCAATAAGATACTCAATAACTTCAGGCACAGTTTTACTTTCCTCTATATCTCTACCTGATATCAAATTATCGAATACATCACATATAGATACTATTTTTGCTATCTGGTTTATTTCATTACCTTGCAATTTTAAAGGATAACCACTGCCATCACTTCTTTCATGATGCATTAATGCAACCACCTTAACATATGAACTCCAAATATGCTGCTCTCCTAAAAAATCATACCCAACTTTTGGATGCATTAATCTAATATATTCATCTAATTCTTCCTTAGTCTTAAATTGTGATACAAGTTTCTTATCATTCATAATTTTTATCTTACCTATATCATGAAGTAATGCACCTGCAGCTATATCTTTAAGCTTTAACATACTGTATCCCATATGAGTTCCTATTATTGTAGACAATACACAAACATTTACTGAATGGGAATATATATTATTATCGCTTGCACTTATTTCTGCAACATTTATCAAAACACTTTTATTTGATAGTATATCTTCAATCACTGAATTAACTGAATTCATAACACTGCTATTATCAGTTTTACCCTCACGACAATGTCTTTTAATCATTTCCTTAACAGCATGTTTACTCATTTGCCTTGTTTTTTCAGAAATACTTTCTTCAATAACAACATCTTTTGATATATCATCATTAATGTATACTGAATTAATTCCCATTTCTTTAATTTTTTCAATATAATAAGGTTTTAATTTTACTCCAACATTAAGTAAAACCCTACCCAATTCATCATAAATCTGCCTTCCAAGGATTTCATCTCCCTTAAGGCTCGAGGTACTAACAACTCTCATAAATCCCTCCAACTAAAATAATTAATTTTTTACTGGATAGTATATTATATATTTCGTCATTTAATCTTTATCCTTGAAGTTCTTATCCTTAATTTTAAATATTTTATTTAATATAGTTTAAGATTAACATAAAAAATCATTAATAGACTTTTGACGTGGATTTTTTTAGCCATGCACTATTTCCAAACGTAAATCATGAATGATGGTTCGGCATATGATTATTTTTTATTCTTTATTGTTACTCATAATATCTCTAAAATATAGTATTTTATAAGCCCTCCACAAATCTTCCAACAATATAATTTTCTAAACAATAAAAAAATGTAGCCAAAAGGCTACATAAATAAATTATAAATTTTATATTCTATTTTTTATAATTTTAAATTATATGATTAATATAAAAAATCAATAAAATTTAATCTTCACCAAAAACTTGTTTTTTAAGTCTTAATCCTGTAGGGGTAGTTGCTATTCCTCCCATTGCAGTTTCTCTTAATTCTGATGGTAATTTTTTCCCAACTTTGTACATTGCAGTTACTGCTTCATCAAAAGGTATTTTTGCTTCAATACCTGCCATAACCATATCAGCAGTACAAAGAGCTGTTATAGCTCCTTGAGCATTTCTTTTAGCACAAGGAATTTCTACGAGCCCTGCAACTGGATCACATACTAATCCTAATATATTTTGAAGTATTATAGATCCTGCATCTAAGCTCATCTTAGGTGTTCCGCCCATCATTTCTACAACTGCTGCTGCACCCATAGCCGATGCTGAACCACACTCAGCTTGACATCCTCCTTCTGCTCCTGATAATGTGGCATTAATACCTATAATAAGGCCAACTGCTGCTGCTGCTAATAATCCATCTATTAATTGGTCTTCATTTAATTCAAGTACTTCACCTGCTGCTAAAATAACTGCTGGAAGTATTCCACATGATCCTGCAGTGGGGCAAGCCACTATTTTTCCCATTGATGCATTTACCTCTGATGAAGCAAGCGCCATAGCCATAGCTATATTAGTTGCTCTACCTGTTAATGTTTTTTTAGATTTTGAATATTTATATAATTTATGGCCATCTCCACCAATAAGTCCACTAACAGAATACACTTCATTTTCTGTTCCTTCTTTTGCTGCTGCTATCATAACATTTAAATTTTTTCTCATTTTCTCTATTACTTCTTCTCTTGTCACTTCTTTTTCTTCAACTTCACATCTTATTGCATATTCACTTAAAGATATATTATTTTCCTTGCAAATTTTTAATAATTCTTCTCCTGTTCTTGCTAGCATTTTACTCACCTTCCTTTGCTGGACTTATTGAAATAACTCTATACACTAACTCTAAACTTTCTATTTCATTTATGGCTTTTTTACTAACTTTATTATCCATTTCAAATATCATAGTAGCATCTCTCCCCTTATGATTTCTAAAAACTTTCATAAATGCTACATTAATATTTTCTTTTGATAAAATACTAGTTACACTATGTATAACACCTGGTAAATCTCTTTGAGAAATTATTAAAGTTTCATAATTTCCAGTAAATTCAACAGAATTTCCATTTACCTCTGTAATTTGAATATTTCCTCCACCTATAGATGATCCCAAAACTTCGCAATATGAATTATCTACTGTAGTCATTAAAAATTTAACTGTATTAGGATGTACATCACCTAAATCAGCTTCTTTAAATAAAAATATTATTCCCTTTTCTTTTGCAATTTCCATAGAATCTCTAAGTCTTTCATCACTTGGTTCCATTCCTAAAACCCCAGCAACTAAAGCCCTATCTGTTCCATGTCCTTTATATGTTTTTCCAAATGAACCATGTAATAAAAATGTTACTTCTTTTATATTATTACCAGCTATTATTCTTGCAATTTTTCCAAGTCTTGCAGCTCCAGCAGTATGCGAACTGGATGGTCCTATCATTATTGGTCCTAAAATATCGAAAATCCCTAAATTTTTCATAAATATTATTTAGTAAAATATAAAAATATTTTACTAAATACCCCCTTCCATTAATTCATTACACTATTTTTAGCATTATATCAATATATGTAATAAGTAAGTTCTACAAAATAAATATATCAATCCACATTAAAAACAGGGTATTTTATTTAAAATTTATTTACAAAAATTTAAATTCAATTTATTATCCATATATAGAATGCATAATTTAATTAATCTAGTCAAGAGGTAAAAAAAAGATATGTTTTAAATTTTAAAACATATCTTATGAAAGTAAGTCACATTCAAATAAATAACTAGTCAGTATGCCCACTTATTTTATGAACTACTTCTTCCTTGGAACCTACTAATAGCACAACTATTAGCAAAGCCCAAGTCATTGTATTTCACAAAATATTCCTGGCATCTTTAACTTGTTATTTATTTTCATATTCCTAATATACTTAATATTCATAAAAACAACTTCCCCCTATAAATTCTCTAAGTATTGAATTCATAGGTACATAACTTGAATCTACTTCTTTAAAGAAATTTAATATAGATTTTAATCGTGCTGCTTCTGTATATACTACGCTATTTTCTTTAACTTTATTTAATTCTTTTAATGCATAAGATTTTAATAATCCTAATTCATATACTAATGTAGAGTTAAACATAGCATCAGCCTGATCTTGATAAACAAATATATTATTTTTCTCACCTTTTTTTATTGAAGGCCACATTTTAAGTGTTGCTTCTGCATCATGTCCTCTGCTTAATGAATCTCTAACTATTCTTCTAACCTTTCTAACATCAGTGGTAGATATTCTATTATGATTATCTAAATTTAATTGAGTTAATGCTGAAATATATACTTTAAAAATTTTGCTTTGATCAACATGTGATGTTAAAATAGGGTTTAATCCATGTATTCCTTCTAATATCAATATTCCATTTTCAGCTAACTTTATTTTATTTCCATTCCATTCTCTTTTTCCTGTTAAAAAATTATAAGTAGGAATATCTACAGTTTCACCATTCATTAAAGACGTAAGCGACTTATTTATTAATTCTAAGTCTAATGCATAAATAGATTCATAATCATAATTTCCATTTTCATCTTTTGGTGTATTTACTCGTTCTACAAAATAATCATCTAATGATAAAGATTGTGGTATAAACCCATTAACTTTTAATTGAATAGAAAGTCTATTAGCAAATGTGGTTTTTCCAGATGATGATGGACCTGCAATTAAAATTACTTTTACATCTTTTTTATTAGATATTTGATCTGCTATATTTGCTATTTTCTTTTCATGTAATGCTTCTGATGTTAATATTAGACTTTGTAATTCTTTACTACAAAGTTTCTCATTTAAAGTTCCAACTTCTCCAATGTCTAATATAGTAAGCCATCTTTCTGTTTCTAAAAATATATTTCTTAATTTTCTTTCTTCCTTATATACAGGTAATTCATCCAAATTTTCTTTTTCTGGACTTCTTAATATAAATCCTGGCTTATAATAAATTAAATCAAAAGCCTTTATAATTCCTGTTGAATATGCCATTTGACTATAAAAATAATCATATCTTCCTTCTAATTCATATAAACTAACTTCTTTAAGATTAGAATTTTTTAAAAGTAAAACCTTGTCTTCCATTCCATATTTTTTAAATATATTAATAGCCTCATCTCTAGAAATTCTTATACTATTTATAGGTACATTTTTTCTTATTATTTCTTTCATTTTATCTTTAATTAAATTTATATCCTCTTCATTTAAAGGTTCATCCTTAATTATCTCTCCAAATAAACCTTTACTGATTGAATGTTCTATCTTAATCTTTGAATTTGGGAACAAATCTAAAGCTACCTTAATAAATATAAATTGCAAAGTTCTTGTATATATATTTAATCCCATTTCTGTATTAAAAGTTACTAATTCTATTTCACCAGATTCATTAATATTATCTTTTAATTCATGATATTTACCGTTTAGTTTACATAATGCTATATTATTAACATTTGTTATATTTTTAGATAGTACACTATAAAAAGTGTTCTTAGAATTCTCTTTTTTATTATTATAAACTATTGAATCCATTAAATATCTCCTTTCCAAATACTAGATATCCTAATTCTATTATATCTAAGTTCCCATAAAAAGATAAATTTATTTTTTATTTTGCATATTATAACGAAATATTACAAATATTATTTATGCGAGGTGTATTTAAAATGTTTATTATTTTTATTCGTACTGTAATTTTATATTCTTTAGTAGTTATAGTAATGCGTTTAATGGGAAAACGTCAAATTGGTGAACTAGAGCCATACGAATTTGTAATAACTATTATGATTTCAGATTTAGCTTCTATGCCAATGCAAGACTCTAGATTTCCTTTATTATTAGGAGTGGTTCCTATAATTACTTTATTGTTTTTAAAAACTATGCTTAGTGTAATAGATTTAAAATTTCAACATGCTAGAAAAATTATAGATGGTGAACCAACTATATTAATATATAATGGAAAAATAAACTATCTTGCATTAAAAAAACAACAACTAAATATAGATGAGTTATTAGAAGAATTGAGAATTGCTAATTACTTTAATATTGATGAAATACAATGTGCTATTTTAGAAAATGGAGGCCAATTATCAATTTTACCTAAAGATTATAATTCACAATCTCAATCACAATCTAGTGATAATACAGCTAAAACCAAAGAAGTAAAATTGCCTAAAGTATTAGTATGCGATGGAAAAATAAATAGGAATACTTTAACAAGTATGAAAAAAGATAAGGATTGGATACTTAATGTTCTTAAAAATCATAATATAAATTCAATTAAAGATGTTTTAATAGCAATGTATGATACTGAAGGTAATTTTAAATATCAGCTTTACAATGATTATTATGAGGAGGGTAATTGATGAAAAATGTTAAGATTTCAATACTATTATTTCTTCTTATAATTGTATTTATTTATTTCGCTAATACCTCAATATTAAAATTATGCAATAATATAGAAAATGTTACAGAAGAAATAGAACTTAATATTATTGAAGGTAAAAATGAAGATGCCTATATAAAATCAATTGAATTAATAGATTTAATTCAAAATAAAAATTTTATAACTTCAGTATACCTTAGTCATCAAGAGGTAGATATACTTATTACTGATTCTGCAAAATTATCTATATATTTATCTCATAATAATACATCAGAAGCAAATGCTACATTACACTCTTTGAAATATAATTCTAGAAATATGAGAAAACTACAAATACCCAATCTAGAAAATATATTATAATAACCAGCATTGTTATGTAAATATATTGAAATAATTAAAATATATTCTAAAAAATATCAAGTATATAATCTTTTTTTAAATTTTAACTCGTTAAATGTAGAAAAACTAACCAGTATGGTTTATAATTATTTTAACGGTTAACCTTAATCGTCAAACCATAATTTGAAAATTTGAAAGGTGGTACAATTAACATGGCATTAGTTACTACAAAAGAAATGTTTAAGAAAGCTTATGAAGGTGGATATTCTATCGGAGCTTTCAATATCAATGATATGGAAATAATCCAAGGGGTTATTAATGGAGCAAAAGCTAAAAATTCAGCTGTAATTCTTCAATGTTCAACTGGAGCAATTAAATATGCTGGAGCTAAATATTTAAAAGCAATGGTAGACGCTGCTATAGCTGAAACTGGAATAGATGTTGCTCTTCACTTAGATCACGGTCCAAGTTTAGAAGCTGTTAAAGAAGTTATAGATGCTGGTTTCACATCAGTAATGTTTGATGGATCTCACTTTGATTATGAAGAAAATGTTAAGAAAACAAAAGAAGTTGTAGACTACGCTCACGCTAGAGGAGTTGTTGTTGAAGCTGAACTTGGAGTATTAGCAGGAGTTGAAGATGACGTTGTTGCTGATTCTCACGTTTATACTGATCCAGAGCAAGCTGTTGATTTCGTTAATAGAACAGGAGTTGATTCATTAGCTATCGCTATCGGAACTTCTCATGGAGCTGTTAAATTCCCACCAGATGCTAAACCAGAATTAAAGTTTAACATCTTAGAAGAAATCCAAGCTAAATTACCTGGATTCCCAATAGTTCTTCATGGAGCATCTGCTGTTGATGCTAACACAGTTGCAACTTGTAATGAATTCGGTGGAAACATAGCAAACGCTAAAGGTATTCCAGTTGATATGTTAAGAAAAGCTTCTTCAATGGCTGTATGTAAAATCAACATGGATACAGATTTAAGATTAGCTATGACGGCTGCTATCAGAAAGACTTTCGGAGAAAAACCAGAAGTATTCGATCCAAGAGCTTACCTTGGTGCTGCAAGAACTGCAATCCAAGAAGTTGTTGAATCAAAAATTGATAACATATTAGGATCAGCTGATTCTATGAAATAATATCTTTTAAAGACGAGGTTATATACCTCGTCTTTTTTATTCTTTTCTTTTTAATATTATTCATTTATTTATATATTCATAATAATCATACCTTACTTATATTGTTATTTATTTTAAATTCTTATTAAACTTCAAATAAAATTATACTACTTATATGATACTTATGATATTAATAATTTTTTTCAAATATTTATACATATTTTTTGAATATTTTTATGAATATTATTACATATATTTTTATAATTATTAATTTAACTTAATTTTTCATTCAAAGAATTTTAAAATTATTTTTTATAGTTATTCTATTTAAAATAAGCTATTATTTAATAATTTTATATAAAAATAAAAATATAAACCTTTTATAAACTATTTTTAAAAATTTTTCAGGATTTTTTATTTTTATTTTTATGCATAAATCTATTGATTATTTATGCATAAAATTGTATAATTATAAAAAAGTTTTTAAATATAAGATTTAATATATATTTCAACATTAATTAAGGGGGCTTTTAAATGAACAAATTAAATAAAGTAGTTTTAGCATATTCTGGTGGACTAGATACTTCAATAATTATTCCTTGGCTTAAAGAAAATTATAATTGTGAAGTTATCGCTGTTTGTGGAAATGTTGGACAAAAAGATGAATTGGATGGATTGAAAGAAAAAGCAATAAAAACTGGGGCGTCAAAATTATATATAGAAGATTTAACCAAAGAATTTGTTGAAGATTATATATTCCCTACTATCCAATCCGGAGCTATTTATGAAGGAAAATATCTTCTAGGTACTTCCTTTGCTAGACCATTAATAGGAAAAAGATTGGTGGAAATAGCAAAATCTGAAGGTGCTGATGCAATATGTCATGGATGTACTGGAAAAGGAAATGATCAAGTAAGATTTGAATTAGCTGTTAAAGCTTTTGATCCAGATATGAAAATAATTGCACCGTGGAGAACTTGGAATATTAAATCAAGAGAAGATGAAATAGCCTATGCAGAAGAAAAAAATGTTCCTATAAAAATAAGCTATGACACAAATTACAGTAAAGATAAAAATATATGGCACTTAAGTCATGAAGGTTTAGATTTAGAAGATCCTAATAATGAACCTAAATACGACAATATATTAGAACTTTGTAATTCTTTAGAAAATGCACCAAATGAACCCACTTATATTACTTTAACATTTGAAAAAGGTAATGCCGTAGCCTTAAATGGTAAGAAAATGGATCCTGTTACTTTACTTGAAGAACTAAATATTATCGGTGGTAAAAATGCCATAGGTATAACTGATATGGTTGAAAATAGACTTGTTGGTATGAAATCAAGAGGTGTTTATGAAACTCCTGGTGGTACTATTCTTTATAAAGCTCATAAGGATTTAGAGGAAATTTGCTTAGATAAAGAAACTTCTCATTATAAAGAACAAGTTGCTCTAAAGTTTGCTGACTTGGTTTATAACGGTCTTTGGTTTACTCCACTTAGAGAAGCATTATCAGAATTTATAAAAAAGACTCAAGAAACAGTAAATGGAGAAATTAAGTTAAAACTATACAAAGGAAATATTGTAAACGCAGGTATGAATTCTCCTTATTCTTTATATAGTGAAGAATATGCTACCTTTGGTGAAGATGCTGTTTATAATCAAAATGATTCATCTGGCTTTATTGCATTATACGGACTTCCTACTGTTGTTAAAGCAAAAATGTCACAATATATAAAGAAAGAGGTTAAATAATTATGAAACTTTGGGGCGGACGATTTAATAAAGGTACTGATCAATTAGTTAATGATTTTAATTCGTCCATAAATATAGATTCAAGAATGTATAAAGAAGATATTGAAGGAAGTTTAGCCCATGCTGCAATGCTGGGTGAACAAAATATAATTTCAAAAGAAGCTAGTTTAAAAATCACATCAGGACTTTTAGAAATTTTAAAAAGAATAGATAATAATATAATTTCAATAGATTTAACATCTGAAGATATTCATAGTTTTGTAGAAAGTACTTTAACTGATTATATTGGTGAATATGGAAAAATGCTTCATACAGCTAGAAGTAGAAATGACCAAATAACTCTAGATTTAAGATTATATCTAAAGAAAGAACTTATAAAATTAGAAAAAGATATTTTTTATTTAGAGGAAATTTTATTAGAAAAATCTGAAGAACATATAAAAACCATCATGCCTGGATATACCCATATGCAAAAGGCTCAACCAATTACACTATCTCATCATTTATTAGCTTATGCTGAAATGTTTAAAAGAGATATAGGAAGAATTAATGATGCATATAAAAGAACTGATGAAATGCCTTTGGGAAGTGGTGCTTTAGCTACTTCTACTTATCCAATTGATAGAAATATGGTTGCAAAAAATCTTGGTTTTTCTAAAATAACATTAAATAGTTTAGATTCTGTTTCTGATAGAGATTATGTAATTGAAACTTTATCTGTACTTTCTCTAATAATGATGCATTTATCTAGATTTTCTGAAGAAGTGATTCTTTGGTGCACAGGTGAATTTAATTTCATAGAGCTCGATGATAGATACAGTACAGGCAGTAGTATAATGCCTCAAAAAAAGAATCCAGATGTTGCTGAATTAATAAGAGGTAAAACAGGCAGAGTTTATGGTGATCTTATAACACTTTTAACTATAATGAAAGGTATTCCATTAGCTTATAACAAAGACATGCAAGAAGATAAAGAAGCCTTGTTTGATGCTTTAGATACTGTTAGTTTATCATTAAAAACTTTTGCTGGAATGATTAAAACAATGAAGGTAAACAAGGATAATATGAAAAAAAGCGCTGCTTTAGGATTTACTAATGCAACTGATTTAGCAGATTACCTTGTAAAAAAAGGTGCTTACTTTAGGGATGCTCATGGAATAGTAGGACAAATAGTTCTTAAATGTATACAATACAATAAAATGATTGAGGATTTAACTCTTAATGAATTAAAAGAATTCTCTCCTATTTTTGAAGAAGATGTATATGATGCTATAAACTTATATACATGCATTCAAGAAAGAAAAGTAATAGGTGGACCTTCTAGTGATTCAATAAAACTTCAAATAAAAGAACTTAAAAAATTTATACACCAATTTAAAGAAAATAAATCTCATAGTTAAACTTGTAATAATTTAGTGAAAACTGGCGCTTATGATTAACTTATAAATAACACCTATATCACATATTGACTTATTTAATGAAAATTAGAAATATAAAAATATACTTAAAATGGATAGTTAATTTATAATAGTTAACTATCCATTTTTGTTTCCCTATTTTAAATATTAAGAAAATTATTTTACATTCCCTTATTTATCTTTCTAAAATATTGAGATTTCATAATTTATTTAATTAGATAAGCTATATTTTTATAATTACTACTATTTTTCTATATAATTATTAACATTTTTTACAACTAAATTTATTGTTCCATCACCATTTCTTTGAATTTCAAACTTACTGTCATCATGGTATACTTCTTCATTTAAATATATATCTATTTGTTTATCTATATTTAGTCTAACTCTTTTTAATTTCTTTTCAACCCAAGTTTTATCAACAATTACTTCTTCATCTAAACCTTTCCCCTTAACAAAGCTAGAAAAGTTTGATTTTTCTTCTGAATTTTCTTTAAAAAGCTCTTGTGATAATTCATCTATATTTATACTGTCTTTTTCTTTTAAACTACTCTTAACAGCTGTTCTAATTTCCTCAGCTTTAGATGCATCATTAGATATATTTTTTCTAGTCCAATCTTCAGCAGCCTTTAAGAAAGTTTTAGTCATATCTCTTTCATTTGTAATAACTTTAGCATATAAAAAGTCATTAACAAAATAATTTATTCCAAGTTCATTATCTTCTTTACTTTTTCTTTGTTTATCTAGTATCATCAAATTAAATTTATCATCTTCTCTAAAAGGTTTTATAAAAGCTGCCTTTTGTATTTTTTGACCACTACCAGGAAGTCCAGCACTTTGAGGAACTATTCCTATTCCTATTTTTTCATCTATAAACTGAATTTCATGTGTAAAATTTTTTATATAATCTAATTTAAGTATACCAATCATAGGTCCTTTATCTGTAGTTATTGATACAATTATCAAATCACACGATTCTATGTTTTCATCCATTTGCATAATTGCAAACATTTGTCTTGACAATCTTTTTGATAATTCTATAAAATCATCATCTATTCCATTTAAGTAACCTTGCACAGTTTCCTTAACACTATTAGTTCCTTGAATAAACACTCCTGATTTTAATTCCTCATCTTTAAAACATTTCTCTAAATGCTTATATAAATATTTATAAACATCATCATTTAATTCTAAAGTAAATTCATTTAAAACTGGCTCTGATGCATTTCTATCTAAAATATGTATTACAGCTTCATTTATATTAATTTCATTTATATATTCCATTATGGTTTACCCCCTATGTAATTATTATGAACATGAATATTAATAAATAATTCTCATGATACTAGCAATCTTAAGAATTATATTATAACATTAAATTATAAAAATAAATTTAAAACATAAATTTTAATCTAAGGCATATGAAAATAAATAACAAGTCAACGATACTACTGATATTTTGTAAAATACAATAACTTTGGTTTGCTAATAGTTATGCTATTAATAGGTTAAAATAATAAGTATTTCTCAAACTACTAGCATACTTACTAGTTATTTATTTGAATGTGCCTAATATAAAGTTTAATACAGGAGGTATATATCATGCAAGAAATTGAAACTAGAATTATGGATATAGATATAGATAATATTAGAAAAATTCTTATTGAAAATGGTGCAGAAAATATAAAAAAAGAAGATCAAATTAATGATATTTATGATTTTGAAGATGGAAAACTTTTAAGTAATAAAGGATATGCTCGTATAAGAACTGTAACTGACAATATAAATAATAAAGTGATTTATTATATGACAACAAAAAAAATGCTTTCTCAAGAACGCTTTAAAGTAATGGAAGAAAATGAAGTTATAGTTAACGATAAAAAAATGGCAGAAGGTATTTTTAAATCTTTAGGATTAAAATTAAAAGAATCAAATAAAAAATATAGAGAAAGCTATAAAATTTTTGACTCATTAGTTGAAATAGATATAAACGAAAAGAAATTTTGTCCTTTTCCGTATTTAGAAATAGAAACAACTTCTGAAGAAAATTTAAATAAAGTTGTCAAATTATTAGGATATACTTTAGAAGATACTACCTCACAAACAATTTACGATATTTTAAAAGAAAGAGGTTTTACTCCAAATTCCCCTAAAGGAATTTAAAAACAAACCAAGTTGGATATAAGTACCAACTTGGTTTGTTCTTATTTTTAGCTCTATTATAAATATGTGTTGATATATACAATAGATAAACTAGAATTATAATCGGATTTTGAGAATCGTTAAGTGAGAATCTAAATTTTATATTTAGCTTTTCGAACTTACTCAATGAAGTCGAGTTTCCTTTTATATTCACATTTAATGCTTATCTTAATTTTACATTTGAACCAAGCCAGAATAGAACTATACTAATTCTAACACTCCTAAATTAAAGTACTCCGTCCATTTTACTTATGTATATATCAACTTCTTACTAAAACACAGTCTTATTTTTTTATTACACTTAAAATCTCATTTTCTTCTTTTCTTACATCAGGAACATAACTTTTTAGCAATGTTAAGTTTCCTAATAATTCATATTCTCCCATAGTTGCTGGAATAAATATACTATCTCCCATTGCTATATTTTCTTCGCCATTTTTATATTTTATAGTTCCCTCTCCATCTACGCATGTAAATAAATAAAATCTATCTTTATCACTTTCTTCTTTAACATAATCATTTATTTCATATTTTTGAATTGTAAAATAATTACTTAAGCAAAGATAAGTTTTTTTATAATCTTCTTTTTCTATTAAAATTCCTTTTGAATTTTTTCCTTCTAAAGAAAAATCAATAACATCTAGAGCTTTTTCTACATGTATTTCTCTGCCTCTGTTATAATCATAAACTCTATATGTAATATCACTACTTTGTTGAATTTCTGCTATTAAAACGCCTTCACATATAGCATGTACCAATCCACTTTGTACATAAAAGAAATCTCCCTTTTTAACAGGTATTTTATTTAAATACTTATCTAAATCTCCACTTTTAATTGCCTCTTCAAATTTCTCTTTATCACAATCTTTAGTGCCGACTATTAAACTTGCATTTTCTTCAGCATCAATAACATACCATGCTTCCGTTTTTCCAAATTCATTTTCTACTCTTCTAGCATATTCATCATCTGGATGAACTTGAACTGATAACTTATCTCCAGATGTAATTAATTTAATTAATAATGGAAATTTCTCCTTATCAATTTTTTCACCTAAAAGTTTTTCTTTAAATTCATCAATTATTTCATTAAACTTCTTACCTTTTAAAGCTCCATTTTCTACTTCACCAATTCCATTTGGGTGACATGCAATATCCCAACTTTCCCCTATTACTTTATCTGGAATATTGTCCCTAAATTTTTTTAAGGCATTTCCACCCCATATTCTCTCATAATATAAATTCTTAAATTTTATTGGATACATATTAGCCTCCTAGTGAATATATTAGTATATTTAATTATTATAAATTATATTATATACCAACTGTAATATAATAACAAAGTGGCTCCAACATACTTCTTAGTTGAGAGTGAATAATTAAAAATTGAGAGTTTTAGTTCACAGTCCTAACGGTTTTCTAAAAATATATATTTTAAAATCCCCTAAGGATTTTCTCCTTAACTCTCAATTTTCCATTATCAATTCTCTACTTATTCTAAAATTATATACATAAACATTATCTTAAAACATAGTCATATATTATAATTCTTTAACAACAATTTTATCCAACAAATTCTCTACTTTATACTTGTCTATAAACCCTGTTTCTTTTTCCATTACATTGGCAGTTCCACAAGCTGATGCTAGTTTCAAAGTATTTACAATATCATATCCTCTTTCCATAGCTACTGCTATACCTCCAACATAAGCATCACCTGATCCTACTGGATTAACAACTTTTACTTTTGGAATATCTATCTTATAAACTTTATCTTTAATACCAACAATGGAACCATTTTCTCCTAATGAAATTGAAATAAACTCTATTCCTTTTTCACTTAAATATTTTATTTCATTTACAACATCTTCTTCACACAATATTCTTCTACCTGTTAAAGCTTCTATTTCATCTTTATTAGGTTTAATAAAATAAGGCTTTCCTTTAATGCCTTCTCTTAAAGCACCTCCACTAGCATCTAAAAAAAATTTCTTGTCTTTTTTATTAGCATATTCTATTAAATTTCTATAGAAATTATTAGATACATTTTTAGGAAGACTACCAGAAGCTACAATTATATTAGCTTTTTCTACTAAATCATTATACTTATTTATAAAATTCTTTTGTTCTTCATTTGTAATTTCTGGTCCAGGCTCAAGTATTTCTGTTTGAGCAGAATCATCTGTAATAAATGCCAAGCAATCCCTTGTCTCACCACTTATTTTTACAAAATCACTTTTTATCCCATAATCTAAGAGCTTTTCTTCGATAAATTCTCCGCTCTTTCCTCCAAGAAAACCTGTAACTATGCATTCTTCATTCAATATAGTAGCTACATTAGCTACATGTAATCCCTTACCACCTGGAGTATTATGAACTGATCTAGCCCTCATTACCTTTCCCTTTTGTATATCCTTTATCTCATATTTTTTATCTACAGAAGCATTAAGATTTATAACTAATATCATATATTTTGCTTACCTTTCTATATAATAAAATTATCGAACTATGTTTTAATTAAATATTTATATTATAGTATAATGACGAACTGGGATTGCAATTTGCTTTTTATAACTTTTAAGTGAGAATCTAAATTTTATATTTAACTTTTCGAACTTATTAAGTGAAGTCCAGTTTCCTTTTTACATTCATATTTACTGATTATCTTAATTTTATATTTATATTGGAAACAAGCTGAAATTGCACTATACTCATTTTAGTATTATTAAGTAAATTTCTCTGTCCATAAGATTTATACTATAATATAAGCACTATTTTAAAACATAACGTACACCTTAATATCTATTGGCACTTCCACAAACTTTTATTTTATCTTCTACTATTTTTGCCATAGCTTTTTTTCCTGGTGTCATATATTTTCTGGGATCATTAGCATTAGGATTATTTTTAAAATAATCTTTTACTGCATCTGAAAATGGTATTTTTAAATCTGTAGCTACATTTACCTTACATATCCCAAGTGAAATTGCCTTTTTAACTAACTCATCTGGGACGTCTGATGCTCCATGAAGTACTAACGGCACATGAACTTTACTTCTTATTTCTTTTAATCTTTCAAAATCCAATTTTGCTTTTCCTTTATACAAACCATGTGCTGTACCTATTGCTACTGCTAAAGAATCCACGCCTGTTCTTTTAACAAATTCTACTGCATCATCTGGATTTGTATACATTGAGTCTTTTTCAGATACTATCAAATCATCTTCTCTTCCACCAAGTTTTCCAAGTTCTGCTTCAACAGTGGCATCATATTTATGTGCATATTCTACAACTTCTTTTACTCTTGAAATATTAATCTCAAACTCTTCTTTAGATGCATCTATCATACATGATCTAAATCCAATATCTATATTTTTCTTTATTTCATTTACATCTTCAAAGTGATCTAAATGAATTGCTATTGGTATATCATATTTTTGTGCTGCAACTTCTGCCATTGCCTCTATATAAGATCCACCTGCATACTCTATTGTAGATGGTGTTCCAGCAATAATTACAGGTGATCTCATCTTCATTGCTGTATCAACAACCACTTGTAATGTTTCTAAATTGTGTATATTAAAAGCTGGAACTGCATATCCTTCTTTTTGAGCTTTCAATAACATTTGTTTTGTAGAAAGTATTTTATGCATAATATATCTCCTTTCTTATATCATTAATTTATATAGTTATATTCCATCATCATATTCAACACTTTGATTAATTCTGTTGTTTTTATATTCTTTAATCCCTTTAATTCCAGAATTTTTTATTACATCAACTAAATCATCTATATCATACACATCTCTTGACAATGTTGCTTCTAGAACCATAGGTAAATTCATGCCTGATATAACTTTAATTTTTTTATCTTTTCTTTTTTCACTAATGATAACAGACATGTTAAAAGGAGATCCCCCTGCTAAGTCTGCTAAAATCAATACTTCATCTGTATTAATATTATCAATTGCATTTTCAATATTTTCCTTTAATAAATCCGACCCTTGTCCACTTTCAAAATTTATACCTATAACTTTTTCTTGCTCTCCAGCAATTAGTTTTACAGAACTAAGTATTCCTTCTGGAAAAATTCCATGTCCCACAACAATTAACCCTATCACTTTAAAACCTCCCATAATTTCTCTACATTGCTATTACTTATTTCCTAATGCATAGTAATTTTAAAAATTAATCATTATTAATAAAGTTTATGATTTGAAGTATCGTTTACATAACCAAAAACATTTAATTATTTAAAAGAATTTCTTATGAATACGAACACCTTTTACTACTCTGTTAACTGTTCCATCTGGTCTTGGATTATCTGGAGATATCTTGTGTGTTATTGAATTAAATAATCCAAACATTTGTCCATATAAAATATAATTAAATACAGTATATATTTCTGGTATATTTTCACCATTTATCTCAATATATTGATCACAACTATTCTTTAATTTTTCATTTTTTTCATAACTTATTACTACAAGTTTATGGTTTCCAGAATCATTATATATCTCATTTATTAAGTCAAAATCATAAAGATTAGTATATTTATCTGTAGAAGTCATAATAATTATTAAAGTATTATCATTAATTATTGATTTTGGTCCATGTCTAAATCCCATAACTGATTCACATATTGTTGCTACCTTACCACTTGTAAGTTCCAAATTTTTCAATGCCATCTCTTGTGATAAATTTTTTAATATTCCTGATCCTAAATAAACTACTCTATCACATTTATAATTTACTAAGTTTAAAACTTCATTCCATTTATTTTCTAAAATATATTTTCCTTGTTTACATATTAAATCAACTATTTTTCTATTGTTTTTAATATTATCTATATCAAACATTAATATTGTTGCTAAAAGCATACAACTAAAGGAACTTGTCATGGCAAATCCTTTATCATTTGATTCCTTAGGCATAAACAAAACTAAACTATTACCATGATTAATAGCTCTTTTTGCTAGTTCTCCCTCTTCATTGCAGGTAATTACCACTTGTGATATATTTTTAATATTTTTTTCACATAAATCATATGCACCAACACTTTCAGGAGAATTTCCTGATCTAGCATATGATACTAAAATAGTTGGTGTATCTTTCTCTATATAATTTTTAGGACTTGAAACTAAATCTGTTGTTGCAATTGCTTCAACTCGTGCATCTACAGTATTCTTTACTTCCAATAAAGCTGTATCCCCTACATAGTCAGACGTACCTGCACCTGTTAATATTATCCTTGTATCTTTTGTTACATTTTTATTTAAGAATAATTTAATTTCATCTCTTTTTTTATAAATTATTTTATATGTCTCTTTCCATAAATCAGGTTGTTGCATTATTTCTTTTGATGTATTTATTGCTTTTGATTTTTCTAACTCTTCAATAGTTTTTCCAAAAATCATAATACCCTCCTTACTGGCTATATTGTAATTACCAGTATTCATAAATTTTTATTGATTATTTAGACATACTCTATATTTAAACTTATCTCCTCTTGCTATACTTACTGTATATTCAATAATTTTATTACTCTCATAAGTTATTCTTTCAATTTTTAGTCCTGGGTCTCCTTGTGATATATCTAAATAAATACTTTCTAATTTATTAATTAACACACTTTCAAGGACTTCTTCTGCTGATGTTATTCGAAGTTTAAAATCATTTTTAAAAACCTCATACATAGGATTTTCTTCTAAATCTTTTTTAGTCATACCATTAAACTTTTCATATGGTAAATAAGTTGTTTCATATATCATTGGAATATCATCTGCTATTCTTATTCTTGTTATTTTATATACTAATTCGTTCTCTTTTAACTTTAATTTTCTTATAATTTTACTATCAGGCTCTGCTATTTCAAAGTTTAATAATTTAGATATTGGTTTTTTCCCAAGTTTTCTCATTTCATCAGTAAAGGAATAGACTTTTATTAAATCTTGTTCAAATCTTCTTGATGCTATAAAATTTCCTTTTCCATGAACTTTATATATATATTTTTGCTTTTCTAATTCATCTAATGCCTGTCTTACAGTTGTTCTACTAACACCATATTTATCACAAATTTCTCTTTCTGAATCCAATTGTTCATTTTCTTCCATAGAGTTTTCTATCTGATTAATAAGAATATCCATTAATTGTGCATATAATGGAATTTTAGAATTTTTATCAATTTTATTCATCTAAATATACCTCTTTCTTCACTATCCTAATTTTTTCTAATTATAACATATTCTTATTAACTATAGAAATTATTCAGTATCTTTGAAAATTTAAAACATAAAAATTGCAAGTTATATAACGGTTTGCACACCAAACTTTTTAATTAGGAATTAATAATTTATTTAACTTAAATTTTATCATTCTCTTAACTTTAAAAATTCTATACTTTTCTATACATTAAATTTATAACTTATGAATTCCAGGTAGAGATAAAATCTCCACCTAAAATCCAAAAATTTATATTTTATAATATTGGGATATTTGTAATATATTCTATAAACTTTGCAATTAAACCTAAACAAATTGTAATTGTTATTAATTTAATTGGAGAATAACCTTTCTTTAATAATTTATACATTAAGAATGTATAACCTAAAGCTAACATATTAGGCATTACTTGATCTAAAACGCCTTCTTGCAATTTTATTGCTGAATCGCCACTTGCTGAACCTACTGAAATTACCAGTGTTGTCTTTAAATTAACCATTGAAGCTATCAATCCACCAACAACTGTTAAACCTAATATTGAAGCAGCATGAGCTATCTTCTTTGTTTGTTCTTTCAATGAAGAAAGTGCCTTAACTCCTGTATTATATCCATATTTCATCAAGAAAAATCTTAAGAAAAAATGTAATGTATTAAACATTATTAAGAAAACTATAGGTCCTGCAACATTTCCTTCCATGGCCATTGATGCACCTATACCAACACAAATTGGTAAAGCTGTTAGCCAAAATAAGGCATCACCAATACCACCTAAAGGTCCCATTGTTGCAACTTTTATTCCTCTTATTGTATCTCTATCTTCCTTATTTTCTTCCATTGCTAAGACTAACCCCATAATAAAAGTTACTAAAAATGGATGAGTATTAAAAAACTCCATATGATCTTTCATTGCTTGAGATAAATCTTCTTTATTTGTATGAATTTTCTTTAATCCTGGTATTAATCCATAAAGCCATCCACAACCTTGCATTCTTTCATAATTAAATGAAGCCTGTAAAAAAAGTGAACGCCAAACCATATGATTCAAATCTTTATTTGTAATTACCTTTTTTGTAGTAGGATCTTTATATGCTACATTAGATTCCATCTTCATATTCCTCCTCTGCAACTTTTACTACTTTTTTATTATTAGCTGAATAATAGTCATATAATGCTATACTTAATCCAACTAAAGCTAGTCCTAAAATTGAAATATGACCATATGTTACAAACAAGAAACCAATAATAAGAAATGCCATATATTCCTTCTTTAACATAATCTTTAATAGCATAGCAAATCCAATTGCTGGCATTACTCCACCTGCTACTTTTAGTCCATCAATAATCCACACTGGTACTGCTCTTACAATATCTGCTGCTTTGTCTGCTCCAAAGAATATTGGTAAAAATGCAATAACAAAATAAAATATAAATAAGAAAAGCATTCCCATATAATTTATTCTATCTATACCCCTTGTATCTGCATTTTCTGCATAATTATCAGCTTTATGCATAAAAAATGAAAATAACGTAAAAATAAATGTTATAGCAGCTTGTACAGCTACAGCAAACGGTATTGCTACACCTACTGCTGCTTGAGGTTCTAGTTTACCTAAAATAGCTATACTTGTTCCAATAATTCCTCCAATAACTACATTAGGTGGTTGTGCTCCTGCAAGAGGAACCATTCCCATAAACACAAGTTCTAATGCAGCTCCAACTATAAGTCCTGTTTTTACATCACCTAAAATTAAACCAACTACAAGTCCTGTTACTATTGGTCTGTGTACATGAGTTAATCCATCAAATAAATCTATTCCTGCAATACCTGCCCAAATAGCAATCAATAAAGCTTTAACAAACATAACTTCCTCCTTTATTAACATATTTTGTTATTAAGAATAATTTTTAATTTTATAACTTATATGTGTTTATAAATATCTTCATCTATTGCTTCATCAGGTACTCTTCTTATTTCCAATTCAATTCCTAATTCTTTAAGCCTTCTAAAAGCTTGTACATCATTTTCATCCATAAAAACTGTAGAAGAGATTTGTTTCTTTCCTTCACTAAAATGTAAATTACCTATATTTATCTTCTTTATAGGGATACCGCCTTCTACTAATCTAACAGCATCTTGTGGAGTTTTACATACTAAAAAAATTAATTGTCTTGGTGCTGCTTTGTTTATTATCTTTATAGTCTTTTGTATTGAGAAAAACCTTATTCCTATGGTATCTGGAATGACCATCTCCATTAAATTTTGTTGAATAGGATCTTTAGCCACCTCATCATTTGCTACTAATAATAAATTTGCTCCTAAATGATTTACCCAAGTAACTCCTACTTGACCATGTACTAGTCTGTTATCAATTCTAGTCAATAATATATTTGGCATTTCTCATCCCTCCTATAAATACCAATTTATTTTTCAGTAATTGGTAATTACCATACTTTAATGTTAAACCTTTACAAATATTGTGTCAATATGTTTTAAATAAATTTATTTATTTAAATTTTTATTACTTTTAAACATAAAAAAATACAATATACTAGTAACTATAGATACTAATATTATTATAAATATCATTCTAATAATTCCTAAAATTTTAAATAATACACTATATACAGCTAAACTTATAGTAAACATTAAAATAAATTTAAATATCTCTATAATATTATGTTTATTTCTTATTATCTCCATCATTTTATTTTCTGATAAATTACCACTCTTGTATTTTTTATTAAAATAACTACTAACTGTATTCGATAAAAATATTTTAATAATAAATTCTCCGATAAAAATTGTAAATATACTAACAAAAGATATAATGAATATTTTATAATTAGATATATATACTGGTAATATCCAGTTTGTTAAATTTAAGAATAAACTCATAACTATAAGTATAAATATAGCTATAGGAATACTAAATAACATTAATAAACTAGAAACTTTTAAATTCTCTTTTCCTGCACTTTTTAAAATAAATATGTTATATATATACATTGTTGAAAAAGCTAAAAAAGTTGCCAATAAAATAAAATTAACATATTTCATAAAAATTCCTCCTTTAAAATAATTATATTTTTTGACAAAAAAAATATAACTTACTCTTGTAATTTATATTGATTTATTAAATTATAAATTAATTTTTTATTTATTTTTTATTTTTATAACTTACATATTAAAACTTTTTTAATATTAAATTTGAATATTATGGAGGTAATAAAATGTTAATAAAAAATTGTAATATTATTTATTTAGATAAAATAGAATCTGGTTCTATTCTTATTGAAAATGGCAAAATAAAAAAAATAAATCCGCATAATCTTGAAGATAAAAACACTATAGATGCAAAAGGTTTGTACATTTCACCTGGATTTATAGATGTTCATATACATGGTGCTGGTGGATGTGATACTATGGATGGTACAACAGAATCTATTAATACTATTTCAAAAACAATAGCTAAACATGGTACTACTTCTTTTGTTCCTACTACTATGACTTTTTCAATAGAAGCTATTAATAAAGCTATGAAAGCAATAAAAACTCTAAAAAATAATAGTTCAGAAGGTGCACACGTTTTAGGCGTTCATTTAGAAGGACCTTTCATAAACCCTAATGCAATAGGAGCTCAAAATCCGGATTATATTCTACCACCATCAATATCTACTTATAAATCTATGGTTAAAAACTGTGAAGATTGTGTTATATCACTTACATTGGCACCAGAAATAAATGGTTCTAAAGAATTAATACAATATCTTTCTAAAAATGGAGTTGTATGTTCGTTAGGTCATACTAAAGCTACCTATGAAGAAACCATAGATGCAATTAAATATGGAGCCTGCCACTCAACTCATCTTTATAATGCAATGCCTGCTTTTAATCATAGAAATCCTGGAATTATAGGTGCTATCTTTGATAGTGATATAAAAACTGAAACTATTTCAGATGGAATTCATATATCATATCCAGCATTAAGAATTGCTTACAAACAAAAAGGAACAGATAATATCTTATTAATTACTGATTCTATGATGGCATGCTGTATGCCTGATGGTGAATATAAGTTAGGTGGTCAAGATGTGATAGTAAAAGAAGGTGTTGCAAGAGTTAAGAGTGGATCATTAGCTGGTTCTGTTTTAACTCTTGATAAAGCTGTTAGAAATGTCTATAGAAATTCTAATTTACCTTTAAATGAAATTATAAAAATGGCTTCATATAATCCAGCCAAGCATTGCAAAGTAGATCATCATAAAGGATTGATCAAAGAGGGGTATGATGCTGATTTAATATTGTTTGATGATGATATAAACATAAAAAAAGTATTCATTTCAGGCAAAGAATTTTATTAAAGGACCATTTTGATATATGCATAAGTAAAGGTGGACTTAGTAATTAAACTTAGAAATACTAAAAATGAGTATAGTCCTATTTTAGCTTGTTCCAATATAAAATTTAAACAAACAGTAAGTGTGATTATCAAAATGAAACTCCATTTCGCTGAGTAAGTTGGAAAAGCTAAATATGAAATTTAGATTCTCACTTAACTATTCTCAAAATCTAATTACAATGCCACCTTACATAAGGCATATATCAATATTTTACTAAAACACAGACTTTAAAAATTCTTTATCATCATCTTTTATTGTATATTTTATTAACAGCAGCCACTCTATTATTTACTCCAAGTTTCCCATAAATATTAATAATATGAGATTTTACAGTTGATAGTGAAATATAGAGATTTTCTGCAATCTGCTTATTGGTACTTCCTTTTGCTAATTCATTTAAAACTTCCTTTTCTCGTTCTGTTAAATCATATTGATTTTTTTTTATTTCTTTTATACCATTCTTACCATCTGAATTTAAAATACTTGAGATAAAGTCAATTTCTTCTGATGAAAGTTTATTTTTAAATTCTGCACCCATGTCTGCCATTACTTTCTTAGTTGTCTTCTTTTCAAACCAGAATGGAAGTGCAAGTCCATTTTCTGCTCCATAAGAAACTGCTTCTAAAAATAGATTTTGAATATCATTTTTGTTGCCTTCCATGTCCAATAACATACGAATTTTAAATAAATCACATTCTATAATCTTTAACTTATTCTGCATTTTTCTAGCTTTTTGAGTAATCTCATTAACAAGTTTCTTTGCTTTTTCTATATTGCCATTTTCATATTGAATTATAGAATATAGTAAATCACACTCCATTATCTTCAATGAATCATCAGCATCTTCATATTCCTTTAGAAATTGTTTTGCCAATTTTTTATTATTATCACGACAAATCGGATATCTTAAAAGCCTTGCAGAAAAATAAATATTCTTAAATATTTCCTTATTCATTATATCCGTCAATATCTTTTCTGTCATTTCATGATTTCCAACCAAATAATAATATTCTGCTAAAGTATATTGATAAGCAAAATCAACCGTTGATGAATCATTAATTAATAATTCTTTTACTTTTTCTAATGCCTCAAATGTCTTGCTAAGAGCAAGTTTTTTGGTATATGCTCCTGCAATTCCAATATAATAACAAGTTTCTACTAAGTTAAGCTTTGGAAGTATTAATTCCATTTCTTTATATAAACTAAAACATGTATCTAGGTCCCCTATATCCTCACAAATTTGTGCTTTTTCTGATAGTATAAAAAATCCTATATAAATATTTCCGGTTTGTTTATATACTTGATTTGCTGAATTTAAGTATTCTATTGATTCCTTATATTTTGAAGACGCAAATAAAAAATAAGCTTCCTTTATTAATAAAAATGCAGTAGTTACAGGATTAAGTGGTAATGAATCAATTTGATTTAATGAAAGAATCTTAACCTTATCTAATTCCAATCTATAATTTAAAAACATATCTGCATGTTTAAATGCCACAAATGTTTTATCATTTTTCATATATTTATTAATAAAATCATATATTTTTTTACATACTTCTGTATCAAAACTAGCATAGTAATAAAAAAAGTATTGATATGCAAAATCCTTATTTTTTATAATTTCCTTCATTGGTACTTTCATAATATAAGAAAATGTCAATGCTGTTTGTGGCATTTTAAGAATTAGTTCCATTATTTTTTCATATTCTTTAATAATAAATAGATGGTGTAAAGTTTCCTCATAATCTCCTAATCCATAATAAATATCTGCTGCAAGATTATGCAAGTATGCTTTCTTATCATTATCAAACTTATTGAAAATACCTTTTAAATATTCAGATAGAATAGAATGATATCTATAAACGCCTACATTATCATCAATATTTATAACCAAAAGATTCTTTTGCAAAATAGACTCAATCATACTCATAAAGTCAATTTTAGGTTGATAGTTATTACATATTTCTTTACTAAAGTATCTTAAAATTGATGTTTCTACTAGAAAATCTTGTTCTTCCTTAGTTAAAAATTCAAAAATCTCTTTTGTAATATAATCCTCAAGTAGACGATTAGAAAGTTTTATTGTTTTAATTGTTTCACTGTTTTTTTCTTTTGATGCTATTGCAAGTAATTGAAGTCCACCTATCCATCCTTCTGAAGCTTCTATCATATCATTAATCTTTTCTTCATTTTTATCAAGTTTCAATGTTTCCGTTAAAAATTTCAAACTCTCTTTTTGCGTTAGCCTAATTGCATCTTCTTCAATAATAATTACATTACCTTCTATAGCAAGTGTTCCAAGATATATATCTGGTATTTCTCTTGTAAGAAGTATTAAATGTATATTTTCCGACATATTTTCAATAAAATAATTAATCGTAGAAATAAGAAAAGAATCTGAAATCATCTGAAAATCATCAATTACTAAAAAAATATCTTCTTTTATAAATAATTTATTAATTAAAATAGATATAATTCTCCACAACTTATCTTTCTGCATATTACTATCAAAAAGAGTTTGAAAATCTGCTTTTGTATCTCCAAAATAATCCTTTAAAACTTCTATTGCATAATTCCAAAAAACAAAAGCTTGATCTGCATTTTCATCTAATGTAATCCATTTTACATTTTCCATCTTTGTTTCCTTGACAAAGCTTGAAAGTAAAGTAGTCTTACCGCATCCAGCACCTGCCTTTACAATAGTAACTTTATATTCTTTCATATTTTCTAATCTATGAAACAATTCTTTTCTTATAATATAATTTTTTCTTGGTTGTGGCATTTTTAGTTTTACAGATAAGATAGGTACTTCAAATTTCATAGATTAATCATCCCCTTACTTTATGCATATAAAAAAATAATACTTCAATACACTATTCTATTTTACTTTCAACTTGTTACTTTCATATCATGTATTGTAATTTTAACATAATTGTTCAAAATCATTCCATAAAATTCTATAAGTAAATGGAGATATAGGAACAAGCAACAAATGATACTACTTTTAGTACATATTAAAAATAATTATTCATGATATATATAATCTTTTCTAGTCTTAACAATAGCAAAAATAAATAATATTACTGAAAATCCAATAACATATATAAGCTGTAATTGAGTATTTTTAGAAACAACTCCTTTTTCAAGTGCATCTACAAAATTAATAAAATCTTTTTGTGGAATAATATTCAATAATTTATTAAATAAAATTTGTTTTCTTGCAAATGAATAGAAGCTACCTGCAAGTATAGAAGATAACACAATTATTGAAGTTCCAATCATATTAGCAGTATCTGCTACGCAAAACAATGAATTTAAAAATAATGCAAATGTTGTGGAGAGTATTCCTAATATTACTATTAATCCTGCATACTGAAGTAACGAAAAACCTATAGAAACTCCCACAATTTTAGCAACAACAATAATTATAAATGAAGGGGCAGATATCATTGAAATTATAAAAAATGAATGACCAAGTAAATATTTTACAAAATATATTGGAGACATAACTACCCTTTCTATCATATGTTTTTCTTTATCCTCTGCAAAGAATCTTGCATAAAGAACTCCCTGCATTAATAAAAACATCATCATATATCCTATAATATTTGTTCCGATTCTTCTTGATTTATCAATATTTGGAACAAAAGTATCAGGATGTTCTAGAGCATCATCAAGCATTGCTTTAAATTCATCACTTTTTATTGTATCAATGCTATATGAACCATCTTTTATTTTAACTACAGCATCATACCTATCTTGAACCAATTCTGATTTTGGTAATTCAGAGTCCAATTTTGTTATATTAAAATACTTACAATTCATAAATTCTATATTAGAATCTGTTGATACAACTGCAATATTTCCTTTTACTTCAATTTTATTAGTTAATATAATTGCTACTGTAACTGCACATATAGTAAGCATAATTGCAACAATTAAATAAGCTTTTTCTGCTAATATTCTTCTCCAGTTGTTATAAAATATTGCTAACATATACAATCCTCCTTTTTAAATGTTTTCTCAGAAACCACAAAAACTATTACAGTTGCAAATATTAAAACTAATGCTGTAATATAAAACATTGAAAAATTGTTATCATATATCATAGAAAATGTGGTTTTCATAACCCATTTTGCTGGAGAAAGATAACTAATACCGCGAACTATTTTTCCATACCCATCCATTGGAAATAAAAGTCCTCCAAATACAGCAAATAAATTAATTATCATACCTAATAGTTGATTTGCCATTGCTTCTGTCTTAAAGATGCAACAAAACATAACACCTAAAGCTACAGAAAAAAACTCTATTAAAACAAATAAAATCATGATTTCAAATGTTACAGTAATATGAATATGATACATTATACAAAGTACTATCATATCAAACAAATGACACAAACATGAAAACACAAAAGATGATATTATTTTCGAAATATAAATTGACTTAACACTTCCTGGTGCATAAACTATGCGCATATTTGGCTTTCTAATTTTCTCCTCCATAAATGCATTGGCTGAAGTCATTCCACTACTTAAAATAGAATAAATCATTAATGTAATTCCATAATAATCATAAGATGTCACATTGTTTCCATAACTTTCCTTTCCTAAAAAACCTAATATGGAAACAAATAAAATAGGAAATAGAGTTCCATAAAATATCCACATAGGATTTTTAATCAGATTCTTAAAATCTTCTTTGCTTATTAATAATAAATTTCTCATCTGTATCCCTCCTAATCTCTCAAACTTTTACCAGTTAAACGTAGAAATACATTTTCAAGACTTGCTGTTCTACAAAATAAATTTAGAATTTTAGCTTTACTTGATATGACTAATGAAATTATTTTTTCCAAATTTTCAACATTTTTTAATGTAGTAATTGTTAATTGATCTGCCTGCTTTTCTACTTTTTTAATTCCTTCAATATGATAAAAATCATCTATATTAAGATTTCTATCATCCTCTAATTCTAAAATAAATTGTCTATCATCAAAAATTTCTTCTTTAAGACTCTCCTTTGTGCCTTCTGCAATAATGCTTCCACTATCCATAATCAATATACGTGTTGAAATCTCCTCAACTTCCTCCATATAATGAGTAGTATAAATAATAGTTATGCCCTGTTTACTTAGCTTTTTAATAGAATTTAAAATATGATTTCTGGATTGAGGATCAATCCCAACTGTAGGTTCATCCATAATCACAAGTTCTGGTTCATGAGCTATTGCACAAGCTATATTTAATCTCCTCTTCATCCCTCCAGAAAAAGTCTTTGATTTATCTTTCCTTCTTTCTAAAAGCCCTACAAAATTAAGTGCTTTGGTTACCTTATCTTCTAATTCTTTTCCCCTTAATCCATATAATGAAGCAAAAAATTTCACATTCTGCTCTGCACTTAACTCCTCATAAATTGCTAACTCTTGAGGAACAACACCTAAATGTTTTTTAAATTTATTTAAGCATTCTTTAACATTTATACCTTTATATTTAATCTCACCAGCATCATACCCTAAAATTCCACAAAGAATATTAATAGTTGTACTTTTACCTGCACCATTTGGTCCTAAAAAGCATAATATCTCTCCTTCATTTACTTTAAAAGATATTTCTTGTACTACATGTTTTTCACCGTAACTTTTATCTAAATTATCTACATTTAATATTGAATTCATATTTTTTCATCCTTTCTAATATATCTAGTTTACAAACAAGTACACTAGATTTGCATTATGATTTAGGCACATAAAAAAATAATATACAAGCATGCTAATTTGTTATTTTTTAATATACTTCATGTACATAATTATATAGAAATGCAAAAAAAATAAATCAACCAAAAGGTTGATTTATAGGATTGATATTATATTCTATTTTTTATTAAGGTTGATTTACTTTTTAGTTATTTTAATAGCATAAAATAGTCCGTGCTACCTGAGTTCAATTACTAAACCCACCTTTACACATACTGCATATATAAACATATTACTTAAACAGATCCTTTAATTATAATTTTTCACGTCTTTTAGTTGATTTTATAAATAATTCTTTTAAATATTCTTTATTATCATCTTTAATTGCATTCTTTATTTTATCTAATTCATTTTCAAAAGATTCTATGGATTTAAGTAAATTTTCTTTATTACCTAGAAAAAGTTCACTCCATAAGTCTTCATTTATATTAGCTATTCTTGTTAAATCTCTATAGCTATCACCAATAAAATTCCCAGTATCTCTACCCTCTATATCGCTATTAATAAGTGCTACTGCTAGTGCATGAGGTAATTGACTTGTAAAACCTATCATTTCATCATGAAATTCTGGATTTATTCTTTTCACTCTTTTAAATCCTATTTCATATGCTAACTCTTCTATTAGTTTTAAATTTTCCTCTTTATTCTTTGAAGTAGGAGTTATTATATAATTTGCACCTTTAAAAACATCACTACTTGCAAAATCTATTCCTTTTTTCTCTCTGCCAGCCATGGGATGTCCAAATACAAAATCTACATTTGAAGGTAAAATGTCAACTATATCATTAATAAATAACTTCTTTATTCCAGTTGCATCAGTTATTACTGCTCCATCTTTAAGATTATCTATATTATTTCTAATAAAATTTTTAACAAGCTTAGGATATATTGATATTATAATCAAATCAGCTTCTTTCAAAACTTCATTTCCATCAGTATATCCTCTTCTTATTAAACTTAACTTTTCAGCTTTCAATAATGTCTCTTGATTATTATCTATTCCATAAACCTCTTTATATCCTGCATCTTTTAATGCCATTGCAAAGGATCCACCAATTACACCAAGACCTACTATTACTACTTTCATATATAGCCCTCCAAGAATTAAATTTCTTTTCCTTCTATTTTTGCTATTGCTTTAACTTTCTTCATAACTCCATCAAATTGATCTGGAGTAAGTGATTGTTGTCCATCACTTAAAGCATTTTCTGGATCATTATGAACTTCTATCATTAAACCATCAGCACCTGCAATTACTGCTGCCTTTGCCATTGGTTCAACTAAATATGCATATCCTCCTGCATGACTTGGATCTATAATTATAGGTAAATGGGATAGTCTTTTTATAACAGGTATTGCTTGCAAATCTAAAGTATTTCTAGTTATTGTCTCAAATGTTCTAATACCTCTCTCACATAGTATTATATTGTCATTACCACCTGCCATTATATACTCTGCTGACATTAACCATTCTTCGATTGTTGCTGATAAACCTCTTTTTAATAAAATAGGCTTTTTAGTTTTACCAATTTGTTTTAATAAATCAAAATTCTGCATATTCCTAGCTCCAATTTGAATTACATCTACTTCGTCTACAAATGTATCAATGTAATCAGTTGACATAATCTCAGTTACTATTGGAAGTCCTGTTTCTTGCTTAGCTGTTTTTAATAATTTTAATCCTTCAAGCTCTAGTCCTTGGAAACTATAAGGTGATGTTCTTGGCTTGAATGCACCACCTCTTAAAAAGTTAGCGCCTGATGCTTTAACTCTTTTAGCTACTTCTACTATTTGTTCTTCTGATTCAACAGAACAAGGTCCAGCCATTATTCCAAGTTTTCCCCCCCCAACTATTGAACCATTTATATCTATTATTGTATCATTTGGTTTGAAAATTCTATTTGCTTTTTTAAAAGGTTCTTGCACCTTCATTACTCTGTCTACACCCTTAAGTACTTGCAATTTTTTAGGATCAATTACAGCTGTATCTCCCACAATACCTATAATGTAATAAGTACTTCCTTGAGAAATATGTGTTTCTAATCCCTTACTTTCAACAAAAGACTTAACCTTTCCTATTTCTTCTTCACTTGCTTTTGGTTTCATAATAATAATCATTTAAAATCCTCCTGTACTTCAAAAATTTTTTTAATTCTACTATTCTACTATTCTTCATAAGGCACATTCAAATAAATAACTAGTTAGTATGCTAGTTTATTTTCATATACCTAAAATAACTTTATATTTAATCCTTTGATCTATCATAGATATATCAAATTTTCAGAATACATTTTAATTATCATAAATTATTTTTTTAATCTCTGTTACTACTTTATCTATAGTTTTATCATTAATAACTATTTCATGCGATGCTTTCTTATAAAGATGATATCTTTCATTATATAACTTAATAACTCTCTTTTTTCCATCTTTTAAAAGAGGCCTTTTTGAGACATCTATATCAGAAATAATTCTTTCAACTGGTCTATCAATAAAAATTACTAAGCCATTTTCTTTTAAAATATTTATATTAATATCTTTTTTTACTACTCCACCACCAGTTGATATTACCACATTATCATACTTTATTATTTCCTTACAAGCCTCAGTTTCTATATCTCTAAAATAGTTTTCACCTTTTTCAAAAAGCTCTGAAACTGTTTTTGATGTTTTTTCTTCAATATATATGTCCATATCTATAAATTTTAATGATAATTCTTTAGCTAGAATTTCTCCAATGGTAGACTTTCCACATCCAGGCATTCCAATTAAAAATATTATATTTTTCATAATATATTTTCCTTATTTAAATTCTTTATTTATATATGAATATAATTCTTCTTGTATATCAATATTTATAGACATATCATGCCAAATCTCTGACGACTTAATCCCTTGTCCTATAAGCATATCTAAGCCACCACAAACTTTTTTATTTAGTTTTTTTCCACATTGAAGAAATTTAGTTTCTCTTGGATTATATATTAAATCTATTAACACATCAAAATTATTAATAATATTTTCATTAACAGGACTATTATTTAAATTAGGATACATTCCTATTGGAGTTGCATTTATTAATATATCACCTTTTACATCATTTATATCTTCATAAGTTTCATATTCTATTCTTTCATCTTCACTTATTGATCTTGATTTTTTAGTTCTAGAAATTAAATATATCTTTTTAATTCCTTTATCTAATAATAATGTAACTACTGCTTTAGATGCTCCTCCTGTTCCTAATATCATAGCTACCTTTCCATTAACTTCAATATTATTTTTTACTAATATAGTATTAAATCCATAATAATCACTGTTAAAACCATATAATTTATTGTTACTTAAGAGTATTGTATTGACTGCTTTTATCTTTTTAGCTTCTAATGATATTTCATCTAAATACTTCATTATATCTTCTTTATATGGAATTGTTACATTGCAGCCCTTTATTTTTAATACTCTTAATGAATCTGCAAATTTACTTAAATCTTCTCTTTCAACTTCAAATATCTTATATGCTCCTTCAATATTTAAAAGTGAAAAAATTTTATTATGAATCATTGGGGATATTGAATGTGATAATTTTTCACCTAGTAATCCATAAAAATTCAATATACCTGCCCCCTTTCATTATTCTTCTAACATCTATTTTTTTCATATGCTCCTAATAACTTAAAATAAGCACTACTTTGTTCAATTAAGTTTAAAGCTTTCTTAACCTTTTCCCATAATAAATTACCTTCAAAATCAACATATAAAAAATACTTCCAAGGACCATTTTTCATAGGTCTTGATTCTATTTTAATCATATTTATATTATTTTCTGCAAAATGTCTTAACAATTTATATAGTGTACCAGCTTTATCCTCAAGTGAAAATACAACACTTATTTTATTAGAATTTTTGTTATCTTCTAATTCTTTAGATATTATTACAAATCTCGTAAAATTTTCAGATTGATTATTAATATTTTCTTTAATAATATCTAAATCATACATATTAGCAACCCTCTTACTTCCTATAGCAGCTTTAGATTTATGGTTTAAATCTTTAATTAGTTTTACACTATCAGCTGTACTATGAAAAGGAATTAACTTCCATTTATTATATTTCTTTAAAAAGTCTGAAGTTTGCTGAAAACCTTGAGTGTGAGAATACAACTCTTTAATTTCATTTAAATTACTTCCTTTTATTCCAATTAAATTTTGATTTATTTTTATGCAAATTTCTCCATTTATAAAAAATCCATACTTATATAATAAATCATATACACTAGAAATTGCTCCAGTTGATGAATTTTCTATTGGAAGTATTCCATAATTAATATCATTATTTTTAATTGCTAAAAATACATCTTCAAATTCCTCATAAGATTTTGAGTTTACGTCTTCTCCAAAATATTTAATCATAGCTTCTTCTGTAAAAGATCCCTGAACACCATAAAAACCAACTTTTTTATCTTCTAAATAATTTGATTCTATTTGGTTAATTTTCTCTTCTGATAATTCATCTTCATTCATCTTTCTACTTTGTAATTGTCTTGAAACTTCCATTAGTTTTTCAAAAAACTTTTCTGTTTCTTTAGTATAATCTTTATTTTTAAGATATCCTAAATTCTTTTTAATAACTTCATCTTCTCTATTCTTATTAAATATAGGTAAGTTATTTTTCTTTTTATATTCCCCAACTTTAAGGACTACATTCATTCGTTCTTCAAATAATGCTGTTATCTTTTGATCTATTTCATCTATACTCTTTCTATAATCATCTAAATTCTCCATATCTCACTCTCCCTTATTACTCAATTGACAATAAACTATTTTAATATAAACCTCTAGTAAATTTATATATTTTTAACTCCATTGGAGTTTTCTCTTTCATTGTTAATTATCCATTCTCAATTTCATTTCATCATTATTAAAGTATTAAATCAACTAATCCAATAGCTGCAACACTTTCAATTACTGGTACCGCCCTTTGGATTATGCATGGATCATGTCTTCCTTTAACTGTAATAATACCATTCTTTTTTTCACTAATATTTATACTTCTCTGCTCTTTAGATATTGATGGTGTTGGCTTTATAACTGTTTTAAATAATATTGGCATACCATTAGATATTCCTCCTAATATTCCACCATTATTGTTACTATAGGTTTTCACTTCATCTCCATCATAATAATATTCATCATTACATTCTGAACCTCTAAGTTTGCTCATTTCAAATCCTTTTCCGAATTCAACACCTTTTACTGCTGGAACAGAAAATAATAAATGTGCTAATGTAGATTCTATAGAATCAAAAAATGGATTTCCAATTCCTGCTTTTACACCAATAATTCCACATTCTATAATTCCACCTATAGAATCACCATCTTTTTTAGCTTCAAGTATTTCATTTCTCATCTTTTCTTCATTTTCTTTTATTAAAACTGGTAACTCTTCACTATTCAAATTTTCTATAAGTTCTTTAGTTAAATTTATTCCACTAAAATCCTTATCTTCAACATTTCCTATTCTTTTAATATGAGCACCTATATATATTTTTTCTTTTTCTAATATTTGTTTACATATAGCACCAGCAAAAACTAACGGTGCTGTTATTCTTCCTGAAAAATGTCCTCCACCTCTATAGTCATTATGACCATGATATTTTATTTTACCACTATAATCTGCATGTCCTGGTCTAATTAAGTCTTTTAATTCTCTATAATCCTTTGAATGCATATCATTGTTTCTAATCATTGCACATAATGGAGTTCCTGTAGTTTTTCCTTCAAAAAGTCCACTAAGAATTTCAGGCATATCCCCTTCTTTTCTAGCTGTAGAAAGCTTACTTTTTCCAGGTGCTCTCCTAGACATTTCTCTTAAAATATTATCAACATTAATTTCTAATCCACCTGGTAATCCATCTATAGTTATACCTATTGCATTTCCATGTGATTCACCAAATATAGAAATTTTTAATTTATTTCCCCAAATTCCACTCATCAAAATTTCCTCCTAATGATTTAAAATCTTCAAAAAATTGTGGATAAGATTTTGAAACACACTCATAATCTTCTATAATTATGGGCTCTTCACAAACTGTAGAAGCTATAGAAAGCATCATTGCAATTCTATGATCTTTATGACTCCAAACTTTTACTCCACCTTTTAAGCTTTTAACTCCATCAATTATTAAACTGTCTTCTTTTTCAATTATTTTTGCTCCTAATTTACTTAGCTCCATTGTAATTGCTTTTAATCTATCACATTCTTTTATTCTTAATCTTCCTACATTTACTATCTCTGTTTTTCCTGCACACAAACTAGCTGCTAACGAAACAACTGGAATTACATCTGGACATTGGGAACCATCAATAATAGTTGATTTTAAATTTTCTTTTGGTATTACTTTAACACCATTATCAACAATTTTTATCTTTACATTCATTTTTTCTAATATATCTATAATTTCTTTATCTCCTTGTAAAGATTTTAAATTCAAATCAGTTATTAAAACATCACTTCCCAATGTATCTGCCACTAAAAAAAATGCTGCTTGAGAATAATCTCCTTCTATCCTATAATCCACACTCTCATATGTTTGATTTCCTCTAATTATAAATTCTTTATAATCATTATTTATTATTTCAATTCCAAAATCACGCATAGCACTTAATGTTAAATCAATATAACCTTTGGATTCTAGTTCTGTGGTTATTATTATTTTTGAATCTCCATCTAAAAGAGGTAGAGCAAATAATAATCCACTAATAAATTGAGAACTTATATCTCCCCTTAATTTAAATTCTCCATTTTTCAACAAACCTTCTGTTTTCAAATCAAGTTTCCCTTTTTTATATGAATACTTAATTTTTTGATTATCAAATATATCGTAATATGTATCCAAAGGTCTTTTTCCTAAATTTCCTCTTCCAATAAATCTATTTTTTCCTTCAAAAACACAAGAAATTGGAACTAAAAATCTTAATGTAGAACCTGATTCATTACAATCTATTGTTCTATTTAAATCTATATTCTTTTTACATTGTTTTGAGTTTATTCCTACTATATAAAGATAATCATCTTCTTTAGTTATTATAGCTCCTAATGAACGCATAGCATTAATAGTTGCTATTATATCATCTGAATAACTAATGTTTCTTATTTTACTTATTCCATTTCCTAATGCTGCGCAAATAACCCCTCTATGTGCCATGCTTTTAGATGGTGGAATTTTAACTACTCCTTTTAATTTCCTCGGATAAATTTTAAAATTTCCCATTTTCATCCCCCTTTAGTTGTTTTATGCTAAAATAATGTATGAATTAAAATTTATTTGTTTTAAAAAAATCTATATTAGTATTTTGTAAAAATGCATCTCCAATTTCTTTAAGTAAAACTACTTTTAACACATTATCAATATTTTTTTTATCCAAAGAAATTGTTTCTAATATCTTATCTAAATTTTCAATATCTATATCATAAGGAAGTGAATAATTAACTAATATATCTTTTATTTCATTAGAAATTCCTTCTGATATAATTCCTTTTTCTTCAGATATTTTAGATATTTTATACATTCCTATTCCTACAGCTTCACCATGAGTATATTTATTAAAATTATAGTATGCTTCTATTGCATGACCTAATGTATGTCCAAAATTTAATAACATTCTTTCGCCCTTATCTTTTTCATCATTTTCAACAACTATTCTCTTAATGTTGCAACAAGTATAGATTATATCTTCTATATTTTCCATTACCTCACTTTTATAACTAAAACCCTTTAATTTATGAAAAAATTCTTTATCTTTAATGCAACCATATTTTATTACTTCAGCCATTCCATCTTTAAAAAATTTATCTTCTAAAGTAATTAAAACATTTGGGTCAATCAAAACTATTTTTGGGTGATAAAAACTTCCTACTAAATTTTTGCCCCTATCTAAATCTACTGCAACCTTTCCTCCAACACTACTATCAACTTGAGCAAGTAATGATGTTGGGAATTGAATAAAATCAATACCTCTTAAAAATGTAGAAGCTGCAAACCCTCCAATATCCCCTATAACACCACCACCAAGTGTAATAATCAAATCACTTCTAGTTAATCTAAAATCTAAAAATTCATTATATATTTTAGGAAGAGTATTAAAAGATTTAGTTTCCTCTCCAGGCTCTAGAACCATTTTCTTAACTTCATATCCAACACTAATTAACAAGTCTTTAACCTTATCACCATAATAATAATCTACATTTTTATCTGTTAATATAAAAATCTTCTTTCCATTATAAACCTTCTTAATCTCATCACCAAAATCATTAATAAGTCCCTTTTTAATTACTATTGAATAACTTTTTTCCTTTAAATCTACAACTAACTCCTTCATTTTAATACTCTCCTTATATATTTTAATTCAACTTTTCTGTTTAAATATAAATTTAACTTTATTTAAACTATATTTCCCTACCTACTGCATTTGCAATAACTTTTAGTTCTTCAAAAATCTTTTTATACTTACTTGGTTTTATTGATTGTGGACCATCACACAAAGCATTTGCTGGATCATTGTGTACTTCTATTATAAGCCCATCTGCACCAATTGCTATTGCAGCTTTAGCTAAAGGTTCAACCATCCAATACTTACCTGTAGCATGACTTGGATCAACAACAACTGGTAAATGACTTAGCTTTTTAACTGCTGGTATAGCACTTAAGTCTAAAGTATTTCTAGTGTAAGTCTCGAATGTTCTTATTCCTCTTTCACAAAGAATAATATTTTCATTTCCACCAGACATAATGTATTCTGCTGACATTAACCATTCTTCTATAGTTGCTGATAAACCTCTCTTTAATAATATTGGTTTATCTATTTTACCTAATTCTTTGAGTAAATCGAAATTTTGCATATTTCTTGCTCCAACTTGTATTACATCAACATTATCATTAAAAACTTCTATATCATATGGTGACATAATTTCAGTTACTATTGGTAAACCTGTTTTTTCTCTTGCTTTCTTTAATAATTCTAATCCTTCATATTTTAATCCTTGAAACGCATATGGTGAAGTTCTTGGTTTAAATGCTCCACCTCTTAAGAAGTTAGCCCCACATTCCTTTACTTCATTAGCAATTCCTATTATTTGTTCTTCACTTTCAACTGAACATGGTCCTGCAATCATTGCTATTTTCTTTCCGCCAATTTTTATTCCATTTACATCAACTATTGTATCCTCTGGGTGAAACATTCTATTGGCTTTTTTGAAAGGTTCTTGAACTTTCATTACTCTCTCAACTATTTCGCTTGCTTCAATATTAGAAGGATCTATTTTACTCGTATCTCCAACTAATCCTAAAACACTAATTTCAGTTCCTATAACAGGATTTACTATAACTCCTTTAGTTTGAATTTGTGCTGTTAGTTTTTCTACATCCTCTTGCTTTATATTTTTCTTTAATATTACTATCATTATATATTGCCCCCTTGTATTTTTTGTTCTTTCTTACATTAATTTGTATTTGAGTTATAAAAAATAGAGCTCATAATTAATGAGCTCTATAAAATATCAATGTTATTCACCTATTGAAAAAAATTTTATATGAATCTAATCACTCATTAAAAAGGTATTATTATTCAGTTTTCTGCAAAATAAATAGCCAGCGCTAAAATAAAAGCCCCAGAATATAAAATAAAAAAAGCTATAAAATTTTTGCATCATACATCTACAAATATCCTTTTTCATGTTTTTTCTCCATCCATTATAAATTTAATCTTTTTAACATTATATCAAATCATTATAATTTGTCAATATTATTTGATATATTAATATATTTATTTCTTGTAAAATAATTATTTATCAATATTTTATATTTAAAAAATTTAACGTATTAGCTATTTGTGATTAATAACTTATATATGTGTTAATCAAGCTCATTTTTCTCAAATATTCTTCAATTTCATTCCCATTTTTTGTTAAAAATTACAAAATATTTCATCATATTTTGTAATTATATTTTTATTGTAAACATTTAAATAAGTGATATAATAATTATTAAAGAAATATAAGTAAATTTATTGAATATAATACATATTTTTTCTTTTTAATTGTAATTATATTAAAATAAAAAAATATTAACTAATCTGTAATTCATAAAGAATTCAAGATAGCTTCAACTGGACAATCATTATTTTATAGTATCTTTATATTCTACAATAAATGATTTTCCTTCACTTCTCTAAAGTCCACTTTAATATCTTCATAATTATCAAATAAGGTAAATCCTTTAAAATATATTTTAAAATAATAAGGAGGAATTCACATGTCAAAACAAAAATTTAACAAATTAAAAAAATCTATTTTGGTATTCACAGTGATTCCATCAATTTTAGGAACTACATTGGTTGGCTTTCCTGGAATTCCTGTCAATGCTGCTACTAAAGTTAACGCTAAATATCAAGCTAAACAGATTAAACGTAATGTAATGTATTATGGAGATTGGTCTATCTGGGGTGGTCAAAACAACTTTTATCCTAAAAACATACCAGCTAATCAACTAACTCATTTAAATTTTGCTTTTTTAGACTTTAATGAAGATGGAAGCTTGCAATTTACAGATTCCGGAGCTGCACTTGATGCTCCAGTTGGAATGCCTGTACAATGGAACGATGCAAATGCAGGTTTATTAAATGCTTTTCAAGAATTAAGAGCTGAAAATCCAAATTTAAAAATAGGTATTTCCCTTGGTGGTTGGTCTAAATCTGGAGATTTTTCTAAAGTAGTTGCTAATAGCTCTACTAGAGCTAAGTTTGTTGAAAACATTATGAAATTTATACAATATACTAATATGGATTTTGTTGATGTTGACTGGGAATATCCTTGTTCTGTTAGAGAGCCAGATCTTGTAGATAATAAAAATGATGAAGGTACTATAAATTCAACTGCTGCTGATAAAGAAAATTACATTCTTTTATTACAAGATTTAAGAAACGCCTTAGATAAGCAAGGTGAAAAAATAGGAAAAACTTATGAACTTTCTGTAGCTCTGCCTGCACCAAAAGCAAAATTAGATTCAGGTATTGATATTAAAAAATTATTTAAGGTGGTTGATTTTGCAAACATCATGACATACGATATGAGAGGTGCTTGGGACGATACTAGTGGACATCAAACAGCTCTTTATGCTAATCCAAATGATCCACTAACTGAAAGTGGTTTATCAATTGATCAAAGTGTCAAATATCTTTTAAGCAATGGTGCTCCATCAGATAAAATAGTCATTGGTTCTGCTTATTATAGTCGTGGATGGCAAAAAGTGTCTAATGGCCCTGATTCTAAGACACCTGGATTATACGGTACAGCAGAAGTAGTTTCAAAAGATGCTGATGGTAACCCTGCAAAAGGAGCAAAAAATGAAGCACCATTAAAATCAGGAGATAGTGGCCGTGTAGGTGGAGTTTGGTCTTACAGAAGCTTAAATAAATTAAAGTCAGCATATCCTGGTATTAAAGAATATTGGGATGATATTGCTAAAGCACCTTATCTATATGATGAAAACAGTGGTGCATTTTTCACTTATGATAACACTAAATCTATAGGTGAAAAAGTCAATTATGTAAAGGAAAATAACTTAGGAGGTATGATTGCATGGATGGCTTCACAAGATGCTCCTACATCATCTGATAATCGTGATGAATTAACTAAATTTACAAAAAGTAAATTGTACGGTAATGACAAGCTTCCTGAATATAATATAGTTTATAATAATCTAAATGTTACTGCAACAATAACTCCATATGCTGAAAGTTGGGGAACTAGTGGTGGTTATAACATCACTATAACAAATAATGAAAAACTAGAAGAATCTGATGCAGTTTTAAAAGGTGTAGAAAGATGCGCTGAAACAATAAAAACTCCAAAAATTTATATAAAGAGTACAGATGGTCCTTTATCTTCTGGTGAATACACTACTGGAGCAGTTAGCTATGAGGATGGCTACACTGTAGTAGATATTTCTACTACTTATGACGGTAAAACTATAACTCCTGGTAAGAGCTATTCATTTAAATTAAAAACTAGTGTTGCACCAAAGGATACTTCTGCTATACAAAGTATAGAATTATCTCAACGTATCCATAAAAATGCTGTTGAAATAGGTAGACAAACCATCTTTACTCCTAATAACAAATAGATAATTATATTTAATACACGGAATGAATCATAATTAAGTTTTAACTTAATTATGATCCATTCCTCTTTTTATATCTTATTATTTTATTTAAACATTTGTTCGAAGTTAATGTAAAAAGTAATTTATATATATAATCCATAATTTAAAATCATTATAATATTGGTGAAAGTAATCGTGCTAAAGATTCTTTTATCTTTAAATAAGTACTTCTACAAGCATGAGATTCTTTAGTTATCTCTTCAGAAAATTTAATATCCTCCATAAATTGTTTTTCGTAATCACTAGCTACTCTGTCATCAAATATAAAAGCATTAACCTCAAAATTTAATTTAAAGCTTCTTATATCCATATTAGCAGTTCCTATAGATACCACAGTACTATCTGCAACCATAGCTTTAGCATGAATAAATCCTTTTTTATAATAATACATTTTTATACCTGCATCTAAAAGTTCTCCTATATATGAACTTGCTGCCCACTTCATGAAAAAATGATCTGGATTTCCAGGTATTATTATTCTTACATCAACTCCTGATAATGCTGATATTTTTAACGCTTCTAATATTGGTAAATCTGGAACTAAATAAGGCGTTTCTAAATATAAATTTTTTTTAGCATTATTTATAAGTTTTATATATGCATTTCTAATATATTCCTCTTCATGATCTGGTCCACTAGTAACAATCTGTATTCCAACATCACCAATTTCTTCATTTATTTCTGATAAATATTTTTTATAATCTATTATTTCTTCTCCAGATGCATAACACCAATCTAATAAAAATCTTTCATTTAAATCATTAACAGCTTCCCCTTCTATTCTTACATGAGTATCTCTCCAAAAACCAATTTTGGGATCCTTGTTTATATATTCTTTTCCAACATTAAATCCACCAACATACCCGTATTTCCCATCTATAACAACTATTTTTCTATGATTTCTATAATTTATACGAGTATTTATATGTGGTAAAATTCCTGGAAAAAATATAGCAAATTTACCTCCAGCATTTAAATATTCTTTAAGTGCTTTTTTAGTTAAAGTATATGATCCCATACTATCTGCTAATAATCTCACTTCAATACCATTAGCTGCTTTTTTAGTTAATTCATCTATTATCTTTTTTCCCAAACAATCATTACGAAAAATATAGTACTCTATATGTATATATCTTTTTGCGCTTCTTATATCTTCAATCAATTGTTTAAACTTATCTTCTCCATTTACATATACTTGAAGATCATTGTTTGTTGTATATTGTGATCCTGAATGATTATAATTCATTTTTCTTAAATCGAAAAATTTATCTCCACCATCATGACAATTACTACTACTATTATATCTATCACTTAAATTTTTTCTCTTTATTTCATCAATTTGAGTTTTTTCTTTAAAAATCTTTTGCCTACTCAAGTTTTGTCCAAATAAAAGGTATAATACAAATCCTAAGCCAGGTAAAATAATTAATATTAAAAGCCATGCCCATGTTGTAGTTGGATCTTTTCTTTCTATAAATATTAGTGATAATGAAAAGATTATATTAAGTATTAAAACAATCATACCTATCGCTAATAATATATTCATGTTTTTTCACTTCCTTTGTTTATACATTATTTAAAATAAAATCATTGCATTATAAATCTTTACTTAATATATAATTTATATTTACTATTTTATCATGTTATATAAAATACTGTATCAAAAATTTATAATCTAACCATTAATTTATATAATTTTAAAACTATATCCTTTTAATAGATATATGAAAAGAATTTTAATACTATTATAACTTCAATATGCTTTTGATTTTTCTAATATTCCTTATTAAATAAAATCTTCTATGAAATAATCTCTCTATTTCATTATTTTTAAAAATTCTATAATTTCTTGTACACAAAAAAATTCTCAAAATAATTATATTAATTCTGAGAATCTTTCTGGTATCTTTAAATAAAATCTAATATTATAAACTAACTTATGTTTTAAGTATATATAAAAATTCTAACAAAACACAATTACTGTTTTAATTATGTACTATTTTATTTAGTGCTTTTTGAATCTAATTTACTAACAATATATATTGCAATTAAAGCTAATAAAAATCCTGGTACAATTTCATAAAGTTTAAATATTGGTGCTGAAAAATAATTTTTAAATATTGGCCAAATAGCTGAAGTAAGTCCACCAATTATCATACCAGCTAAAGCACCATTTCTAGTGATGTTTTTCCAAAATAAAGAAAGTATAATAACTGGTCCAAATGCACATCCAAAACCGGCCCATGCATATGATACTAATTTTAAAACTGAGCTATCTGGATTAAGTGAAATACAAAATGATATAAGTGCTACAACTAATATTGATAATCTACTTATTCCTATAAGTTCTTTTTCTGACGCTTTAGGCTTAATAATTGATCTATAAATATCTTCTGAAATTGTAGATGAAATGACTAAAAGTTGAGAATCTGCTGTACTCATAATTGCAGCTAATATAGCTGATAATAAAACTCCTATAAGTATTAATGGAACACATTTATGAACTAATAATATAAATATAGTTTCTGAATCTGCTCCTACTAAATTATGAAAATAATAATGTCCAACAAGACCTATTGCTGTTGAAGCTGAAAGTGTTATTATAGCCCAAACTGTAGCTATTCTTCTTGAAATTTTAATTTCTTCTGGATTCTCTATAGCCATAAATTTAGTAATAATATGAGGTTGTCCAAAATATCCAAGACACCATGCAATAGAAGATATTATTCCTATAACTGCCATACCTATTGTTCCACTACTTGAACCAGTTATAAAACCAATATCTAATGGGTTTAAAAGAGATGAATCAAAAGACGATACTATATTTCCTATACCACCTGCTTCTATTACAACTATTACAGGTAATATAAGCAATGTAAAAAACATTAAAACACCTTGGATTATATCTGTATAACAAACTGCCATAAAGCCACCTAAAAATGTATAACTTACAACAACCAATCCACATATTATAACTGAAACTATGTATGGAGTTCCAAAAACTGTTGTGAATAACTTACCTCCTGAAACAAACCCTGATGCAGTATATGGTATAAAAAATAAAAGTATGAATAGTGAGGATATTAATTTTAATCCTCTTGATTTATCATTAAATCTATTTTCTAAATAAGAGGGCACTGTTATTGAATCTGAATATTTTTGAGTATCTATTCTAAGTCTTTTAGCTACCACCTTCCAATTTAAGTAAGTTCCTATGGCTAATCCTAAAGCCATCCATAAAGATCCCGATAACCCTGTTAAAAATGCTGCTCCTGGAAGACCAAGTAATAACCATCCACTCATATCTGAAGCTTGAGCACTTATAGAACTTGCCCAATATCCAAGTTTTCTTCCTCCCAATGTATAATCAGATAAATTATTAGTTTTACGATAAAAATGGAGTCCTATCCATAGCATTACTACTAAATATAATGCAAATATTCCTCCAATTATTATTTTTTCATTCATTTATATAAACCTCCTAAAATGTAACTAATTATTTTATACGAATGTAACGATTTTAACAGAAAATCCATATAAATTCAATTTTTCTAATCTAAATATAAGAGTCATATTTATAAATAAGTAAAAATTCATAAAAAATTATAACTAAATTACATTTTTATCCTTGATGATTATAATACATATTTAAACAATGTCTTGCATTTTTAAAAATTTTAATATATAATATTTCTAAAATTTTATATTTTGCTATGAATAGAAGTAGTAATAATAAATTGTATCTTTAGAGAGCTATTGGTTGCTGTAAAATAGTGTTACTTTATTATGAACTTGTCTAGGAGCTTACTTGTTAAAAACAAGTACGGGTAAATATCCGTTAAAAATATGAAGTGGGAAGATTAAATTATATTTTTTCTTCTAATAAGAGTGGTACCGCGGAAATTTTGCTTTCGTCTCTTAATTTTAGAGATGAAAGCTTTTTTTAATGTTCAAATTTAATACTTATTATATGTTTTAGGATAAACTATATATCTAAGTTCTAATAAATAATATTCATTGTATTAAAACTTCGTTGAAGTTTTTTAAGTAATTAATCATTTGGTATTGAACATTATTAATTGGAACATATGTATTTAAAATAAATCGATAAATTTAGTAAATCAAATTCAACTTTTTTCTATTTTTATCATAATATAACCAACCTAAAACATAAAATTATATTTTATCTAGGAGGATTTAATATGTCAAATTACAATACTAAAATTGATGAAAAGTGGCAAAAGATTTGGGAAGAAAATGAAACTTATAAATTCAATACTGAAAATTTAGATAAGAAACTTTATACTCTTGAGATGTTCTCTTATCCATCAGGTGCTCAATTACATGCTGGTCACTGGTTCAACTATGGACCAACAGATTCATGGGCAAGACTTAAAAGAATGCAAGGTTATAATGTATTCCAACCAATGGGTTTTGATGCATTCGGATTACCTGCTGAAAATTATGCAATAAAAACAGGTATACATCCTAAAGATTCTACATTTAAGAATATTGAAACTATGGAAAAACAATTAAAATCTATGGGTGCTATGTTTAATTGGGAAAATGAAGTTGTTACTTGCTCCCCTGATTACTATAAATGGACTCAATGGTTATTTTTAAAACTTTATGAAAAAGGATTAGCTTATAGAAAAAAAGCTCCTGTTAACTGGTGTCCTTCTTGTAATACAGTTTTAGCTAATGAACAAGTTGTTGATGGAGCATGTGAAAGATGTGATTCTGAAGTTATAAAGAAAGATTTAACTCAATGGTTCTTTAAAATAACTGACTATGCTGATGAATTATTAGATAAAATAGATGATTTAGATTGGCCTGAAAAAACTAAATCTATGCAAAAACACTGGATTGGAAGATCTTATGGTGCTCAAGTTACTTTCAAAGTTAAAAATTCAGATTTAAAATTTGATGTCTTTACTACAAGAGTTGATACATTAAATGGAGTAAGCTATGTTGTTCTAGCACCTGAAAATAAATTAGTTGATGAATTAACTCTTCCTGAATATAAGGAAGCTGTTGAAAAATACAAAGATGATGCTAGTAAGCAATCTGAAATAGAAAGACAATCATCATCAAAGGAGAAAACAGGTGTATTTACTGGATCATACGCTATAAATCCTATAAATGGAAAAGAAGTTCCTATATGGATAGCTGATTATGTCTTAGCTACATACGGTACTGGTTGTGTTATGGCAGTTCCAGCACATGATGAAAGAGATTTTGCTTTCGCAACTAAATTTAATTTACCAATTAAAAGAGTTATTACAAATAAAGTAGGAAATGAACCAGAACTTCCATTCTGCGAACATGGAATACTTGTTAATTCTGGTGAATTTGATGGTTTAACTACAGATGAAGCAAAAAAATCTATTGTTGCTAAACTTGAAAAAGATAACCTAGGACAAATGAAAGTTAATTTCAGATTAAGAGATTGGTTAATTTCAAGACAAAGATATTGGGGTACTCCAATTCCAGTTATATATTGTGAACATTGTGGAACAGTTCCAGTTCCCGAAAAAGATTTACCAGTAGAACTTCCTTATAATGTTGAATTTACTCCTGATGGTAAATCACCACTTGCAAAATGTGAAGAATTTATAAATACAACTTGTCCTCATTGCGGTAAGCCTGCAAAAAGAGAAGCTGATACTTTAGATACATTTGTATGTTCTTCTTGGTATTACTTAAGATATCCTGACAATAAAAATACTGATGCACCATTTAACCCTGAATTAATAAATAAAGTATTACCAGTAGATAAATATGTTGGTGGACCAGAACACGCTTGTATGCACTTATTGTATGCAAGATTTATAACTAAAGCTTTAAGAGATATGGGATATTTAAAATTTGATGAACCATTTTTAAGCTTAACTCATCAAGGATTAATCTTAGGACCAGATGGCTTAAAAATGAGTAAATCAAAAGGAAATACAATATCTCCAGATGATTACATTAAAGAATTTGGTGCTGATGTCTTTAGAATGTATTTAATGTTTGGTTTTGCTTATACTGAAGGTGGTGCATGGAGTGATGACGGAATTAAATCTGTTGCTAGATTTGTTGATAGAATTGAAAGAACTTTAGAAACATGTAGAGAAGTTATGAACTCTTCTGAAAATAGTAAATCTACTATAGATAGTGATGAAAAAGAATTAAACTTCTGGAGACATACAGCTATTAAAGGTGTTACTGAAGATGGCGATAAAATGCAATTTAATACAGCAATAGCAAGACTTATGGAATTTACAAATGCACTTAATAAATATCTTCAAAATAATATTAAAAATTCTAAATTCTTAAAAGAAACTTTAGTAGATTTCTTAAAATTATTAGCTCCATTTGCACCTCACTTTGCTGAAGAAGAATGGAACTTATTAGATCATACATCAAGTATTTTTAACGAAAAATGGCCAGAATTTGACCCATCTGCTTTAGTTAAAGATGAAGTTGAAATCGCTATACAAATTAACGGTAAAATCAAATCTAAAATAATGATTCCATCAAACCTAGATGAAGAAGGAATCAAAAAAGCTTCATTAGAAAACGAAACTATAAAAGCAAATACTGAAGGTAAAAATATAATAAAAGTAATTGTTATAAAAGGTAGACTTGTTAATATAGTTGTAAAATAGACAATTTATTAGATATATTTAAAAATTATCTAATAAAATAAAAAATAGTAACCTGAATATTTTTTCAGGTTACTATTTTTTAACACAGAATATGCTAATCTTCTTTTAATTCAAATTGTGAAACCATATAATCTAAACTTTCTGCTTGTGCTGTTAACTCCTCACTAGCTGCCGTACTTTCTTCGGCTATTGATGAGTTAGATTGAACTACATTGGCAATTGCTTCTATTCTATCATTTATTTTATTAATCGATGATGATTGTTCTTCAGCCAAATTAACTATATTTACAATTAATTCAGTAGCTCCCTTAGTATGTTCTACTACTTCTTTCAATGAATGTGCTGTATTATCAGCTATAACTTTACCTTCATTTACAGATTCTATAGAATTCTTAATAAGTTCAGTTGTCTTCTTAACTGCTTGTGAACTTTGTTCTGCTAAAGTTCTTACTTCATCAGCAACAACTGCAAATCCTTTACCAGCTTCCCCTGCTCTAGCCGCTTCTATTGCTGCATTTAGGGCTAAAAGATTAGTTTGCTCAGCTATATCTGCTATTGTTTTAATTATATTTTGTATATTCTTAGATGAAACATCAATATTACTCATAGCATTTAACATATCATTCATCTTTTTATTACTATCTTCAATGTAAATAACTAATTGATTTACAATGTCATTGGTTCCATTTGCATGATTAGCTGTATCTTTTAATTGTTCATTAATATGCCTAATTGAATGTGTTAAATCATCAATTGAACTTGCTTGATCAGATGCACCTTGAGCTAATACTTGAGCCACTGAAGATACTTCTTGAGATCCACTAGAAACCTGTTGTGTTGCTTCTCTTATTTGACTAAATGCATTATTTAATGAAGATACTATTTTTATTAAAGATTCTTTTATACCTATAAAATCACCTTTATATTCACCATCTACCTCTATATTAATATTTCCTTTAGATATACTACTTAAAACAGCATCTATTTCAGAAATATAAGTCTTTAAATATTCAGCTGTATTATTTAATGCTTTAGCAACATTTCCAAATTCATCATCAGAATTAATATTTATATTTGCACTTAAATTACCTGCTGCTACTTCATCTGCAAATATACTTATATCAGTTAATGGTCTAAGCATATTACTTGAGAATTTATAGATTGCAAAAATAACTGCTATTATCATTAATATTGCTATTATTAACATTAAAATTAATAGTTTAGTACAAATTGAGAAAAGTTCACTTTCATATACTACATTCACTACTGTCCAATTAGATACAGGTACTTTATGATAAAAAGCTAATTTCTTTCCAGTTCCCATACCAAGTTTAACTATACCTTTATCTTGTGATTTTATAGCAGAAGATAACTTTAGCATTTCCTTATCTTCTAATGTATTTATATTTTCTTTCATAACATATTCTTGATTTGGATGTGATATAAATGTTCCATCATCTCCTATCAACATTCCATATCCTTTTTCACCATATTTTAAATCTTTTACTTTATTTTCTACTACTTCTATTACTAAACTAGATGCTACCCCTATTTTAGCCTCTCCCATTTCATCTTTCTTCCAAGCAATCATCATAACAACATTTCTTTTATATGCTTCAGAATATGTTGGATTTAAAATTAAATCGTAAGGGCCATTGTTATCAGAAAATTTTTTAAAAGTTTCTTCTATAGCTGCTTTAGCCCATGGAGAAGTTTTACACTCATCTGCCTTTACATTATAATATCTTGCTAAAAGCTTTTTTGAATTATCTATATTTTTCCATTCACTAGATGGAATTCCCTTCAAAATATGCAAAGCTGCATATTCATTAGGATATGTATTATTAACAAAAGTCCAACGTGATAAATTTAATTGATCTATAAGAGCTATAGATTCATCATTATTTTCTAAATTCAAATCTGGATTAATTTCTAAGATTTGATCTAATATAGGACTATAAGCCTTTTCCTTAACTTCTGAAAGTCTTGAATTTAACCAAATATCAATATTATTTACAGCCTCAGTTTCCTTTTCTGACATAAGATTAACTAATTCTTTTTCTATCATATTTTTTGCAGCACCATATGTTATTGATGTCAATAATAATAGCCCTAAAGCAACTATTGGTATAATTATTAACATTAATTTTGATTTTACAGATGCTTTTTTAAAATAAGCCTGAATCTTATTTATCATCATTACCCTCCTAATGATATTATTTTAATTTTATAAATTTAGTAAAATTTATCAAATGATACTGTAATAATATTTTAAAATATATATAATTCCACTAAAAATATCTATTTATTTTGAAAACTTTTATTATGAAGCCACACATGATTTAGTTCATGTTCATTATTACCAAACGTATTTCTTTCTCTAAATTCTTTTGCTGGTATACCTGCAACTACTGTATTTTCCTTAACATCCTTGTTTACTAAAGAACAAGCTGCAACTATACCTTGCTTTTCAATTTTCACACCTAAAAATATAGTCACATTACAATATATCTTAGCATAATCTTCTATTATAACTTGTCTATATTCTCTTGATAAATGACTATGTTCTTTATGAGAATGAGTTAATATAGTCACTCCTTCTCCTATACCAACAAAGTTTCCAATTTTAATTCCTCCTTTAGAATCTATAAAGGTTCCTCTGTTAATAAACACATCATCTCCAATTTCAATATTATCTGGTATATTAAATCGAACATTTTCTTCTGCTATGAAATTTTTTCCACAAGATTTAAATAATTTTTGTGCTAAAATTCTTCTATATGGAATTGCAAAATTTGCTATAAGACACATAGGAGATTTATCCAATAAATCCCATAAAAAATGAAGATATCTCTTTTCCTCTGATACACCACTTTCCGCATTTTTAGGAAGATAATCTTCATATAACTTTATTTCATCTAATATTTCTAATGGAATAGAGCACTTTAAAATCTCTAAAATTTTTATAACCCCATTCTTATCTACACCACTATTAATAATATTTTCCACTTCGCATAGTAACTTGTCTATTTTTTTCATGATCATTAATAATTATTAATTAAACTAATAATTATTTTCGCTCCCTTCTTACATTTAATTTTCTCTTTTTTGTAATATAAATAAAACTATATAAATTATAATTCGCATTTTTATTTGTAAAAAACGTATTGTTATAACTTGAGAATTACTTAATATTTACTTATTATTTTCTAATTAAATTTTAGATTTTAATATAAAAATATTTTTATCTAGAAATTTACAATAAAAAAATATCTATATAAAACATAGATACCAAAACCTTAAATTATATGTTTAAAATTATATATTTTGGTAACCTGACGATCATAGAAAAAATATCTTTCCTTTAGACTCATAAGCTTTGCGACCTTATTTTTCAATAAGTGTGCCATTATCATTTATATTTTACTAAACACTTTTATGATAACATTTAATACCTTATAATTCAATAAAATATTACACTATATAGCAATATTTCTTATCATTCCCCATATAACTTTATATTAAACTGTAATTTTTATTATCATTTTAATTATTTTATTTATTGTTCAATATTTAATATAATAAAACCTATGTATAATCTATTACTATATAAAAACAATAGGCTCTGTTTTAGAATAGTGTTTATATATTTAAAACAGAACCAAGTAATAAAATATACATAGGTTTATTTTGATTAAAAACATAATATTATATTTCCATATCACTATTTAATATTTTTTTAAATTCCATTAATGTTTTTGTTACTTTATTTTCATCTAATTGTTCATAATTTCTTATATATCCTGATGTATTAAGAGAAATATATAACTTTTTACTCATTTCAATCCAATTTTCAGGAATATAAACCCAAAGTATTTCTTCATAATTACAGCTTAAAAGAAAATGCTCCATCCCCCAAAATGAATATTCTTGTATATCATGTAGCTTATTGAATATCTTATAATCTTCTACTACTCTTAAATCTAACTTATATTCATATATATCAACATAAAAGAAATCAAATGTTTCTGAACTAGCTTTAAATGCATCTCCATGTATAATTGTAACTTTGTCATTTTCTCCAAAGTTTTTTTTATACAGTTCTATTACTTCTTCACTAATTTCATACACTATAACTTGCTCTACTTTATTCTTTTTTGCAATCTTATCTACTACATATCCAAGCCCAAGTCCTACAACTCCAACTTTTCCTTTGGCAAATTTTATTGCTTGATATGAACTCTCTATCTCTTTTGGTGTAAGTCTCATAAGACTTTTATTATCCCTTAATAATTGTATTATAGGCAAATCATATTCTATTGTATTTTCATACATATATCCTTGTAATTTTATTCCCTTACTATTTTCTTTTTTTATACAATAATGTCCAAGGCTATATTCATTTATAAAAGAATTATATTCTTGTACTTCTTTTATTATAAAATCTTTGCTATACGGTTTCATAAATTTTTCCCTTCTAAAAACTAATATAAAAACTATTATATAAATTATTATTAATAATATAAACTCTTTTAATACTTATTTTATACTTAAAATTATAAACTTTACCCTTAATACTTTAAAGAGATAAATACTGGTAAATTATATCATACTTTGCGCTTACAAACTATATTTTCATTGATTTATAATCTTTTTATTTTATATTTTATATGATATACTTAATTCATTAACATAATTGTTAATTATTTTAATTTAAGTAGGTGATTTATTTGAAAAACATTACTATAAGTGAAGAAGCTTATAATGAATTTAAAGGATTTTTAGATGAAAATAATATAACTGATTTTAATATTAGAATAAATTTTGCTGGTGCTTCATGTAGTGGTCCTATATTTAACATATCAGTATCTGAAGCTACTGATACTGATATTGTAGAAAAAATAAATGATATATCTTTCATCATGGAAAAAACTCTAATTGATGAATTTGGTGGATTTATAATACTTTCTACAAACGAAAATGAAGGTAGAGGTCTTACCTTAAAACCAGTTATAGCACCTGAAGGTGGCTGTGGTGGCTCATGTAGTGGATGTCACTAATAATTTTAAATAATACAACTACTTAATTTAAGTAGTTGTATTTATTTATATTAATTTATAATATCCGAAATATTAGAATTTTCAATATCACTTATATGCCATTGAATACTAGTATATTGTTGATTTATATCATATATTCCTTGTAACATATCAATCCAATACTTATTTTTAATAATTTCCTTTTCTCTATCTGATCCTGTTAAATTCGATAACCTATTTGAATTAAAATCTTCGAAGTAATTATATATTTTTTCTGATACTTTATTCATTGCAATAAAATCATTTAAATAATTTTCATTTAATATTAACTTTGGTTCTTTGTTTTTCATAGCTTGGTTTAATAAAATAAACATACACTCTCTTATTTTTGAATTTATATCATTAGGTATTATTTTTTTTATCTCTATTTTTTTAGAAAATATTGAAAAGCTATTAGATTTATACTCTGCATATTGTTCCCATAATTCTATTATATCATTTGAAATCATCTCATAATTTTTATATAACTTTAATAATTCATCATTTTTTATGCATCCCTGATCTATACTCATTTTAAGGATATCCATATTACTTTCATTTCTTTGCCTTAAATCTTCAATATTAAGTTCAGATTCTTTTCCAATTCTATATTTATAATTTCTAATATTAACATAACTAAAAATATTTATTATTAAACTTAAAGAAAATAATATTGTCATAATAATTGCATACTCTTTTAGTTTTAAATTTTTAATCACCTATTTCCTCCTTAATTGATTTTTATCTTGCCCAATCATGTATCACTGAATTAACCATACGTAATCCAAGATTCCCTTCAACCACTTCTTCTTTATCACTACGTATCCTTTTTATTATTCCATAATGATTTTTTAATGAAAATTCTTCTTCTCCAATTAATACCCATATTATTTTTTTATTCAACGGCTTTATACTTAATTCCTTTTCCCCTACACCATCTGTAAAATAAATTAATACTGAATTTCTTAAGTTATTATCTAATATATACTTAAATACAGGTGTAAAAGCAGTTGAACCATTATTTTCAGATCTTTTTTTAATATCCTTTTCACTTCTTAATTTATATACTCTTTTTATAGAATCATCACACTCTATTACAGTTATAGTATTATTTATTGTTTTACTAATCTCTAGTATTTCCACTAAAATTTTATGTAAAGTACTATCATTCATGCTTGCACTTATATCAATTGCAATTATTAATTCAGATTCTTTTTTAGGTAACCGTCCTCTTAAATCAACTCTATGTGGTTGTCGTCTATTTCTTCTTGTTATAGTTTTTTTATATCCATTTTTAATAGACGGCAATAGGTTCTTTAATACCTTTTGCCAAGGTATTTCTGCTTTCTCACTATATCCTAGAATTATTTTTTCAATATCATTTGGCATATTAGAGTCATCTATACTAATAGCTGTTTTCTTTGTTAAACTTTCTATATCTTCTAATGATACATCAATTTCTTCCCAAATATCATGAACATTTTCTAAATTCATTTCTTCTAATGAATCTTCTTTATCAACATTTTCATGTTTTTCTCTAAGTTTAATTGATTTATAAATATCTTCTGCATATTCTTCTGCACTTCTATCTTCTTTTAGATTTAAATTATATTCCATATTTATAGAATTAACTTTCTTACTCCATGGTGGTAAATTTTTTATATATTGATTTATTGAAATATCTAATGCTGTATTTATAGCTTTCTTACTTAATCTCTCTCTCATTTTCTTTTCTCTAGAAAAATGTGAATACATTATATGATATATTTCATGTTTAAATAATGCTGCCATTTCTTTTTTATTACATTGAAGAAATAAAATCGGGTTAAAATACATATTAAATCCACTTCTTTTAGGAATTGTAGCTATAGGATAATTTAAATCCATTCTTATTTTTCTTTTTACTCTTAACATAAATTGCCCAAAAAAAGAATCTTCACTTTCTAATAACTCTAAAATTACTTGTTCTACTAATTGGAAAAATTTCTTTTCATACATATTATCAAATTCATCAATTCTTTTTATATTATATGCCTTTTTTAAAAGTTCCTCTTTTGTATTATTAAAATCCATATAACTTCCTCCTATCAATTATATCTAAAATTATTTATTTAAGATACTTTAAAATAGATATTAATGTATTTAATTATAATAAAGTTTAATCTATTTAATAAATATATTAAAAAAACTCTCTATAAATTCATCTTTATTTAATAGTAATTTATATAATACATCTTTATGATCTTTTTTTATTTCTTTCATAATTCCAAGTCTTAGATCTCTAGGATATAAATCTAACACTTTAGAAAATAATATTAAATTCTTGTCAGAATGATTTTTTTCAACAAATAAAATAGCATTTTTAACTAATATATATAGTCTTGAATGATTTTCATCTTCTATCTTTTCCTTTAAATCAAAACTCAAAATATCATTTTCAAATAAATCTTCAACTTTAATAATAGGTTTTCTTATATGAAGTATAAAGTCCGCAAAATCATTACATATATTAGACCCAACATTTCCTCTTACTGTATTTAAAAATATGTTAAAATCATACTTATCTTTGTTTTTTAAATAAACCTCATATGCCTTAGAGATTCTATGCCAGCTTCTTGGTGTTGCTTTTATATTTTCTATTGAATTAGGTGTATGTAAATATTGTGGAAAGGTAGATATAAATTCTATAATATGTTCATGGATATTTCCATTTTTACTCATACCCCACTTTATCCATTCTTTTATATCCGATTGCATCTCTAACCAGACAAATCTATCTTCTTGAGCTGGGTCCATATCTACTACTTCATATTGACTATTAGAAAATCCATCAAACTTATTAGATGGATTCATCGCAGCAATAACTTTAACTTTGTCATCTAATACATATCCATTTATTTCTCTATTTAATATAAGATTCATAATCTCTTGTGAAACTGCATGATCACATCTATTTAATTCATCAATAAATAATATAACTCCATTTACATTATCTTTATTTAGTAAGTTTCTAACTTCAACTAGTTTATTATGGGTTGCATATATTACTTGTCCTTTTTCAGTTAATGGTAATCCTCCTATTTCTCCTTCTTTTAAAAGATTTGCATCTATAGTAACTAATGAATAATTATTATTTTTTGCTACGTCTTTTACTAATGATGTTTTTCCTATTCCACTTTCTCCAATTATTAATGGTACATCATTTGAATTTATAACTAAATCAACTGTTTTTAAAGTTTCTGTATAATTCAAAATATCATCTCCTTTATTTCTATATTTTATTAAATAAATTTGTTACTTGAATATATTATTAGAATAAAGTACCTTTACTACGCTTTTTAGTTAGAAATAGTTAATTAAAAGTTTTTGTTAAAACTCTTAATATTTTCTAAATTTCCAACATTCTAAACTATATATATCAATTTACAACTAATTGTATTCTAATACTAATCTTTATTATCTATAATTGATTATAATTATCACTAGAAAAGTATAATTCATATCTTACATAGACAACTTGTAATCAACAAGTATTTTTTTTGATTTTTTAGATCCATATTCCCAAACAAAATTAATTTTATCCATTTCTAAAATTTCTAATTCTAAAAAATCTTTCATATATTTTTCATCTATATTTTCATCTTTTATCTTATCCATTACAACTTCTATAACTGTGTCTATCTCTATATTCTCATATATGTACTTAACAATATTTATATTTTTGTAAATAAATAGTTTAACTTCATCTAAATCATAATTAGAAATATAATTTATTCCTTCTGCATCTGATGAAATTGCTGCTATTTTTGCATTCAACGTTGGGTTTTTAATATATCTTATTGCAGAATAGTAATTTTCAATAGCTTTTAATTGTACCTTTTCTGATGGATTATCTATATATTTGATAGCATCATAATCTTTTTCAACAGCTAAAATTTGCAACTCTTCACTTGGATTTTTTATAAATTGAATTGCCCAACCTTTTGTATTAATAGCTTCTCTTATTATTTTTTCAGTGGGATTTTTTATAAGCTTAAGAGAATTCCATAAAGCTTTTACGCATATAATCCCAATTTCTTCACAAACATTATCAATATACTGTATAGATAATGGAGTGCTTTTTATTGCTTCCAGTTGAACAGCTTTACTCGGATTTTCGATATATTTTATATTATTTCCATTATTTTTAACTATAAATAAATTAAATTCTTCATTAACATCTTTAATTTCTTTAATATATTCTGGTGTTTCTTTTAATTTTTTAAATAATTCATTTTTTTCCATAAGTATTTAATCCTTTCTTTTTAAATTTTACCTATTATTTTTACCTATTATTAAAGCTATGTTTGGTAGTATTCCAAACATAGCTTTAATATTATTCTCTATACTTTTCAACATCTTTTTTAACATAAAATAATAAGTTATCCAATTCCCAAATTTCTCCATATTGAATAAGTTTGTTTAAAGTTCTTTCATGTCTTGCTGCTTCAGCCTCTTTACCTAATGAGCTTAAAGTCAATAAAGAGTTCATAATATTTGAAATTATGCTAGATTTTACTTCAAATAATTTCTGGGCATCCTTTATTTCATCTTTTATTTGTAACATTTCTTCATCCAACTTAAAAGCTGCATCAGCTGAACTCTTAAGTTTTTCTTTTAACTGAGTAGGTATATTTTGTTTATATTTATAATTAAGTGAATGTTCAATAGTAGCCCAAAAGTTCATAGCTAAAGTTCTTATTTGAAATTCTGCAAGAATATCTACTGGTCCTTCTGCCATATTTACTTGATATTTTATTATCATATGATAACTTCTATAACCACTCTCTTTTACATTTTTAACATAATCCTTTTCGTAAAGAATTTGCATATCTTTTCTTCCACGTAGCAATTCTACCACTTTAGTTATGTCATCCACAAACTGACACATTATTCTTATTCCAGCTATGTCTTCTAATTCATATCTAACTTGATCTATAGGTATTTCAAATTTATTAGCTTTTTCTAGAATACTAGAAACTTCTTTTACTCTGCCAGTAACGAACTCTATAGGCGAATATTCATTCTTTCTTCTATATTCTTTTCTTATAGATTTTAACTTTACCTTAAGTTCTTCTACTGCTTGCTCATACGGCATTAAAAAACTTTTCCAATCGTTTATTGCCATAAATACCATCCTTTTAAATATCATTCATCCTTATTATATCAAAAACTTAAGACTATGTATAATTATTTATATAATTAGAATTATTTTTTTTAACAACTATATTATGATATAATTTAATGGTTAAAACTATACATTTGATAAAATTAAATTACAACTACATGTGTATTCATATTAAGTATAATTTATATTTCAAGATTTTAATTTATTAAATATATTATAATGCATATGTGTTTATATTTATTGAGGTGAACAAATGCACGATACAGAAATAAAAAAACATTTATTTCTAAAAAAAGTAAAATGTCCTGTATGTGATTATAATTTTAAAGTTAATGCCGTTAAAGTTAATTCACCAAGAATACTATCTAAAGATTCTGATTTTTTTTATAAGATATTCTTCACCAAATCCATATTTCTATGATGTTTGGATTTGTAACAATTGTGGATATTCAACCATGAAAGCAGACTTCTTTAAAATAAAAAAACATGAAAAAGAAATTATTTTGAAAAAAATAAAACCCTTATGGAAACCTAGAACTTACCCAGAAGTAATTACTGCAAATTTAGCTATTGAAAGATATAAAATTGCATTAGCTAACTCTGTTATATTAAAGTCTAATTATAGTACAAAAGCTATGATTTCTTTAAAAATTACTTGGATGTATAGACTTTTAAATGATATAGAGAATGAACTTATTTTTTTAAAAAAATCGTTAAAAGGTTTTAATGAAGCCTATATTAAAGAAGCATTCCCAATGTATGGTCTTCAACGTGATTCTACAACATATCTTCTAGGAGAATTAAATAGACGTATTGGTAACGATTCAGAAGCACTTAAATGGTATTCAAAAACAATAACAACAATTGGAGCATCATATAAAATAAAAGAATTAGCTCGAAATGGTCGAGATTTAATAAAATCTAACGATAATTAATATAATCAACTACTTTATCACTATAAAAAAGGAGGATGAAATCTTATGGGATTTTTTCAAAGCAAAAAACATAGCGAAAATACTAATTTAGAAAATACTCAAAACATTAACTTACAAACAACTGATACTAACTCAGAATTTAATGAAATAGGTGAACGTCTTTCTGAATTAACTCTTGAAAGTTCTAGAATTTATAACTCTATTAATAATATTAATTCATCTGTATTACATTTGGCAGACTTATCTATATCTGAAAGTCAAGAAATTAATAATGCTAATGATCTTTTACATGATTTCAGAAATAATATGGAATATCTAGCTTTAAATGTAACAAATGTGCATGGTCAAGTTTTAGATACAGATAAACTAGCTGATAAAGGAATTGTATCCATTGAAAATTTAGATACTTCATTAAATGAATTACAAAATATGTTTACAATATCTACTAAAACTATTAACTCACTAGTTAGCAAACTAGAATCTGTAAATACAATTACTGACTCTATTAGTCAAATAGCTAGTCAAACAAATCTTTTATCATTAAATGCTGCTATAGAAGCTGCTAGAGCTGGTGAAGCTGGTAAAGGATTCTCAGTTGTTGCTGGAGAAGTAAGAAAACTTGCTGAAAATTCAAAATTAGCCGTTCAAAGTATAACAGATATCTTAGAGGAAATTAAAACAGACATAATACAAGCATCAGAAGCTATGAATTCTGGTAACTCAGCTCTTGCTACTCAACATTCTTCATTAGAAGACACAAAAGGTAGCTTTAATAACATAAAATCTTCTATTGAAGAGACTATTGATGAAATTACAGGTTGTATTGGAAATCTTACAACTGCTTCAAGTAAAAAAGATGAAGTTATTAATTGCGTCGAAAAAGTTAATGATATTGCTAAACAAAATTCAGAATTAACTCAACAAATATCTTCTCAATTAGACGAACAATCAAACTCTTTAGATAAATTTAATGATACTTTAAATAACTTAAGTAAGGATATTTCTAAATAATATATAAATATATGTTACTAATTGTAACTCTAATATTTGATTTAAAATCTTAATTTTAAAATAAATATAAAATTAATGATGCGACATATGGTTATTTTTTATTCTTTAGGAATAATCATAATACATTTAAAATGCAGTGTTTTAGAAGTTAGCCACAGATTCTTTAGTAATATAATTTCCTAAAGAATACAATGCTCCCTATAGAGTAGACAATTTTAAAATTTCTACCCTATAGGTTTTTTTTATTTATTAATAATATAATTTTAAAACAAAGATCTGTTTTAATGAAATGTTCATGTGATAAAATATTATAAACTAAATAAAAGCGTATCTGAGAATGATTTTAAATCATTCTCAGATACGCTTTTATTGTATAATAAGTTTAGGTGAAAAATTAAGATAATCTGCTGATGATAATATATATTCTATTCCATTAATATTCCCTTGAAATAACTTACCCTTTAACGATGGTCCATGTAAATGACCATATATAACTTTTTTTACATTATATTCTTCAAATATTTCTATAAAAGCTGACTTTTCAAATTTTTCATTAGTTGGTGGATAATGTATCATAACTATTATATCTTTAAATCCACTATTCTTTGCTGCATCTAAAGATAATTTTAATCTTATTTGCTCTCTATTATAAATTTTTTCATCTTTAGCTGAATATTTATCACTACCTGGACAAATCCAACCTCTTGTTCCACAAACAGCATAATTTTCATATACATAAAAATTATTTTGAAGAAACTTTGTATTATCATATAATTTATTTAATTTAGATATACTTCCCCACCAATAATCATGATTTCCCTTACTTATAATCTTTTTACCTGGCAAAGAATCTATCCAATCTAAATCAAATTTACTATCACTTTCTTTAAGTGACCATGAAATATCTCCTGCAATTAATACTGTATCATCATCTTTAATTTTTTCTAACCAATTTTTCTTTATTTTTTCACAATGATTAACCCAATTTTCCCCAAATATATCCATTGGTTTTTCAACATTCATTGCCAAATGCAAATCTGAAATAGTATAAAGTGCCATTAAATTATCACCTTTCTGTGTTTCATACGATCTAGAATGTTTTATCTACATCAGTTACAAATGCTATTACATGAGCTACTGCTTCATACAATTCTGTTGGTATTTCATCACCAACATCAACATTACATAATAAATTTGCAAGCTCTTTATTATAAACAACAGGGACCTCATTTTCTTCAGCTTTTTCTATTATTTTATCTGCTATATGTCCCATTCCTGATGCGGCTATAATTGGAGCATCAGTATTGTTTAATTCATATTTAAGAGCTGCTGCTTTCTTTCTTTCAGCCATACATATTCACTCCATATATAATTTACGTTTATATTATACCTTAATATCAATATTTGAGATACTTAAATCATCAAAAAACTTACCACAAGTTACTAAGTTTACCTCTTCTTCTCTTAATGAGACTTTTACATCTGCAATCAATCCTAATGTTTCTAATCCTGTCTTTAATTTATTTTTATTTTTACTTAATATATTTAAATGTTTATCATAACATTTTAAATTTATATCTATTTTATTATCTCTCAAAGACAAATATCCATCAACATTCCCTAAATTTATAGTTTTCACATTAACAACCATTTTTACATTACTTTTATCTATTTTCTTTCCATCTTTTCTATTATCTTTTATAATTAATTTGCAAGGATATTCGTTAGAACTTACTGGAACTTGAAAATTTAAATAATAATACTGCTCACTTATAGAATTAAACATCTTAAATTCTCCAATATTATTCTTTATCATTTCCATTATTTTTTCATAACCAGCAGTTTTATTATCAATATTATTTATTATATCTTTAACAATATCTCTTACTTCATTAAATTTATTTAACATTTCTTGTTTTATTATATCTTTATTAGAAGAACTTTCAATGTCTTTAGAATAAATATTGCTAAAATCATTTTTTATTTGATTTGAATTATTTTTATCAATATTAAACATATCAGTTTTTGTTTCATTTTCATCTATATGAGTTTGTAATTTATATTTAATAAAATCATTAAATCTTTTAAATTCATCATTAGTCAAAGTTATATCTTTATTTAAAATTCTTCCTAATGTATTTTCTAATATTTTTTTACCATCTATTGCTTTATTATCTAATCCATTAGCTTTTATGCTTTCATCAGATAATCCCCTATCTAGCAATTTCTCTTTAATTAAATTTACTATATCATCATCTTCAAACTTTGATGTTAATGAAATTAACCTATTAAACTCTTTTGTTGTTAAATTTTCTACTCTAGAATTAATTATATCATTTAAATAACTATTAAGAATTCTTTCATTTTCACCAGAAATACTTTTTAACAAAGATACAACACTCACTTTATTTTTTGAAACATCATTAGAATCATATATTTTTGATATTAAGGAAGTTCTATTGTTATTTCTTAATACTTCATTATTTATGTTTTTTTCATTTAAACATTCTTTTTCATTCATTATATTTTTATTTTGTATATCATCTAAAGAATTAGGTTGAGATTTATCTAATTCTTTAGATAATTTATATAGTAATTTTTCTATCGAAAAATCACCATTAAAAAGTTCATTAAAACTTTTTATATTTTCAGTTGAAAACTCTATATTATTTTCTAAAAATAATAATATTTCGTCACTAGACATATTTTTAAAATTATTAAAGAACTCTATAAGATTTTGTTTCATAAATTGTCCTTTGGTAGTATTAATATCAATTCCTTTACTTTGAATATAATTTTGTACAAAATCTTCTATATTATCAGAACTTAAATTTATATTTTCATTAAATTGAACTAACCCCTTAATCTTATTTATATTATCTTTTGTTAATGGGATATTATGTTTTATCATTTTTTCCAATATATTTATGTCTTCTTTAGATAAACCCTCTTTATCTATAACATCTTTAAATACCTCATTTGAAGTTTCTTCACTTTTTTGCTCATTGGGTATTAATTTTAATTTTAACTTTCCATCTTTGAAATCTTCTACCTCAAAATTCAATAATTTAAGATCTTCAGCATTAACATTACCATCGAGTTCTGCAATAAATTGCCACCCATCTGATAGTCTTATAGTAACATCTTTACCTTCACCTTTAGATACAATTTTTCCACTAAACTTTTCACCAACGGAAAAAGTTAATTTACTAGAAAATTTTCTAGTATTACTATTATTATAAACATTATTTACATTCCAAATTCCTGGCATTATTATTCTCCTCCTTCTGAAGGTAAACTATATTTAAATAAAACATTATTTTTAATTATACTATTTATTTATCGTTATAATAATGAATAAATTAACATATAAGAAATATATTTATAATATATTAAGTTTTTCATAACCATTAAATTACCCAAAAAAATAGGATTTGAATAATTTATCAAATCCTATTTTTGCTTATAATATATTAACTTTTAATTAAACTACTCACCTACTAAAGTAGGTGGATTTAAGGTATAAATACCTTAGACTGAAAGTCAATGCTCTTTAAGGATTAATCCTTCTGAAAGGACATTAGCTAAAGCAACCTAAAGAGCATTGACTAAAACTCATTCTTCTATCTTAAATATATTTTCGTTATTATTAAGTTCTTGACTTTCTATATATCTTTTTATTGTTTCTTCTGTAACACTTCCAACTGTTGCACAAAAGTATCCTCGTGCCCATAAATGCTGCCCCCAGTATCTCTTTTTTAATTCTGGAAATTCATCTTGTATTAATCTTGATGATCTACCTTTCAAATATTGCACAATTTTACTGGGAGCGATGCTCGGAGAACATCCCAAAAGCATATGCACATGATCTTTTCCAATACTTCCTCTAACAATTGTAATTTGCCTTGCTTCACAGCCTTGTCTTATTAATTCTCTTAATCTAGATGATATATGCTTATTTAATACTTTATATCTATATTTTGTTACCCATATTACATGATATTTTATATCATATACCGTATGACTTCTTTTATTATATTCCTCCATACTAATCACATCCTTTTTAATTAGTATGGTCACATTTATAATTTCTTAAAAGGCTAAAAGCTGATACCGTCTAAAGACGGTGGTTTTAAACCACGCGAATAGAAAATAAATATCTATATTTAATATAAATATACAGTAATATTAAAATTTATTTCTTACATCTATTAATTTACAATAATTAAATTAATATTCTATTAGAAGAATAAAATTTTATTATTGTATTTCTATTTTAGTATAATTCTTTTTACCTCTTTTTATTAATGCAGAACCATCTTTAAAATCTTCCTCATTTAAAGTTCTAGTTACATCAATAATTTTTTCTCCATTAATAGATAAACCACCTTGATCTATTAATCTTCTTCCCTCTTTCTTAGATGGAACTATTTTAGTTTTAGCTACTATATCTAATACTGTTGAACCTATTTCTTCTTTAGCTATAGTCACTGTTGGTACATTTGACATATCTGCTCCGCCTGAGAATAACGCATTAGATGCTTCTTGAGCTTTCTTAGCTTCTTCTTCTCCATGAACAAGTTTTGTAACTTCATAAGCAAGAATTCTTTTAGCTTCATTAATTTCAGCGCCTTCTAAAGCACCTAATCTTCTTACTTCATCCATTGATAAGAATGTTAATAATGCTAAGCATTTTTCTACATCTGCATCATCAACATTTCTCCAATATTGATAGAAATCAAATGGAGATACTTTATTAGGATCAAGCCATAATGCTCCTCCAACTGTTTTACCCATCTTTTGACCTTGACTATTAGTTAATAAAGTACAAGTCATTGCCATTGCATCACCTTGTGCTTTTCTTCTAACTAATTCAACACCAGCAATCATATTAGACCATTGGTCATCTCCACCAAGTTCCATTTTACAACCATATTTCTGATTTAAAACATAGAAATCATATCCTTGCATTAGCATGTAATTGAATTCTAAGAATGATAATCCCTTTTCTAATCTTTGTTTAAAACATTCTGCACTTAACATTCTATTAACTGAAAAATGAACTCCTACTTCTCTTAAAAAGTCAACATAATTAAGATCTAATAACCAATCTGCATTATTAACTATTAAAGCCTTATCATCAGAAAAATCTATGAATCTTTCCATTTGTTTCTTTATTGAATCAACATTATGTTGTATTTGTTCCTTAGTAAGCATTTTTCTCATATCAGTCTTACCACTTGGATCTCCAACCATAGCTGTTCCACCACCTAATAACGCTATTGGTCTATGTCCCGCTCTTTGCATATGAGCCATAAACATCATTGCAATAAAGTGCCCTACATGTAAACTATCTGCTGTTGGATCAAATCCTATATAAAAAGTTACTTTCTCATTTTCTAATAATTTTCTTGTTTCTTCTTCATGAGTAAATTGTTTTATGTAGCCACGATCAAGTAACTCATCTAATACATTTGCCATTAATATAAACCTCCTAAATTATTAAAGTAAATTCTATTATCTACTATATATATACATTTTTAACTAACAATATTTATAGTATATCGTTATCCTTATATTTTGGCAACAATTCAAATATCAATAATTAAAATAAGGCATATAAAATAAATAACAAGTCAAAGATGCCACGGATATTTTATTAAATATAATGACTTGGAACCTACTAATAGTTATGATATTAGTAGGTTCCAAATAAGAAGTCGTTCACAAAATAAACTAATATACTGAATAGTTATTTATTTAAATATGCCTAAAACCATACTTAAAGCTAATAACTTGTAATTTTATATATAATATAAAATCTAGTTTTAACTTAAAGCATGGTTTAGTTATTTATAATTATTATAATTTCTTACTTATAAGCTATTTTTATTTCTGCCGCTTCCATCTATATTTACTTCTACATCAACATTAAATTCTACTTTAGATAAATAATCTTCTTCCTTTTTATAACCATATTTCTGATTTAATAAATTTATTACCTGCAATATATCAATATTCTTCTCTTTATATTCATTAAAAGTATTTTCTAAATTTAGTTTTATACTTTCTTCTTCTAATGCACAAATATTATTAATAAAGTTTTTATCAGTAATAAATTTACTTTGAGATTCTGCTATATTGGTCTTTAACTTAAGCTTTTTATTTAATATAAATTTTCCATCAGAATAATCTACCGATGTTTTAATTTTTGAATTAAGTATTTTTAATGTTATAAAATTTTTTTTGTCATTTGGATTAGATACTTCTAATACCCCACTTTCCATATTATTAGTTAACATATTATAGCTTAATGTATTTAAATTATCTAATTTTCCAATCATTCTGTCATTTTGAATTATTGCTCCTCCACCTAGTTCTAATTTCTTATCACAAGCATCATCTTTTAATTTTAATGTACTCATAATAGATAACTTATTTGGAAGTAATCTTTCAATCATATAATTATTTGTATTTAATTTTATTACTTTAGAAGAGTTTTCATTTTTTTCTACTAAATCATCTAAAAATAATCCTAAATATTCTTCATCACTACTAGATAATTCTAAAAGCTTATCAATATCATCAAAATAAACAAACATATTCGGTGTTATTGGAAATTGAGGATCATTATTTATCAAGTCTATATATTTCTTTATTCCATTTTTAATTGCATTTCCAGTAAATATATAAGCTCTATTTTGAGTAAAATTTAATTTAAAACTAGCTGCCATATTAACATCTCTAATAGCTTCTAATGCTGTTTTTCCCTGACCTTTATAAATTAGTCTTTTTCCTTTTTCAACACTTTCATTTGCATTTCTAAAAGCTTTAACACAATCTAAATATAAAACAACATTAGAATTTTCATCTTCATCAAATATAATACTAGTTACAAATGTTAGTTTATTAACATCATTGTAATTAAAGCATGAAATCATAGAAAAGGGCATAATAGTTATTAGAAAAATTATAAAAAATTTTTTTAATTTCATTATTTCTTCTCCTTTCCTATTATTGTTTTAGATATCTTACTTAATCTACCTCTAAATATAGTATCTTTAAATTTATAAGTAGTATCTGTTGCAACAGGAAATAAGAATGAATATCCTCCAGTTTCTAAATCTGATATATTAGCTAATAAAATTATAAATGAAGTGAAAAATCCAGGTAATCCAAATAATGCACTTAATATTACAACACCTATTGACCAAATAGAAGTTGCTCCATATATTTTAGGAATCAAGAAATAACTTAATGTACTTAATGCAACTATAATTATTGTTATTCTTGATGATATACCTGCTCCTACAGCAGCATCTCCAAGTATTAATGCAGAAACTATACTCATAGCTCCACCGATTGGCTGTGGTAACCTTAATCCTGCTTCTTTAATAAGTTGAAATGCTAACATCATTATTACAACTTCAAAAAAAGTTGGAAATGGTACTCCAGCTCTTGCTACTGCTAACCTAAACGTAAATATAGGGGGGAGTAATGAAAAATGATGTGTAACAACAGCAACATATAATCCTGGCATAAATGTAGCTAAGAAAAAAGCAACCCATCTTAATATTCTTAAAAAATTTACAAAAATTCTATTTAGATAGTAATCATCTGGTGTTTGAAAATTTTCTAAAAAGAAATATGGAACTGTTATAACAAAAGGAGTTCCATCTACTAATACCGCTACTCTTCCTTCCATTATTTTAGCTGCTACTTCATCTGGTTTTTCTGTATATCCTACAGTATCAAAAAGCGAATTCTTTTTTCTAAGTTTAGCTTCTATATAATTAGTATCTAATATAAAATCTAAATTTAAATTATTTATAGTTTCTTTAACTTCATTTATTAAATTATCTGGTGCTACCCCTTCAATGTAACACATACATACAACAGTTTGAGATTTTTCTCCTACGTATAAGGGCTCAAATTTTAAATCTGAATTTTTAATCTTTCTTCTTATTAATGAAATACTATTAACAAATAATTCATTAAAACCTTCTCTAGGTCCTTTAACTACTGATTCTGTAACTGGAATACTAATTCCTCTTGTTGGAAAACCCTTTACCTCACAAAAAATCATTTTCTCTTCATTTTCAAATGTTAATACTATATCTCCTGACAATATATGTAACATAGCATCATCTAAATCCTTAACATCACCTACTATGTTAATTTCTAGCACTTTGGTAACAATATCATCTAAATTTTTACATTCGTAACTGCAATTTTTAAGAGGACTTACAATATAATCACTTATAAATTGCCCATTACATAATGTATCAATAAATATTAAAGTTGTTTTTCCAATTTTTGTATCAACTTCCCTGTACTTCACATCAAAGGATTTTTCAAATTTCTTTTTTAAATAATTCAAGTTTTCATTCATAAATTCATCACCTAAAAATATTATCTCTCCAAAATGGTTTAATATTCACTTTTTTGTTAATACTAAAATCAAGGTATTATTGTAAAAAATAATCAAAATATCTTTTTAGCCATTATTTTTTATTAAGGGATATAAAATAAATAACAAGTGAAAGATAGACCGGATATTTTGTGAAATATAATGACTTTGGTTCTGCTAATAATTGTGCTGTTAGCAGGTTCCAAAGAAGAAATAGTTGACAAAATAAACTAGCATACTGACTAATTATTTATTAGAATGTGCCTAATGATAACTATTATTTATATACATTTAAAAGGGGAGAATTATTAAATGAAAAATTTTTTATCAACTAAACATTTTATAATTTTAATATTAGCAACTACATTAATTAGTATAAGAACCTATAGTTCTTTTTTTATAAAATATGGTCAGCAAAATACTTGGATATACTTATTAATAGCATTATTAATATTAGTAATATTTTTTTATTTCATAATAAACACATTAAATAAGTTAGATAGTCCTGATTTTGTAAAATCAATAAAAAAATATTTACCCAAACCAATATCAACTATATTTCTATTTTTATTTGCAATTGGATTATTATTAAATGCTATAGAAAGTACTGCTGTAGAATCTAATTTTATATATACAAATCTATTTCTTGAATCATCTATTGGATATTATATATTGTTATTTATTATTCCTAGCATTTACTTGTTAACAAGGAAATTTTCTTCAGTATTAATTTTTATAATAGTATCTTTTTCACTTTTATTATTAAATGATGCCGTATTTGCTATTTTAATTGAACCATATAAGAATTACAGATATATTTTTCCTATTCTACATACTGATTTAAATATAGATTCAATTAAGTGTATATTGTTTTTATTAGGATCTTTATCATCAATTTGTATAGTACTTCCTTATTCAAAATTATTAAATAATAAAAAAAATCTGAAAAAAAACATAGTTATTTCGCTATTATTCATTTCTTTTATAACAGTATTTTCTACTATCGGAATAATAGCCACATTAGGTTCTGAAAGATGTGCTAATATATTTTATCCTGGATTTATCCAATCTGATGTAATTCATATATTAGAGTTTATAGAATTTGGAGAGTTCTTCTACATTTTTAGAGTTGTTATAGGATTCTTTATTAAATATATTTTATCTTCATATGCAATATTTTTAATTTATCACGATAAAATTAAAAGTAAAAAAGTATTTTTTAGCTTATTTTTAATAGTAGTTTTTGTATTGTCTTATTTGATTTCAAATAATAATTATAGATTATTTTACTTTTTTAAATACTTTGAAATAGCATCAATAATTTTATTATTATTAATACCACTAATATCCTGCTTTATAATTTCAATAAAATTAAGAGTTAATTCAAACCAAAAATAAACAATTAAATTTATCATATATATAATAGAAATCGGATATAACTATTTACATCCGATTTCTTACTTTTTTATTCATCTCTGTTTTAAATATGTATTGATAGGTGTATCAACATTATAATAAAACAGAAACTTTTATTATAATTTCAAAGTATATAACTAATCTAAAATTAATTAAATACCTCTTTTTTAGCTTTAATTAATATTCCACTTAAAGGCAATGCTATAACTACTCCTGTTGTAACTTGAATTATATTACCTACTATATCTTTTGAAGCATATATAAGACCTTGAACTATACCTATTTTTTCAGTTAAAAATCCAGCCATAATTGTTCCTGCAATAAAATAACCTATCACCATAAAAATTCCACTAATAATAAAAGCTACTGTGTAATTTATAAAAGAATTATTATTTTGCATTTTTTCTAAAATATATCCAGCAATATAGGCCATTATGCCTTTAATAATTAATGTAAAAGGAGCCCAGAAATAATAACCACCTAATATATCAACAAGAAACATTCCCAATGCACTTGTTATAGCACCCTTTTTCTTTCCAAGCAATATTACAGATAAAAATACCATGCAATCCCCAATGTGAACAAAACCTCCAATTGAAGGGATTTTTATTATACTTCCAGCTAAATATACCAGTGCTATCATAAGCCCCATTAGCACTAATTCTTTGACATTTAAAGTTTTACCTTCACTTTGCATAAATTTCTCCCCCTATATAAATTAAATTCTAATGAGATAATTATATATTTCAAAGCAAATCATAGCAAATGTATCGATACAAATAATTAATTGTATTTTCACCTTCAACTCTCAACTATCGAATAATTTACATTAGTCCACATAATATTTAAAAATACTAATTATTGTAATAATTGACTTACATCTATTCAATACCTATAATATAAGTATTATTATTTACCTTAGAAAGAGGGGTTTTTATGTCAGAAAACATAATTGAAAGTAAAAAAGTAATATTTAGTGGTATTCAACCTTCTGGTGATTTAACTTTAGGGAATTACCTTGGTGCCTTAAAGAATTGGGTAAAGTTACAAGATGAATTTGAAACTTATTATTGTGTAGTTGATTTACATGCTATAACAGTACGTCAAAAACCTGCTGATTTAAGAAGAAGAACTTTAGAATTATTATCTATTTATCTTGCTGCAGGGATAGATCCAAATAAAAATACATTATTTATACAATCACATGTACCAGCTCATACTGAAGCTTCATGGATACTTACTTGTAATTCTTATATGGGTGAGCTTGGTAGAATGACTCAATATAAAGATAAATCTCAAAAGTATGGCGATTCAATAGGTGCTGGTTTATTTAATTACCCAGTATTAATGGCTGCTGACATACTTTTATACAATACAGATTTAGTTCCTGTTGGCATTGATCAAAAACAACATTTAGAATTAGCAAGAGATATTGCTACGAGATTTAATAATACTTATAGTGATACTTTTAAAATTCCTGATCCATATATCCCAAAAGCTGGTGCTAAAATAATGAGTCTTCAAGATCCAATAAAGAAAATGTCTAAATCAGATGAAAATCCTAATGGATTTATTTTGATTATGGATCCACCAGATGTTATTAGAAGAAAAATTAATAAATCCGTAACAGATAGTCTTGGAATTGTAAACTATACCGATGATCAACCTGGAGTTAAAAACCTATTAAATATATTAGGTACTATAAAAGAGGTTGAACCGTCATCACTAGTTGAAAACTATAATGGAAAAGGTTATTCTGAACTAAAAAATGATGTGGCTGATGCTGTAATTGAAGAGTTATTACCAATACAAGAAAAAGTTAACGAATTATTAAAAGATAAGAAAAAACTTGAAGAAATTTATTCAGAAGGTGCTAAAAAAGCCTCTTATATTGCTAATAAAATTTTAAGAAAAATGCAAAAGAAGGTTGGATTTATTCCTAAAGCATTTTAAATATAAAAGAAGCCATTTTAGGCTTCTTTTATATTTAAATACCTATTTGAGATTAAACTGTTTTATTTCCGCTTTTAATTCATCAGATAATTGATTCAATTCATTAGCATATTTAACAAATTCATTTGAAGATTCAGAAACTTCTTCAGTAGAAGCTGCAACTTGTTGTGCACCAGCAGCAGTTTCTTCTGTTATTGCTGATAAACTTCCTATTTGACTCACAATATTATTTTTCTTATTTGTTACTTCATGAACAGCAAAACTAATTTCTTCGATCTTATTAGTTAAACTATTTACTGAATTTATTATATTATTAAATATATCTTGTGCTTTTAATACAGATTCTTCTTGATTTTCTACAGCTTTATTAGTTTCTTCAACTTCTAATGATGCTATTTCTACATTACTAGCCACTTCTTTTATTATTGTATCAATTTCTTTAGCTGAATCTGCCGTTTGTTCTGCTAGTTTTCTTATTTCGTCTGCAACTACTGCAAATCCTCTTCCTGCTTCTCCAGCTCTTGCAGCTTCTATAGCAGCATTTAATGCAAGAAGATTAGTTTGTTCTGTTATTTTTGCTATAGCTTCATTCATAAGTGCTATACTTTTAACACTTTCTACAACACTAGAAACCACTTTACTAACATCCATAGTACTTATTTTAGTTTTATTAGACTTTTCAATAACTGTTTCAATCATAGTAAGACCCTTTTGGCTTAAGTTATTAGTATCTACTGCTGATAAACTTATATTCTTTGTAGCACTATCAATTAAATTTATTTCACTTGATACATCTTCCATATTAATTGATAATGATTCAATGTTTTGTGCTGATTCAGTACTTCCTTTAGATATCTCTCCTATTGTTTGAGATACCTCTCCAATAGATAATGATACTATTTCACTAATGCTAGCCAAATTAGTTGATGTATTATTTACAGATTTAATGGATGTATCAACCTTTCCAATTAAATAAGAAATATTTTGTAACATTTTATTAAACCTTTTTCCTAATTCTTCAAGCTCATCTCCTGTTGAAATATTAATATTATCTGTAAAATCCCCTTTTGATGCTTTATTAATTACCTTTTTAATTTTATTAATATTATTAGATAATCTAATAGCAAAAGTTCTTCCTAAAATTATTACAAATACTAATAATAAAACTGCTGTTATACATAAAATCACTTTATAACTTTCTTGTGATTTCTTAAGTTCAAGTTCAGGCATTTTAAGTAACATTTTCCACCCTGTTAGATGTGAAGTTGTAAAACTTACACTATAATTTTTATTATTTTCACTAACCTTAGTAAAACCATTATCTGAATTCAATATGTAATCCCATTCTTGTTTTTTAGTTATGTCAGAATTTCCTATTAACTCTTTATTTGTATTTGCTAATATAGTACCACTCTTATCTATAATTGCTAAATCTCCATTATTTCCATATTTAATATTTGCTATAGAATCTGCAAGACTTGACAATTTAAAATCTATACACAAAGCACCTTTTACTTTACCATTTTCTATAATTGCTTTAGAAATTGTTGCTACATACTGTTTTGTTGCCATATCTACAAAAACATCTGTAAATGCAAAATCACCATTTGCTTCTTTAGCTTTTAAATACCATTCTTTTTTTGTATAATCCCCCTCCTCAATATCTACATCGGGATATATAACAAATTTTTTAGTATTTTCACTATAGTAATATGCATTTTCAATATCATTATTTCCATTTTTAAATAATTTTAAATCTTCATATAATGCATTATTATCAATATCGCTATTATCAAAATTATGCCTAGTAATGATATAATTTAACATTGTTTCAATACTATTAACTTTTGTATTTATAGTTTCATCTACTGCTTGCCCTAAGCTCACTCCACTTTTTTTAAAGTCTTTATCACTTGAAATTGAAAATTCTAATATAGATGTTATCCCTAATACAAATATTGGAATAACTGCAACTGCTATCATAATTGATATAAGTTTGCTCTTAAGAGTTTTAAATTTTAAAAATGAAGTTTTGTCTTTATATTGTACCTTTTTATTCCTCATTAAAATCCTCCCTTATACTAATATTGTAAATATTTTGCTTAAAATAAACATAATATGGAATAAAACTATGTTTATATTAGTATTTTCGTAAATACATATATATTCTTGATTTTTTTGTATACAATATTGTTTTTAATTTTAAATATAAAATTAATAAAAAAATCGCTAAGGGACTGTGGAGCGTGGATTTTTTTTAGCCATGCACCCTTTCCAAACGTAGTGCAGGAATAATGGTGCGGCATATTATTATTTTTTATTCTTTAGATTTTATTTCTTAATCTTTAAGCAAAAATATAATCTAAGTTATCCACAGATTTAAAAAACATAATTTCCTAAAGAATAAAAAAATCGCTAAGGGACTATGGAGCATGGATTTTTTTTAGTCATGCACCCTTTCCAAACGTAGTGCAGGAATAATGGTGCGGCATATTATTATTTTTTTATTCTTTAGGTTTTATTTCTTAATCTTTAAGCAAAAATATAATCTAAGTTATCCATAGATTTTAAAATATATAATTTTCTAAAGAATAAAAAAAGATATGATTTAAATTTAGTATAAAATCATTTATTTCCTACTAAATTAATCATATCTTTTTAATACAATACAAACTTGCTTTTTAAATATATTTTTACTTTAATTTAAATTGCTCTATTTCATCACTTAAAGTACTTGATAATCCTTTTAGTCCATTTGCATAATTTACAAATTTATTCGTAGATACTGAAACTTCTTGAGCTGATGCAGATACTTCCTCTGCAGATGCTGCTGTTTCTTCACCTATAGCTGATAAGTTTTGAACTTGAGTAACAACATTATCTTTCTTTGAAGTAACTTCATTAACTCCTGTAGCAACTTCCTCAACTCTACTTGTTAAATTATTTATGGCTGATATTATATTATTAAATATTGTTTCTGCATTTAATACAGATTGTTCTTGACTATTAACAGCATTATTAGTTTTACTAACTTCATCTACTGCTTTATTAACATTTGATGCAACATCTTTTATTATAGAATCAATTTCTTTAGCTGATACAGCTGTTTGTTCTGCTAGTTTTCTTATTTCTTCTGCAACTACTGCAAATCCTTTTCCTGCTTCCCCTGCTCTTGCGGCTTCTATAGCAGCATTTAATGCAAGAAGATTAGTTTGCTCTGTTATTTTAGCTATAGCTTCATTCATTAATGCTATATTTTTTACATTATCTGAAACCACAGTAACAACACTACTAACATCTAAAGTGCTTGTCTTAGTTTGAGCTGATTTATCCATTATAACTCTTATCATCTCAAGACCCTCTTTACTTAAAACATCAGTATCTATAGCTAACTTATTTATATTTTGTACCGCATCATTTATAGTATTTATTTCTTCAGATACACCATCTAAATTTTGTGATAAATCTTGAAGATTTTCAGCTGATTCCATATTTCCATTTGATATTTCATCAATTGTAGTCGCTACTTGATTAATTGTCAAAGAAACTTCTTCACTCATATTAGCTAGTCCCAAAGATGTATCATTAACACTTTGAACTGAGTTATTAACATTTTTAATTAAATTAGATATATTATTTTGCATATCATTTAAATCTTTAGCCAATTCTTCTAATTCATCACCAGATGAAATATCTATGTTTTCTGTAAAATCACCATCTGCAATTTTTTTAATACCAAATTTAAGTTTTTTAATATTTATTGATATTTTCTTTGAAAAAAGTATTCCTAATATAATTACAGCTATAAGTAACAAAATACCCGTTATAGTTAAAGTTAACATATATTGATTTTTTAATTTATTTATTTCTATTTTAGGAGATTGTATTAATACCTTCCATCCAGTAACTTTTGAAGTAACAAAGCTAGTAGTATAATCAGTATTATTTAAGTATAAATCAACAATTCCACTTTCTTCACTACTTATTTTGTTCCACCCAGAATTTTTAGTTATATTAGAACTACCTATTATATCTTTATTAGAATGTGCAATTACTACACCATTTTTATCAACTACAGATAATAGACCATTTTCTCCGTATTTAATTTTATTTATGGCATCAGCAAAATTATTTAAATTAAAATCTACACATAAAACTCCAGCAAAATTACCATTGATAATTATAGCTTTAGAAATAGTAACAACATAATTTTTGGTAATTATATCTTGATATACATCTGTTAATACAATCTCACCATTTGCATTTCTTGCTTTCTTATACCATTCTCTAGTTGTATAATCATCATTTTCCATGCTCTCATTTGGATACATAACAAAATCTTTATTTTTTTCACTATAATAATAAACATATTCTACATCAGAATTTCCTTCTTTAAGAGTTCTAAAATCCCATGATAGATTATTTTTTGATTGTTCACTATCATCAAAAGCATTATTTTTTGATAGATAATTCATTGCAGTATATATAGTATCAAATTTATTTTCTACATTTTGCTCTATAGCCTGCATTAGAGTTTTCGAATTTTTTTCAAACTCTGAATTACTAGATTTAGAAAATTGAGAAACTGAGCTAAATCCTAAAACTACAATTGGAATAATAGATACAAGAATCATCATAATAAATACATTACTAGATATACTTGATTTGAAGTTTATTTTATTATACTTCTTCATTTTTTAACTTCCTCCTTGATTAAATTAAAATTTGTGGTCCATAATTTTCATCATAAAACACCAATGAAAAAATTTTTCTTATATACAATTATCGAATTAATACTACTATATCTTAAATCTTTTTAAGGATTAATTTATTTATTTTAAAAATGTATCAAAAAAATATTAAAGTAATTATAAATTTGTAGTTTTTTGTAATTTATCTTTTGTTATGATTATTTTTTATTCTTTAGTGATATTCATAAAACCTTTAAAATATAGTATTTGAAGGTTATCCATAGATTCTTTAGTAATGTAATTCCACAAAAAATAAAAAATCTATTTTAAAGCTATAAAAATTACAACTTAAAATAGATTTTTATTAAAATATCAATTCTATATTTTATTTAGTCTCCCATGAATTACTCTTTAAATATTGTATAAATGGTTCTCTTAACTCTTCTCTCTTTAATGCAAACTCTACTGTTGCTTGTAGAAAACCTAGTTTATCCCCAACATCATATCTTCTTCCTTCAAAATTATACGCATACATTGCTTCTCTACTAATCAAAGTTTTTAATGCATCAGTTAATTGAATTTCTCCACCTTTTCCTGGCTTCGTATTTTCTAATATATTAAATATTTCTGGAGTTATTATATACCTTCCTAAAATAGCCACATTACTAGGAGCTTCTTCTACTGATGGTTTTTCAACTAAATCCTTTACTTTATAAACTCTATCTTCTATATGAATACCATCAACTATTCCATATTTTGATACGTTTTCTTCTGGTACAGTTTGAACACCTAAAATAGTAGTATTATATTCACTAAAGCAATTTATTAATTGTTTTAAACAAGGTTCCTTACTATCAACAACGTCATCACCTAATAAAACAGCAAAAGGTTCATTACCTACAAATGTCTTAGCACAATGAATTGCATGACCTAACCCCTTAGGTTCTTTTTGTCTAATATAATGTATATCAACCATATCTGAAATATTTCTAACTAATTCTAAAAGTTCTTCTTTTCCTGATTTTTCTAATTCAAATTCTAATTCTATAGATTTATCAAAATGATCCTCTATACACTTTTTATTTCTTCCTGTTATAATAAGTATTTCTTCAATACCTGATGCAACTGCCTCTTCAATTATGTATTGAATTGTTGGTTTATCAACTAAAGGTAACATTTCCTTAGGTTGTGCCTTCGTAGCTGGTAAAAATCTTGTTCCAAGTCCAGCAGCTGGTATAATGGCTTTTTTTACTTTCATCTTTATATCTTCCTCTCATAAAGTTATATTTTTAATTTTTAAATAAAGTCTTATCTATAATATTTTTAACTATTCTTATGTTATCACATATTTAGCAAAGTGTTAATATCTACTAGATACTCTTCTAGTAGACTTGCCTAAATTATAAATTTAAAAATGTTTTTTTAATATTTTTTCAAAATTATAATGTTTTTATTATGTTTTTTATTTAAGTTCCTATTAATATATTGTTATTTTATATTGAGCATAGACTAATGTTATGTTAATATCTAAAAGTATCACTTATTAATAAAAGTTAATAATTAACATTACATTATTATGAAAGTCTTAATAATTTAAGGAGGAAAATATTTATGAAGAAAAACACAAAAGATGTAATTATAATAGGCTTTGCTTTATTTGCTATGTTTTTTGGTGCTGGTAATTTAATATTCCCGCCATTTTTAGGTCACATGGTTGGTGATCAATATATTTTAGGTATTATTGGATTTGTATGCACCGGAGTTGGATTACCTCTTCTTGCTATTATAACTACAACAAAAGGTGATGGTACATTTGAAACAATGGCTTCTAAAATAGGTCCAAAATTTGCTGTAATATTTGCTACAATATTATTTATAGCAATAGGTCCAATGCTTGCAATTCCTAGAACTGCAGCAACTACATATGAATTAACTATAAATCCTTTAGTGCCTAGATTAACGCCTCTGATTTCAATGATAATATACTTTGGAATAAATTTAATTTTTGTACTAAAAAGATCTACTATAATTGATACTATTGGTAAATATCTTACCCCCATTTTAATAATTATACTAACATTTATAGTTATTAAAGGAATAATTTCACCTATTGGACATGTTGTTTCTACTGATGCAACTTCTGTACTATCTTCTTCTTTTATAGAAGGATATCAAACAATGGATGCACTAGCTGCATTATTATTTGCTTCAGTTATAACAAATACACTTAAAGCAAAAAATTATTCAAATAAAGAAATACTTCCTATGACAATAAAATCAAGTGGAGTTGCTATAATTGGGTTAGCATTTATTTACGGTGGTCTAATGTTTTTAGGTGCTCAAACAAGTGCAGTTGAAATTTCAGATTTATCCAAAACTGGACTGCTATTATTAATTTCAAATAATGTATTAGGAAACATAGGAACTACTATAATAGGAATTGCTATTGGTGTTGCTTGTTTAACAACATCTATAGGATTATTAACTGCTGGTTCTTCATTTTTTGAAAAAGTATCTAATGGAAAATTACCATATAAAATAAATGCAGTTATAATTTCATTAATAAGTATTATGATTGGTTCCCTTGGAGTTGATAAAATAGTTAAAATATCTGGTCCTATTTTAAACATTTTATACCCAGTAACAATAACTTTAATAGTAACTACATTATTAGATAAATACATAACAAATATAAAAGCTGTTAGACTAGCTATTTATACTTCATTAGTATTCGGTATATTAGAAATAATACCAAGCATTGATTTAAAATTCATTCCTCTTGCAAGATTAGGATTTGCATGGATTTTACCAGTATTAATATCCCTACTAATAGGATATATTATATTTCCTTTAAGAAATCAAGATGTGAGTTCTCTAGTATAAATAAATAATTTATTAAAACAAAATGCAGAAGGAAAAAATCCTTCTGCATTTTGTCTTATTTTCTTCCTTTAAATTCATCTTTCATATCTAAAGTACTAAAGTTTTCTAATGGAAATTGTATTGGCATACCAGTTTTCCTTGATTTATATGCTGCAAGAATTATAGACATAGCCTTTATTCCATCTTCGCCAGCTATTAAAGGCTTTCTATCATTATTTATAGCATCTATTACATCTTTAAATAATGGTGTGTGTCCTTCACCATATACATTATCTATCTTAACATTAACTTCTTGTTTAACAGCTTCTTCATTTTCACCGTCAAATCTCCAAGTTTCAAGTTCATTATTTGCAAGTCCACCTATACAAACGGCTCCTGTTTCTCCAAATATACTTAATGTTTCTTCTAAATTTTTTGGATAAACACAAGCTGAACCCTCAACTATACCAATTGATCCATTTTTAAATCTTATAATTATTGCACCAAAGTCTTCTGCTTCAATATCTCTTAAATAAGTATCACATTCAGCATATACTCTTTCGATTTCTCCACCCATCATCCATTGAAGTAAGTCAATATTATGTATACATTGATTCATTAATGTTCCACCATCTAATGCCCAAGTTCCTCTCCAAGGTGCTTGTTCATAATATCCCATATTTCTGTTCCAAAGAATTCTTGCTGTACCATTAACTAATCTACCAAATTTATTTTGTTCAATTGCTTCTCTTAATTTTCTAATTGGTTTATTAAATCTATTTTGATGGCAAACTGATAATTTAACATTATTCTCTTCTGCTACTTTAATCATTTCATTAGCGTCTTCAATAGACATAGCCATTGGTTTTTCAATTAATGCATTTATTCCTTTCTTCATACAATAAATAGCTATTTCAGCGTGATATCCACTTTCAGTAGCTATTGTAACAACATCTATATCTTCTTTTTCTACCATTTCTTTATAATCTGAATATGTATGAACTGTATTTTCTTGAACTTTACATTTTTCTATGTATTCAGCTTTTTTAGCTTCTGCTTTTTCTAAAATAACATCACATGTTGCAACTAATTCTGCTTCTTCAAAGTTCTTTGATAAAGCTTCAACATGTTTATAAGAAATTCTTCCACAACCTATAATCGCAAATTTTAACTTTTTCATAATACTACACTACCTTTTCTAAATATTTGAATTTCTGTTTCTTACACTAAATATTTACTATTTAACTATTATAGACATTTTAAAATAGTTTTTACTATTATATAAACATCAAAAAACACATTACTGTTTTTTATATATTCTAAATTTAACTCTAATTTATCAGGCATAATTGTATTTATGTAGAATTCTTCTGGATTTTTAGCTTTTCCAAGCAAAGCATTTTCATCTTTGTATCTTATAGATGCCAAATCGGTTATTCCTGGCTTTACATCTAGTACTCTTCTTTGTTGTTCATTATATAAATCAACATACCTTGGTACTTCTGGCCTAGGTCCCACTAAACTCATATCTCCTTTAAAGACATTTATTAATTGCGGTAATTCATCTAATTTATATTTTCTTAGAAATGAACCTATTTTAGTAATTCTATTATCATTTCCCACAGTTATCTGTTTTCCCAATTTTTCAGCATTAACTACCATAGTTCTAAACTTTAATATTTCAAAATCTTTTCCGCCTTCTCCAACCCTTATCTGTTTAAAAAATACTGGCCCATCTGATCCAAGCTTTATCATAATAGATATTATAATAAACACAGGGCTTAAAATTATTATTCCTAAGGTAGAGCATATAAAATCAAATACTCTTTTTACTGCCTTGTTAAAACTATTCATGAATACACTCCTATAAAATCAATTCTAGATTTAAATCTATAAAATTTTATAAATCTCTTAAAATATATTTATTAATTATTTTATCATTTTTAAATTACTTATGAGATAAACATATGCTTTCTTCATAAATTCTTAATTTATTTTTTTAACGAATTTAAAAATTTTACTGCTAATCCATGATATGTATGGTTACTTAATACATAGTCATTTCCATTTTGACCCATTTGCTTCTTTTCATCATCACTTAATGATTTTATCTTTAAAACTGCTTCTACTACTGCATCAGGATTTTCTGCTGGTACTGTTATACCACACTTAGAATCTTTAACTGGATCATTGGATGCTTCTATTGCATAAATTACTGGTCTTGCTGACATCATATAGTCAAATAATTTATTTGGACTTACTCCATAATTAAATAAATTTTGTTTCTTTAATCCTATATAGCAAATATCTAATAATTGTAATACATTATCCATATTATCTTTTAATACTGGATCTAAAAACTCTACATTTTTTACATCATTAGATTTTGCATAATTTATTAATTCATTCTTAACATTTCCTTTTCCAACTAAAACATATTTAACTTTTTCATCAGTAGTTTTCTTTGCTGCATCTATTAATGTATCTAACACATTAGCTGGTGAATGATTACCTGTATAACCCACTAAGAAATAGCCTTCTTTTTTTAATTCCTTAAGTCTTTCAATTGTTTTCTCCGTTGGTGGATTTTTCTTTTCACCAGGTATTATTCCATTTGGAACATATACAAACTTATCAGTTGAAAATCCTCTTTCTTTTATATGTTTATCTGCATTAGGTAGAATTGATACAATAACATCTGAATTTTTAAAAGCAAAATCTTCTGCTCTTTGAAGCATTACTATAGCTGGATTTTTTTCAGAAAATCCTCCTATTTCCATAGGACTAAGTGGCCATAAATCATGTATTTCAAAACAAAGTTTTGCATCACATCTTTTAGCTATTCTATTAGCTGGATATATATCTAAAGGATATGTTGAAGATGCTATCACAGCATCTGGCTTATACTTATCTGCAATCTTTTTATAATTCATTCTTAATTTATACATAAAAGTTGATATGTTCTTTATTCTTCCAATTCCATTTCCACTATATTCAGGGGTTTTAACCCATACATATGTAATTCCATCTATTACTTCTTCTTCAAAATCCTTTGTAATCTTAGGATTATTTTTTCTTAAATGTGAAAAATCAGCACCTAATATCGTAACATCGTGTCCCATGTTTTTCCACTCTCTAGCCATATAATATGGTCTAAATTCCATTCCATGATAATCAGATCCTGCATAATGATTTATAAGTAAGATATTCATCTTAAATTGCTCCTTTTACATTTTATAATGCTAATTAACCTCATAAATTATACCATAAGTAAGATTCAAAATCTATGATTTTGCCAGTTGAAGTTACTCAGCGAATACTTATTAAATTTAGTTTCTTAATTTATTTGAAATCTATGATTTTATGAACTTAATATACTCTAAAAAAACAAAAATGGCTATGCCACGCTTTTTAGTTGAGAGTGGATAATTGAAAAGTTAGAGTTTTAGTTGAAAATCATAAAGATTTTATAAAAATATACATTTTAAAATTCCACAAGTAATTTTCTCCTACCCCCTACTTTCACTATTATTTCAACTTATATTTACTTAAATGTAGATTTCATCAAGCTTTTAAGATTTAATAATTCTATAACTCCTGTACAAAAAAAGAGAGCATATTATATTAATGCTCTCTTTAAATATTACTTACTATTTTAATTTAAACTTATTAATTAATTCTTTTAAATTTTCAGATTGTAAAGATAATTCTTCTGATGCTGCTGCTGTTTCTTCTGATATTGCTGAATTTGATTGAACTACGTCAGATATTTGATTAATAGCAATAACTATCTGTTCAATAGAAACAGCCTGATTATTACATGAATTAGATATTTCATCAATAATACTTGTTGTTTCTTTTGAAGTATTTACTACCTTTGATAAAAATTTTGCTGTTTCATCTGTAATAATAGTTCCATTATTCACAGCTTCTATTGAATTATTAATTAAATTTTCTATATTCTTAGTTGCATTAGCACTTTGCATTGCAAGATTTCTTACTTCTTCTGCTACTACTACAAATCCTTTTCCTGCTTCTCCTGCACGTGCTGCTTCAATGGATGCATTTAAAGACAATAAATTAGTTTGCTCTGCAATGTCATTTATAGTTTTTATTATATTTATAATTTGCTTTGAAGATTTCTCAATTTTATTCATTGCAACTATTAATTCATTCATTTTTTCATTAGATTTTTCAACTTCAACAGATGATTTTAATGATAATTCACTTGCCTCATTTGAAAAATTTGCATTTTGTTTAACTTGTTGAAAAATTTCATCAAGGGTTGCTGAAAGTTCTTCAATTGTACTTGCTTGATCCATAGCCCCTTGTGAAAGTGTTTTAGAAGCTTGTTCTACTTGATCAGAACCAGTATAAACTTGATTAGAGCTCTCATTTATTTCTAAAAGAGTAACATTTAATGATGAAATTATAAGTTCCATAGATTTCTTTATAGATCCAAAGTCACCTATATATTCTCTGTTAATTTCTGGTGATAAATCACCATTAGCTAACTTATTAAGAACATCATCTATATCCTTAATATATACTTTTAAAAAACCAATAGTTTTAGCCAATGAATTTGAAAGTTCTCCAATTTCATCATCAGTATTTACTATTTTAACATCAGAAGTTAAATCTCCATTAGATAATCCTTGTAATCTATTAGATATAATCCTAATAGGATTTGATAATTTTTCTGCTAAGCATGATGCAATTATACATCCTATTGCTATTATTAATATTACAATAATAATATTTATTATTGTATTTACTAATAATGGTTTCATAAACTCATGTTTATTAGCTGTAATAATTATGCTCCATCCATCAGTCCCTAAAATAGGTGTATATGCTAAAAATCTGTTTATACCATCAATTTCAGCTACTCCAAAACCAGATTCACCATTAATCATTTTATTTTCATATTTTACAATATCTTTTAAAGAATTATCAGTTTTATATGTTTTTATATTATTTTGCCTAAATAAAACATTTTTTTGTTCATTATGAGCAATTATGTATCCGTCTTTATCTAAAATATATGATAATCCATTATCTCCAATATTTATATTTTGAACTATTTTGCTAAGAAAATCACAATAAATTCCAACGACTAAAACTCCTTTAAATTCACCCTTACTTTTAATAGGAGATGATATAACTATACCCATTATTCCATTATCAGTTCTTAGAAAAGGAGTAGAAACATATATATCATTATTATTTTTACAATAATAAAAATATTCTTCATTAGATAGATTTACATTTTTATTCACTCCTATACCATTACCGTCTAAAAGATCTATCGAAGTAAATACATTCCTAGCTTTAGTATCTTCTAAGAATTCTATTTTTTGTTCTAAAGAAAAACTTTCATCTGTAACAATAGGATTATTAGCTATCTCTTTTATAAGTTTTTTATAATCTTTGATTTGACTTGATACTCTATCAGAAGCTAACTCAACAGATTCTTCCATAGTCTTTTTTAATAGTTGTTTTGTACTTAAATTAGATCCTATATTAAAAATACAACCTACTATAAGTTGTCCAATAATAACAACTAATACTATACTAATTAAAATTTTATTTTTAATACTTTTAGAATAAACATTTTTTAAATTAAATAAATTCATATAATAATCTCCTAATCCCTATTATCCAAAATATCACTAATCATTTTCTAATAATACATCTAATTGTTCAGCTGCTTTATCAAGTTCTAATTTTATATCTGAACCATTTATACATTTTTCAAATGTTTTTTGTAATATACTATCTATAACTGTCCAATTAGGACTTGGAATTCTAACCCAAGCTGATTCTAATTGTTTAGAATATGTATTTAACATATTATTTTTTATTACACAATCTTTTTGCGCAGTCTTTTTATTAACTGGTAAAAATCCTAATTCTTCACAAAAAATAGTCTGTACTTCATCTGAAGCTAAAAATTGAATAAATTTACTAGCCATTTCTTTATTCTTGCTATTATTAAATATTACTGTATTTTCTCCACCCATTACAGAAATACTTTTTCCATTTATAGCTGGTAATTCTGAAATTATTACATTTTCTTTAAAGTCTTTATTACTACCAAACCACCAAGTTCCTTCATCAATCATTAAATATTTATTTTCTTTTAATCCATTCCACGTATCTATGTCTCCAAATGCAGGCTGTGCTATAAATTTACCGTTAGTTAAATCAACTATTTTTTGTAATGCTTCTATGCTTTCATTACTATTTAAAAATCCTGTTGCTTTTGTATTATCTTCATTAGTAAACTTTCCTCCAAGACTTAAGAAATAAGGACACCATGCCCAAACATCAGTCCTCTGAATAGATAGAGGATAAACACCATCATTTTTCAATTTTTCTCCAATAGATATTAACTCATCAAATGTTTTTGGTGCTTCTGTAAAACCTGCTTTTTTAAGTAATCCTTTGTTATATATTGAAACTTTAGTATTTGTATTTATTGGAATACCATAATATCGTCCATCAAATAAATTTGTTGATAAAGTATTTTCATAAACTTCTTCTTTTATTTTTTCAAAGTCTTTAAATTCATCAATTGGAGCTACAGCACCTAACTTTGCATATCTTTGAACAGCAGTAACATCAATTCTTGCTATATCTGGATTATTACCTTCTACTATGGATTCTATTAATCTTTTATCATACTCTGATTCATCTATAGTTGTTGCTTCAATTTTTACATTTGGATATTTCTCATTAAATTTTGGTATTATCTTATTTTTAAAAACTTCCGCTTCTTTATTTTTATAACCTGACCAAAACGTTAAAGTAACATTTTCATTGCTCTCATCTTTATTTAATTTACATCCTAATAAAATTACTCCACAAAAACTTAGTAGTAATATAAGTATAATTAATCTTTTATACATAATAATATCCCCCTTCTTCTCTTAAATTTTATAAACCCTCTCTTAACATTATCGTGGTCATAAAAGTCTACCTTAAATATATCATTTTAGTTGTAATATATCTTTAAAAATTAAATAAAAAAATTCTATTTAATTAATATCACATATGTATATATTAATTAAATAGAATATAATTATTTTTATATCATAATCTAAATTTATCTACTGTATTATTAAGTTTTTTAACTAATTCTTCTAATGTATAAGTTGAATCTACAATTTGATGCATAAAAGCAGTTTGCTCTTCATTAGATGCTGTTACTTCTTCTGTAGCTGCTGAATTTTCTTCTGTTACAGCTGCAACATTGTTTATAATATCAGATGTAACATTAACTTTTTTCTCCATTCTATTAGTAGACTCTGATACCTCTGATACAATATTATTAACTTCATTAAATACTTTATTTATTTCCTCAAAATCATCACCAATTAATGTTGACATTTTAACTCCGTGCATAACTTCACTTGTTCCATCATTCATTTTATTTGATATGATTTCAATTTGTTTTTGAATTCCATTAATAAGCTCTACTATTCTTTTTGAAGAATTACTTGATTGTTCTGCTAATTTCCTTACCTCATCTGCAACTACTGCAAATCCCTTTCCTTGTTCACCAGCTCTAGCAGCTTCAATAGCTGCATTAAGTGATAAAAGATTAGTTTGTTCAGATATATCACTTATCACATTAACAATTTGTCCTATTTCTTTAGATTTTTTTAATAAATTTTTAATTTCTTCGACATTATGTTCATTTGTTGTAGCTATGTTCTTTATACTATGTACAGCTTGTTGTACTCCCTGTGAAACTTTTTTGCTTCTATTAGTTGATTTTTCTACTATCTTAATCATATAGTTACATTTTTTAGATATTTCATTTATATCTTCAACCAATTCTTTTGTAACAATAGAGGCCTTGCTTGCCCCTTCTGCCTGAGATACAGCCCCTGTAGCTATTTCTTGCATACTTCGTGAAACCTCTTCATTCCCCTTTAACGATTCACTTGTTGATGATGCTAAACTGTTAGATATTAACATAACATCATCAGCTGAATTACTTATATCACCAATCATTTCCTTAAGACTTGAAACTGTATTATTTAATGCTTTTGTCACATTAGAAATTTCATCTTGTCCATGAACTTCTAATTTATTTGTAAGAGTTCCTTCTGATATTTCTTCTGCAAAATCAGATAACTTAATTAATGGTAATGTCATTTGTTTCGCTACAAATGTAATTACTATTGCAACAATAAATACAATCACTATTGTTATTAAAAGTAATATTAATATTAATTTATTTAAATAAGCAAATAAGTCCTTTTCAGATACAACACTTGCTACACTCCATCCTGATAGAGGAACTTTGTTATAAAATACAATTGATTTATTATCTCCATTTCCAAATCTAAATACACCTGATTCATTTTCCATCATTTCTTTTCCTAATGATTGTATATTTTCATCTTTTATTTCTGATATATTTGTTTTCATTACTAATGACTGATCTGGATGTTCAATAATAGTTCCATCATTTCCAATTAATAAACTATATCCTTTTTCACCAAATTTAAATTCCTTAACTTTTTCTTGAATATGTGAAAGATTTACAGCAGATATCATTGTTCCTATTGATTGTTCTGATTCATTCTTAATTGGAACTCCTATAACAACCAAAGCTTTACCAGTTCCCTTTGATATTACTGGATTAGATATATTATACGGTACTCCACTCATTAAATTCTTATACCATGTTTTTTCAGCTACATCACCATTTACGAAATCTCCATTTGAATATTGAGCTCTAGATTTACCATCATTATTAAATAAAGTTGCTGCTGCATTATCATATTCTCCTGGGTAATTTTTCTCTAAAAATTTGATTCTTTCTGCATTAAAATTATCCACAGCAGAAATATCTGTTTCTATTAACTTTGCCGTAGGTGTATTAGCAGCACTTTTTACTTCTAAAAGTTTTCCTTCTATCCAATTGTTTATATTCTCAGTTAATTTTTTTCCTTCCTCCAATTTATCATAGACAAGTTCACTTTCAATATTTTTTCTAAGTTCATAAAATGTTGTAAAACTCAAAATTGACATTCCAATTATTACAACTGGTAAAATCGTAATTAACAATTTCATTTTAAAGGATAGTTTTTTCAATATTTTTATCACTCCCATAATTTTATTTTTACAATACATATTACCATATAAATTACCTAAAATTTAGCAAGCATATTTATATAAATTATCGAATTACATTATTTACACTTAAGTATAAAATAAAAATTTATAAAATATAAATCATAATATACAATATTTATATTTTACTTATATTTACGTAGAAAGTCGCAACCTAATGGTTGCAACTTCATACATAACATTTATATTTTACTTATATGCCACTGTAAATCTACTTTTAATATGTTTAGGAGCTTCAATCTCATCCATAATAGCTACTGCAAAATCTTCAAAAGATATTTTACTTTGTCCTTTTTCATCTACAACCAAATATTCATCTCCAATTGTATATTTTCCAGTTCTTTCACCTGGCTCTATTAATGCTGCTGGACTTAAGTATGTCCAATTTACTTCTTTTTCACTTCTATATATATCTAAAGATTCTGAATGTGCTAAAGCTACTGGTTTCCAATCTGCTGGGAATCCTTCTGTATTAACTAATTCAGTACCATCTTCAACCTTTAAACTTCCAGCACCACCCATTACTACAAGTCTGTTAGTTCCTGATTTTTTAACCAAACTTATTAAATTATTAGTTGCTTCTATTAGTGTATTTTCTTCTCCAAATTTAGGTCCAAAAGCACTAACTAAAACATCTACCCCTTCTAATTTATTTTCTAATGTATCCAATTTAAAAATATCTCCATTTAAAACTGTTAAATTTTCATTATTGTCTTTTATCTTCAATTCATCTCTTACAATAGCAATAACTTCATGTCCTCTATTTATAGCCTCATTTAATATTCTCTTTCCTGCATTTCCTGTTGATCCAATTAAAGCAATTTTCATAATATCTCTTCCTTTCATTTATAAATTAATTATTTTTTAACAATTGTTTTTTTATTATTTCCTCTAAATTTTCTTTTGATGTAATACCTTGTAATACTTCATTACCTATAATCATGGCTGGTACTGCTGCAATATTAGCCTCTTCATAAGCCTTCTTTAATGCTTCTTCTTGCTTTCTCTTATATTTTCTAGTATTCAAAGCCTGACTAAAACTTTCTTTATTTAAACCTATTTCTTCAGCTAACTTAGACAACACCTCAATTTTTCCAATATCTAATTCTTCTTCAAAAAAACCTTTAAAAACTCTTTCAACATATTCATTTCCTTTTCCTAATTCAACTGCATAATGATATCCTTCAAAAGCTAAATTAGTGTATGGATGTGGTGAAAGCTTAGGTAACTTCATATCTATGCCTAAATTTTCTGCCATTGGCTTTATAAAATTGTTCCATGAATTTAATTTTGATGAATCATTCCAAGGATCAATTCTAGGTGATGGTTCTGGTCTTAATTCAAATGGCATCCACTGAACATTTATATTCTTTCCTTCTATAACTTGACTTAAAGTCTTTTCTCCTAAAAAACAAAATGGACAAACAAAATCAGAATATACTTTAATATTTAATGACATTTTAATAACCTCCTCTTGGTTTGTTGTAATCATTTTAGTTACAACATATCTAAAAAAATTATTTACTATGATAATTAGTTAATTTGCAACAATTTTAAAATTATTCAGCAGTTGTAACTTATAAAGTTACATCTGTTTTAAAAAAAATTGATTTACTCCTCAATTTTTTTTCTTATACCTTCTACTATATGTTTCATTGTTACATTTCCTAATACTTGTTCCATAGCTTCTTGAGCGCTTAGTAACACTCCTTCAAGTACTGCTTGAATGTTAGCACCAATGGGACAGTTTATATTTGGTGATTCATGTAATTGAAATAATTCTCCTTCTTTAACAACATGAACAGCTCTATATACATCTAGCAATGTTATTTGGTCTAGATCCTTTAATAAATAAGCTCCACCAGCGCCTGCTATAACATTAACTAAACCATATCTTTTTAACATTCCCATTACTCTTCTTATAACAACTGGATTAGTATTTACACTACCTGCTATCCATTCAGAAGTGCATAAATTGCTGTCTTCCATGGATAGTATAGATAAAATATGAACTGCTACAGAAAACCTACTGCTTATTTTCATTTTTATCACTCCCGTTGTAACCATTATAGTTTCATCGAATATTAAAGTCAATAGCTTTTATAAAATTTTTTAGAAAATTATAAATAAATACTTATTGTATTTTAAATCAATTTACTAAATAAAAAAATAAAACATGATTATTCTTATTTGGATCTTACCAAAACATAAAACAATCATGTTATAACACATATATTTTAACCTGTATATAAATCTACTTAGACACATTCAAATAAATAACTAGTCAGTATGCTAGTTTATTTTGTAAATTACTTCTTCCTTTGGTTTTACTAATAGCACAACTATTAGCAAAACTGAAGTCTTTGTATTTTACAAAATATCCGTAGCATCTTTAACTTATTATTTATTTCTATATGCCTTATATTAATTTATGGTTGTATTTCTCTAGAAAAGTTTTGAAAGTTTTTCTCTCCATAAAAATTATTTATCCATATTTCACGGCAATTATCACGAAATTCTTGCTTATCTTCTTTAGATAAATTAACCATATACTTTATTTTTTCTCCAAGAGTATTTATATTAAAATTACATTCTATTAATAAACCTGTTTCATTATTTTTTACTATCTCATTAGTTCCACCAACATCAGTTGCTATGGTTGGTATTGCAAATGAACATGCCTCCATAATACTAACAGGCAACCCCTCTGAACTACTTGTATTTACAAATAAGTCAACTGGATTATTAGAATAATAGTTCATCAATTCTTCATTTTTTACTGAACCTTTAAAATCTACTTCCATAAAACTTAAATTTTCTTTTGAGTATTCTTTTACTTCTTCTAATCCATCACCAGCTCCAAAATGAGTCCATTTTAATTTTAAACCTGAATCTTTTAATGTACCTAATGACTTTGCTAATAAATCTATTCTCTTTACAGGGGATACATGGCAACAACTAACTATTCTATATATTCCATCATTTGATTGATTTGAAATCCCATAATTTTTTGTTCCAAGATAAGCTGTCTTAATCTTTTCCTTATATGCTGGATATAATTTTTTTAAATAATTGCTACCATCATCAGAACAAGGATATACTTTATCCAATTTTTCAAGTAAGTAATATCTAAGTGGTAAATAATTCAATGAATTTTTATCAGCATAAAGATCATATCTATGAGTACGACTTACCACTTTGCTCATTGAATCTCCAAAATTTTCTTTTAATTTTATAGCTGCATATGCTATATCATATAACCAATAACTATAAAAAGTCTTTTTATCATAATTTTTTATATCATAATTTATAAGAATCTTTTCGCATTCTTTATATACACTTTCTGATTTAGATAAAAAATATGTTAAGTATCCTTTTCTTTTTAGTGAGCCTTTAACTTCATTTTTTTCTTCTTTAGACACACATCCATTATAATTTGAAAATGGAAAATATTTAATAGCATTTATAGGTAATTTATGCTTTATTTCTGACGCTTTAATTCTATGTATTTCAAAATTTCCAGGAACTTCTCTAGTTTGTACTGCACTATCAGCTGTGCTTGTTGCTATTAGAATTATTTTATCAAAAGCTTTTGAAAGCATTGGTATCTCATCTTCAATGAATTCTTCTCCCTTATCAAAAGGAAATACTTTAGTTAAAAGAACTAAACAGTTTTTCATTATTTTCCCTCCATTGTTGTAATAGTTTAAGAATAACATAGCAAATTATTGATTTCAACTCACCATTATTTACTCTAAAATAACTATTTAAAATTACTAATATATGACCTAAAACCTAAATTAAATTTCTGTTTCAACGTATTATTTTTAACCTGTATGTATAAAGCATAATTAATTTTTTATATTTAAGTTTGCTTAACAGTACCGATATGCTAAAATAATACTCATGAAAACAATTATTTAAATCTTAAGGAGGCGTACTATATGAAAGTACTAACTGTCATCGGAGCTAGACCACAGTTTATTAAAGCCGCAACAGTCTCAAACAAACTTAGAAAAAACGGTAATAGTGAAATATTAGTACATACTGGTCAACATTATGATAATAATATGTCTGATATATTTTTTGAAGAATTAGGTATTCCAAAGCCAGATTATAATTTAAATATCGGTTCTTCAAATCATGGAAATCAAACAGGAAGTATGTTATGTTCACTTGAAGATATATATTTAAAAGAAAAGCCTGACATGGTTTTAGTTTATGGAGATACTAATTCCACACTTGCAGGATCTCTTTGTGCTAGTAAGCTATTAATACCTGTAGCACACGTTGAAGCAGGTCTTAGAAGTTTTAATAAAGCAATGCCAGAGGAACAAAATAGAATTTTAACTGACCATATATCTGATTTATTATTTGCACCAACACTAACTGCAGTTAAAAATTTAGCTACAGAAAATATAACAAAAGGTGTTTATAATACTGGAGATGTAATGTATGATGCTATAAATTTATTTAAAGAAAGGGCTAAAGAAGTATCTAATATAACTGAAACTTTAGATTTAGCCCCTAATAGTTATATATTATCAACAATACACCGTGCTGAAAATACAAATAGTATAGAAAGACTTACTTCTATAATAAAAGCATTAAGTGAATGTGGTAAAAAAATAATCTTACCACTTCATCCAAGAACAAAGAAGTTCATAAATCAATATGATTTACATGTAGGTGACAATATAAAAATAATTGATCCTGTAGGATACTTAGAAATGATTTCTCTTCAAGAAAATTCTGCTAAGATTGTAACAGATAGTGGTGGAGTTCAAAAAGAAGCTTATTTCTTAAAGAAACCTTGTATTACAATGAGAGATGAAACAGAATGGATTGAAACTATAGAAAATGGTTGGAACGTAATTGTAGGAAGTGATTCTAACAAAATTTTAGATGCTATTGAAAACTTTAATCCAACTGGTACTCCTGCATCCGCTTTTGGTAATGGAGATACATCATCAATAATAACTGATATAATTCAAAACTATAAGAGATAATAAAAAGGACTGCTATAAGCAGTCCTTTTTATTATAACACTCTAAAAATGAAATTCTTTCATCTCTGAAGTTGGAGTATAATCATTATTATTCTTTTTATAAACTTGCATACATGCTACTGCAAATCCTATAAGTATCCAATATGAGAATACATAAGTTATTGAGCTTGGTCCAAAGCTTGCTGGAGCAAAAACAATAAGTCCTGTTGCTGCTGTAAAACAATATATGCTTCTTCTTTTAATTCCTAATATTATATTTCCTATAAGAAGATATAAATAATATATTCCATATAACGCTACTCCAGGTAATCCAAAATCACCTAATATCTCAATGGCATAACAATGTGGACTATATATATTTCCAGTATCACCTTGGTTTTTAATAAACTGTTCTACATTTCCAACACCATATCCAAGATAATTCTTTTCTTTTATAGTTCCTCTTAATACATCATTTATTATAGTAAATCTAACATTAACGGAACCTTCTCCACCTTGTTGTATTTGTGCATTTTCTAAACTTTGCACCTTATTATTAAGACTATTTTCTACAATTTTATGTCCTTCAACAGGTTTTATATTCATAACAAGATAATTATACTTATATGATAATCCTAAGGTAATACATAATATAAGTGGATATATTATATTCTTAATTCCAATATTTTTAATATTAAATATAGAATATATTAAGAAAACTCCTACTCCAAATGCAATTGAAGCAAATCCTGTTCTTGATGATGTAGTAGCTATTAATATAAACACTATTGTAGAAATAATTGTATACCATATCTTTACTGAATTTTTCTTACACTTATAAATAGCATAAAAGAAAAGTGGTGATAATATAGCAAGTGTGGCAGCTAAATTATTAGGATTAAATGAAAATGCCATTGGTCTTGCATTTATTTGATTTTGATCTTTTTCAGGTAATTGATCCATAAACGAATCAGCATAATGTTTTATTGGTAATTGCTTACCCAATAATACTTCTATAAAAGCAATTAAAGTAATAACAGATATTAAAAATAATAATAAATTAACAGTTTTCTTTAATCTATCTTTATTTATATTATAAACCATCATATTAAATATAAATGCAAACATCATTAAATATATTGCGATATATTTAATTGATAAACTCTTACTCATTGCCCAGAAAATACTTCCACACATATAAATAAACCATATAACATATATTCCTAAAATCTTCTTATCTATATGTTTTACAACTTCTATATCTTTTACTAATCTATATAATGACATCAATGTACATAATCCTAATATAATATGGAACATATATATACTTTCTACTCCTGGTGCATGAAGTGCATAATCATAAAATGCCGACACCAACAATGCACAATACATTTGATCATATATAGCTTTTTCCTTTATTATATTTGATGATATAACCAATGTGATTATATACATAATAGGTATTATATAATTACCATTAGCTATTCCAAAAACCATAGCAATTATGGATATAATTGTTATAAATATATTTCTATTTTTATCTTCTCTATTCATGATTACTCCTTATCAGCGTTTTCTGCAGCAACTTCATCCTCATTTTTATAGTGATATGTTGGAACAATTCGTTGCATTTGATGTTTAATTTCATTAATATCATTTAGTTCTAATAATTTACGTAATTGTTCAAGTTTATGATTTAATGTATCCATATCCTCAAATGTTGGTTTTCCTACATATATTTTTTTATGTGCTGTATCTTTTAATCCTTCTTCACTCATTAAAAGCTCTTCATATAATTTTTCTCCTGGTCTAAGTCCAGTAACTACAATTTTAATATCTTTATTAGGCTCAAATCCAGAAAGTCTTATAAGATCACATGCTAAATCATAAATCTTAACTGGTTTTCCCATATCTAATACAAATACTTCTCCACCTTCAGCAAAAGCACCAGCTTGAAGTACCAGTTGTGCTGCTTCTGGTATTAACATAAAATATCTCACTATTTTTTTATGAGTAAGAGTAACAGGACCTCCATTAGCTATTTGCTTTTTAAATAATGGAATTACTGATCCGTTACTACCAAGAACATTTCCAAATCTAACAGCAACAAATTCAGTTTTTGATTGTTTATCCATAGCTTGAACAATCATTTCACATAGTCTTTTAGTTGCTCCCATTATATTAGTTGGATTAACAGCTTTATCAGTAGAAATCATTACAAATCTATCAATATTAGCTTTACTTGCTTCAGTAGCTAAATTTAATGTTCCAAAAACATTGTTTTTAACAGCTTCTTTAGGACTATCTTCCATTAATGGTACATGCTTATGAGCTGCTGCATGGAATACAACATTTATTTTGTACTTAATAAATATCTCATGTAATCTTTGCCTGTCTCTTATAGAACCAATTAGTACAGTAAGTTTCATATCTGGAAATTCTTCTTTTAATTCATTTTGAATATCATATATATTATTTTCATATATATCAAATAATATAAGTCTTTTTGGATTATATACTGATATTTGTCTACAAAGTTCAGATCCTATTGAACCTCCTGCACCTGTAACTAATATTGTCTTTTCATTCAAATAATCTGAAATACCCTTGTTATCTAGTACTATTGGATCTCTTCCAAGTAAATCTTCTAAATCTACATCCTTAATCCTACTAACAGTTGCTTCTCCACTTAATATCTCATACATTCCTGGTATTATTTGAAGTTTACAATTAGTTTTCTTACATATATCAATAATCTCTGCCTTATTCTTTGAATCAAGAGAAGGAATTGCTATTAATATTAAATCAATTTCTTGTTCCCCTGCTATATATGGTATATCATATCTATTTCCTGCTATCTTTACTCCTGAAATTCTTCTTCCAAGTTTTTGTTTATCATCATCAATAAGAACTATAGGATTATACTTTAATTCTCTTCTTGCCATCATTTCATTAATAATCATAGTTCCAGCTGAACCTGCTCCAACTATCATTACTCTTCTTTGATCTGATGAATACTTAAACGGTATGTACAAAAGTGTTCTTCTATATACTCTGTATAAAATTCTATAACCTAATACAAAGAAAATACTTAAAAGAATTCCTACAACTGAAACATTTAATGGTATAACAGAACCCCAAAATCTAGTATATCCAATTGATAATATACCTGCTAAAATAGTTCCCCCAACACCTAATAAAAATTCGTCAGTTCCAGTTAAATGCCATAAACTTTCATACATCTTAAATAAATAAAAACATACTAAGTATATTAAACTTACAACTACAACATCCTGTGTGTATATTTTAGCAATTTCAGTAAATCTTTCACTTAAAGTTATATTTATAGAAAAAAGGTAAGCCATATTCACCATAAATATATCAATTATCATAATTATCAGTGTCTTGCATCTTCTCATTATAGTTTCCTCCCATCTGGAGAGATTCTTGCCATAAATTATAGCAAGTAAGACTCTATTTTAATTATCTCATTTTATTTAATAACTTTATTAATAGTTTTGGACAAAATCTCATGGCACTACATTGAATTAAATATCTTACATTGTTTCTATCAAAATTTTGAATTTTATAATTTTTTAGATATGATTTAACATCTTCTCTACTTAAAAACTCAAACAAATCTTCATGAAAATTAGAATCTTTACTCAAAATAGAAAAAACATGTGCTATTGAATATTGTATTTTAAATTCTAATAAGAAATTTTCTATTTCTTTTAAATTATTATTTTCTTTCACATAATTTAACAAATCTATATAAGAATAATAACAATCAAGATGTTTTAATGAAACATTTTGAGTTACAGAATTACCCCATATAACATAAAACGCTAATATCTCATTTACACTTATAACTTTATTTGAGTAAAGTAATGCTTTTACAACAAAGACCATATCTTCACCATATTTTCTATTACTATCAAATAATAAATTATTATTTTTAATAACAGAAGTTTTGTATATAGCACTTCTCATGCCTATAGTTATCTCGTCTTTTAATTGCAAAAGAGCTGCTTCTTTTCCTGATATGAAATCATTTAAATAATTAGTTCTATTCTTAACTAAAACATTTCCCGTACTATCTACTTCACTGTAATCACAAAATACAATATCGCAACAAGTTGATTTTGCCTTTTCATACATAAGTTCAACAAACCTTGAATCAATATAATCATCACTATCTAGAAATGTTATATACTCTCCATTTGCTATATTTATACCTCTGTTTCTAGCAGCACTAACTCCTGCATTTTCCTGCGTTATAATCTTAAAATTTATATCTGAATTTTCTAATAATGATTTTGCTATCTCAATACTTCTATCTTGAGAACCATCATCTATAAGTAAAAATTCAAACTCTTTACAAGTTTGATTTATGACAGAATTTATGCTTCTTTCAATACATTGTTCAACATTATAAACAGGAGTAATTATAGATACTTTAAACAAAATTATTCTCTCCCTTATTTATTATAATAGATTCTTCTAAATTTTTTAGAATGTTTCTATTTAAAAATTCTTACTTTTTTATTAAATTTTAAACATTAATATTTTTTACTATTTGAATTATACTAATATTGATACTTATATGCAATGTTTATAGATTAATCCCTATACTTAGAGTTTAATATTTAAATTTAGTAAATAGTATAATTCAAATATTAAATGTAAATACTCTTATTAACTATTCTTAATCTTTTTTATTTCTTTAGCATGCCATACTCTATCTTCTTCTTTTGGCAAGGTCATATAGTCTCCATAAAGCTGTGTTAAAATTGCATCGGCATTTTTAGGTCCATAAAAATTTTCACCTTCAAATTCTAATTTAATCAAATTAAAATAGTCTTCTTTTTTATACACATATTCACTCCATGCAGTATCAACACCATACCCCATATATTTTGAATTCTTATCATTCCAATTAACTAAAAATCCAAAAAATTTTCTTCTTCTTTTAGCAGTAAATATTTTAGTTATTATTCTATAAAAAGAAAAAGTAATCTTGTTTTTAAAAGTTAGCTTTTCTGGAATATCTCTTAATCTAACAAAACTTTTTAAGATAGTGCCACTTATTGCTCTTTGAACTTTATAAACAAAATTATACTTTGGTAAACTATCATATGTGAGTATATCTATGTATACACCATTATGCATTTTTTCATTTTCTCCAATTGCCTTTTCAATAAGAACTGTTCCATTATACCTAACTTTACAAGGAACTTGATAAATATCATAATATTTATCACTTTCAAATGTTTGTAGAAATAAATGACTAGGTAACTCATCCTTTGCTATTTTTAAAAATTTTTCATAATCATCTCTAAGCATTCCAATATCCATATCATCATCCCATGGAATAAAACCTTTATGTCTAACTGCACCTAATAAGGTTCCTGAATCTAAAAAATATTTAAGTCCATGTTTTTCACATATCTTATGAACATCTTTTAAAATGCTTACCATTAACATTTGAGCATCTCTTAAACTTAAATTTTCATACTCACAATTATTATTGTCTTTATTTTGATAATTTTCTTTTAATATATCATCTGTATTATCCATCTTTGTCACCTTCTCGATGTACTAATAAAATATAATGCTTATTTTAGCATTCATTTTAATGTTATTATCAAATTTGACTTATGTCAACAAAATGACAACATAAGTACATAAAAAGTAAATTTTATACTAACATATTAATGCATATAATGATAAAATAGTTTAAGAATCAATACTTAAGAAATAATGGAGATAATAAAATATGAATAGAAATGATAAAAACCTAAATGATAATATTAAAAACTCTGAAGTCTTAATAAGTATTATTATGCCAATATATAAAGCTGAAGATTACTTAAATAAATCTGTAACTAGCATACTAAATCAAACTCTTAAAGAATTTGAACTTATATTAGTTGATGATGGATCACCTGATAATAGTGGCGAAATTTGTGATAAACTTGCCTTAAATGATGACAGAATAAAAGTTATTCATAAAGAAAATGGTGGAGCTAGTACTGCTAGAAATGCTGGTTTAGATATAGCAAAAGGTGAATTCATAGCTTTTGTTGACAGTGATGATTGGATTGAACCTAATATGTTTGAAATATTATTTAAGTTAGCGAAAGAATATGATGCAGATATTTCACAGTGTAATTATATAAAAACAGAAAATGAAGATGAAAAAATTATAAATAATGAAACTGAAGTTATTAAAACTTTTAATAGTATTGAATCTTTAGGTAACTTATATAATGAAATGTATGTTTCAACAGTTGTACTTTGGAACAAAATTTATAAGAAATCCTTATTTAATGAAATTAGATTTCCTAATATGAGAATATTTGAAGATGAAGCTATAATGTATAAATTATTATTTCAATCTAATAAATTAGTTTATACAAATAAAAAGTTATATTATTATAGAAACACTCCAGATAGCATAATGAATGCCAAGTTTGATAAAAAGAGATTATGTATGCTAGATGTGTTTGATGAAAAAGTTGAATTCATGAGAAAATTAAATAACGAAAATATATATGCCAAAACTTTAAAATGGTATATGTGGTCAATTATAGATCTTTATTTTGGATGTATGAATACTATTCCTGATGATCATGAAACAATAAAATTAATCAAAAATAAGGCTATTACTATATCAAAAAAATATTCTAATAGCTCTAGTCATGAATTTAAATGGATTATATTATTCTCACTATTCAATAAAGCACCAAAACTTTATAAGAAATTAATGAACATATTAAATTAAATCATGTGCTTATATATGAATAATTGAATTCAATAGTTCTAATATAAGTATACTCTCATTTTAATTTGTTCCAAATATAGAAATGTACTTTATTAAAGTGAATGTTCAAAAATATAAAAAGTGAATATTCAAATTTTATATTTTTGAATATTCACTTTTTATAATTAATGAATGTAGCAATACTCATTAAAGATTTTAAAAGTCCAATTGTAATGTCATCTTTATTTACTGCATATATCAACTTACAATTAAAATAGTTATTAAATACTATTTTTTACTCAATGGAAAGAATGATTAATGCCATTACTATTAGCTTATTATATTATTAAAATTAATTACTACTTTCGGTAAACTTTATACTAAAATATTAAGATATTTATAAAACTATTCTTTTACTCCAGTATCACCAACCCCTTTCATAAACCACCTTTGGGCGATTACAAACAATATTAATAAAGGTAATATTGTTATTGTACTTGCAGCCATAACTTGTGGCCACTTTATTCCATAAGCTCCACCCTCAATAAAAAATTGCCTAAGTCCTGATGAAACTAAAAACTTTTCTGGACTTTTTAATATTAATGATGGATACATATAGTCGTTATAATACGTAACAAAATTTATTAATATTAAAGTTATAAATGTTGGTTTAGTTATTGGAAATACAATTTTCCATAATATTTTAAAATGAGAAGCACCATCTATTCTTGCTGCCTCTATCAAACTTTTATTAACTTGTAAAAATGATTGTCTCAATAAAAATATTCCAAATATACTAACTATATTACTTATTATTAATCCACTAAATGTATCTATTAAATTTAGATCTGAAAGTAATATATAACATGGAACGTATGTAACTGCTGATGGTAACATATACATTGACATTATTATTCCAAACAATAATTTTTTTCCCTTAAATTCTAATAAAGTTAATGCATAAGCTATCATAGCTGCTGTAAACACCTGAAGTGCTACTTCAATAAACGAAGTAAAAAAACTATTAAACATATACTGACCAAATGGATATTGTCTAAATACTTCTATAAAATTACTCCATTGAGGATCACTTGGTATCAGTTTAGGTGGAAAAGCAAAAATCTCATCTTTTACTTTTAATGCACTTGATACCATCCATAAAAAAGGGAAAAAAGCCGTAATACTTGCTAATACTATAAAAAAATATTTAACTATAGATAAAAGTAATCTCTTATGGAGTATTATTTTTTTATTTAAACCTCCCTTTATATCATCTAAATATATATCATTATCTTTATATACTTTTCTTTCAATCATATATGGTTTACCTCCTAAATAAAAAAGTAACTGCTATCAATTTTCAACTTCCCTATATTCTCTACTCTCAACTAATATTTAATTTATATTTTATCAGTCTCTCAAATTTTATAATTCATACTGCTTAGTTTTAGACATAATCAAAAAAATAATAAGTCCATCTGCCAGTATATTTTCCTTCATTCTGCGTGAACAAAATCCCATAATAGATCCACTATGATAATACTTCGTCTCCTTATCTTATGAAAAATATTTATGGCAGTTTTGAACTTGTTATTTTATTTCATTTGCCTTAATAATGCACCCATTTCTTTGAAATAATAAATTGAGCCAGTGAAAGTATACACGTTATAATTAAAATCACTGTAGATATGGCTGTAGCTTGACCCATATTAAAATTTTCAAAAGCACTCTGATAATACATATATAACAATGTTCTAGTACTTCCAGCTGGTCCACCTTGAGTTAATACTTGAATTTGATCATATGCCTGTAAGGAATTTATGGTAGTTATCACACTAATAAAAAATGTAGTTGGTGATATTAATGGTAATGTTACACTCTTAAATTTATTTAATGAATCAGCTCCATCAATTGAAGCAGCCTCATATAGATTGTTAGGTATTTTCTCTAAAGCAGTTAAATAAAAAACCATAGCCCATCCAACACTTTTCCAAACAGTAACAATAATTACACCAAACATAGCTGTATCTGAACTTTGAAGCCATTGTAATTTAGGTAAATTAAATAGAGTTAATATATAATTTGCAAATCCATATTCAGGATGAAATATCCAACTCCACACAATTGAAATAGCAACTGTTGGAGTTATCCATGGAGAAAATATTATAGATTTATATATAGATAATGATTTAAATTTTGAACTTAATAATAAGGCTAACCCCAACCCTCCAACTATTGTTGGAATTAAAGTTCCTAAGGTAAATAATAATGTATTTTTTAATGCATCATAAAATAGTTCATTACAAAACAACTCTTTATAATTTTTAAAACCAACAATATTATACTGTGTACTTATATAATCCCAATCCGTAAAACTTATAAATAAAGATTTAAAAATTGGAATAACCCAAAATATTATAAGCGGAATTATAGCTGGCAAAATAAATATAAGAAGTGTTATAATATTTTTTAGTTTTTTATTATTTAATGTTTCCATATCTTCTCCATATCCTCTCAACTATGTTTTTTAAGTTAGCTTTGCTTTAAATATATATTTATATATTCAATAGGAAAAATGGCAATGTATATATCAACATTTTACTGAAACATAGGCTTTAAATTAAATTTGCTTTATAAAAATTTATCCACAGTTAGGAAATACTTATCCACTATTTCTGTAAACGTTCTGTTGATATGTTTTTTAAATTTAATTTTACTATATTTTAATAATTATTAACCTACAATACAGCACATAAGATAGAATGATAATTGTATTAATTATTTAATACTTTATCTAATTTTGATTGTGCTATTTTTTGTGCTTCATCCAAAGCTTCCTTTGCTGATACATTTTCTATTTCAACCTTATCTGCAGCAACTTTTAACGCATCATATATTTTTCCGTTTGTTGGATCTATAAAAGCATTACTTGCATGTAAAGATTGTTTTATTGGTACAAGTGCTTGTGGATTTTTTTCTACATATTCTTTAAATTTTTTAGTATTACACGATTCTTTATTAACAGGAATATATCCTGATTCTATTGACCACTTTGCATTAACTTCTGGACTTGTAAAATATTTAATAAACTCATATGCACCTTTTTTAACTTCTTCATTTGTTATACTTGGAATTGCTAAAAGTCTTGCTTCTGCTATTGGTTTTGCCTCTTCTCCTTGTTTAAATGCTGGTTGCTCAATTGCACCTAACTTATTAAAATCTAAATCACCTTGATCTCCTGATGATCCTGTATATCCAGCAGCTCTATCTTGCATAACATCATCTATTGTTGAATACCAGTATTCCCATCCTTGTCCACCAGAATTAATCTTCATAATTTTATCTTCATGTATCCATTTTCTAAAATTATCCCAAACCTCTATCCATTGTGGTGAATTTATTAATACTTTACTTCCATCTTTACTTAAGATATTTCCACCGTTACTTAATGATGCATCAATTAAATTGTCAGCACCCCACATAGGTTCCCATCCATAAAATTTTATAGAATCACCATCTCTTTTCACTATTTTCTTGCTTGCTTTAGCTATTTCCCCCCAAGTTTTTAAAGATTCTATTGATACACCTTCATCTTCAAAAGCTTTTTTGTTATAATATAAAACTTTTGTTGTTCCAAACATAGGTAAAGCATATAATTTATCATCCTTTTTGCATGAATCTAAAAATGATTTTATATAATTTTCACTATTAAACTCACTATCTTGTGATGTATAATTGCTTAAATTCTCAAGAACACTTTTATTATTTAAAATCGCCGCTTTATCTGGTTCTAAAATCACAAGACCTGGAGTTTTCTTAGCTGCAATAGCTGCTTGTAAGTTTCTAAAAGTCTTATCATAATCTTCTTTTGAAACTCCTTTAACTTCATATTTATCTTGAGAATTATTAAAATCTTTTATTATATTCTCCATATTATTTCCAAGCTTTCCTCCAAAACCATACCAATATTCAACTTGAATTTTACCATTACTACTTAACTTTTCTTTGCTTGTTCCTTGATTACAAGAAATTAATCCTATAGAAATTATTAAAGTTAAACCAATACAAAAACTTTTCTTTAATATTTTTTTCATTATACATCCCCCTTAATTTTTTCAGCGTATTTTACACTATCGTTTTTTCATAGCACACTTTACGCTATTTTCATATTAAAATCTATAGTTCATTTTCTGAACATTTTCATACTATCACTGTTCACAGTTCAATACAACATGTTCATACCAATTTTATCTAAAAATTCTATATAGATACAAAAAAGAAGATGCAAACTAGAATCCTAGTTTGCATCTTCATACACTTTATATTTAAATCTGCATAAATTTTGTTAATATTTTTTATTAAGTGATTTTCCTATGTTATTCATAGAAATAGCTACTGCTATTGTTCCAATAACGCTTAAAATGCCTATAAATATCTCCATACCCTGCCTCCTGAAATAATAAATGTAAGTTTATATCTCTTAATACTATTATATACCAATTTAGTTTTTTTACTACCCTACTTTACAAATTCTAATTCTTGTACTTCTTGATCTGGTTCCTTTGCAATAAAATAAACACCCAATATAACTAAAATACTACTTGCAATAGTTAAAGTACTTATTTTATTTCCTAAAAATATAGTATCAAATATAATTGCCCAAACAACATAAGTTATATTCATCCCCATTGCTCTTGTGGCTCCAATTTTATATATTGCAGTATAATAAAATAAATACGATACCGTTGCTGCCAATGCTGTTCCTATAATCCAAAATATAACACTATCCTTAAATATTTCAATACTAAGACCAATTCCACCTACTATTGGAATAACAATTAATCCATAAGTAACAGCAGATGTAAATTGTCTTATCTGCAATGCAAATTCTGAAGTTACTTCATCACCCTTCATTCCATAAGCACATATAACACATTCACTACCCCATCCAAATGCACATACTAACGCAAATATAAAGCCTATTGGATTAATAGCACTTGTTGTAGAAGTATATTCTAATATAGAAATACCTAATATAGAAACACCTATTATAGTTACAACTAAACCTATCCATGCCTTTTTATTTATTCTTTCTTTTAATATAATAGTGGCAAGTATTGCTCCTATGGCAGGATACAATGAAGAAATAATAGCTGTATAAGATGGCCCTATATATTTTACAGATAATAAATATCCACTCATTCCAACTGGACCACCAAGTAATGCTGCAATAGCAACCCATAAAGCACTTTTGGTTTTTACAGCTTTAAAAAATTGTCCTAATTTTTTTCTTAACCCAAGATATATAAAAGTCCATATAGCTGAAAAACTATCATGTAAAAATGCTGTTATTACAGGTGCAAGTAGTATTGCTTGTCCTGTTTTTACGAATGGTGTTAATGATAATATAAATCCCATTAAAACAGTATCAGCCCCCCAAGATAAAGCAGAGATTACTCCACATCCTAATCCTTTTTTATGATTATTATTAAACCTCATTTTCATTCTCCCCTTATTTTTTTAATATTAATTCAAACCTATTTATTCGTAAACGATAATTATTATATTTATTAACCTTTAAATACAATTAATTCCTGTTCATTTTGTGAACTAGATAATAGTATCATTGTTCATTGTTCAAAGCAATATGTTCATAGGGAAAAAATAACATGGCTATTTTTCAACTAGTGTTTATTTTAATTAGATTTTATTAAGCTTTAAATATTTAAACTTCATATAATTTTTCCATATGAAAGAGGAGTAGAGTTATTAATAACTCTACTCCTCTTTCATTATGTCTTATTAAATCTTTTACATTTAATATTCTTTAAAATATATTTAATAAATAATTATAAAATAATTATACTATGTCATATTTAATCTAAACTCTCAATGTTCCATCTTCATTTAAATAATATAAATCGCCCTTTTCATCTTTTATAAATCCAGTTTGCATTACTCCTTTTGAATTTAGGTAATACCAATTATCATTATATAAAATCCAACCGTTTTTCATAACTCCATCTTCATCTAAATAGTACCAATGTCCATTATGAAGTAACCAATTAGTTTTTCTATCCCTAGTTGATGGATCTATAAAATACCATTGTCCTAAACTTTTAACCCATCCAACTTCATCATTATCATTAAAGTTTTTATTATAATCTATATATAGTTTACAAATCTCTTTTTCAGTTATCTTCTCTTTTATAATTACCTTAGTTAAACCTGCTTGAAGGTTATCTATTAGTATAACCGAATTTTTACTATCTAAAACATAGTTTGCAGATTTTTTATCATTATTAGGATTTAATATATCTATTTTTATATTATTTAATTTAATATTATCTAAAAATCTAAAATTGATTATACCTCTTCCTATATTATTATATACACTTGCTTTATATAAATTTTCTTCTTCACATACCTTAATGAATTTTTCACCATCTAATTTATTTTCATTAGTTGTTAATTTAGTATCTTCTAATGTTGTGGCATATACTTTTAAACCAGATTGAAATCCTAAAATATTTAAACAACATACTGTCATAAGTACTAATAAGCTTTTTTTTATAATTCTTTTAACCACAAAAATATCCCCCTCTTTTTTAGCTTTTGAATTATCATATAACTTTTAATTTACTTATTAATAACTTATGTAAAATTATTCCTTAATAGAACTAAAAGCGTGAAATTTTATTTCTAAAACTTCACGCTTCTTATTAGACACATTCAAATAAATAACTAGTCAGTATACTAGTTTATCTCTTTATTTTAAATTTTCTCAGTAACGTATCACTCAATTGCAAAAATACTTCATCTTTAGAAAACACTAATATTCCAACATAAACTATTCCACATATTAATACTGATAATCCTGAAACTAATAATATACTATTTATAAAATATTTTATTGCAAATATTAATGGAATAAATAATATTGAATAATAAAAATATTTAATATTTTCAAATGCAAATAAATTTATATCTATATTAATAACTTTTCTTGCAAATCTATATTCAAGTACTATTACAATGAGATTTGAAATAAGAGTTGTTATAATAGCATTTGTTGGTGTAAAATATCCCATTAATGCTAAAGCAACATTTAATATAACATTTAAAATTCCACCAATTAAAACTAATTTTACATCATCTTTTTCTCTTCCATTAAGATATATCATTTGATTAGCTATTATTCCCTCAACTCCAATAGTTAACATATAAATCGAAAATACAAACATTATTGGGATAGCCTTAACAAATTGTGATCCTCCATATAAAAGAATTATTTCTTTTGAAAGACATAGCATCCCTATAGATGCCGGAAATAAAAACATAAAATATATTTTTATAATTCTTCTTAAAAGAGAAATATACTCTTCCTTTGAATCATTCCCAAGATAGTTAGAAAGTCTAGGCATAGTCACTTGAATTATAGTAAGCATTAATATATTTATTATCGACATTATCTTTTGAGCCATATTATAATATCCAACATTAACAGTATCTGTTCCAAAAGTTTGGCTACCTAACATTATCTTATCTAATTGAGTATATAAAATATTCACATTAGATAAAATAACAACAAAAAACATTGGTTTAATATGCCTTTTAAATTGTAAATTTTTAAAATTAAATCTTACTCTTTTTTTTATGTATACAAAACTCAAGATATTATTTATAAAATTAGATCCTATTACTAAATATAAGTATAAATTAAAATTACTAATATCTCTTATACAAAATATAACTAACAAAGAATAAATTATTCTAACTACCATAGTCTTTGTTGCTATAAAATCATAATTTTCTAATGCTTCATTTATCCATTCAACATAAAAAAGATTAAATACAAGGTTAAAACCTAAAATCATACAAGTATAAAAATCTGGTCTGTTTCTACCTATTGTAAATACATATATCATATATATTGAAGAAACTAATATATTAGTAACTAAAGTAAATAAAAATAAACTAGTAAATGTTTGTTGAAGTTTTTCTTCATCATCTCTTACTTTACTTACTTCTCTTAATCCATATTGAGAAATCCCGAAACTTGCAAATATTAAAAACCATCCAGTTAAAGATTCGGCATATGATATCTGTCCATATGACTTATCGCCTAATGTTTGTGCTATAACTGGACCAACTAATATTGGTAATACAATATTAAATAAATTTAACGATCCCTTAAACAATGCATTTTTCGATATTGATTTTGACATGTTGTAGTCCTCCTATAATCCTAAATGGATTATTTTACTTCTACTATATTTTACACTAACTAAAGAAGTTGTCAAATTAAGTCTATTTTATACTAAGCTTGTTTTTTAGATATTCCAAATCCTTAATAGAATCTATTTCAAAAATATCATTAGAGCCTATTTTATTAACATAAACTTCTAAATCATTAAGGTTTTCAACAACTATATCATCCCAATATAAATTTTTAAAATCTCCACATTTAACTTTTTCATCTATTCTTTGTGCTATTATTTTTCCGTCTTTTTTGCTCCAATAAGATGCCCCTGACATTATATAAGAAGGTTCATCCCCTTCTTTTCCTATATCAACTCTTTGTAACTTATTATTTTCATCATACCTTAATATCCATTCACCAACTATATTTTCCTTACAAGCAGAATAATACTCTGAATTATCAGGTCTTTTATTAGGTAAAAAGTTTTTATTAATATAATTGTCTGCATCAATAACAAATGCATCTTGAAGATAATCTTTAGCTAAATACATAGTATAAATATTATTATAAACATCATACTTGTCATTAACTATTTTTATCAAATCATACTTCTTAACCAAATCATCAAACTTTTCATGTAAATATCCAGTCAAAACGATAATTTCATCTATTCCTATTTCTCTTAAGTTAAGTATTTGTCTTTCAAGTAATGATATCCCATTAACCTCAATCAAAGATTTTGGTATAGTATTGGTAAGTGGTCTAAGTCTAGTACCCATACCAGCTGCTACTAATATCGCTCTCATATGTTTTCTCTCCTTAAAATTCAGCTTCTAGTTTTTTTAGATTTTCTTTTCCTCTATTGTATCTATCAATGCCATATGTTCCGAAATCATCGCCTTCATTTTCCTTAATTAATGTCCATACAGCCCATAATATATCTTGACTTATTTGATGAATAAGTAATCTTTTTCTTGAATTTTCATCTGGCTCTCCATTAAAATAAAGTCTAAACATTAATTCTATATCATCTTCTGAAAAACTATTTTCTAAAGAAAGTCCTGCTAAATCCCACATATCATCATTAATTCCACTGTATTCCCAATCTATTAAATACATTCTACCATCTGTATCCTTTACTAGGTTTTCTGAAACTAAATCATTATGTGATGGTACAAATACTCTATTACAATCCTTTAAAACTTGTTCAAGTTTCATAAATTTTTCTCTTACTTCTTTATAATCATTAAAAAATACACCATCAGCTTTTTTTAAAATATCCTCATACTTTTCAAGTTCTCTGAATACATTAAATTCATTTTTCATTGAAAATTCATTATCTTCATGTAATTCTCTTAATATTTTAGTAACTTGTTTTAAATTTTCTTCCTTTTTAATACTTCTTGGAGTTAAAGTTTCTGCATTTTCTATAAAAGTAGATATTTTTATTCCAGTTTCAACATTAAAATACGGAGTTTCAACATTATATCCTCTATCAGAAGCAATTGAAGAATTAAACATCTCATTTTTTCTGCTTATCATACTTTCAGTACCAATCCCTGCAACCCTTAGGATATATCTTTTTCCTTTAACACAAACTCTATAATTCTTATTAGTCATTCCTCCAGCAGGCACAACTTCACTTATATCTTCTTCGTTTACTTTCATAGTTTCTCTAATTATAGTTTTTACAGTACTAATTTCATAGTTAAGTTCACGTCTTCTTATTGTTGGATATAAATGATTTAAAATATTTTCATACTCTTTCTTAGTATCAGCATCTCCCCAAGCAAGATCATCTATTTTAACAAAACCTATATTATAATCTCTTGCAACATCTAACAATACATATTCATAATTTAAATATGGATTTATATTACCTTTAAATTCTTCAAGCATCATTTGATATAACTTATAAGATACTTTGGTTATACCTATCATTTCACCATCAATTCTATTAAATTGATGTATATCTTTAGACATTTTAAATAAATGATTATCTCTTATTTCAACAAAAGCTTCATCACCAGAACCACTTTCATTAGTAAGAAGTATACAATCTCTATTCTTACTTTCTATAAGTTCTCTAATAGATCTTTTTTCAAAAATCAAATCATTTTCTATAAGTAAAAAATCGTCATTAATATATTCCTTAGCTAAAGATAGTGAATACATAGTTCCAGTCCATTTATATTTATCACTTTTAACTAAATTTATATTCTTATTATTTTTAAAATACTCTTCATAATAAACACTCTCATATCCTGTTATTATAGTAATTTTATTAATACCATTTTCTTTAAGTATATTTAATGTTCTATCTATTAACTTAAAATCTTCTATTTCAAGCATACCAACTGGCTTACCAAAATCCTTAGCTCTTCCAGCTGCAAGAATAACAGCTTCTTTAACAGGTTTATTATCATCTTCATGAATTTTTAATCTAGTATTCTTGGCAGAAGCAAGATTTTCTTCTAATATTTTCATTCCTTTTTCTGTTACTCTATATAAAATTCCTCTATTATTTACAATTCTTTCTATAGTTCCATCAGTAGTAAACTCTTTTAAAATAGCGTTTACCTTACCTAAAGAAATATTAGTTCTCCTTGATAACTCTCTTTGATTAATATTAAAATTGTTGTTTAATATCTTTAATATTTCTAATCTATCTTCTAACAATTCCCTTTCCCCCTTAAACTATATTTAAAATGCTAAAATTATCTTATCTAAAATCAAAATATTTAGGCTTAGACTTTTTTATTAAAAATTTTAATATTTTAACACATAAAATTACAAAAACATTATTCTTAATTTATATATTATTCAATTCCAAATCGACTAAATATATTGTTCATAAATTGAACTTATAATAAATTATAATATAATTTATATTGAAAGTAAATACATTTATTAAGTTTTTACCATATAATATAAAAAAGTGGATATGCCATGTTTTTTAGTTGAAAATCCTAAAGTTCTCTAAAATAAAATCATATAATTTCCTATACATGAACAAAGTTACTATGCCACTCTTTTTAGTTGATAATTAAGAGTTTAAAGTTATGGTATATCACAAATATATTTTTCATACTAGATTATTATAGACTAAGAAATCTTTATAAATTCACAAAAATCAAGCTATATGTTAAGTTAAAAATCAACTTAACATATAGCTTTTATTTTATCAATATTATTTTTTACCATTAGTTATAGCAACTTTAAAATTTACTCTATCATCTTGGTTTTTAAAAGCATCATTTGGAATAACTATTCCTGAATTATCTTTTGCAATTATATAAATACAATTATTTACTTCTTCAACATTTGTTATATTGCTTAATAAAATCTTTATTTTTTCCTTATTTCTGGTTATTATCAATGATTCTCTCTCTAATAAAACCTCTATTGTTCTTGCCAATACTCTTTCATTTTTTTTAAAGAAATCCTTAAAATTTTTCTTTGCTCTTTTAATCCAATATGTAGGCAATTTAAAATAACCAAATATGCCTATACCAGTAAAAACAATTCCCAAAATAATAGAAAATGCGGGACTATCACCTTTTTGATAATCTTGCATTGCTAAAATACAATATAGTACTCCAATTAAAATACCTATTCCCAAAAATAAATTTCTCCTTAATATGGCCAATCTATCTTTTTCACTTTGACTACTCATTTTATAAACAGAAAAATCCACCCATTGTTCTTCAGTATTTTTATATCTTACCTCAATCATTCTCATCCGTTGCCAAAACCTTATAAAACTTTATAAAGCTTGTTTAATTCCCTGTTCATCGTGTCCCATTTTGCTAAAAGCTACTTTAGTTTGATATAACACTCCAAGGGCTTAAATTCCCATACAACGCATGGTACATATACAAGATTACTTTAAAGTGTACGCTCTTGTATTTACTAATTTTGCTTGGTTCTCGCATATTTTAAACACTAACACCCTCAAGGTTCTATCCTATGATTACACCACTTTCGCAATGTCTGGGATTCACAATAGCTAATTAGTATTATACCACCTGCTCAAACGAATTTAAATATAAACTTTGGCAACTCCCTCCTTCCTTCTTTATAAAATTTTAATATACTTTTATAAGTTTATATAAAGTTTGTATTACTGTTGTTCAACCCACATAATTATATTATTACTGATTTTAACTTATATTGATTATTTAGTTATTTACTTTTTAAATATGGTTTTTCCATAGCGTACTTTACACTATCATTACCCTAATATATTAATTAATAGCTATTAAATATTATTTCTTTTCAAAACCAATTAATCTATAATTTAATTATATTACAACTTGTAAACATATCCAATAACATTTATTAAGACTTTTGCATAGTATAAAATTATAATTTTTCCTCTCATTTTATATAAATTTTAAAATAGGATATACACATATTGTTTTATACTTAATCAATAAAATTAATCAGCCATGTATATATCCTATTTCTTATAATATAAAAAAATTACTGCTCCACACTTTTAGTTGAGAGTTGAAAATTGTCCACTATCAATTCTAACTTATCCTTTCTCTTAATCAATATTTGTAAATCGTGATTTTATAAAACCTTTAAGCTTTAAGAATTATATAATTTACTATATAAAAATAAAGAACAGTAAATAGTTTTATTTTTTCTTAAAACTATCTACTGTTCCAATGTAATAAATAAAATTATTATTTATACATTATTCCAAAAGTAGAGAATGAATACCAATCACCATCTATATATGCCTTTTCATTTTGAAGCATTTTACCGCTTGAATCAAAATAATACCAGTTTCCACCCATATATAGCCAACCTACATGCATTGTTCCATTTCCATTGAAATAATATTGACTTCTACTATCTTTATCATAGAACCAACCAATTGTCATTCTACCATTTCTATCAAGATAGTACCATCTACCATCACTTTCTTTCTTCCATCCAGTTGTTCTATGTCCATATTTATTAACATAGAACCATTCACCTTCAACCTTTACCCAAGCGTCTTTAACTTGTCTTCCTCTCTTATCAAAGTAAATATATTTTCCTTTTATTTTTGCCCATTCCTCATATTTACTCATATCAATCCAAATTCTACTACTTTCATCGTAATAAGCATCGTCATCATCTTCTTCGTCATCATCGTCATAATCTGGATCTTTAATATCATCTAAAGAATCATTACTTCTATATATAATTAAAGTATATGTTTTTTCAGTACTTCTATCTTCTGCTATTACATCTATATCAATTTCTGTTTTCCATTGACCTTGAAGACTTACTGAAATTGCATCTCCTGTAAATTTTTCACCATCTACAATAATATTTGAATAATTTGAATCTACAGGTATTGGTTTAACTTTAATTTTTTTCACATCTTGATCAACACGTACTTTAATCTCATCATCATCAGAATCAAATTCATATTCTCCAGTGCTTAATTCAATATCTTTTAAATCAGCATTATTTCCTCTATCATCATGATTAATAACTACAGTGTACTTCTTTTTATCTTTACCATTTTCTGCTGTAACAACTATTTGTAATGTTGTTGTTCCACTTGCTTGTAATGGGATTTGACCTTTTGTACCTGAAGTTAAATTATAAATTTCTCCTGTTTCAACAACTTTTGCTTCAGTTATACTTGCTTTAGGTTCATCAACTATTGCTGTAACATCAACAATTTTAGTATCTGGTTTTACTAATAAATCATAATTTAATGTTTCTCTTAAAAAGCCAGAATTTCCATCTTCATTCTTTAAGTCTCCAGTACTAAAATTTAAATAGCTTAAATATGCATTTTGAGCACTTGGAAGTTCTCCTTCTCCATCATCTGAATCTCCTTGTACATTAAATATATACTTATCAGAGACTAAATTTCCATCCTTATAAACACTAATAGTTAATTGTTTACCACCTGATTTATTTAAATCAAATTCAGCTACCCCACCTATTATAGGAATATTTTCTGAAATTCCATTTACCTTAATCACCGCATTACTTTCAGGTAATCCAGTTTTATAAGTAATTGTAACCTTCTTTGATGGATCTGTTACATATAAATCATACTTATGAACTGATGAATTAAAGTTAACTTCTTTAGTACCACCATTAGCATCTTTTAAAATTGTATTACCAAATCCAAAATCAAATGCTGATTTTTCTCCTTCTAATACAACTTTTAACTCATAAGTTGCTAAAAGTGCTCCTAATTCATCTGAATTGTCAGATCCTTCATATACATCCATATATATTATATTTTCTTTATCACTATTATTAAATGATACAAACTTATCAAAGTCTTGTTGTTTTATTCTAATGTTGCCATATTCATCAATATAATGATTACTTAACTTTACTACATATCCACTTTCTTTACCAAACTGTGGTGTTATTTTAACTTTTCCAGAATTCTTATCTAAATGAATTTTTCCCTCATATCTCTTAGATTGTCCTGGCACAGTAACATCTTTAAATTCTTTTTCTATATAGTTAGTAGCATCTGTTATATCATTATACTTACTTTCTATATCTAATTTTCTTAATGTATAGTCATTACTAGCATTCTCATCTATGAATTTCATTTTAATTGCATAGTTTTTACCTAAAGTGTTATCATCACCACTGCCTCCACTACTAGTAGGCATTTTAATTACCATAATTTTTGAATCTGTTTTTTGTAAAGATCCAGTAATTACATTTCCATTACTAGTTATATCACCTTTACTAGCTCCATCCATCCATACTTTAGCTCCATTTAAATTAAATGACTCCTCAAAATTTATAGCATATTGTAAATTTTGTACTTGGTCATTTACTATATGTTCATAAGTAAAAAAGCTTTCAGTATCTGTAGTTAAAAGTTCTTTATCATATAAAAATGGAACCTTATTTTTTCCTCCATTATCAGGTTGGTTATCATAATTATCCTTTGATCCTACATAACTTTTAAAATCAATCTTTTTTATTTTACCTTGAGCATAATTTTCTGCATGCTCAATAGTTATAGGTGTTGGAGAACTTACTAGTTCTTCTTGTGTTTGACTTGTAGTAGGTCCTGAAATCAATGAAGTTGTACCATCAACATTTACCTTAAAAACTGTTTTTGTAGTAATAACAGTAGTCTTTTCAGTTATTTTATACATTACTTCATTAGTTCCTAGTGGAATATTGTCTATTCTAACACCATTAACAATATCACCTGAAATTGACTTAGTTTGAGTTTGTTCTGTTATAACATCAATATCTTTTAAATCTTCTTTTCCTATTCTGTTTATAGAATTAATATCTATCTTTCTATCTATTATTGTTTTTTGTTCAGTCTCAGTTATTTCTCCTTTAACATCGTCTCTTTCAGTCTTCTTTGGTTCAACTATTTCATTCTTATACTTTGGTAAATCTATTTGAAATTCTTTAAATCTACCTTGTGTATTATAAATAGTTTTAGTACTATCAACTTTTACACCAGTATCAATAGTATTACCTTCAAGCTTGGTACCAGTAACATTTAATGCATACTGAGAGCCATTAATATCTAAACTTGTAGCTGCTTGTACTTTTATTGTTCCAAACTGTACTGGCAATAAAGAAAACATACATGTTAATGCTACAAATAGCGATATAATTCTCTTTTTATTAATTTTCTCCCCCATGTTCATCCTCCTAATAATTTTTCCCAAATTTATAATATATACATATATATTATCATATTTTTGTAATAACAAAAGTGGCTACGCCATACTTTTTAGTTAAGAGTGGATAATTGAGAATTGAAAATTTTGGTTGAAAATCCTAAAGATTTTCTAAAAATATATACTTTAAAATTCTGCCAGGAATTTTTTCCTTAACTCTCCACTTTCCACTCTCAATTATCAACTAATATTTGCTTTAACTTAAATTTTATTAGACTTATTTCTAAATATTTCTCAGGAAATACTCAAGAATTTACACTTATTTTAAAAAAGTTAATCATACTATATTTTCGTTTAAATATATTGCATCTTTATATATAATTATCATTAAAAGCCAATATCTATATATGAAAATTATTCAAACAATTGTTATATTTATTAATTATACTAATTTTAGTTAAAGTTGTTTAACAGAATTTTTTCCTATAACTTTTAACCATCACTTCTTAACTAATATTAAACCTAGATTTTATAAGTTTTTCAATCTGTAAATATTCTATAATTTACTTAACATATAAAAAAAGAAGGCATAACACCTTCTTTTTAATGTCTAATGAATATAAAAATAAATAACTAGCATACTTACTAGTTATTTATTTAAATGTACCTAAAATGCATTTGATACTGCTTCTGCAATACCATCTGCTATTTTATGTTGATAATTTGAATTAGCACAATTTGCTGCTTCTGTAGGATTACTTATAAATCCTGCCTCTACTAATACTGATGGCATTGTTGTATTTCTACATACAAATAAATTATTATCTTTACCACCTCTATTAATAGCTCCTGTTTTATTTATAATTCTATTAGTAATGTTAGTAGCCATTCTTCTACTTATAGAAATTTTAGATTCACTATAGAATCCACCAAATTTTGAATCTTGTGCTCTTGTGCTATAATAAGTTTCTACACCATTTGCTGATGAAGCTTCTGCTGAATTATGATGTACACTTATAAAAAAGTCTGCATTAAGATTATTTGCTAACTCTACTCTCTTTGTAAGACTTTGAGTAACACTTAAAGTTTCTCTGTCAGTTTCCTCTCTTGTCATAACTACCTTATAACCTAAAGATTCTAGTTTTACTTTAAGCTTCATTGAAAGTTGCATATTTAAATCTCTTTCAGAATAAAGAACTCTATTATGAGTTGCATAAGCTCCGTCATCTCCTCCGTAATTATGACCTGGATCAATTACAATTAACTTAGAAGATGAAGGTCCATCATTAACCCTCTTTTGTATTTTTCCATCTGGAGCTACTTTCCATCCATCTATTACAGTATCTTTAAACATTTCTCCTGATGAAGGATTCAAATAATAAGTATCATTACCTATCACAGTCCATCCTGTTGCCATAGCACCATTATTATTTAGATAATACCATTTATCATCTTTAAGTTTTATCCAACCTTTTGCCATAGCACCATTAGAATGTAAGTAATACCAATGTTCATATGGTTTAATCCATCCAGTTAACATACTTCCATCAGTATTGAAATAATGCCAATTTCCACTTATTTCAAACCAACCAACTCTCATAGTTCCACTTACATCAAAGAAATAAGTTTTACTATTTATAGAACTGAATCCTGTAACCATAGATCCATCACCTTGAAGGTAATACCACTTTCCACTATCTTTTAACCAACCTTTTTTCATTGCTCCCCAATTTTGAAGATAATACCACTTATTCTTGGTTTTAAGCCAACCTGTAGCCATTGAACCATCGCCATATAAGTAATACCAATTTCCATCAGGATTTATCCAACCAGTTGCTTTAGTTCCATCTGATTTATAATAATACCAATTTCCATATTGTTGTTTCCAACCAATTGAAGATGAAATATTATTATTATCATTCACATTTTTAACAGGTTTTGATATTTCAGGTACCTTTGGCTTTGTTCCTTCTTTTGGGAATTGTGGAATGTATTCTTCTTCTTTGTTTTCTTTATCTTCCTCATCTTCTGAACCTGAATTATCTGGCTTTATGTTTTCTTCATATTCACTATCAATTCCTGAATAAGCTAATAAATTATTGTATAATGCATTAACTTCTTTCCCATATGCAGCACTTGGTGCCCATCTTCCACCTAATGCATTAACAGTAACTGCTTTTCCCTTAATAGTTACAAAATGTCTTGGATCATATGTATCATCTTTTGGGTATTCTTTAGCACCAGCATATAATGCAAGATGATCTAAATGAGCTTGTACCCCTTCATCCCAAGAGCTAAATATTTGATGTGCATTAGGATCTGTATCTCCTCCACCTTTTGACGTTTTCATACCACAAGGATTATGATAACTTTCATCTAATACTCCACCAAAATTCCCATATCCAGTTTCCTTAGCTGCTTGTACATATGCTATTCCTGGATTAACATTTCCACATTCTTCTGCATATTTCCAATATAGAGCTGCTAAACTTATAAATGTACTTGTAGCACCTTTTGATTCAGCCCATTCTTCTGCTTGCTCCACAGTAACTTCTGTATCTGATATAATATCCAAATCAGCAAATTCTTTAGTAGTACTAGCTTGTACATTCGTTGCTGGAACTATTGAAAATGTCACAGCTAAAACAAGAAATAGTGAAATAACCTTTTTATTAATATTCAAAATCTTTCTTTCCCTCCATTCCCTTCTAAGATGTGTTTTTTAAAACATTACTACAAAATTCGTCAAAGTTTTATATATGTAATATTCTAAAATCATCATAATTCTAACATATACTAAAAAAAAAGTAAATTGTATAGTATATATCTATGATTTGATTATTTATCCTATTTTTCTATGTTTTATTATAATGTTATAAATCTTTTTTAAAAATATTTTTAAAATATACCTATAATTTTATCGAAAATAATAATTTCATCAAAAAAAAGACCTAAATCAAAACATATCTGATTTAGGTCTTTAACAAGTTTTAAAAATTACATACTATAATAAAAATAATATTAAAATTTTTATTACTATACATAAATAATAATTATATATCCAAAGCTATACTTAAATTTCATTAGCTATAGCTTCTGCTATTCCATCTGCTGTTTTATTTTTATAAGTAAAATCAGCACATTTTTTTGCTTCTTCAAAATTTGTTATAAATCCTGCTTCAACTAATACAGAAGGCATATTAGTGTTTCTACACACAAAAAAGTTTGCATCTTTTGCACCTCTATTATAAGCTCCTGTTTTACTTACAATACTATTATTAATAGCAATTGACATATCTTTACTTAATTTAAGTTTATATTCACTAGGTCCATAACCAAATTTAAAATCTTGTTTATTTGAACTATAATAAGTTTCTACTCCATTTGATTCTGATGATTTTGAAGCATTATGATGTATACTTATAAAAAAATCAGCATTAAAATCATTAGCCATATTAACTCTATTAGTAAGGCTTTGTACACTTTCTAAAGTCTCTCTATCAGTTTCTTTTCTTGTCATCATTACTTCATATCCATTAGCTTCAAGTTTCGATTTTAATATTAATGATAGCTGCATATTTAAATCTCTTTCAACATACACTGTTCCATCATGTGTAGCATATGCACCATCATTTCCTCCAAAATTATGTCCTGGATCAATTACTATTAATTTTTTAGAACCTGAATTAGTTTTTTCTACTCTTTTACCAGAAGAGTCAATTTTCCATCCATCTATTATTGTGTCTTTTGCCATAGCTCCAGAAGTAGGATTAAAATAATAAATATCAGCACCTATTGTTTTCCAACCTGTTGCCATAGAACCATCATTATTTAGATAATACGAATTTTGTCCATCCGGGTTTACCCAACCTATTGCCATAGCTCCACTTCCTGAATAAAGATAATACCATTTTCCATCTGGTTTTATCCATCCTTTCAACATACATCCATCATTATTAAAATAGTACCAATGCCATCCTATTTTAGCCCAACCTATTTTCATAGCTCCACTTGAATCAAAGAAATATTTTTTATTATTAATTGAGCTTAATCCAATTTCCATGCTTCCATCACTATTTAAATAATACCATTTATAATTGTATTTCAGCCATCCTGTTTGCATAGCACCTGATGAACTCAAATAATACCATTTTCCTGATACATCTATCCATCCTTTTGCCATAACACCACTACTATATAAATAGTACCATTTATTATCATATTTTATCCAACCAGTAGCTAATTTACCATCTGATTTATAATAATACCAATTCCCCCATTTATATTTCCAACCTATAGAAGATTTGATACTTTCTGTTGAATTATTAGTATTAGATTCGCTTAAATTTGACTTCGAATAATTTAATAAATCTACATATAATTTATTAACTTCCTGTCCATATGTACTACTAGGAGCCCACTTTCCACTTAATGAATTTACAGTTATAGCTTTTCCTTTAATACTATAAAAATGTCTTGGATCATAAGTATCTTTTCTTGGATAACCTTCTGCACCTGCATATAATGCAAGATGATCTAGATGAGCTTGTACTCCTTCATCCCAAGAATTAAATCTTTGATGTGCATTTGGATCATAATTACCTCCTCCTGAAGATGTTTTAAGTCCACAAGTGTTATAATAACTTTGATCTATTACTCCACCAAAATTCCCGTATTTAGTTTCTTTAGCTGATTGAACATAAGCAATACCAGGATTTATATTACCATGATATTTAGCATATTTCCAAAAAAGATCAGCTAAATTCACAAAAGCACTACTGGCACCTTTTGATTTAGCCCACTTTTTAGCTTGAGCAGCTGTTACTTCTGTACTTGATATTATATTAATATCTTCTGAAATAGCTTGTACACTAATTGTTGGAATTATAGATACCATAATAGCTACGCCAAGAAAAAATGAAATTGTTTTTTTTGCAATTTGCAAAATTATCCCACCGCCTTTATATACCTAATTTATCATATTTAATATTCAGAACCGTTCTTGATTTGGCAATTATATATTTTAAATCAATAATCTAAGTATCTTAATACATAAATTAACTCAGCACCAAATTCTTAATTATTTTTCACACTAAAAAGCCCTAAATATAAATTCATAACAATTTTAACATAATTAAAAAAAACCATCAAACATAATAATTCATAAGATTATCCCCTTTAATCCATTGGTATAACAAGGATCATGCCCTGTTTTAAAATTATAACTACCACCATTTCCCTAAATAACTTTTATGGCAAAATTAGAATTTAATTTTAATTTTTATGTAATAATATTTAACATTTATATATATTATGGTACTTTTACCGAATTACTATTAATAAATGTACTATTTATTATTCTTGATATTTAAAAATTCAAATAAAAAAACTCCTCTATGCAAATTTCAAATTTACACAAAAGAGTCTTATCTTAAATATATTTTACTAATTTAATTCACTTTGAATTGCTTCAGCTATTGCCTCTGCTATAAGTTCTTGATAATCAGAATCAGCACATTTTTCTGCTTCATTAGCATTAGTTATAAATCCACACTCAATAAGTATTGCTGGCATATTAGTATTTCTACAAACATTAAGATTAGCATTTTTAGGTCCTCTATTTATAGCACCTGTTTTACTACTTATATTATTTACAACACTTGTTGCAAGTTCTTTACTTTTCTCAATTCTTGATTGGTCTGGTGCTTTTCCACCCATTCTATCATCTTGAGCATTAGTACTGTAATACACTTCCACTCCATTTGCAGATTTAACTTCTGCTGAATTATGATGTACACTTATAAATAGAGTAGCATTAAGATCATTAGCTAACTGAACTCTTTTATCAAGGCTTTCTTTAGCTGGTAATCTTTCTATATCATCTTCATTTCTTGTCATAGATACAGTATATCCTCTTTTTTCAAGTTCTGATTGAAGCTTTGATGCAACTTGCATATTTAAATCTCTTTCAGAATAAGTAATTCCGTTATTAGTAGCATAAGCTCCATCATCACCACCGAAATTGTGACCTGCATCAACTACAATAACATTGTTAGAAGCATTTTCAGAAGTAACATCATAACCATCTGATTCTCTTCTACCATTATTATCTATTTCATACCCATCAACTTTTGTATCGACAAGTAACTTTCCGTTTGCAGGAGATAAATAATAATAATATCCACCACTTTGTACCCATCCTGAACTTCTGCTTCCATCATTATTTAAATGATACCAGTCACCATCCAAATTTAACCATCCTGTTGCCATTGCACCATTATCATATAAATAATAATGTGTTCCATTTGAATTAATCCATCCAGTACATAATTCTGAATTTTCATTAAAATAGTACCAATAATTATTTACTTTAATCCAACCTGTTTTATTAGCTCCACTTTCATCAAATAGATAAATTTTATTATCTATTTGTTTTACTCCTGTGACCATGCTTCCATCACCTTGAAGATAATACTTTATTCCATTTTCAAAAAGCCAGCCTAACTTTAAACTACCACTGTTTTCAACATAGTACCATTTTGTATTAATTAAATTCCATCCTGTTTTTGAAAGCATAGCACCTGATGCATCTAAGTAATATAAACTATGTCCATTTTGTAAAAAGCCAGTTGCCATTATTCCACTAGTCTTTAAATAATACCATTTACTATTTACCTTCTTCCAACCTGTTATCATGTTTCCTTCAGAATCAAAATAATACCATGAATTATCTAATTTTAACCATCCTACACACATTTCTCCTGTAGATTTTAAATAATACCAATTTCCATTTGGATTTATCCATCCTGTGGCTTTATTTCCATTTGAATAATAATAATACCATTTTCCATCTTCTTTTTTCCAACCAATCTCTGAACTAACATTTGGTTCTTTATCAAGAGTTGGTTCAACAAAAGAATCATCAAACATGATTACTGAATCACCAATTAAAGAATTTGGTTTTTTCTCAATTGGTCCTGGTGGTGCAATATCATATGAATCATTATCATCATAATTATTAGAATCATCTTCATCTTCTTTTTTATCTTCTTTTTTATCTTCTTTTTTATACTCTTCATCAATTGTAACATCTGAATAATCACATAAATCTACATAATATTTATTTACTTCTTCTCCATAAGATAAACTTGGAGCCCACTTTCCTCCCAAAGAATTTACAGTTAAAGCTTTTCCTTTTATGCTTATAAAATGTCTTGGATCATATGTATCTCTCTTTGGATAATCATCTGCCCCTGCATAAAGTGCTAAATGATCCATATGTGCTTGTACACCTTCGTCCCAAGAATCAAATTTTTTGTGAGCAACTTGTCACCATCTGATCCACCTTGTGCTGTTTTCATTCCACAAGGATTATGAAAACTTGAATTTAAAACTCCTCCAAATCTTCCAAATGCTGTTTCTTTCCCTGCTTGTACATACGCTATGGCAGGATTAACTCCACCACATTCCTCTGAATATTTCCAATAAAGATCTGCTAAGCTTAAGAATTCTTCAGTTGCACCTTTTGTTTCAGCCCATTTTTTTGCGTCATTTGAAGTAACCTCAGTACTAGATATTATATTTATATCCTTTACAGATGCTTGTACCATGGTTGATGGCATAAATCCTAGTGTCACTAAAAATACAAATAAAAATGACACTATTTTACTTTTAATATTCAAAATATCAATCCCCCTTCCTAGTTGTCATGCTTTTACATTTTTTCCCACAATTCTTCTAAATATATTTTAATTTTATCATATCATGTATTCATTGTAAATTATAGTTCTTATGGATAATTGATCTAAAAAATCATTAATCGACTATAAATTTTTTATATTGTTGTTAATAAAACTTACACTTATTGCAAATCATAATATAAACAAAGTTGCTACACTAACTTAGTTATCAATTTTAAAACAATATAATTAACTAAACATTTACTTTACATAGTTTTTAACCGATAATATAAATAAACATTTATAAGTCAGGAGATGAACAAATGAACATAATAAAAAAAACTGGAAGAATTGAAGAATTTCAAACTTCAAAAATTAGACAATCACTACTTAGTGCATCACAAGAAGCTACAGAACCATTATCAGATGCTGAACTTAAATTAATTGAAAAAGAAATTAATAATATTTTAAGTAAATTAAATAAAACAGAAACTTCATCCTATGAAGTTTTCGCTATATGCTTAAATGTACTAAAAGAATTAGGATTTAAAGCAATATGTAAATCATATCTTGAAGGATCAATAAGCTTTTAATCATAAGCTTTGTTTTAAATATAGTTTAATATTTATAATTATAATGTTAAACTTTAAAACAGAGCTTAGGCACATTCAAATAAATAACTAGTCAGTATGCTAATTTATTTTGTGAACTACTTCTTCTATCTTGGAACCTACTAATAGCACAACTATTAGCAAAGCCCAAGTCATTGTATTTCACAAAATATCTGTAGTATTTTTGACTTGTTATTTATTTTCATATGCCTTATTTTATGTATTAAAGGGAGGATATTATTTATGAAATATAAATTAGTATGTATAGATATGGATGGAACTTTATTAAATGGTCATAGTAATATAAGTGACAGAAATAAAGAAGCTTTAAAAAAAGCTGTTAATAAAGGTGTGCAGATTGCTATAAGTACTGGAAGAATATTTGCATCTGCAGATTATTTTGCTGGACTTATAGGAATAAAAACAGATCTTATTTCATGTAATGGAGCTTATATAAAAAATAGATCAACAAATGAAGTAATATATAGTAATACATTAACTGATGAACAAGTATTAAAAATTCATGACACCATAAAAGATCATAATTTTAAAATTATTTATTATACTCACGACACAGCAATTGTCGATTCTAAATTTCCTGAAAATCACACATATAATATTACAAACAAATTAGTTAGTGACGATAAAAAAATTAAATTTTTCATCGAATCTGATATAAGTAAAATCCTTAAAAATTATAGTAATAAAATAATAAAAGTAATTTGCATAGATAATAGTGAAAATAAAAATACTTTGTTAAACGTTAAAAATAATCTTTTAAAATTCTCTGACATAGAGACTGTAAGTTCTGGAGATAACAATTTTGAAGTTATGCAAAAAGGTGTATCAAAAGGAAATGCTGCAAAAATTTTATCCGAAAAACTTGGAATTAAACAAGATGAAGTTATATGTATTGGTGACAATGAAAATGATTTATCAATGATTAAATTTGCTGGACTAGGTGTAGCTATGGGAAATGGCTCTGATATTGTAAAAAAATCTGCTAATTACATAACAGATACAAATACAAATGATGGTGTTGCAAAAGCAATAGAAAGATTTATACTGTAAAACAAGAGAAATGTAATAAAAGTATTCTATACCTTTATTACATTTATATTATCTTTAACTTTTGGAATAGGCTGAGTTTTGTTAGTTAAAGTCTTTTCATTAGTTTATAATATATTATATTAAATAATAATATAAATGTTATCAAAATTTTTTATTTTATTAATTACTTTATTGTTGATTAATAGTATATAAAATAAATTCTATCTATTAAAATTTATTTAAGGCAGATTTAAATAAATAACTAGTCAGTATGCTAGTTTATTTTGTGAATCACTTCTTACTTGGAACATAATAATAGTACAACTATCAGCATAATCCAAGTTATTATATTTCACAAAATATCTGTAACATCTTTTACTTGTTATTTATTTTCATATGCCTAATTACTTTTAAATTGAGGTGTTAAAATGAATAAAAATAAACAAAAAAGAATAGCTGTTATAAATGATTTATCTGGATTCGGGCGTTGTTCTTTAACTGTTGCACTTCCAATAATATCTGCTATGAAAATTCAGTGTTGTACATTGCCAACTGCAATTTTATCTACAAATACAGCATTTCCGAATTTCTTTTTTGATGACTATACAAATAAAATGAAAAACTTCACAAATCATTGGAAAGAACTGAACTTAGAATTTGATGGAATATCTACAGGTTTTTTAGGTTCTAAAGATCAAATTGACATTGTCATAGATTTTATAAAGAAATTTAAAACTGACACTACTAAAGTTTTAGTTGATCCGATAATGGGTGATTATGGAAAGATATATTCAACATATACAGATGAAATGTGTAATGAAATGAAATTACTAATAAAATATGCTGACATAATAACCCCAAACTTAACTGAAGCTTGTAAATTAATAGATATGCCTTATCCTGATAAAGCTTTAGATCAAGCCGAACTTGAATTTATCGCTAAGAATTTATGTGAAAATGGCCCTAAGAAAGTTGTTATAACAGGACTTCAAAATGATGATTATGTACAAAATTTTATTTATGAAATAGGTAAATCGCCTGAAATAGTTAGTGTAAAAAAGATTGGAAAAGATCGTTCAGGTACAGGTGATGTTTTTAGCTCAATACTAGCTGCTGATATGATAAATAATATAAATATCGTAGATAGTGTAAAAAAGGCTAGTGACTTCATAAGTAAATGTATAAAATACACATCAAAATTAGATATCTCAGCTTATGAAGGAATTTGCTTTGAGGAGTTTTTATGTGAATTATAAAAAAGTCGCTACAACACGCTTTTTAGTTGAGAGTTGATAATTGAGAATTGAAAGTTTTAGTTGAAAATCCTAAAGATCTTCTAGAAATATATATTTTAAAATTCCATAAAGAATTTTTTCATTAACTCTCAACTTTCCACTATCAATTCTCAACTAATTTTATATATATTTTTCTAAGTTTTCTTTTATTTTTTCTTTTGGTAAAAATCCAATTTCAGTACTTACATCCTTACCATCTTTAAATATTATCATAGTTGGAATGCTAGATACATTAAATTTAGTTGCTAATTCTCCACTTTCATCTACATCGACTTTAAAGAATTTGACTTTATCTTTCATTTCTTCTTCTAATTGTTCAAATATAGGTGCTAACATTTTGCAAGGTCCACACCAATTAGCAAAAAAGTCTACTATTACAACACCTTCTTTTATTTCATTATCAAATTCATCAACTTTTAATATTTTTGACATAATTTATTACCTCACTTTATAAATTTATTTTTATTTCTTAAATCTATATAAATATATAATTCAATTAACAATGTTCAACTTTTAATAATTAATCAATAATAACAAATTAGCTACTCCACACTTTTTAGTTGAGAGCGACATATTTATTCTTTATTTTTTTCATCAACATAAGAAGCTGCAGATAATGCTGCAATATTCCCCTCTCCTGCTGCTTTAATATATTGATAAGGTACACCTACTATATCTCCTGCTGCAAAACAACCTTTTATATTAGTCTTCATAAGTCTATCTACTTTAACATGATTTTCATATAAATCTAATCCTGGTACTAATTGACCTGGAGATATACTATCCCTTAATATAAATATACCATCTGTATCAATCTCCCTATTAGATAAAACTAAAGATTTAACTTTATTATCTCCATTTATTTTTATAGGTTTATCTTTTATAACTTCAATATTTGAATTAATATTCACTTCTTCATTATACATAGGTACATAATATACTTTAGATGCTATAGATGCTATAAAGTTAGCTTCATGTTCATCTTTTTTATTGTAAGCTATTATAGTAACTATTTTATCTTTATATAGAGGTGCATCACATGTAGCACAATATCCAACACCTTTTCCTAAAAATGCTTCTTCTCCTTCAAACGGCTTACCAAAATTTACTCCTGTAGCTAAAATTATAGAAGTTGCTTCATACATTTTTTCATTTATCATTAATGAAAAGTAATCTCCCATTGCATAAATATTATTTACTCTTTCTTCTGTAATTTCTATATCCATTGACTTTAAATGATTAAGAAACTCATCTCTTATTTCAAGTCCACTTTTTTCATAAAAACCTAAATAATTATTTATCTTAGGAGCTCTAGTTAATTTATTACTAATATTTTTACTTCCAAAAATAATAAAATTCTTTTTTCTAATCTTTAAATTTAAAGCAGCTGATAATCCTGCTGGTCCACTACCTACGATTGCTACATCATATCTTTCCGCCATGAGCTTACCCTCCTACATTTTCTCATTAATAATAATGAATCTAAAATATATTATTACTAAAAACTTACGTTTAAATACATTAACTTAATATAAATTTTCACCTTAAAACTTATATATTAGTTAATAAAATATATTTTGTAAAATTTAATTTAATAAAATTTATTTATTTGATTTATTATATATCTTTATTATTAATAATGTCAACTAAATTTATAAACACTAAAATTCTATACTTAGCTTGTCACTTCAAATAAGATTTTTAATTTTCATGGTTGTAATATATTAGAAGCAGTATTAAAATTATTTAAGGCATATGAAAATAGATTAGCATGCTGACTATTTATTTGAATGTGCCTAAAGTAATATATTAAAATTATATTTAAAATTTGCTAAGGAGGCTTTTTTATGATTTATTATGACTATCATATGCATTCTAATTTTTCTGCTGACTCTCAAACACCAATGGAAGATATGATAAAAAAATCTATTGAATTAGGACTTAAAGAAATTTGTTTTACAGACCATGTTGATTATGATATTTTAGAAAATCCAAATGTAAAAATTGATTATAATAAATACTTTGAAGATTTAAATTTTTATAAAAATAAGTATAAAAATAAAATTACTATAAAAAAAGGTATAGAAATGGGACTGCAAACTCAAGTTTTAGATCGTTGTTCTAATGAAATAAAAGAAAATGATTTTGATTTTGTAATTGGGTCTATACATACTATAGATAGATACGAACTATGTAAAGGTGGTTTCCACAAAGGAAAAACTCAACATGAAACTTATGAAGGATATTATAAAAGATTATTAGAAATAATAAACTTATATGATGACTATTCTATTTTGGGACATGTTGATTTGATAAAAAGATATGGAAATTATGATACTATTTTAAAAGATGAACTTTTCTTTGACTATTTAGAAGCTATATTAAAAAAAGTAATTCATTCTGGTAAAGGAATTGAAATTAATACTTCTTCTTTTAGATATAATCTTCCTGATTTAACACCATCAAAAAACATCATTAAAATGTATAAAGATTTAGGTGGTGAGATACTTACTATAGGTTCAGACTCACACAATCCAACTCAAATAGCTAATAAATTTAATTATATTCATGATGTATTAGGTTCTATGGGATATAAATATATCTGTAAATTTAATAAGATGAAACCTGAATTTATAAAAATATAACATAAAAAAGTGACTACGCTATTGCTTTTTTAGTTGAGAATGGATAATTACGAGTTGAGAGCTTTCATTAAAAATCTTAAAGACTTTCTGAAAATATAAATTTTTTAAATCACACTATCATATTTATAGATATAAATAATTTAGAAATTTTATATTTAAAATTCCCTAAGGAATTTTTTCATTAACTCTCAACTATCAATTCTCAACTTATCCTAAAGATTATTTTCCTTGTAAATAACCATCTATAGCTTCTGCTGCTTTTTTACCAGCACCCATAGCAAGTATTACTGTTGCAGCTCCTGTTACAGCATCTCCACCAGCATAAACTCCTTCTTTAGTTGTTAATCCACTTTCATCAGCAACTATACATTTCCATTTGTTAACTTCTAATCCTTCAGTTGTTGAAGAAATTAATGGATTTGGTGATGTTCCAAGTGACATTATTACTGTATCAACATCCATAATAAATTCAGAATCTTTAATTTCCACAGGTCTTCTTCTACCTGAAGCATCTGCCTCTCCAAGTTCCATCTTTACGCATCTCATTCCTTTTACCCATCCATTTTCATCAGCTATAATTTCTGTTGGATTTGTTAAAACATCAAAGATTACGCCTTCTTCTTTAGCATGATGTATTTCTTCAGCTCTTGCTGGTAATTCAGCATCACTTCTTCTATAAACTATATGTGTTTCTGCTCCAAGTCTTAATGCAGTTCTAGCTGCATCCATAGCAACATTTCCACCACCAACTACAACAACCTTTTTGCCTAATTTAACTGGTGTATGGTACTCTTCTTTAAAAGCTTTCATTAAATTAACTCTTGTTAAAAATTCATTTGCAGAAAATACTCCGTTAGCATTTTCTCCATTTATACCCATGAATTTTGGAAGACCTGCACCTGATCCAATAAATACTGCATCAAATCCTTCTTCTTTCATTAATTCATCTATTGTTATTGTTCTTCCTATAATTACATTAGTTTCAATTTTTACTCCTAATTTTTTGATATTTTCAATTTCAGACTTAACTACTTTTTCCTTTGGAAGTCTAAATTCTGGTATACCATAAACTAAAACTCCACCTGCTTCATGTAAAGCTTCAAATATAGTAACTTCATATCCTTTTTTAGCTAAATCCCCTGCACAAGTAAGACCTGCAGGACCACTTCCAATAACAGCTATTTTCTTTCCTTTTGCTTCCTCTGTTTGTGCTAAATCTATATTATTTTTTCTTGCCCAATCAGCAACAAATTTTTCTAATTTACCTATTGCTACAGCTTCACCCTTTATTCCAAGTACACATTTACCTTCACATTGACTTTCTTGTGGACATACTCTTCCACAAACTGCTGGAAGTGCACTGTATTTAGCTATTTCTTTAGCTGCACTTTCAAAATCGCCATCTTTAACTTTAGCTATAAATGCTGGAATGTTAATTGATACTGGACATCCCTCTACGCATTTAGGGTTTTTACAACCTAAACATCTTGAAGCTTCTTTTATAGCTTCTTCTTCATTATATCCTAAGCATACTTCTTCAAAATTTTTAGCTCTCTTTTCTGGTGCTTGCTCAGTAACAGGCGTTCTTTTCATTCTGTCTTGCATATTCATTATTTATCACCTCTACATCCACAACCACCATGGCTATGAGTGTCCCCTTCTTCTATTCTTAATTGTGCTTTTCCTTCTTCTGTTTTGTACATTGTTTGTCTTCTCATTGATTCATCAAAATCAACTAAATGTCCATCAAATTCTGGTCCATCAACACAAGCAAATTTAACTTCTCCACCAACAGTAACTCTACAAGCACCACACATTCCTGTTCCATCTACCATTATAGGATTTAAACTTACAGTTGTTTTAATTCCAAGTTCTTTAGTTAATGCAGCCATAAATTTCATCATTATCATAGGTCCAATAACCACTGCATGATCATATTTATTTCCTTTTTTAACTAAATCACTTAAACAATCAGTAACTCTACCATTAAAGCCATATGATCCATCATCAGTTGCAACATAAAGATTTCCAGAAACTTTTCTCATTTCTTCTTCTAATATTAGTAGTTCTTTATTTCTAGAACCAATTATTACATCACACTCAATTCCATTTTCATGCATCCATTTAACTTGTGGATAAACTGGTGCAGCACCAACTCCACCTGCTATAAAAATAATATTTTCTTTCTTTAAATCTTCTATATTTTCGTGAACAAATTCACTTGGTTGCCCTAGTGGTCCAACAAAATCACAGACATAATCTCCTTCTTCAAAAGTAGCCAATTGCTTTGTTCCTTGGCCTACTGTTTGAAAAACTATTGCTACTGTTCCTTTTTCTTTATCATAATCTGCTATAGTTAAAGGGATTCTTTCACCTTTTTCATCATTTTTTATTATTATAAATTGACCTGGTTTGGCTGATTTTGCTACTCTTGGAGCTTCTATATCCATTAAAAATATATTACTTGTAAGCTCTCTTTTACTAACTATCTTATACATCATTTGTCCCCCCACATTTTTTTATCAATTTTATATGTTTTTCCTTATGTAATCAATGTTTTTTTTACCTATTTATGTTATATAATTGATTTTATAACTTTTAATTACAATTTATAGTTAATAATAACAAAAGCTCTCTAAAACGAGAGCTATTGCTAATTAAAAATCAACTACAAACATATTATCATACAATTTTATTTTAAACCCACTAAAATTTCAATTTAGTCATTTTAGTATACATAATTTTAATTAATCAGTCTACCTTTAATTAACATATTAATAACTCTGATATTATAAGTTAACTTTATTTCCATAGAATGTACATTCAAATAGTTTTTCCATTGTTTTATCATCTATAGTTCTAGGATTTGATCCTGTACATGCATCTAATACTGCATTATGAGCTATAAATTCAAGATTAGCCTTAAAATCTGCTTCTTCAATACCATATTCCTTCATTGTATGAGGAATATTTAATGCATCATTGAAATCATTAATTAATTTAATTAATGAATCAGTTAATTCTGCATCAGTATTACCTTCTAATTTTAATAATCTTGCAATATCTGCATATCTATCTTCACATTCTACTCTATTATATTGCATTACATATGGTAAGAATATTGCATTAGCACATCCATGTGGAATGTGGAATACAGCACCTACTTTATGAGCCATAGAATGAACTATTCCAAGTAATGCATTTGAGAAAGCCATTCCAGCTAAACATTGTGCTTCGTGCATTAAGTTTCTAGCTTCTTTATCTCCTTCAAATGATTTAACTAAATTTTTATTAACCATTTCTATTGCTTTCATAGCTAATGGATCTGAGAAATTTGATCTTAAACCTGCAGTATATGCTTCAATAGCATGAGTTAATGCATCCATTCCAGTATGAGCTACTAATTTAGCTGGCATTGTTTGAGCTAATTCTGGATCAACTATAGCTATATCTGGAGTTATATTAAAATCAGCTAAAGGATATTTTATTTTTTCTGTGTAATTTGTTATTACTGAAAAAGCTGTAACTTCTGTAGCAGTACCACTTGTTGATGGAATAGCTACAAATTTAGCTTTTTGTCTTAATTCTGGTAATCCAAATGGAACAACAGCTTGTTCAAAAGTGAAATCTGGGTATTCATAGAATATCCACATAGCTTTTGCAGCATCTATTGGTGATCCTCCACCCATAGCAACTATCCAATCAGGCTCAAAGTTTCTCATAGCTTCTGCACCCTTCATTACAGTTTCTACTGATGGATCTGGTTCAACCCCTTCAAATAATTGTACTTCCATTCCTGCTTCTTTTAAATAGTCTTCAACTTTTTGAAGGAAACCAAACCTTTTCATTGATCCACCACCAACTACTACAAAAGCTCTCTTTCCTTTTAAAGTTTTTAGTGTTTCTAAAGCTCCTTCACCATGATATAAATCTCTTGGTAATGTAAAACGTGCCATAATCTGTTCCTCCTAAAATATATCTTTTAATTTCTTAATTACTTTTTTATTATTTTTAAGCTATTTTACAATTAAATAACTTACGTAAATATATGTAGCAAGAAACATGCCACATTGTTATTACTTTATCAATCTTTCTTATTTAAGCCATTTTTTAATAGATATATCTTTTTAAAAAATAATAATGTCCTAAAACAATACACTTTTTCTTATTGAAAACGTATTATTTTAGGACACCGTTCAAATTTATTACACTTTTATAATAAAATAATATTTTCTTACACAAAATTTATGTTAAAAATCATTTTATGTTTTACTAACAATACTAAAAATATCACTACATCTTATACTTTTTTATTTTTAAATATAATGTATTTCTACTTATCCCTAATGCTTGGGCTACTTTTGTCATGTTATGATTATATGCCTTAACTGCTTTTTTAATAGTTTCTTTTTCTAAATCTTCTAAATTAAAATTTTTATTTTCTAAATGAGATATTTTATAATCTTCATGACAACACTCATTTATATTATTTTTAGAGCATACTTCTTTTGTTTTATCATCATTATCCTCTCTTAAATCAAATGATAATATTCCATCTAAATTAACTATATTTTCAATATAATTTTCTAGCTGCCTTATGTTGCCTGGCCAATCATATGACAATAAATTTTTATATAATTCATAATCAATTTTAGGAATTCTTTTATTAAGTTTAAAAGACTTTATTCTTAAGAAGTATTCTATTAACTTTTCAACATCACCTTTTCTTTCACGTAAAGGAGGTAATGTTATTGGAATAACACATAATCTATAATAAAGATCTTCTCTAAATGTTCCTTTTTCTACCTCTTTCTTTAGCTTCTTATTTGTAGCTGCAATTACTCTAACATCAACAGAAATCTCTTTGCTCCCACCAAGTCTAGTTACTTTACCTTCTTGCAATACTCTTAAAAGCTTAACTTGCATATCTAATGGCATTTCAGCAATTTCATCTAAAAATAAAGTTCCTCCATTTGCTACTTCAAACTTTCCTGGTTTGCCACCTTTTTTTCCACCAGTAAATGTACCATCTTCATATCCAAATAATTCACTCTCTATAATATTTATTGGTATAGCGCCACAATTTATAGCAACAAACTTCTTAGTTCTCCTTAAACTATAATTATGCATAGCTTGTGCTAACACTTCTTTACCTGTTCCACTTTCACCTTGGATCAAAACAGTAGATGGACTATTTGATATTATTTTACTATTAGTTATTACGTTAACAATAGCTGCACTCTCTCCTATAATATCATTAAAAGTCCAAAAAGCTCCTGTTGGATTCTTTAAGTCACTTTCTTCATTTTCGTTTATCATAGTCACAACCATTCCAATTATTTTTTCTTTATGACTAATTCCCTTAAACTCTAATTTAGTCTTATACTTACTTGTATGCTTAAGCTTAACTTCTTTGATTATTTTATTTTTATTTATATCTAATTCTTCAAATACATTTCCTATATTAGGCAGAATATAATGAACTTTTTCATGTAATAAAAACTCTTTAGGTTTATTAAATATCTCTGCTCCAAAACTATTTATATTAATTATTTTTTGATCTTTATCTATAATCATAATCCCTTTATCAAAATTATCTATAATGCTTTCCATATAGTTATAAGTTTGCGTTAATATATTGTTTATCTTTCTATTATCAAATTCATTTTCTATTGCTTTTACCCCAAACATAACTAACCCTAAAGTATGAGGATGTTTCATATTGCTTCTAGCACTTAAATTTAATGTTCCTATTATTTTACCATCAGTATCATGAATAGGAGCAGCTGAACACGTTAATCCTTGAAGCCCTAAAATGTAGTGTTCATTAGCAGTTATTTGAATACAATTATTTTCTTTAATAGCAGTTCCCATAGCATTTGTACCAATACTTTGCTCATCCATATATGCTCCAACTTTAATGTTGATACAATCTAATTTATTAGCATTTTCTTCTGCCCCTTTTATATATAAAATACAGCCATTTTTATCAGTTAAAATAATAATAAACTGGTCATCTATAACAGCTGAAAAAAACATATCAATATATAATTTTGATATTTCTATTAACTCTTTATTAGCTGCTAAAACTTTTTCTAATTGTATTCCTGAAAGAATTTTCTTTGAATAACTTGATTTTTTTTCAATCCCATAATTTTTACTTCTTTTATGAGAATCTTCAACCAACATTCTTTTGCTCTTCATTTAAACTCCCCTATTCATTTTAAGTTAAAACACATTCAAATAAATAACTAGTCAGTATGCTAGTTTATTTTGTGAACTACTTCTTCCTTTGAACCTATTTGGCTTATTATTTATTTTTATATGACTAAATACATCCATGACAAACTATATTTTCATAAAATATTCTATAAATATTATATCTTATATAAACCCACTTAAAAATATATAAAAAAAATAACTAAGAATATTCTTTTTTATTTCTTAGTTATTTTTTTTGTTTAATTTTCTATTTTCCTGAAGAATCTCCAAGTAGTATAATTTTTACATCTTTTACTCCCCACTGATTACATTCTTCTTCGCTATTAAAATATAAATCAATCTTATTTCCTTTTATTGCTGGTCCACTATCAGCTGCCACTGCATAGCCATACCCCTCTATGTATAAAATTGAACCATAAGGAAATATACTTGGATCTACTGAAATTGTGCTAATTCCTTGAGGATTTCTTACGCACGGAATTCCACTTGATGTCATTCCTCCTGAAGAATACGCTGTAGATGAACATATCATCTCAATATTATGATCTGTTCCATTAGAAATATAAGCTTGTGCTTCATTATTAGAAAAAGTTATTGTAACAGCACAAATGCTTATCATAGCCATTGCAAATATAGCAAATTTTTTTCTAAGACTTTTAAGAAATATTATATCCTCATATTTCTTTAACATCCCATCTCCCCTTATCTTATATAATGTATTTTTCATTATACCATATTTAATATAACCACTCAATCAGTATAATTACACAATGTAAACATATACTGTGTTGCATTGTATTATATAAAATATAAAAATAGTAGCTTTACTTTTTTCAAGTCAGCTACTATTTAAAATTATTATATTTTAATTATTCTTCACTTTTACCCACATCTGAAAGAATAATATCTTTGTTATGATCTAAAGCCCAACTTATTCCCCAATCATTTTGGAATATAAGTAAGTTTCTATCTCTTAAGTCTTTAACTTTCTTAGTATCAGAAGTTAAGTTTAACTTATCCATATCAACATCTTTATTTTCTATCCATCTTACATATCTATAAGCTAATCTGTCCATTTTAATATCTACATTATATTCATTCTTTAATCTATATTCTAGAACTTCAAATTGAAGTACACCAACAACTCCAACTATAATTTCTTCCATACCTATATGTATTTCCTTAAATACTTGAATTGCACCTTCTTGAGCAATTTGAGTTACACCTTTTATAAATTGTTTTCTCTTCATAGTATCTACTGGTCTTACCCTTGCAAAATGTTCTGGTGCGAAAACTGGTATTCCTTCAAATTTAAATTTCTTTGATGGTGAACATAATGTATCACCTATTGAGAATATACCTGGATCAAATACTCCAATGATATCTCCTGCATAAGCTTCTTCAACAATTTCTCTATCTTGAGCCATAAATTGTTGAGGTTGAGCAAGTTTAATTTTCTTACCACCTTGAATATGATATACATCTTCACCTTTATTAAACTTACCAGAGCAAATTCTCATGAATGCAATTCTGTCTCTATGAGCTTTATTCATATTAGCTTGGATCTTAAATACAAAGGCTGAGAATTTATTTTCAAATGGATCTATAACCCCTTCTGATGAATTTCTTGCAAGTGGTGATGTAGTCATTTCTAAGAAATGTTCTAAGAATGGTTCAACACCGAAATTAGTTAAAGCAGACCCAAAGAATATTGGAGTTAATTCCCCTCTTCTTACTGCTTCTAAATCTAACTCATCTCCAGCTATATCTAAAAGTTCGATATCTTCCATTAATTTTTCATGAAGTGCTTCTCCTAAAATTTCTCTAAACTTAGGATCATCAACTGAGCCTTCTATAGCTTCAACTTCATTTTGACCATGATTTCCACCATTAAATGCTATAATTCTCTTATTATCTCTTTCATATACGCCTTTAAAATCTTTACCTGAACCTATTGGCCAATTCATAGGATAAGTTTTAATTCCTAATTCATTTTCAATATCTTCAAGTAATTCAAATGGATCTTTAGCTTCTCTATCCATCTTATTTACAAAAGTGAATATAGGCATTTCTCTTAAAGATGCAACATGGAATAATTTTCTTGTTTGATCTTCTATACCCTTTGCAGCATCTACAACCATTACTGCACTATCTGCTGCCATAAGTGTTCTATATGTATCTTCTGAGAAATCTTGGTGACCCGGAGTATCTAATATATTAATACAATGATCATTATAATTAAATTGCATAACAGAAGAAGTAACTGATATACCTCTTTGTTTTTCAATTTCCATCCAGTCAGAAACTGCATGTTTAGATGCTTTTCTTGCTTTTACAGAACCAGCAAGTCTAATAGCTCCTCCATATAATAAAAACTTTTCTGTTAATGTAGTTTTTCCGGCATCTGGATGGGAAATAATCGCAAATGTTCTTCTTTTCTCAATTTCTTTTATATAATCAGCCAAAAGTAGTCCTCCCTAATTTAAAATTTAATTTATTATATATAAACATTCTTACAAATTAATTATTTTTAGTTAAAAGTTCTAATACAAAATTTAAAGTTTTAATTGAGACTCTTATAAACTTTTTAAAATATATATTTAAAAAATCTAATAAAAAATTATTTTTCTTAGTCCAATATTGCACTTTCAATTCTCAACTAAAATTAAAGTTTCTAAACCCTTATCAAAAAATCTATAACTTCCTTTTTATAATTTTTATTTAATCTTTATAATCCTCTTTATATTTAAAATATATCTAAATAAATTAAATACATTCAATATATTAACTAATGTATTATATCACATATGTACTTTTTTTAACATTAATCTTTACTTTTTTAATGTTTTTTAAATTCTTTTTCTTCATCAATTATTAGTCCAAATTTTAAATAACTTAGGCATATAAAGATAAATAACAAATCTAAAGATGCAACAGATATTTTGTGCAATATAATGATTTTAGTGTGCTATTAATAGATTCCTCCGAATAAATAATTCACAAAATAAGCTATCATACTCACTAATTATTTATTTGAATGTATCTTAAATATTGCCTAAAAATTAAATCAACTAGCAAAAAGAAAAAAGCTGTTGTTTCATGCACTCTACCATTATCAAGATTAATCTTTGCTGTTGATATATAAAGATTATATTTACAATGCCTAGCTAACATATTATCACTAAATTTAGTCATTGATATAGTATTAATTCCGTGCATTTTAAAGTTATTTGTTATTCCTTTTAAAAGTTCATTTTTTCCAGATAATGATATTGTTATGAATACGTCTTTATCAGTTATATCTGAAACTACAGTTTTTAATTCTGTCTCTCCCTCAATTACATAAAGATATTTACTTACTATTAAAAATGTTCTTTGCATTTCTTTGGCTACAGCTGTTTGAGTCATTCCTGTTCCATATACAAATACTCTATCAGCTTTATATATTAATTCACATATTTTAAGGAGCTTTTTATTATCTAAATGTTTTTTAGTTTCTTCTAAATCTAAATAAAACTTACTTATATAATCTTCCTCATCTGTTTTTTCCTCTTCTTCTTCTTCCCATCTTAAAAATACCTTAAATTCACTATATCCTTTAAAACCTAATTTTTGAGTAAATCTTAAAATTGTTGTTCTTGATACATTACAATTATCAGCGAGATCATTTATAGATAAATTTCGACATTTATTTTTATTGTTATATATAAATTTCAAAATATATAAATCATTTTCATTAAGTTTTGAATAATTATTATTTACTATCTCTTCTAATTTCATCTCTAATACCTCCCACAACTATTATAATTATATCATATATTAATCAAATTATATTTTTTAAAAAAATTCAATAAAATACTACACTTGTTTAGTTATTTAGACATATATATAATTTAAAGTTTTAGTTGAAAATCCTAATATTTTTTAAAATACATACTTTAAAATTCCCTAAGGAATTTTCTCCTTAACTTTACATTCTCCATTCTCAATTCTCAACTTACCCTTTGCCTCAACTTATATTTAATTAAAGCTATATTTTATCAGTCTTCTAAATTTAAAAAGTCCTGTAATTTCCTTGTATAACAAAAAAAGATTGCTTAATTTTGAATAATTCAAAATTAAGCAACCTATAATTTATTATAATTTAATTATTTTATTAAAACTTTAAATAAATTAAAGTTTATTTTAATTCTGGCCAGTATTCTTTATTAGCTTCAATTAAATCATCAAGAATTTCTTTTGCAACTTTTGCACTTGGTACTGTCTTTGATAATGTAATTGCTTGCCATAGTTTTTGATATGAACCTTCTGCCCATGCTTCAACTGTTAATTTTTCTACTGAAACCTGTTGTTCCATTAATCCTTTTTGGAATTGTGGAATAGCTCCAACAACTAATGGTTCTGGTCCGTTATTTCCAACTATACATGGAATCTCAACCATTGCTGTTTTATCAAAGTTTTCAATAGCTCCATTATTTTCTACTATTAATAACATTCTTTCTTTAGTGTTATATGAAATAGCTCTTGCTAAGTCCACTATATATGAAGCATGTTCATCAACATGTAATTCGCATCCTTTTGCTGTTCCATTTTTAACAACTTTTTCACATTCACCAAATACAAATTTTTCTCTTCCATCCATAACTTCATTGGCTCTAGTGTATTCTTTATTAGAATGTTCTACAACATAATCTTGGAATAAGTAGTATTTTAAATATGTGTTTGGTAAAGTAGTTGGATCTACTGCAAATACATCTTTTGCTTTTCCAAAAGTATCATTCCAGCTAGCATCAGTATGTTGATATTCTTCAACATTAACATTATATCCATATTTAGCAACATGTTCTTTAATCTTTGGCATTAAATCATTTCCTTCTTTATCTTTAACACTTGTCCACCATCCAAAGTGATTTAATCCATAATATTTAATTTCCATTTCTTTTCTTGAAGATAATCCAACTATTTTAGCCATATGTTCTTCAATTCCAACTGGCATATCACATATATTTAATATCTTTGAATTAGGTCTTAACTTTCTAGTAGCTTCTGCAACTATTGCTGCTGGATTAGAGTAATTTAACATCCATGCATTTGGTGAATATCTTTCCATATAATCTATAATTTCAATTATTCCACCAATTGAACGCATTCCATATGCAATTCCTCCTGGTCCGCAAGTTTCTTGACCAACTACGTTATATTTTAATGGAATTTTTTCATCTAATTCTCTCATTGCATATTTTCCAACTCTGATATGAGCCATTACAAAATCAATATCTGTGAAAGCTTCTTCAGGTTTTGTTGTTTGCATAAATTCTATTTCTGGTGCTCTTTCTTTTAATATTATTTCACATGCCTTAGCAACTTTATCTTGTCTTCCAGCATCATTATCATAAAATTTAATCTTTCTAATTGGGAACTTTTCTAAGTTTTCAAGTAACATTAATACTATTCCTGGTGTAAATGTACTTCCACCGCCTGCTATTACTACTGAGAATTTTTTCATTTTTCATTCCTCCTAAAATTACTATATTGTATTAAATCTAATTTTTTAATTAATCTATATATTTATTATTTATATAATATGATCTATTACCTATATATAGGATTGATCATACATTTAACTTTTTAGTTTTGGTATGTTTTAAATTAATTTAATCTTCAAAACATACCATTAAAATATTTTTATAAGTTTTATAGTAAAGATTCAAATCTTTCTCTAACTTGTGGAACTGATAATCCTACTATAACTTGTATTGCTTTTCCTTTATTAACTAAACCATGTGCTCCAGATGCTACAAATACACTGTTATCTTTTACTAAGCTAGGATCTTTTACTGTAACTCTTAATCTAGTTGCACAATTAGTTACATCTTCAATATTATCTTTTCCTCCTAGTGCTTCTAAAAATGCCTTTGCTTTAACGTCTCTAGGATCTTCTCCACCTTCTTCTTTTTCTTGATTCTTTCTAGCTTTATAATCAGATTTTCTATATAATTTTTCTTCTCCATCTTTATTGTCTGTACGTCCTGGAGTTTTAAAATTAAACTTAAGTATTAAGAATCTAAATACAAAGAAGTACATTGCTATAAATATTATTCCTATTACTATTTGAGTTATATAAGTTCCTGGATGATATTTAAATAATGGTAACCAGTTTTGAACTACCCAATCTATTAAACCTGATCCAAAATTACCTGTTACTCCAAATGCAAATGATGTAGCTGATAATGTTGCTGCTAATAATGCATGTACTAAAAATAATACTGGTGCAACAAATAAGAATGTAAATTCAAGTGGTTCAGTAATTCCTGCAAATACTGCTGTTAATGTTGCTGGAATTAAAAGTCCTGCTACAATTTTTTTCTTTTCTGGTTTTGCTGTTGAATACATAGCTAATGCTATACCAATACATCCAAAAACTTTTGATAACCCATGTAATGAAAATCCACCTTCTGGGAACATTTGCTTTAATGAATAAGCTGTATTTGTGAAATCTTGTATATGTGCTGGCCAGTAAGATGCAATTCCTTCATTAACAACTGCTGGTCCAAATATAAATGGTGTATAAATAAAGTGATGTAATCCAGTTGGTATTAATATACGTTCTAAGAATGTGTAAATCCAAACCCCAAACACTCCTGAAATCTTTAAGAAATATTGCATTGAATTAATTCCATTTTGTATAATTGGCCATATAAAACATAGCGCTAATGCAACTGGTATCATTACAAAAAATCCAATTATGCATACAAAAGATGAACCTTTAAATACACCTAACCACTCTGGTAATTCTGTATCAAAATATTTATCATGAATAAATACTGTAATTGCTGAAATTAGTATTGCTCCAACCATTCCTAAATCCAATGTTTTTATATTAGCAATCATTGCTAGTCCACTTACTCCACCTGGTTCTAATGAATAATCTACACCAAATGTTGGTCCCCATAAACTAAGCATTGCTGCCATAAAATAATTAAAAGTTATGTATATAACTAGTGATTCTAAACAAGCACGTGCATTGTTTTTCTTTGCTAGTCCTATCGGAAGTCCAATTACAAATAATAATGGCAATTGTCTAAATACAGTCCAACACCCTTCTTCTATTACATACCAAATGTTGTACCACATAGTACCTTGTGTTGCTATTGAACCCATTATGTCTTGATTTTTAAATAATATTGATAGTGCTACCATTATTCCTGAAAATGAAAACAATAATACCGGTGTAAACATAGCCCCACCAAAGCGTTGAATTTTTTGCATCATAACGTTTTCCCCCTTGTCAATTTTATTTGTTGGATTGCTTTGTTGTGTATATATTATCATCCTAAGATTACGTTTACAATAGAATTTGATTATGTAGTTCTTTTTCACACGCATAGGTAACCGGTATCATTTGTGTGAAATTTCACACCCTTTATAAAATCGCCAAGGCCACTGTTGAGCCGTCAATTTTTTAGCCATGCACCCTTTACAAACTTGGTTAAAAATCCTAAATATTTTCTAAAAATATATACTTTAAAATTCTGCCAGGAATTTTTTCCTTAACTCTCCACTTTCCACTCTCAATTATCAACTAATATTTACTTTAACCTAGATTTTATTAACCTATCAAACTTTAAAATTTCTATAACTTTATTTTATCGTAAATAGAAATGCCCCATATTTAATCACAATTAAATGTAATATAATATGGGACATTCTTCTATAGTATATATGTTCTAATTAACAATGATCAATCCTCAATCATTAATCAATAAAAAAACTTCAATAAAGTTTTTTAATACTATGAATATTAATTATTAGAACTTATATATTACTTATATTATGAAATTGTTGAAGTAGATATTGTGTTTACTTGTTTAATTATTTCTTGTAAACTAGTTTTATTTATATTATCAGTTGTTAATTTAGATATTTCCTTTTTATAAGAATCTAAATTTGTTTTAACCACTCCTGTAAGCCCTACTTCTTCTAATTTTGAAATAGTTAATAAATTTACTTTATTATTCATAACATAACTTTTTATAGTTTCAATTACGCTACTTTCTGAATGCTTAACTTCACATATAACATCAATTGGAGTTGAAATACTATTAATTGCATATTTAAAATCAGTTTTTGAAGCTACATTTGTATCATTAGAATTTTTCCATGAATAAATTATCTCTTCTTTATCATTACTGCTTGCAGTAACTTTAAATAATAACTCCTTACCTGGTTTAGCAATTATAGAACTTCCATTAGATATTGATTTTCCATCATAAGTTGCTATAATACTAGCCCTTATTGATGGTGATTTTATAACATTATACTTTACTGTATAATAATTTATTATTTTAGATGTAACTAATGAATTTACATCTATAGTTTCTCCAATATCATAACCATTGATTGTTACTTTATAAGTTCCATCTGGAACATATACTTTAAATCCATCTGAAATCTCTGTAGCATGTTTTGATACTGTTCCTTGTAATTTAACATTTGATATTCCAGATTTCATTTTTCCGTTTTCATAAATTTCAATTTTAACTTCTCTTAATTTTGCATTACTTAAACTAGCTTTGGCATCTTCTAATGTTTTAACTGCATTATTTATATTATTTATAATTGCATTTACATTTGAATTAGTACTATTAGGTTTTGATGCATTTTCTATTTTTATTGCATCTTTTATAGCACTTTCATATTTATTCCAAATAGTGCTCTCATAAGTATCTTTATCAGCTATTAATTTTAATGTCTTTCTATTTTCTCCATCAATATATTCATCATTTATAGCTTCTATTAATTTTTCTTTTTGATTTTCAAACTCTTGTAAAGATAATTGAACATTAACAGCATCATTAAATGCTTTTTGAATTTTAGATTTTCCTAAATCATCTACAGTAAACGAATTAGTTTTTCCTGAATTATAAATAGCCTTTGCTACCTCTATTTTGTAATTATCATTATTTAATTTACTATAATCATCAAAGTTAAATTTAAAATAATCCTTATTGTTTTCAAGTACTGTTTTTATATCATTGAAATTATTATTAGTTATGGCTAAATTAATTTCATCTATTGCTTTTTTTAAATTTGGATCCACATTTTTAATTGATATAGCATTAGATATTTTTTCTATTCCATTAACGGTTATTTTCACTTTATAAAGACCTGTACTCACATTTCTAAATGTTACTTCTGCATAGCCTGAATTAACTTGTACATTATCCATAACATCTATTTGATTTTCACTAAAATCAAGTAACTCTATTTTTACATTACTGCCATTCCCATTAATAACTCTTGATTTAACTGATATATTTCCTAATTCGTCTGGAGTTGTAATTAAATTATCTATAAAAACATCTATAGGTTTAATTTCACACTTAACATCAACCTTATTTTCAAGTTTTTCTGTTCCATAAGTTGAAATTTTAGATAATTCTTTTCCATTATTATCTTTCCATGAATACTCAAAGCTATTGGTATTATCACTAACCCCTTTAACTCTTATAACTAATTCATTACCACCAAGTAATACATCACCGGATTTAATGTCTTGTCCATCATATTTAGCACTAATAATTTCACCATTAATAGAATCTGATCCTACTATAGAAAAACTTACAGTATAATAATATAATTTAGCAACTATCGGTTTATCATTTTCTAATTTGTCAGTTACACTTACTACTTTTCCTGTATCTATTCCATTAACTAAAATTTTATAATCACCCTCGGTTACTGCGGCTTTTCTTGCTCCATCTATAGCAAAATCTGTTACCACAGGATCATAATTTCCCTTCTTTAAGCTTACTTCTCCATTAAAATCACTCCAGATATTATCTCCATCTTTATAAAGAGTTATTTTAACTAATGAAGCTTTTTCTAAACCTTTATATGCTTTATTTAATGTGTTTATAGCACTATCTATAGTAGTAATAGAATTACTCATAGTGGTATTTTTAGCATATTCTATAGCATCCTTATATGCTTTCCAACTTATTGATGTATACTTATCTGAATTTAATATACCACTATTCTCTTCCCCTTGACACTTATCAATTAATTCTTTTAACGCCTTTCTCTTAGCTTCTAATTCTTGTTTTCTAGAATTAAAATCTTCATTTTCTTTCTTTAACTTAGCTTGTTCCATAACAGCATTATTAAATACCCTAACAATTCCAACTGCTGCATTCTCAAGTTCTTTTCTATATAAATTAGGTTCATCGTTATGATTTGATGATATCTCACTGTTAGACTTTAACTCCTTATAAACTGCTTTTGCTACTTCTAATTGATAAATTTGCTCTTCATCAGGTTTAGAACTTATATTTAAATCATTATATTTATCATACTGACTATTACTTACACCTATATTAACCATATGATTTGTAGTTAATTGATTTTTAATAGATAGTATTTTATCATCTTCACTATTTCCAAGTTTTAAAGCATTATTTATACTTTCTACAGCCTCACCTAAATTTTCATCAAAATTCTTTACATAAGCATTAAATTCTTTAGTTACTGATTTAGAATTTCCTTTTGAAACAGTTGCTGTTAATACTACTTTTTCAACCCCAGTATCATTTATAGACCTATTTAATTTTGCTAAAATAGAAGAATCTTCTGTATTATAATTTTCAGGTATTTTTATTATATTTGAATTTGATGATTTCCATGTAATAGTACTACCATGTGAGCCTTTAATAGGTAAGTTTAAATCATCTATGACTAAACTTAAATTTTCCAGCCTAAGTTCATTCATATCCTTTATAACATCATTATTAGATAATTCATCTTTTGATAATACAGTAAACTCAGATGAATTAACACTAACTTTTCCAACAGTTACTTTTGCATAATATGTTCCTTTTTCAATACCTGTAAATGTAAACCTAATATGTCCACTTCCACCTATATTAAGAGTTTGTGTCTTTTTAACCTTATTAGTTTCTTTATCTATTAAGTCGATTGTTGTATCTATAATTCCTTCATAATTTTTTGCCTTTGCACTTACTTTAACATTTCCAAGGTCTGATTCACTTTCTCCTACAGTTATTTGTATATTATTTACAATAACTGAGTGGCTATTTGAAAAAGATGAATTTCCTGAATTAGAATTACCAGACGAATCCTCTTTAATCCATTTTGCATATACTTTCATATTAGATCTTATTCTAGTATCTTCTGTAAACTCTCTATCAAAATCATCATCTTTATACCAACCATCAAATTTATACCCATCCTTTTTAGGCTCATCTGGTAAGTCAATAGTTTTTCCTGATTTAATATTAGTTATAGGAGACACTTTACTTCCACCATCAGTATCAAATTTAACTTTATATCTTACCTTTATAGTTTTAACATCCTTAAAAATTTCATCATCTGACTTAAAATTATCCGATGAATTATTTGATATGGCGTATGGTGGTTTAGAACCATATGGAAGTAAATTATTTGCCTTATCAAAAGTTTTCATAGGAGTTGGAATACTATCTCCTATTGCATAACCTTTATTACTAAATTTATAACTTTTACCATTTATAGATATATTACCTGTTTGCATTATTCCTTTATCATCAAAAGCATAAATTTTTTCATCTATTTCAATTATTCCTGTTTGTATTATTCCATTAGAATCAGCATAATACCAATATCCCCAATCATTAATCCAGCCAGTTCTCATTATTCCACTATAATCAAAATAATACCAATCTCCATTTATATTTTTCCATCCTATTGATTTTTGTCCATTTTCTGTCCAATTCCAATTTCCAAGATAATCTTTTTTCCATGACGCTGATGCCTTAATAGGTATAAATGTTATAACTATAGTTGCTGTCAATACTGATGCTAATACCTTTCTTAAAAGCACATTCTTCATTATAATCCTCCATCTGTAAACTTTTTCTCTAAAATATTCCTGTTTAATATTTAAATTACTAAACAGGAATATTTTATAATATAATCATATCAAATTTTATTTAACATTTGAAGGACATCCAATCAAAAAGCCTACACATCCACTAACAATATCTCTTAATTGAGATATTATTGGAATTTCTGAATCAGATATTTTAATAAAATCTCTTATTATAAGTAAAAGTATAAGAGAAATTAAACCTATAACAAAAACAATAATAATTTGAGCTCTTCTTTCATAATTTGGTCTTTTTTCTTCTTTTAATTGCTCATTAAAATTATCTATACTTAAATTCTTATTATCCTTTAAAGATAATTCTTCTTTATTATTTAAACAGAATTCTTCACTATTATTATATTTTAAATAATCATTGTGTTTATTTTTGCTGTGTCTTTTATTTCTCACAAAATTAGAACTTATAAAATATCCAAATACAGAAGCTATAGTAGTCCTTACCACCACATCTATTGCATTTATTATTTCTGTTGAATTTATTTTAATCTCACTTGTAAATATTTGAAATGTTATATGGAAAAATAAAATTCCCATAATTATAATTAAACATCTATCTCCTAAACATATTTTATTTAATATATTTTTTAAAAATAAAAATCTCTTTTTCAAAATTAAGCACCTCAATTATTAGAACTACTTTTAATTTTATTTTATGAAATAGATTTTTAAATGGTCTATTTAATATATAAAATTTATATTTTATGGGCAGATAGCATAATTAATTTTATTTAAACTTAGTTGGAATTATATAAAGTATATGAAAATAAATAAACGCTAAAAAACTCCTTAAGTTTTATTACACTTAAGAAGTTTTCTATTTATCCTGTATATTCTATAGCCATATTTCTACCTAATGATTTAGCCCTATATAGTGCTTTATCTGCTTTCTTTACTCCTTCAAAAAAGTCAAACTCATTCTCATCAAATTCATAAACACCAAGGCTTAATGTAATACGATTATGTTTTTTACTAGTTAAATAATAATATTTATTATCTTCTACACTCTTTCTAATTCTCTCTGCAATTTTTTTTGCTTCTACTAAGTTTATATTTGGTAATAATACCAGAAATTCTTCTCCACCATATCTGCCTAAAAAATCAGTACTTCTGATTTCATTTCTTATTATTTCACTAACATCTTTTAAAACAATATCTCCTATATCGTGTCCATAATTATCGTTTATTTGTTTAAAATAATCAACATCTATCATTATTATAGAGAAATTTTGTTTAGTTTCTAATTTATTATTTAAAATATTTTCACCTTTATCTAATATAACATTTCTATTAAACATTCCTGTTAATGAATCATATTTTGCAAAATGTTCTACTTTATTAAATAATTTACCATTTTCAAGAGCAATAGCTATATACGAAGATAAAATTTTAAGTTCATTTAAATCATTCTTAGTATATTCATTTTTCTTGTAACTTTGAACACTCATGACACCTATAGATTTATTTTTAATAATTATAGGAATATATAATATAGATTCAGGAATATTTTTATATTTTTTAACTGAGAATTCTTTTACATACTCTGTATATTCATTCTCAATATTATTAATTAAAATTTCTTGTTTAGTATTAAAACAATAAACACCAAAGCTATTTTTATTATCAATAGAAATAGAACATAGATTTTTAAATTTTCCATTATCTATGAATAGCTTATAATCTAATGAATTTTTTTCCTCATTAAATAATCCAATTCCAAATATATCTGTAGTAATTAATTTTTTTACTTCTACATAAATAGTATATAATAGCTTATCTATATCCAGTATTGATATTATTTCTTTTCCTAATTCTGAAATTCTTTCTATCTTATTATATAATTCTCTATATACATTAGCTTTTTCTTCTAAATTCTTATATTTAAAAATACTAAGCCAGCTACTACTGTGTAAGTCTTGTAGTGTCTTTTCATACTTATTATATTTTTTCATTGCTTCAAAAGCTTTTTTATATTCTTCCTGTTTCTCATAAATTGTTGTTAGTTCTTTATAAACTACTGATTTTAATTCAACAAAATTTGTTTTTTCTAATAATTGAATACATTCTAAAAATTTTTGCTCTGCTAACCAATAATTTTTATCATGTAAATTACAAATCCCCCATCTTATTAAAATCTTTATCCTTAAATAATCATCATTATCTTTAAGATTATCTAATGACTTTTTAAATAATTTTATTCCATCAGCTTCTTTTTTCTTTTTATATAATATATCTGCCGTTATAGATAAAAGCTCTGATTTATAAATTTTAGTTTTATTTTTTTCTATAATTTTTAATCCAACTTTAGAATAACTTAATGCTCGTTCTAAATCATTTATAAAAAGTGCACATTCTGCTAAAATAGTGCATATTAATATTTCATGTTTAAAATCTAATTCATTTTTATATGGTTTTACTCTTTTAAGTATATTAATAGACTCATCATAATTATTAAAATTAATATAAGCATATGATATATTAAGTAATAATACTACCGATAGTTTTCTATTTCCTAACTTTCTTGCTATATCTGCTCCTCTTAGTGCATTAATTATTGCTAAATCGAATTGTCCTATCTTTAAATAATCAACTAGTAGTGCATTGCAGGTTACACCAATTCCTTCTAAATCTTTTATTTTTTCAAAGTATTCCTTTGACACTGAATGTAAATTTATCGCTTTTTTAAAATTACCTTCAAGTTGTTCACACCATCCAATGTATATTAAACTCCAATATCTTGCTAACTTATAATTAAGTTTTTTTGAAATATACAAAATATATTCCATAACATTTTTTACATACTGTGTATCATTTTCAATATTACAGACTGCAAATTCTCTAAAGTATTTTATATAACTCTCATTTTTTATAAAAACTTTAATGTGCTCTTGTAATTCAGGAAACTTCATAAATAGTTAACCTCCATGTCAAATCATTAAGTCAATACACAAATTAGTTAAAATTTACTGAACCATCTTTATTAAAATTATAAGTATATCCATCTATGGTTTTAGTGGTTGTATTCATTGTTCCATCTTCATTAAAGTAATAATATTTATTATTTTTATATAGCCAACCTATTCTCATAGTACCAATATAATTTATATAGTACCAATTCCCTGAATAAAATAACCATTCTCCACTTTTCATACTTCCATCAGCATTAAAATAATACCAATCATTTTGGTTTTTTAGCCATCCCACAGCCATTCTTCCATCATTTCTTAAAAAGTATCTATTTTTATTATATGTTATCCAACCTGTAACCATTTCACCATTATTATTTAGGATATACCAATTTCCTTTATAAGGAATCCAACCTATTTGCATAGCACCAACAGAATCTAAGAAATACCATTTATCCTTATATAAGACCCAACCTGTCCTCATAATTCCATCATAACCTAAGTAATACCATTCATCATCTTCTAAAATCCAACCTGTTTGTCTTTCTCCATTAGAAGCTGAACAATACCAGTTACTATCTACACAAAACCAACCTGTTCTCATATTCCCTCTTCTATTAAGATAAAAATACTTACCATAATTAATATCATAAAACCATTTATCTGTTATAGGTTTTCCTAATGAATCGTTATATCTCCACCTACCATTAACAATTACCCATTGATTAGGTTTTATAACTGAATTTATAGCATTTGATACGTCTGGTGATATAGGTATTCCTACATACATATCTAAATTATATTCCTTAAATCTATTTGTCTCTTTATCAATAACTTTAATTTTAATTTCATATTTCCCTATACCACTAAATCTTATTCTAATAAGATTAGGGTAATCTAATTCAGTACCATTAACAATCACTTTATATTTTTCATCTTTTGTAACTGCTTTAAGAATAACTTTTGATGTATCATCATCTATTTCAATGTTATAAAAATTTTTATCTTTTTTAAATCCAATATTACTTGAATCAATATTTATATCATCTAAAAGATAATTATATTCATTACCACCCCTATATATATACAAAGTATACATAGCAGTTGTGGCACTATTATCGTCTCTAACTTCTATTTCAATTTTATTTTTTCCCATTTCTAAAGGAACTATTTCTCTATACTTATCATCTCTTGATATAATTTCTCCATTAATTCTAACAGTATCATCATGATCTTCGGGTCTAGCTCTAACAATTATTTCTTCAAGTGATTTATCTACATCTAAAACATATGAATACTTTTTTTTAGAAAAATCAATATCATATTTGTCACTTAAATATATATTATCTAAATATACTTTATTTGATGCATATACTTTTTTATTAATAAAATTTAGATATTCTGAAGGTTCTAATACTGAAAATAAATTAATAACTAAAAAGCAAATGATAATATTTCTAAAAAATTTCTTCAAACTTATTCACCATCCCCATAAATACTTGAATACTATTAATTTTAACATTTTAATGATTTATAGTAAATTAACATTAACTTAATATACTATTAATTTTTATAAATCATATTTTTTTTAATAATATATTAATATATACACAAATAAAGTAGCAGGAATAATTAATTTAATATTAAAATTAATTAAATATTTTGAAATCCACTTTAATATAACAAATTAGCTATGCCATACTTTTTAGTTAAAAGTTGATAATTAAAAGTTGATAATTAAAAGTTGATAGCTTTTGTTGAAAGTCTAAGGTTTTCTAAAATCTAATTTCCTAGACATGTAAAAAGGAAGGTCATATAAAAATATATGACCTTCCTTTTTTCTCTCTCTAATAATTAACGATATAATTGAAAATTTACTATAATTATATCATATTTTTTCCATGAATCAATGTATTTTAATAATATTCGTTTACAAATTGTAATTTTAATAAAAATTTTCCATAATATATAGTTTTTTAATATAAAATTATATAATTCAAAAATAAAAATGCCTCAGAGAAAATTTCATATCTCAAAGGCATTTTAACTTAAAACAACATTAAATTATAATCTAATAATAAAATATTGCTTTAAAATTTAATATTATCTTATCCAAGTACCAGTTGCTCCTAATCTATATCCACTAACTGTTGTATTTTTAAGCATTTTTCCTGAACCATCTAAGTAATACCATGCACCACTCCAGCTAGATTTTATCCAACCAGTTTTCATTGCTCCTGATGAAGTTAAGTAGTACCATTCATTGTTTATATAAGCCCATCCTTTTTGCATTTGACCACTATATGGATTTAAGTAATACCAAGTTCCTTTATCAGCAAACCAACCTTTTTTTGTAGTTCCATCCCATTGGAAGTAGTACCATGCACCAGTATTTCTATCTATAAACCATGAATTCTTAATAGGTTTTCCTGTTGCATCATTATACATTAATTGTCCATTAACAGTTACCCATTGATTTGGTCTAACAATTTTATTTTCATTATTTTTATCTTTATCTTCATCTTTATCCTTATCTTTATCAGAAGATCCTCTATTAATGATTAATGTATAAGTTCTTTCATTATCATCATCATCTTTAAGTCTTATTTCAATTTCATTTTTACCTTTATCTAAATCTATCTTTTCTTTATAATCATCGTCTTCATCAACATGAAATCCACCGATTCTAACTTTATAATCATCATCATCTGGCTCAGCTACAATTTTAACTCTATCTTTATCTTTATCAACATCTACAGTATAAGTTGTTTTGCTTTCTTTTAAGTGAATTTCATCTCCATCAACTTCAAGTTTGTCTAAATAAATATCATCATAATCGTCATCATCATCGTCATCATCATCATCTTTGTCTCTATCACGTTGTACGTATACTTTGTATGTTTCAGATGTATTCTTCTTATTATCTTTTTTCCATACTTCTATTTCTATTTTTGTAGAAGATGATTTTACTTTTATACTATCATCTTTATCGTATTCTTTAGATCCTTTACTTATTTCATAATCATATCCATCTTCAACTTCTGGTACTATATAAACCTTATCTCTAGATTTTATATCCACATAATATCTAGTTTTATCTGAATCAAAATCAACTTCATCTCTTCTCTTACATCTATCATCATCATAAAGTTGTAATTCACTTCCACTACGTGATTTTCTAACTTCTAATCCCTTAAGCTTAGCTTTTTTAGAAGTTTCAGCAGCATTAGCTTCTGTTGTAAATAAGCTTGTATACTTTACAGGACCAACTGCTGTAAAAGCTGCTACAGTAAGTAATGATGCTACTGTTCTTTTCAATATTTTATTCATTTAACCATTCCTCCCTTATATGTTGTATATTTTACCATGGTAATCACAGCAAATACATTAATATAAACTTAAGATATTCTTAATTATTTTGTCATAACTTAAGCTTCATTTAATAATACAAATACTAAGAAAATTTTGGGTACTTTTTTATTATCTTCCTATCCAAGCCCCATCTGAACCTAATATATATCCATTAATTGTTACATTAGATAACATCATTCCTGAAGAACTAAAATAATAATATTTTCCATTATCTACAATCCATCCATTACTCTTCATTACTCCAGTCTTTCTACTAAAGAAATACCACTTAGATCCACTTTTTAACCATCCTGTATACATAGTTCCATTATCGTTTAAATAATACCAATTATCATAAGAAAGTATCCATCCAGTTTGCATAGCTCCACTTTCATCTAAATGATACCAAGAATCTCCATATTCTATCCAACCTGTTTTCATATTTCCATTCTCGTCTAAATAATACCAATTTCCTGAAGACTTATCATTATACCATTTATTTTTAATAGAATTTCCAGTTGAATCATTATATTGCCAATTGCCATTAACTTCTACCCATTGATTATACTTTTTATTAGTATTAACTGGTGTATTTGGTTTAATTGTGTTTGAATTATTATTTGTTTTATCATTTAAATTTTCATTATTAGAAGTAGAAGTACCTTCCCTATTTGAATCACTATGCTGATCTAAATCAGTTCCACTCTTTACATATATTTTATAAGTTCTTAATACATTATCTTTAATATTATCTTCGTCAAATTCACCTGATTCATATAATCTTAAATAAAGAGTAGTTGTTCCTGAATTAATATCTATTTCATCACCAAGTTCGAAATAATCATCATCTTTTCCTTTAAATATATATGCTTCATAATCTTTATCAATATCTGCATTAATATTTACAGTATCTATACTTTTAGTAACTTTAATATAATAAGTTGTAGTATTAAAATTAAACTTTACTTCATCAGAATCTTTGAAATTTGAAGAATTATAAAGTTGTAATTCCTTTGAACTATCTCCTTTACATACAACCATATCACCAAAGTCATCTTTACTCATACTGACTGAAGCATAAGCTTTTACCATTCCTAAATTAATATATTTTACTGGAGCAATAGTTGTAAATGCACTTACTACAAGAGTAGTTGCAATTATATGTTTTAATCTTTTATTCATTATTTAATCCCCCTATTTCCATAATTATCCTTTTTGCACTATTATATCAAAAATAATATTAATAGTCATCTTATGATTTTGTTAACTCTAGTTGCAATTATTCAATTAATTCACCAGAAGGTGAAAAATAATACCATTTTCCATTATCCAATATTCTTTCATTCATCATTTTGCCTAATAAATTAAAATAATACCATTTTCCATCAATATTTTTCCAACCTATAGCCATTTCTCCATTTAAATCAAAATAATACCACTTATTATCTTTATTCAACCAACCAGTTGTCATGTTTCCATATGAATCTAAAAAATACCACTTATCATTAAATGTATCATGATTCCAGTCATATTTAACTGGATTTCCACTGTAATCATTATATTGCCATAATCCATTTACCTTAATCCATTGATTTCTTTTCTTATTATCTAAAACCTGATGATCAAATTTACTTAATGAATCTTTATTATTATTTTTTTCGTCACTTTCATAATCCACCAATTCTGTTATTGAATCACCTATATTATTTTTTAAAGAATTTTTATTATCTTCTAATGACTTTTTAACTGTTATTCTATATTCTTTTTTTACATTCTTATCATCATCTGCATCAGATTTTAAATCATAAGTTTTTATATAAATCTTTGTTATTCCATCAGATAGTAAAATATCTTTTCCTTTATAATTTCTTTTTCCATCATTTTTATATATTGCATAATATGATGCATTGGTAGATGTATTTATTGTAATAGAATTAACAGAGTTATCTACCTTAATACAATAATTTCTTTTAGATTTTTTGCTAAAATTAGTTTTTTTCCACTCACTATCTAATAACTGTATCTCTTCACCACTCTTAGATTCAAATACTTCTAATTTTTTAAGTAAAAATTCCTCATTATGTGTAGCTGCATATGCCTTAGCACTGTTAAATATATCATAACTTACTGGTGATACTGAAGAAATAGCTCCTATAACAAGCATAAATGCAATAGTTCTTTTTAATTTTCTATTCATTCTATCCTCTCTTCCATAATGTAATTCATAGATATTTTTCCATAATAATCTTACATATTAATATATTATACAACACATAGTTATGAATTCATAATTAAAAAAAGTGGCTACGCCACATTTTTTAGTTAAGAGTGGATAATTGAAAATTGAAAGTTTTGGTTAAAAATTCTAAAGATTTTCTAAAAATATATACTTTAAAATTTTCTAATGAATTTTATCCTTAACTCTCAACTTTCCACTATCAACTCTAACCTTATCTATCCTCTATTTTTAATTCTCGACTAATATTTCCTTCAACTTAAATTTCAACTAATTTCAAAAATTTAAAATTATACGAAGTACTTATAAATTCATAATTTTAAAAAGTGACTACTCCACGTTTTTTTAGTTGAGAGTGGATAATTGAGAATTGAAAGTTTTTGTTGAAAATCCTAAAGATTTTCTGAAAATATATACTTTAAAATTTCCTAAGGAATTTTCTCCTTAACTATCAATTTTCAACTTACCTATCCTCTCCACTATCAACTTACCTGTCCTATACCCTCTCAACTAATATTTGATTAATCTAGATTTTATCCTTTTAAACTTCCATCTGAATTAAAGTAATATTTTGTTCCATCTATATATCTTGAACCTTTAATCATTTCTCCATTTAAATTAAAATAATACCATTTTCCATCTACTAACATCCAATCACTCTTAGTCATTTTTCCACTTTCATCTAAATAAAACCATTTATTTTTATGATATATCCATCCTGTTTGCATAGCTCCAGTAGAATCTGCATAATACCAATTTCCATCATGTCTAAACCATCCTGTTTGCATCTTACCAGTTGATTTAAAGCAATACCATTTTCCATTAACTAATTCCCAATCAGTTGCTACCATTCCACTATCTTTTAAATAATACCATTCTTGATCATCATACACCCATTTTGAAGTTTCAATATATCCAGTAGTTTCATTAAAATAATATTTTTCATCTCTATTTACAGAATACCATCCTTTAGCTACTGTTCCATCAGCTTTTAAATAACATGTATTTTCTCCATCTTGAGCCCATTGAGATTTCCTTACTTCTCCTTTTTCATCAAGGCAATAAATTTTGTCACCATCTTTTATCCATTGACTATAAAGTTGATAACCCTTTTTAGGTGAAAAGTAACATCTCTTTCCATCAACAATTTGCCATCCTGTTTCCATAGCTCCATCAATTCTATTAAAATAATAATTTTTTCCTTTTATTTCATGAACGCCTCTATATTTAATACCATCTTCATCATAGTAATAAACATATCCGTCATGCTTGTCCCAACCTTCTTCTTTATCTATTTTATCAAAGAAATCTTCAGTACTATCATCTAAATCATCAAATAGATCAGTGATAGAATTAGAAACTCTATCTACAGAATCAGCTACATCATCTAAAGCTTCTGTAATAGTACTACTAATATCTCCTATTATTTGTTTAATATTTAATTTATCAACTATCTTTTTTAAAATATCTTCCCCTAAATTTTTTATTATTCCTTCTGCTTTATCTACTAATTCTTTAACTGAATTACCTATAGTGCTTAATTTAGTAGTATCAACATATATTATTTTATTTTCTTTTAATAACATTCCAGCTATTGGTCCTCCAATTACAACTCCACTTGCTAAAACTGTATTATCTGATTTTATACATGAGTATTTATAAACTGGTATTTGTTGCATTGCACTTTGCAATTTTGTAGTTGTTTCTGCAATGGCAATTGGTAACATTTTTTCAACTATCCCTTTAATCTTAGCATCAATCTCAGGCATTTTTGCTATTTGTTCATCTGATAATGCTGACAATTCAGGATGTTCTTTTTTAGCCTTAATAATTACTCCTTTTTTCACTTGCTCTGTAACCTCTTTAGTTACCATTGGAGTCACTATTTTCTCTATTAATTCTTTATTTAAATCTACTTTTACATATTTCATAAATGTAAGTCTTATATCATCTGCATCAGTATATACATTATCCTTTAAATATTTCTTTAAACCAGCTTGAACTTTAGCTTCATCAGATGCTGTCCATTGTCCTTCTGTTGTTGCTGCATAAGCAGTAATATTTCCTTTGAATATATCTCTAGGTGCTATTGCTACTAATGAAGTTGCAACAAGTAATAATGCCATAACTTTCTTAATTCTCTTTATCATCATTTTATCCCCCTTGATAATTTCAAAATTAAAAAATTTACTATAATAAAATTTCTAATTTATTTGTTATTTTAACCATTAAAATTTTTATTTTAATTTGTCCATATCAAAATTTATGTACTAAGTGATTTTCTAAAATACAATTTAAAATCCTTTTTATATTCTAAATTATATTTTACCTCATACTTAAAATATAAGAAACCATTCTATTAGGCACATCCAAATAAATAGCTAGTCAGTATGCTAATTTATTTATATTCATATGCCTTATATTATGAATATCTATTATTATACCACTTATACTCATTAGTTTAAATATAAAATTGACCAATGTTCATTTATAAAAAAGTGGCTAAACCACACTTTTTAATTGAGAGTTGATAATTGATTTAAATTATATTTTATAAGCTCCCCCCTTAGATTTTTAGTAATATAATTTGCAAAAAAATACACCCAAAGGTCATTATGACCCCTAGGTGCAATTTTTAATATACTTCTATAAAATAAGCTTTCCATCTTCAGAAAAATTATATAATTTTCCTTGAATAGTTACTTTTCCCTTTTGAATCAATCCATTTTTATTTGCATAATATGATGTTTCACAATCACATATCCATCCTGTTTGCATTACTCCTCTTGAGTTTGAAAAATATTCTCCTTCACCATCTTTGATCCAGCCTGTTTGCATTTCACCATCATCATTTAAATAATACCAAGCATGTCCATCCTGAATCCAACCTTTTTTTACAAATCCATTATAAAAAAAATGCCATTTACCTTTTAATACTTTCCAACCACTGTAATCAAACTCCATTAGTATATCCCCCCTACGATTAAAGTTTTATTTATAATAATCATCATTATTTTTCTATTATTTCACAACTAATTTAATACATTTGTATAAAAAAAGGTGGGGCAAAGCCCCACCATATTTTATTTATGATAATTATCTATTTATAATTATCTAATCCAAGCTCCGTTAGCTCCTAAAACATATCCGTTTACAGTTGTGTTAGAAAGCATTTTTCCTGAACCATTTAAGAAGTACCAAGTACCATTGTCATTTAACCAACCAGTCTTCATTGCTCCTGAAGCTTGCATGTAGTACCAAGTTCCGTTGTCATTGATCCAACCAGTTTTCATAGCTCCTGATGCTTGCATAAAGTACCAAGTTCCATTAACATTTTGCCATCCAGTTAACATAGCTCCTGAAGCATTAGTTAAGTACCAAGTTCCGTTATCATTGATCCATCCTGTTTGCATGTTTCCAGATGCATTTAAGTAGTACCAAGTTCCGTTGTCATTTAACCAACCAGTAGCTTTAGTTCCATCAGCTTTAACATAAGCCCAAGTTCCATCTGAATTCTTATTCCATCCAGTAACAACTTCTGGTTTTTCAGTTTCTTCAGTTTCATCAGTTGACTCTTCTTGTCCACCAATTACTGAATAAACTTCATCTTTTTCATTCCAAACAACCATGTTATCTTTGTTGTAAACTGACATTTTATCCATAGATCCGTCTACTTTATAAACTTTGTCCCAATCTTCTTCATTGTCAAATTTATAAATAGCTCCACCGTCTAATAACCACATGTTACCGTCAACATCTATGTCAAAAGCAATTCCTTCTTCTGTATCTACATCTTCAATTTCAGTGTAAGTATATCCTCTTTCAGTAGAGAATTTAACTGTTTTAACAGCAACTTCTATTCCTTCAGCAGTTTCTGTTGTTTTGTAAGCTACTAATTTTCCATCTACAGCGTTGAATGACATATCAGCTAATTCTGCAGTTGCATCTACGCCTTCTTCATCTGTTATAGCATAGTTATATACTGTCTTAGCATATTTAGCTCCATCTATATCATCAGAAGCTTGAGCTTTAGATATCTTTTGGATAACTTTTAATGTAACTTTTCCATCTTCAGCAGTTACATCAACATTGTTGATTTTAGCAACTGTATCAGTTCCAGCAGTTATTTCTATAGTTGCTGTTCTGTATATGTTAGCTGAATCTTGTGCAATTACTTTTGCATCAACAATTTTAGCTGAAACTTCTTGTCCATCTGTAATTGAATCTTCAGCATCTTCTGTGTTGTGTAAAGTAACTGATTTTGTGCTTGATCCAGTTGTAACTTCTACTCTAATTTTTCCTAAGTTATAATCAGCATCTATATACTTTCCTTCAAGATCTGTGTAAACATTCTTTCCATCATATTTAACACCATACCAAGCGTCAGCATATTTAGCACCTTCTAATAAAGTAAAATCATCAACTGATTTTAATTTATCGTGTTCAGTTTCATATCTGTCATCAGCTTTATCTTTCATTTGTTTTCTTAAAGCTACTGCTAAATCATCTAAGTTATCTTCTGATAAGTCTTCATCTATAACTTTACCTGTTTCTAAATTTATGTAGTAATCTCCACCTTCAACTGAAAGATATTTGTCAGAATATATTCCTTCAACATTTACTCCAGTATCAATGTCTTCTAATTCTGTATATTTTCCAGAATTTAAATAGTAAGCAGCATCAGTATCTCCATCTTTGATGTTACCATCAACAAAGAATTTTCCATCTTTAAATGCTACTGCATTATAGATTGAACCATCCTTTGATTCTATTCTTTCGTAGTCAGCAGCGCTAACCCCTGTTGGAACGATTGAAGCTACAGCTGTTGCAGCAACTAAAAGAGCAGTTAATTTGTTCATTCTTTTTATCATATTCTTTTCTCTCCTTGTTCTCTTATCATTTGTGATATTTAATTTATTAAAAGCTTTATCTTTTGTAACTACGGCTTTGCTGTATGTTTTCCATACTCCCTTGCCATGACTTTATTCTAGCATCTTTCGACACATTTGAAAATAGTTTTTTTCGAAATTATTACTAGATTATATTTCCTAGAGAAGAATTTAAAAGAATTGGATATTACAAAAACCATTTTTTTTTACATAATTTTATATATATTCATTATAATGAAATAAATATACTATATTTATTCATTTTTATTCTTTATATTCATTTAATTTTATAATAATATATAAATTTCCATTTTCCTTGTATCCATTATAAAATCAACAAAATTCCGATACTTTTAAACCAAAAATAACAATATATATACGTATATATATTGTTGTAAATTCTTATTAAACCTTAAATAAAGTGGCTACAACACACTTTTTAGTTAAGAGTGTATAATCCAAAAGATTAGCGTTAATGATCATTACATCACTTTATAGTTGAAAATCCTAAATATTTTCTGAAAATACATGTTTTAAAATTCACCAAGGATTTTTTTCCTCTACTTTTCATTATCTACTATCAACTTATCCATCCTCTCAACTCTTGTCTTACCAATCCTCTCAACTTTCAACTAATCTTTACTTTAACTTAGAAACTTTAAAATCTTCTAAATAATAAAAAAACGCCATGAGCAAAAACTCACAGCGTTTTTTATCATAATTACTAAATTAAAATAGTGAATATAATTCTTCAGTTAAACTAACTTAAAGCTCCATCTTGTCCTAAATTATACCATTTTCCATCTAGGAATATAAAGCCTGTCTTCATTTTTCCTGCTGAATCAAAATAATAGTCCTTACCATTTATTCTTTGCCAACCAGTTTTCATTACACCACTCTTGTCTAAATAATAGTAATACTTTCCGTCATATAACCAGCCTTTTCTCATGGTTCCATCATCATTTAAATAATACCAATTTAAATCATAATATTGCCATCCTCTTCTCATAGTACCATTATCTAATAAGAAATACCAATTACCCTTGTATAATTTCCAACCAGTCTCTAGCATTCCATTAGGTCCAAACATATACCATGTCTTATCATAATATGACCAACCTGAATTCTGCATAGCTCCATCGGCTTGAAGATAGTACCAATATCCATTATTTTTAAACCAACCAGTTTTCATGGTTCCATCTGCATTTAGATAATACCATTTTCCACTCTCATTTATCCATCCATCTCTTTCCATGTATCCACTGACATTTACAAAGTACCATTGCTTATCATACTTTACCCATTTATTTTTTACTTGAACACCTAATGCATCATAAAATGTCCAATCATCACCAGATAACACCCATTCATTAACAGCTTGTATTTTATCTCTAATTATACTAACTCTATATAGAGTTGTAGTTTTCTTATCTTCTGCTGTAACTTCTATATTAACAAGATTTGCACCTATTTTTAAATCAATATAATCAGATTCTTGTGAACTTGCATATTCTCTACCATCTATCTTTACTTTTGCTTTATCATTTTGAGCTGTAAATACAAGTTTAGTTCTTCTTACTGCTCTATCAACTTTTACAGTATAAAGATATGTTTCTGAATCAAATTTTGGAGATAATTTACCTTCCGTACTCTTAAGAGTTGAAAGTTTTACATTATCTTTTGAATATCTTCTTGTAATAACTATATTATAAGTGCTTGTATCACCTTTAGCATCAGTAACTTTTATTTCTACCTCATTAGCACCTTCATCTAAACTAATGTATCCGGTAGTTCCTCCACTTACAACTTTTTTTCCATTAACCCTAATAGTAGATGTAGAATACTCTGCTGTTGGAGTAATAGTTACAGCAGTGACTTTATTTTCAACAGTAGCTGTATAGTCAAAAGTTTGCTTATTAAATGATGGTGAAATTGTTGCTGATTTTATTTTTAAAGATTTTAAATATGAACTTCTTGGTGCTTCAGTTCTAGTAACCTCTATATTATAAACTTCAACTTCTCCATCTTGTGTAGTAACTTTAATAGCTATATCATTTTTTCCTTCTTTTAATGATATAGGTTGACTATTAGATCCACTTTTTACAATAACACCATTTATTCTTATAGTAGATGAATTATCTACTGCTGTTGGTTTTAATGTTATTTTTTCTGTTTTTGTTGGAACTTTAGCTGTATATTCTGTAACTTCTGAATCAAATCTTGGTGATAATGTTACTCCTGTTAAATATTTTAATTTAGGAGTTCCTTTTTTAGAAATTACAAGTTTAAATACTTTAGTACGTCCATTAACTGTTCTACTTATAAGTATTTCATTATCTCCACCACTTAACTTAAATGTTCCAGTCTTGCCATCTTTGGTAATTCTAACACCTGATGTTATAGATTTACCATTTTGATCTACTATACTAACCTTAGCAGTACTTACATCATCACCTAATCCTGATAGGTAATAATCATCTCCACCAGTATTATAATCTAAATCAAGATTCATTGTTCCACCACTACCAGATGCAACTATCATTATTTTATCAAATTTAAATTTATCTGCATTTTCTTCTTTAAATTTAAAATTCACATTATAAGATTTAACCTCTTGAGTTCCTAAATCTTTTACTTTTATAGTAGCATTAAAATCATTATACTTAGTTATAGCTATTTTATAGCTTGTAACTCCATTACTTATTGAACTTGCAATTTTAACACCACTGGAACTAGACGTTACCCCTTCAAGTTTATAATATGACGTATCACTTGATTTTATATTAATAGTTGATGCAGACATATCAATTTCATCTGTGTAATAAGAATTTGTAGAACTCTTATTAATATCTAAAATGGCTCCACCAGCTTCTACATTAAATCCCAAATTCAATTCTGCTGCATTAGCTGATTTAATATTACCAAGTTGAATTCCTGTAATCATAACTGTCAATACTAATAATTGTGAAATAATTCTTTTAAAATTAACTTTCATTATCTATTATATTGCTAATTAAATATTAATTTTAGCAATTTTCCTCCTCCCTTTTTGTTAGTAAATTAAACCTTTATCCTACAATAATTATCGTTTAAATCCATATAAAACTTTACATAAGCAATTATAGCAATTATAGGAATTTTTTTAAACACAAAAATCCAATTATTATGTCAAAATTTAATTTATTAAATACAAAAAAATCTCAAAGGCAACTATAGAGCCGTAGATTTTTTACATATCCACCTTTTCCAACGTATTTTAGAAAATTCCGGCAAACGTATAATTTTCTAAAGAACAAAAAAGCATAAAATGTAATTATGCTTTTTCATATAAAATATTTTATTGTATTAATTGACCATTAGCAGCAAAGTTATAATTAACTCCACTTATTGTCTTTTGTCCTTTTTGCATTGTTCCGTCAGAATTTAGATAATATTTTGTTTTTCCTTCTTGTAACCAGCCTGTCCTCATAGCTCCATCAGCATTTGAATAGTACCAGTTATCACCTATTTTATACCAACCAACTAACATTGATCCATCATTATTAAAATAGTACCAGAATCCATTTAACTTAATCCATCCATTAAACATTGATCCATCATAATTTAAATAATACCATTTATTATTATTTTTTAACCAGCTTGTCTTCATAGTTCCATCATCTTTTAAATAGTACCACTTATTATTAGCACCTTTAAACCATTTATTCTTTAAAACAAATCCATTAGCATCATAGTATTGCCAATTACCATCTGACTTTTTAACCCACTTATTTTTAATAGAGCTTCCTACTTTACTTGATGAATTACTATTATTTTTTCCATCTCCTGGTTTCACTGTTGTTCCAGAAGTTGAATTGCTAGAAGTTGAATTTCCACCTGGTGTTACTATTACTGGTTTACTAGTATTATTACTATTATTATTGCTACTATTATTTGATGAATTAACTACTCCTCTTGTTATATTTAAAGTATATATTCTATATTCATCATCTTCATTTTTTACCTTAACTTTTATCTTATTCTTCTTATTTAAATCTAAATTTACTGTTCTTTGATTTTTAGAATTTACACTTCTATTATCTATTGTTACATCATAATCATCATCTTCTGGCTCTGCTTCAATCTTTACTGAATCTATATTAGATGCAACTTTAACATCATATGATGTTACTTTTCTGCTAAAATCTAATTTAATATCTCCATTATTTAATGTTAAATCATCTAAATATACTGGATCTTGTCTATTATCTTCATCTTTAGAATCTGAGCTTGAAGAATCTCTTCCACCTCTATATATATTTAATGTATATATTTTTTCATTATCATCTTCATCTGTTACTACCACTTCAATAGTATTTTTACCTTTTTTAAGATCCACAGTTTCCTTATATCCATTACTTTCTCTTGCTTTCATACCATCTATTCTTACAGTATAATCTTCATCTGATGGTTTAGCTTTAATTTCTAATTCATCAACAGATGAATTTACATCTATATTATACTTTGTTTTATTTTTAGAAAAAGATATTTTACCATAATCTAAAGAAATAGTAGATAAATATAAGTCACTGTTATTTGAAGATCCTGATGAAGTTCTTTCTACATGAATTTCATATTCATCATAAACATCATTTTTAACATTGTTCTTGTCAAAACGTCCTTCTTTATAAGTTCTTACATGTAAAATTGTAGTTCCTTTTCCAAGTTGTATTTCTTCATCTGGTTCAAATGCAGTTGATCTCTTATTATCATCCACAAAAACATAAGTTTCATAATCACCATCTGTATCACAACTTACATTAACACTTCTTAATGAAGTCTTAGCATAATACTGACTTCTACTTGTCCTAAATTCTATACTTGAATCATAATCAGAATCTCTATATAAATCTAATTCTCTTGATGTATCAGTCTTATTTAATACTAAATTATCTATATGTCTACTTGAAGCATATGCTGTTGTAGTAAATAAATTCATATATTTTGTCGGTTGTATTGTTGAAAATGCACTAATTGTAAGTGCTATTGCAATGATCCTTTTCAATCTTTTATTCATTATTCTCCCTCCCATTACATATATACTAACATTTTACCATTTTCGCCTATAAAATGCATTAAATATTCCCTTAATTTTTTATTATGTTTTTATATATGGAAAAATATGGTTAATAACAAAATCTCTAATATTAAAAACAAAGTAACTATGCCAATTCTTTTGTTTTAAAGTGGATAATTAGGAATTTTTGCATAAAAATAAAGGACTCCCAAAAGGAAGTCCTTTAATATTTAAAGCTTAAATTATTTAACCCAAGCTCCGTTAGCTCCTAAAGTATATCCATTTACAGTTGTGTTAGCTAACATTTTTCCTGATGCATCTAAGCAGTACCAAGTTCCATTATCGTTGTACCAACCAGTTTTCATAGCTCCTGATGGTTGTAAGAAGTACCAGTTTCCTGAAACGATAACCCATCCAGTTTGCATAGCTCCTGAATTATTTAAGTAGTACCAAGTTCCACCAAGATTTTTCCATCCAGTTTGCATAGCTCCTGATTCATTTAGGTAGTACCAAGTTCCACCAACAGTTTTCCATCCAGTTTGCATAATACCAGCTTCATTAGCTAAGTACCAATTAGCTCCATCTTGGAACCAACCAGTTTTCTTAGTTCCGTCAGCATTAACGAATGACCAAGTTCCATCAGTTCCTTGAGCCCATCCAGCTTTAACTTCAACTTTATTGTCTTCTTCTTTATCTTTTTTATCTTCTTTGTTTCCGATTATTGAATAAACTTCATCATTTTCATCCCAAACGATCATGTTGTTTTTATCATAAACTGATAATTCAGTCATAGATCCGTCTACTTTGTAAACTTTGTCCCAATCTTCATCGTTGTCCCATTTATAAATATATCCGCCATCTAATCTCCAAAGGTTACCATCAACGTCAATATCTAATGCACACTTATCATTCTTTTTTACTTCTTCATCAGCTTGATCAGCAATATCAGTGTAGTATAAGTTATGATCCTTGTCTAAAGTTATTGTTTCAGTTTTTACTTTATCTTTTTTATCATCCTCATATGTTAAATAAGCAATGACTTTTCCCTTAGCAACTGTATATTTAACATCTTTATTATCTTTATAAATTAAAGATTTTTCAGATACTTCTTCTCCATTATCCTTAGAGATAACATAGCTAGTTACATCCTTAGCATAATTAGCTCCATCTACATCATGAGAAGCTTTTTGTTTTGATATCTTTTGAATTACATCAAAATGTACTTCTTCAGCACCAATCTTATTATCATTGTCCTTATCCTTTGTTAAACCGTCACATCTAAATGCTCCATTATTAACTACTTCAGGTTTTCCATCTTTCTTTTCTTCTTTACCAACTTTAATTCCATAAACTTCTGATATTAAAACACCATCTTCAGCTTTAATAGTAATTGTAGCTGTTCTATAAATATTTTTAGAATCTTGTCCTAAAATAGCGTTTTGTTTAACACTTGCAGATATAGCGTCATCTACTTTACCAATGTCTTCTTTATCATTTGTGTTTTCTATTTTAACTGAATCTCCACTAGTTGATTCAACTTTGATTTTTCCTAAGTTGTAATCAGCATCAATATAGTTTCCTTTTGCATCTGTGAATATGTTGAAATTTTGTCCTTCATTAACCTTATCATATTCTTCTGTTTTTGCTGGAGAAACTTCAGTTGTATACCATGTTTCTCCAAATTTATTTCCTGGAATACTTTTTATTGTATCAATACCAGCTTTATTTTCTTTTGCATCTTCTCTGTATGAAGAAGCATTTTTTTCTTCATATCTATCATCAGTATCATCTTTAAGGTTCTTTCTTAACTTTCCAGCAACTTCATCAATATCATCTTCTTTAACATCATCATCAGTTACTTTACCGTTTGTTAAATCAACAAAGTAATCTGCATCATCAACATTAACATATTTTTCACCATAAACTTCTACGTCTGAATCTGTATCTACCTTATCTAATTCAGAATATTTTCCTCCTGATAAATAATAAACACCTTCATCTTTATTGCTGATTTCATCACCATCAATGTAAGCGTGTCCATCTTTATAAGCTACTGCATTATAAACCTTTCCATCTTTTGATTCTATTCTTTCTACGTCTGCTGCATTAACTCCAGTAGCTGGAACTAATGAAACAACAGCAGCTGCAGCTACTAATAAAGCTGTCATTTTGTTTGCTCTGTTAAACATAATTTCTTTCCCTCCTAATTTTTAAAATCATCATAAATTATACCATTATAACATATTAATGTAAAGTTTGATATAAACTATGATAATATAATTATCTATTACTTTTTTGGATTTTTATGGTCAAAACCTACTTTTATCATTATACCAAAAACCTTGTTCCTGTCAATTGATTTTTTGGTATATAATTATCATATTAGAAAATTATATATTTTTAATACTTATTTTCTATATGTGTATTTTAATTCCATATATCTTACGTTATACAATACAATAATAATTTCTAATTTAGGTCCTTTTTTGAAAAAATTTATTTAAAATTCAATAATATTTATTTTATTAAATAAATTTGATTATATGGTTATAGTTGTAATTTTGACTTCTATTACATTTAATATATTTTAATAATCAGTATTATCTAAATAAAATCATCACTTTAAGTACAAAATATATAAATAACTTAAATTATTTATATATGGAGAAAGGATTTTATTTATGGTAAAAAAACATTACTTTTTTATTTTGTTATTATTTATACTTATTTTTTTAATAGGTTGTACTAATGAAGAAAATTTTACAACTAAAAATTTAACAAACCATGATAACAATATAATTACTAATAATAATGAAGAAAACTTAATAATTGATAATTCATCTAAAAGTAATGATTTGATTTCTAATAATTTTTCAAATTTTAAAGGTTTTGATATGAATGAAGATAATATAAGACTTAAATTAAATGGAAATAATTTAGATTTCACCTTGCCAATATACTTAAATAAAAATAGATATTATATTCCTTTAAATGAAGTTATATATAATTTAAATGGTAAGTTTACTAGAAATGATAACTCTTTATATTTAAATATTAATGATGAAACTTACTCAATTAATCTTTTAAACAATATCGTTAAATGTCCTAATAAAGAATTTAAATTAAAAAAAGATTTATTAAATAGTGATGATATATATTACATATGTTTTTCTGATTTATCTAATATGTTTAACTTATATACTAGATGGGTTAAAGATAACAAAATAATTAACTGCAAAATAACTTCTAATAATGAAATTAAAAATACCTCTGCAAATAATGATTTTATTAACAATCTTAATAATACTTCACAAGAAAATCAAAATAATACTACTTCTAAAAATACTCAAATAGGGCTAATAAGATTTGAAGATATATGTGTAACTTCTCAAGGTTATGATAAAAATTACTTTGAAAACCTTCGTATAATTGGAGAATATATGAATGAAGAAAATATTCCTTATCATATAGCTTGGATTCCAAGATATAAAAATCCTAACTTTAAAATAGATAATGATCCTTTAACTAAAAATAATTTTGAAATAGCAGAAATGGTATATACACTTGATTACTTAAAAAATAACAATGGTATTATTGGTTTACATGGATACACTCATCAAATTGGTGATAATGAATCAGCTGCTGGATTTGAATTTGGTAGATATGAACCTTCCACAACTATATTTAGAGAAAAAATAAAAAAAGCTATTGAAACTGCCAAATACTTAGATATACCAATAGACTTTTTTGAAGTACCTCATTATGAAATAACTCCAGAACAAAATAAAATTGCAGAAGAATATTTTAAAATACTTTATTATCCCTTTAATGATTATGGGGTTGATAAAGCTGATTTAAAAAAACCACAATTAAGTCCATATAATAATTCTTCATTATATATCTCTACCCCATTAGATTATATTGCAGAAAGCAAAGAAGAAATGTGTTTAGATAGAATAAGAAATTCAGATAATTCTAATATGGGAAGTGTGTTTTTTCATCCTTCTTTAGAAAATAAATTTATTAAACTAGATGAAGATTCTAATGGATGTCCAACATATAGCTATGAAGATAATTCTACATTAAAAAAATTGATAAATATATTAAAAGAAAAAGAATATAAAATGACTAAAGTTACAGAATTGTAGAAATTATTTCTAAATATAAAACATAATACTTTTATTTAAACATTTCTCATTTTTTTATATCTTAGAAGTAATTATAAAAGAAACCATGCATTTAATTATATTATTTATATTAATGCATGGTTTACTATTATTATTTAAACTTACATATTAAATAAATCTTTCAGCATTTTATTTAACACTACCAAATTTTTAATCTATCTTCTGGTTTCACATACATCTTATCACTTTCTTTTATTTTATATGTGTCATAAAATTTATCAAATTGTGATAATACAACATTAGCTCTTACTTTGTTAGGTGAATGTACATCATTTTGTAATTTTAAATCTGCGTATTCTTTTGTACTAATTTCACGCCATACATTAGCATTACTTTCAAAGAAATCTTTATAGTTAGCATTAGGCATCTTATTTAAAATATCTAATGCACAAGCAATTCCTCCTATATCTGCTATGTTTTCACCTACTGTAAGATCTCCATTTACATTTTTACCATTATCTAATTTCACATTATTATAAAAACTTCTTACCTTATTAGTTTTATCTTCGAATTTTTTATAATCTTCTTTGCTCCACCAACTATTTAAATTACCATCTCCATCAAACTTAGCTCCATTATTATCAAAAGCATGACTTATTTCATGACCTATAATTGCACCAATTGCACCTAAATTATGTTCTTTACTTGCCTTTGGGTTATAAAATTCTTGTTGAAGAATTCCTGCTGGAACTGTAATTGTATTAGCTGTTGGATTATAAAAAGCATTTACCATTTGTGGAGGACATGCAAATTCTGATTTATCTACTTTTTTGTTTAATTTACTTAATTGCTTTTCTTCTGTAAATTTTCCTAAATTCATTAAATTTTCTAAAAGTGATCCGCCTTCTTCATATGATCTTATTTCTAAATTAGAATAATCATCCCATTTTTTAGGATATCCAATTTGAATACCAATTTTATTTAATTTCTTTTTAGCACTCTTTTTAGTTGAATCGCTCATCCAATCTAAATTATCTATTCTCTTTTCGTAAGTTTTAATTATTTCATCAGTCATATTTTTAACATCATCTTTAGTGCTCTTTGAAAAATACTTTTCAACATATAACTTACCAAATGCCATTGGTAAAGCTGAATTAACTATACTAATAGCTTCTTCTTCTTTAGGTGTATCTCCTTTTGTTCCTAAACAAGCTTTAGAAAACTCATTTGCTGCTTTTTCAAAATCTTCTCCAAGACATGATGATAAACTAGCTAAATTATTAATTTCAATGTAGTCTTTAATAAGTGGTATATTTTCTTCTGTATAAATATCATTCATTGCTTTTAACCACTTTGGCTGTGTTAAAATTATCTTATTTGCTTTATCCATCTTAGAATCTTTAATAAAATCTTTTATCTTTAGATTTGGTGCTAATTCATCAAGCTTATCTAAAGTATATACATTATATTGATTATCTATAGCATTCGGATTTTTAGAATTTTCTTCTCTTCCTGTTATTGTTTTAGCTATCATATATTCTAATTTAAATAAGTTATCAACCTTAGTTTTAGCTTCTTCTTCTGTATTTCCTACTAAAGTTAATATTTTCTTATAATAATTTTCAACTAATCCTTTAATTCTTTTAGTATTTTCTGTTGGTTTTAAATATTCATCTGAATTACCTAAAGTAAGATGTGTTGGATAAACATAAGCTGCATATCTAGTTGCATCTTTTAAATCAACACTGCATCCTACATTTATTAATGGATTTCCTATATCATATTTACCAAGTTCTCTAATATCATCTAAAGTTTTAATATTATTAATTTTATCTAATATTCCCTTAATAGGTTCTATACCTTGTTTATTTCTTTCTTCCATATTTAAAATATTTTTATATAAATTAATAATCTTTTTTTCATCACTATCTTTTGAATAATTTTTTTCATTTGCTAATAATTCTTTCATTATCTCTTTCTTTTGCTCTGTTAAAGCTTTTTCAGCCTCATTAAAAGAAGAATTCGATACTTCCCCATCTTCAATTTTAGCAGTACTTAACCAATTCTTATTAGTTGCACTATAAAAATCATCTTGCAATCTTATGTTGCTGTCTACTGCTTTATTTTCTAATTTAACTGTGTTATTTACTTCAGCTGCTTTAACATATGTTGCTTGGGACATAAATAATGAACCTGCTAAAGCTAATGCTATAAGCCTAGTCTTCTTAAATTTTGCCATTTTAAGTCTCATCCCCTATATCTTATTTATTTTTAAATTGTAAATCTAATATACCATATTTCCCAATATAAGTATATTGACACAAATTCTTTTTGATTAAACAAATTATAAAAACCAACTTGTACATTGTTAGTTTACACAAATATAAAATTATTATTATAAGAAATCATATATTTATTAACGTTTTTTATGATTTATAGCATAACAAAATACTTCTGCTTTTTTAATTGAGAATGGATAATTTACAATTCAAAGTTATTGTTTAAAATCGCAGGTTTTCTTTAATTATATTTTTTAAAATCTTCCTGAGAATATTTATACTTAACTCTCACTTTCAACTTTTAATTCTCAATTTAACTCTTCCATATGTTTAATTCGTTTAACAAAGTTATCCATAAAAGTTCCAACAATATAATTTATTAGAGGATAAAAAAACAGATAAAATTATTACATCTTATCTGTTTTGAAAAAAATCACACCATAATGGTTCATTATATCTTAAATTTTTGAACTATATTATTAAGCTTTTGAGCAAGCTCTGCTTGACCTTGTGCTGTTAGAGCTACTTGTTCTATAGCTTTTGTAGTTTCATCCATACTCATCTTTATTGTTTCTGCTTCTTCACTTGATTTTTGTGAAGATAATGCCATAGTTTGAACAGCTTTACTTACTTGTCCAACTGTAATTGCTATTTCTTCAGACATATTAGCAAATTCCTCAGACATTTTATTTACCAAATCTGAATCATTATAATACTTGTTCCCTGTTTCCCCATAATTATTAAATTGCTTATATACATTTGTATTTATAAAATTCAATATATCACTACCTGTATCAATGCTACTTTTGAATGCTCCTTGTACTTTAGTAATAGTATCTTTAATATTTACTACTGCTTGCGAAGACTCTTCTGCAAGTTTTCTAACTTCTTCTGCTACTACAGCAAAGCCTTTCCCTGCTTCCCCTGCTCTTGCTGCTTCTATTGCAGCATTTAATGCAAGCAAATTAGTTTGTTCTGCTATACTTCCTATGGTGTCTGCCATAACTTTTATGCTATCTACTACTTTTCCATCTTCAATAGCCTTTTCCATATTCATTTGTTTTTCTTCAGTTATTTTTATAGTTTCATTAATAGCCTTTTCACCATTATTTTTAACTTCTAAAGCTCTTTCTTTAGATTTATTAGCATTATTACTTCCTTCTAAAGCCCTTGAAGAAAGCATATTAACACTTGCATCAACTTCTTCTGTAGATGCACTTATTTCTTCTGTAGTAGCACTAGATTCTTGCATACTAGAAGCAATATTATTTACAGCTTCATCTATAGTAACAGATTTTGAAGATAATTCTTGTACTGTTGCTGAAAGTTCTTCAGATGATGCACTTATATCTTGTGAATTTTCCATAATTACTTTTATTAATTCCTTTATATTTTCCTGTGCTTTATTTAAATCATTACCAGCTTGTCCAAGTTCATCTTTCCTTGTAATATTAATTGGCGCTGAAAAATCATAGCTTGATAATCTATTTGCAAATTCTTTTATTTTATTTAATGGATTAGTTATACTTTCTGTTAGTATGTATGCCATAAGAATTATAATTAAAAATACTATAATTGTATAAATTATAATTTTGTTTTTAGAGTGACTAAATTGATTTATATTATTTGAATTTGCTTTCTCTGCTAATTTTTCATTTATATCAATACACTTTTGTAAATCTTGAAACATAGACTCATTAATACTAAATAAATCTGAGTTAACAATTTTAACGGCCTCATCATAATTATTAGCTTTTACACACTCAATTACCTTAACTCTTGTCTCTCTATATTTTAATAAATAATTTTTAAAATCATTATAAGCTTTAGACTCTTCTGAAGTTAAATCTAAACTTTCATATTCCTTCATAATTTTTTCATCTTCTTTTGTTAGATCATCTATAATATTTATCTGTTCATCTAATTTAAAATTATCTATTGAATGGGCAATTTCAAGGAGATTAACTCTCATATAATTTATATTTCCTCTAATTTGTTCTAAATCTTTAATAGCTATTAAATTAGTACTATATATTTTTTTAGAACCTTCGTTTATCTTTGATGAGCTTAATATTCCTTGAAATCCTATTAAGAAAATAAAAATACATACTACTGAAAATACTAATAAAAGTTTTTTCTTTACTGCTAAATTAACAAAAAATTTCATTTTATCCTACCTTTCCTCTTTTTATAATATATTTTTAAAAATCATATACAATGAAAATACTACAAATATCAACTAAATATTGTTATATTATACCTCATTTTAAAAAAATTATAAATATGGTAAAATAAATGATTTAAAATTTCTTTATAACAAAAGTGCCTAATCAACGTTTTTAGTTGAGAGTGGATAATTTAAAAGCTTAGAATTAAGGAATTTTTTCATTAACTCTCCACTCTTAACTAATATTTAATTAAATCTATATTGTAACCTTTAAAAATTCTATATTTTCCTTAGTTAAAAAAAACAGATAAGAATTTTACATCCTATCTGCTTTTTAAAACATATTTAATCTATCCTTCAAAAACTTTAACTTTTTTCCCTTTAAAGACAATGGCAAGTTTTAATATATTATCTATATTTCTTTCCTTAAGTTCAGCTTCATACTTATTTTCTTCAATTTGATTTAACGCTTCTTTAATTTCCTACACTATATTCTCTTAAAAATATATTTTAACTAGTTAATTTGTTCTTTTCTAATATCATTTATTTGCTGCTGTGTTAATCCAGTTAACTCAATTATGACTTCATTACTCATACCTAACTTTATTGCTTTTACTGCTGTTTCTTTTGCTTTCTTTTCTATTCCTTTTTCTATTCCTTTTTCTATTCCTCTTTTTTCTACTTCTGGATCATATAATGTTTTTGTCATTGTATTCACCTCTTCTTCTAATCTCTCATCCTTAAAATAATTTCTATTTAAATATTCAATTAAATTCTGTATTGCAAGCAACATCTTATGAAAGTCCTCGCCTACTATTTCATTTTTTTCGAATAGCTCTTTTGACTCATTTGCTATCTTCAATGCAATGTCCTTTGCCTTAATTGATAATTCTTTTATATTTTCAATATCATTTTTTCTTCTAAAATACTCTAATTCTTTTCTAAGATTAAATAATTGTAATGGTAATAATGGATACATCTTATTTTCTATAAGTTCCTTATCAGTATATTCCCAATATTTCATTACAGGAACTGAATAAATAAAACTTTGTTCATCAGGTAAAACTATTCTTAATTTTATATCATCCTTTATATTATTATTACGCTCAATAAATATTACTTTTTGTTTAGGAAAATATATAGTTTTAAAGTCATCCCTATTTCCCGCTTGTTCTTTACCTTTTTTAAATCCATATTCAAACATTCTTATTACCATTGTACTATCATTTTTAGTCTGAAACTCTAAATGATAACTAACTTTATCTCTAGTTTCATTATTTAGTATGTCAAAGAATACATCTCCCCTTAAAGTATCAAATGTATCCATTATAAATTCATTATTACTTACTGATAATTCAACTTCATCATCACTAAAATTTTCTTCAAAAATTCCATTTAATAAATTAACCAATACTTTTTTAGATGTAGAAAATAAAAACTTTAGTATCTCATCAAGCTTTACTTTTTCATTACTTACTGTCAAATTATCACCTACCTTCCTCTAATTTAATTATAACCTATCTTTCATTTTCTTAAAACAAATAATAGCCTTAAAATTGTATCTATAAATTTTCACACCACAAAAGCAATTACCTAAACTTTAAATGTAGTAATTAATTTTCCTTCTGGCACCTCATCACTCAATCCACAAATATCCTCTATATCATCACCATCCCATATTGAAATAATATCACTCTCTTCCTCTTTCCTTTTTTGCTTCTTTGATTTATTTCTCTTTTTCTTATTGTCAGCTTTACTAAATACAAATTCTTTATCTAAATTAGCTTTATCTTTTACACTGACTTCATTATTTAATAAATTCTTATCCAAAACTGATTTATCAGAAATATTTTCACTCTGAATTTTGGAATTATCTTTTACATTAATAATAGCTAAATCAGCATTAGATTTTTTATCATTATTAAGCTCTATAACTTTAATATTATTATTTTTATTTTCTATATCTTCACTAATATTTAAAACCATGTTATTGTTATTTTGTTTTTCTTTTTCAAAATCAAATATACTCTTTCCAATATCTTTATTAACTATATATTCCACATCAGTTACTTTATCTTTTAGATCATTATTATCTATTTTCTCTATAAGATTTTTATTAACCTTAGCAGAATTAATATCACTTAATTTTTCTTCATTACATTCTACTTTTTCTGCAATATCAACTTCTTTCTTAGACTTAATATTTTGATGTTTAACAAAATTCTTCACTCTATAAACATTATCTTCAATTAATTCAACCATTTCTAAATCGATAAATACCTTTAAAGCTAATTTAACCTTTTCAGCACTTCTATTAAATTCTAAAGCTAGCGTTCCTACTGTATAAGGAATACTTTTTGAAAGATACAAATCTCCTTCTAAATTAACTTTACCTGCTAAAGTTAAAAGTCTAGTCCAAATATAATGAATAACATCCCTGTCCTCCATTGTATCTATTATCTTAAACTTAGTATCGTTATACATATCTACTCTTAACTTTACTATTTTTCTTTCCATATTAAAAACATCTCCTTTTAATTTTTTATCATATACATTAAGTTTTATTTTTAAATCCATACACATTTTCTTATCATTGCTAAGTTATGTATCTTAAGCTTCTAAACAATATATATGCATTAGAAAGAAATATTACATGAAAATATAAAATTTTTTATAAAAAAACAGATAAGACCTTTAAATCTTATCTGCTCTATGCATCCTATAACTTGTTACAAAATTCCCCTAAGGAATTTTTTCCTCCACTCTCAACTCTCCACTATCCCTTCTTAACTCAAAAAAGCCAGAGCTCTCACCCTGACTCTTAATTAATATTTCAATAATATAAATTTATCAATTTTAATTAATGACTAATTTCTTTTCTTATATCATTTATTTCTTGTTCCATCAATCCAGTTAATTCAATTATAACTTCATTAGTCATTCCCATTTTTATTGCCTTTATTGCTGTTTTTTTTGCTTGTTTTTCTATTCCCTTTTTCTCTATATTATCTAAAGTTTTTTCTAAATTATGAACCATAAAATCTACCTCCTCTTGATTACTCTTTTCAAGAACATTTTCAATTTCATCTTTTAAATCATCTCTAACTCTTGGTTTAACTATATTTTTAAGCCATTGCTTAAATACACTAAATTGCTCTGGTGATATCTTTTTCAAAAAATATATCATCTTTTTAAGTCTTCTTACTAATTCATCTTCTGTCATGTCCTGATCTAATAAAAATACTGCTGATATCATATTTGATATATTAAGCAATTCATTATCAGAATACCTATTAATATCAAATAACATATAATTAAAATCTAAGATATTATCCTCAAATAATTCATAACCACTTAATATTTCCTTAAAACTAACCTTTGCAGTCCATTTATTCTTTCCATTATATAAAACTATTGGAACAATTGATGGTAATTTAAAACTTTTTCTTCTTCTATCATTTTTATCTGTATTCTTAAGTATGTCTCTCCAAATTTCTGTCATATAGAATAACAATCTCATAGGCATTTGAAAATCTACTTTTGATTGAAATTCTAGTAATACATAAAATATTACTTCCTCATCATTTATATTTGCTTTATATAAAATATCAGATTCCTCTTCCTCAAAATCCGAAAGAACATAAGACTTATCTACCAAAATTAAATCTTCTTCTTTTATTAAATTAGCCCATTCTTTCTTAGTGAAGCTTCTTAAAAATTCTAAAAATGTTTCCTTATGTGAAAATATATGCTTATATCCTACATCGTGTTCATGATGCACATTACTATTTTTCAAAACATCACTCCTACTGTTTATTATCTTAATTATAACCTATCTTTTATTTTCTTAAAATAAAAAATAGATAAGATTTTTTATTTCTCTTATCTAGTTGATTTTTTATTATTGCTAAGTTATGTATCTTAAGCTTCTAAATAATATATATGCATTAGAAAGAAATATTACATAAAAATATAAATTTTTTATAAAAAAACAGATGAAATTTTAAATATTATTTCATCTGTTATATATGATCTTTCCATAATCATCTATATGTTTTTTTAATTTTTCATTGCTTATATTTTCATAATGCAATAAATCAAAAAAATATGGTATAGGACATACTTCATTTAAATAATCATAAAGTTCTCTTAATATATTATCATTTATTTCGCTTCCTACTATTGTCAAATCAATATCTGATCCTTTTTTATAATTTCCTATTGCTCTACTACCGAAAATCAGTGCTTTTTCTATTTGTAGGAACTTACTTAAACCCTTTAATATATATTCCAAATCCTTATCTAATAATCCATACATAAATTATACTTCCTTATGCTTTATTAAAATTTTCAAATCTTTGCTTCCATGTTATATCTTTAAATTCATTCATTAGTAAACTCCTCTAACAAACTCATAGTATTTGATTTATAAAATATATTAATTACTCTTATAATATTTTTCATTCTTAAGTTCATTTCTCTTATGCTTATATTATATCCCATGAAATACTTTTGATAAACAAAAAGCAAATAAGATTTTTATGTCTTATCTGCTTATATATGGTGACAGTCACCAACTTGCCTTATGTTCACTTTTCTGGACACCAAAAATTATTTCAGTTGTCCTAACTTCATTGCAATATATCTTATTCCAAAGTTAGGCAATAAGCTAAAAATCACTTTTATATTTTTATCTTCTAAAGCTCTTTTAAAGACATATTTAGCTAATGAAAATCCACTTTCATTTTGTTTATAGTTACAAAAATATTATTTATTACCCTTGTTAAACTTTATCTGGTTTTATTTGTTAATTTATTCATATTATTATAATTTAACTATTGTTTTGTTTTCTAAAAATTATATAACTAAATAAAAATATAATTATATCTCCAACAATTGTTATTATCCTATGTATTAACGAAGAGATAATTGCTACTGAAGTTCCTACTACACTTGACAATAATACTATTATAACAGTATCTCTAATTCCAATACCACCTGGTGCACCTGGAGTTATATATCCAATAAAAAAAGATAGTACATAAAATCCTATTATGGATGATGCATCATATAAATTAATCTTTATATTTAATACATTATTAATTACTATTACCAACAAACATCCTAATATAAAAAAATACAAAGCATATAAAATGAATAATTTTATACTTAGCTTGGCAAAATCTAAGGTTATAAATTTCTTAATTTGTTTAATATATTTGTCTGTTTTTACATAAATATACTTTTTATAAACAGTTATGACAATTAACAGAATAAATATTATTATTATTATGCTAATAATAAAAGAAAAATTTATATACTGATATATAATACTAATTATATATTTAATTTTGTGTATAGAAAATATTAATGATAAAATTATAGTAGTAAATGCAAAAAATATAATCTCAATAATTGTACTTATAGTTATATTAGTTTGTTTAAATCCTAGTTTACCTGCCATAACATTTCTGCCAATCAAATTCATAACATTTCCAGGCAAATATTTTGCTATATTTGCTTTTATATATACTGATGACAAAGTACTTTTTGATACATCTTTATATTCAATAAAATTTAATATATTAGCCCAAGCATTTGTAACTAGAAGAATTGATATGGCAGAAATAACTGTTAACATGCAAAATATACCCATTTTATCTTTTAGTATATTCCAATCAAATTCTATCAAAAATATTGTTCGTAAAATAAACAGAAAACAAATTAAACTAATAAGAAGTCCTAAAATATTAAATATTTTTTTTCTCATTTTTTCTCTTCTTTCTTAAAATTACTTTTTTTACTATATGAATAATTCTTGCCATTATAGTCATATATTTATGAGCTAATGATTCAAAAGATCTAGTGTTTATATCTTTAAAAAATATTTCTCTATATTCAGATACATATGAAGATTTAAGTAATGAAGGATTTCTTTTTACAGCTATATCTATATTACATTCAACATTATAAAAATCTTTTTTCAATTCATCAAATAAATTAATCCCCTTGTTAGTATTAATTAACATTAATGAAGTACCTTTTTTATCATATATTTCAGGATACATTGTTTTTACGCCCCAAAAATCAGCTATTGTATAATCAGAATAATATTTAGGTATACTTTTAAAATTACAGTCATGACAAGATGGTCTTAGATACAAGTCAGTTAAAAAACCATTCATATAAAAATCCTTGTATGCGGGAATATTTTTTATTATTATTCCACTTTTAAACTTTATAATTGTGCCCATCTGACCTAAATCTCTCCAACCTTTTTCCTTATTTCTAAACTTAAATTCAATAATTTTGTCATTATATTTTTCTTCTAAATATAATTTATACTTTTCAAATACTAATGGTGATGGTACACCATGACAAATAAAATCACATTTATATAATTTATCATAGTCTTTTCTTAAAAATGAATCTAAACCTGCACATTGACAAGGAGTTCCTACAAACAAAACTATTCTTCCATTTTTTAAATTTTCTTCTACTCTTAAATATGTATCTTTAATATCACTTTGAACATATTTTGAACCCCTAAGTTTATCTAGCTCTTCTATTTTTTCCACACTCATATGATTAACTTCTAAATTTTCATTAAAACCTGCTCCAAATACTATCCCTTTGTTTTTTAGTACAAATTCAGCTAATAATGTAAAAGCTCCACCTGATGAACTTTTTTTCCTTACTTCTTCATTTTTATGCCATCCCCCAATAGTTTTAGGTTTTGAGTCAGAATAAGTTGAATTCTTATTTTTTTGTTGTATTATTGGACAAACTTTCTCACACTTATTACATCCAATGCATTTGTCTTTCATGATTTGTGGATATTTAAACCCTTCTTCATCAACGGTCATACTAATACATTGAGTTGGGCATATTTGAACACAAGCATTACAACCACAACAATCATATTTTGTTTCTTTACTTATATTAATCATCGAACTCTCCTATTAATCATTAAATAAATTTTTCTTTAAAAATGAGATAGATTTTTGTCTTTCTTTATTCATTATTTTTCTTATTTCATTTTTATCATATGATTCTTTTTCTATAACATCTTTATTTATATCTTTTATAAGTTCTAAATTAAATATATTCATCAAATTTCCAATTCTAGAATTAAATCTTGTACTTGGTACAATAAAAAAGTTTTTCTCTAAAATCAATGAAAAGGCTAGTCCATGAAAAGAATTAGTGCATACATAAGACGCATTATTAAATAATCCCACAAACTCTTTAGGTCCAATATCTATACAAACTTCATCCACGAAATCCTGTTTAAATCCATACCTACTTATATCAATAACCTTTATGTTTAAAATTTCCTTGATTTTTCTTGCATATTCATAAACACTATCATTTTTTTGCATCATATATACAAGAATGTATGGTTCTTTATTTTTAGGTTCTTCTGCTATCTTAATCCATTGTTCCTTAGTTAGTAAAAATGTTGGATCTATTAAACATTCAGCATCTATTCCACTGATTTTCTTAACTAAATCTACACCCTCTTTTTCACGCACAGAAATTGCTTTAAATTGTTGAAGATATTTTTCTATATTGGAATAGTATTTTGAGTTTATTTCTGTTACTCCAAAACTAGCTGCATAAGATATTTTCTTTTCCTTATCTTTTACGAAATTTAAATAATACGGTGAACATACTCCTAATGTTATGATAGGATTCCATATTTGGTCACTACCACATATAAATTTATCACATTGAGGAGTACATTGATTTAATTTTTTTTCCGAAGTATATAATGATGAAGTTAAAAAGTTGTCATTATTAAATTTTTGAAATTTTTTGATTCTTCCTATTCTTTCTTTAAATGTTGTTAAACCAGATAAAACTTCTTTAACATTAGTGGTAATCGGAAATACTCTTATAAAATCTGTAAATCTAATAAACCAGTGTCTATAATCTATTATAATTGTTTTCTCTTTATTTAACTCTGTAACAACTTCTGATAAAGCGTATGTTTGTAATGCTCCTCCAAAATTATTTACAAAGTGAAATGTAACTATACCAACTTTCATTATTAATACCTTTCCTTATTTAATATATTTCTTCTATTTTATTTATTTGAACTTCATTTTTTTTATCATTATTCATTTTCTCTGTTTCTTTAATTATATAAATTGGTCTTGCTTTTGTTTCTAAATATGTTTTTGACATATATTGTCCAACAATACCTGTACAAAATAATTGAATTCCACTTACAAAAAGAACAATACATGCAAGTGATGGCCATCCTTCTACAGGATTATTAAAAATAATTGTTTTTATAATTATATATATAATAAATATAAAAGAAAGTACACAAAAAATTAATCCTAAAATAGATGCAATAGCTAAAGGCTTAGTTGAAAATCCAATAATTCCTTCTAATGAATACGTGAACAATTTCCAAAAAGACCACTTTGTCTCTCCTGCTACTCTTTCAATATTTTTAAAAGGCAACCACTTAGTTTTGAAACCTACCCAACCATAAATACCTTTTGAAAATCTATTATATTCTTTCATAGATAGTATTGCATCAGCCATCTGGCGTGACATTAATCTAAAATCACGTGCTCCATCTACAATATCTGCATTTGATATTTTATTAATTATTTTATAAAACTGTTTAGCAAAGAAACTTCTTATAGGTGGTTCACCTTCACGTGTTACTCTTCTCGTTGCAACACTGTCATACTCACCATCTTTAACATAACTATACATTTGCGGAAGTAAACTTGGTGGATCTTGCATATCCGCATCCATAATAGCTACAAAATCTCCATTTGAAGCTTCAAGTCCTGCATACATTGCAGCTTCTTTTCCAAAATTTCTTGAAAAAGATATATATCTTACTCTTTTATCTTCCACTTCGAAATTTTTAATTATATCCAATGTATTATCTTTAGAGCCATCATTAACAAATATAAATTCAAATTTCTGATCACTCATAATATCACATACTTGACAAATTGATTTATAAAGAAAAGGCAATGCCTCTTCTTCATTATAACAAGGAATAATCAACGATAATTTATGCATTTTAACACCTCCCGTTCATTCATATAGTACAATCTATTTTTTAATATTATAATACTAATATATACACCAATATAAAGTATCACCAACAAATACAAATTGCTCACTTGAATTAAAATAATTCCAATTCTTATTTTTAAAATATGTCTCAAAGATTTGATTATTCATTTTTACTTTATTATAATTTTCTCCTGAATAATAGTTAATCATATTTATATCAGCCCATGGAATAACATATCCTCTTGCATTTGTGTCATAACTGGCATAATCTATCCCTTTATAAACATATGTTGGTTTAACATCTAATTTAGTAGCTATATTATTTATTTGAATATTATTTGCATTTTCATATTTTTTAATTTCATTATTAATCAGTAAAGCATACTGCTTATCAATTTTATTTGTTGCAAAGTGATCTGTAATTATATTTTGTGTTGTTCTTATATTAGGAATTAAAAGAAGAATAACTATTATTAGTACTACAGATTGATATTTAAAAACTTTTTTTCCATCGTAAATACAAATAGCAATTATTGGTAATATACTTAAAAAATATGGCAATGCAACAATCATTCTAGGAGATAACCAAATATCAGTGCTAAAAAAATAGTTTGGATTAAAGATTACAATAAAACTAACTAATAATATAAAAATAATAAATGTAATACTAATTTTTTCTTTACTACTGCTTCTTTTTACAAATGCAAAGAATATAACCAATAACATAGCAACAAAAAAACATAACATCCAAGGTGCTTTCATTAAATTAATACCTTGTATCCATATTTGCTTTTGTAACTTTATAATATGAATAACATTTGAGTATATTGATGTAAGTGAAAAACCAGATGCTCTAAAGTTTATATCAGGTCGTAATAATTTTATAACATGATTTGTAATAAGAGAAGCTAACGCTGCAGAAAAGCCAACTAAAATACCTAAAACAATTTCTTTTATGGACTTCTTATTTATTTTAAACTCATTATTCATAGCAATTAACATACATACAACTATTATAAAAATATTTATATTTATCTGATACATATACATTGAACATAATGCACAAATACTTGATATACAAAAATTCCAACAATTTTTTTTCCTATCTGCAAATAATTTTGCTGCTAATACTGCTAATAACATTCCTATTGTATAAAACAAAACAACTTCTGGAAAAAGAAACCATTCAAGTATGATAAAATTAACTGTTGACAACATACAAGCAAAAAAAATAGTAAAAAATGATATATTAGTATTACTTCTTAATTTATTATAAAATGTAATAAATAATAATGTTGCTGTAACAGCAAGACAAAGAATAGATAAAGAAGTAGTAATCGGCTGTATCTCTATTATATTTATATTTAATTTATTATAAAGCAAACTAAAAAAATAAGGTATTATACGTCCATTCCAAATAAAAGCTCCACGAGCATTTGTATAAAATAAGTTATATGAATCAGTAGCATAATGTTCTCTACACAATGATCCATATATACAAAAATTTAAAATTAGATAACTTAAAAAAATATACAAATAATTTATTTTATATGTCTGGTTCCCCTCTACTAATACATTTTTTTCTTTTATAAATTCTTTAAATTTTCTCATTTATCTCACTTCCTATCCCTATATAATAATCAAATTTATATGAAATACTTTTGTTTTTAAGTATCCTACTTACTATTTATGTTTTAAACAATTTTTAATAGTTTTATATCCTTTTTTACATAATTTGAATATTATAGGTTTATCTTTTAATTTAATTTTCATCTTGTCCTTCAATGTTTTTCTATCAAAAATTGCATACACCATAAATTTTATAGTCTTACTTCTTCCCCATAGTATTTTTTCTATCATACTACTATAATCCATAATACTATCTCCAACTAAAGTAGGGTTTTCTAACATATTAACTTCATTTTTAATGAATTCATATATATTAATTCTATCTCTAGCACCATAAACTAAATCTTCAAAATATGACGCCTTGAAAATTTTTCTATCAAAATCTTTTGCATTAACAAGCATACCTTCGAAAACAAGTGATACTTCTTGACTTTTAAAAGAAATATATTCTATATACTCTCCAAAAGTTTCAATATAGTCTTTTGTAAAATCAAGTGCCCCTTTTTGAATTAAATCTACTATAAAGAAATCCTGAAAGTCTTTTTCTTCTGATTCAAAAATTGGGACTATCTCTCCTTCATTTCTATTAAATCCGATGCACGAAGGTCCTGGATCTGAAAGAAGATGTTCTCTAATTAATCCAGTCATATTTGGAGTAAAATCATAGAAACTTTTTATTTTGAAATTATGTTTTCTCTTAACACTATCTGATTTTTTACTATCACTATGTATAAAATATACATTTATTCCTTCTCCAGCTAGTTTAGAAACTGCACCTTGTATTCTTCCACTATATCCCAAATCAAAAGTAACATCTTTTTTGCTATTCAATTTTGAATAATAATCTTTTGCTATGTCATAAGCTACTTCATGCTTATTTTCATCATATAAGTTTTCTAAATAATATCTAATAAAATGATTATACTCATTTTCATTTTCAAAAGCCTTATTATATAAAATTCCGTTCTCTTTCAATTTTATCTCTATATCTTCACCTTTAATGTCTTCTGAACAAAACTTAAGTAAAGATAAAATTGTTTTTGGAGTATGATTTCTAAACTCAATAGGTAAGTCATAAAAATCTAACTTGTCCATAAGCATTCCTGGTAAAAGTGATTTTCTAGATGTATAAATATATTTAGCTTCTGGTGCATTTTTATATACTTGATGATACTTTTCATATATTTTCATAGGCAAATATCCATCTCTAGACATAAAATGAATATTGTCATATTCTTGTTCCTTTGATTGTTCTATTATCCATTTTACAACGCCTGCCATATGCATACCAACTGCATAATATCCCATAAAGTATGGATCAATATTAAAATCACTAAACTCATTGAAACTTATATATGGATTATCAAAATATTTATTTGCAACAAGAGCTAACATTGAACGAAATCCTAAAGAATTCATAAGTTCTTTTGTATTTTGTACACTTCCACATGTTAATTTAGCCATATATGCACAATTATTCGTACATATATCAGGAATTTTATTCTCAAATATTTCTACTGCTTTAGGAATAAACATTGCTTGAATTCCTACCGCTTGAGCATTTATAATATCACTTTGCCACGTATCTCCTAAATGAAGAATTTTATTCCCTTTAATATTCAAATCTTCTAACACTGATTTAAATAATGCGCCATTATGTTTTGTTAATCTTAATGTAGAAGATAAATACAGTTTTTCATAACCATAATATTTATTTTTATCTAATATTTCACAAATAGTTTCTTCATCGAGATACATATCTGAAACAATGATTACTTTCTTTCCTGAAATCAAAGCTACATCAAAAAGTTCCTTTACTGCCTTACGTTGACGGCAAAGTTGTACTTCTAAATGCTTTTCTTCCTCTTTCATCAAATCTGTAATAGTTTTAGGAATGTTATATTCCTTATTCATATACTCATAAATTTCATTAATATTAACATCTTGAAAAGAAGGATTTAATCTACCTTCTTTTTGCCTTGCTATAGCTTCTGTTGCAATCCTTATTTTAGAAAAACTAATATTAGTTTTATATAGTTCTTCAAATTTTTTATCTAGCATATAAAATAAATCTGTAGGATTATATAGTGGACGAGTAATCAACGTATCAAATATATCAAAACTAATATATTCATAGTCTCCGTTTATTATTTGCTCTTTTATATATTCTAATCCACCATTCCACTTTGTATTTATCGACTCAAAAAAATGATCATCTTCAGTTGTATGTTCTTTATATCCTGGCAAAAATTCATCCATAATTTTAGTAGCCTGTGTTTTTTTAGAACCAAAGAAAACTCTCTCTCCTAATTCTCTCCACATCCTAGAATAATATTTTTTAGTTTCTAAGAATTTATCTTTTATCCATTGCTCTGCATTAACATCTTCAAAAAAACTATTTATGAAATCAAATACACCTTTTATATCTTTTATGTTTTTTTCAAATTTTTCTATAGTTATATTATCTACATTTGTTGATGCATCTCCATTTTGGCAATAAAAATAACCTTCATTTTGTGTTGTAGTAACTTTTTGTGCAAAGTAAAATAGCAACGTTGAAAATGCAATGTCTTCCGTCATAATTAAATGTTCTGTAATTTTATTATAATATGTGAAACATTTATCCCATAATTCTTTTTTATATATTTTATTCCATATAGTATGCCAAGAATAACATAATCCTTTTTGATTGAAATATCTTTCTCTTACTTCTTTCCCATTTAATTCATTAAACAAAAAACAACAATCATGAAGATTATTAATATATCGTTCTTCTTTGCTTTTTTCAAAAATTGTTTTTCCTATTATAATATCTGAATTATATTCCACACCATTCTTTACTAAACTATGATAAAAATCCATAGTTACATAATCATCACTATCAATAAATGCAATATAATCACCAGTAGCAATTTCAGCACCTTTTAATCGTGCACAAAATAAACCTTTATTTTTTTCATATGTAACATATTTTATTCTTTTATCCTGTTTTATATAATTATGCACTATTTCTTCTACATTTCCCGGTGAACAATCATTTACAACAATGATTTCAATGTTTTTATAGCTCTGTTTTACTACACTATCTAAACAACGTTCTAAATATTTCTCAGTATTATAAACAGGTATTATAATAGAAATCAAAGTATCTTTCACTACAATCTACACTCCTACTCATCTTATCTTTTTATAAATTTTCCGAAAAAGCTTTTTTTAACTTTTTCTTCTATTTCATAAATATAATTTTCTTTTTCTGTAACTTTTTTTTCTAGTCCTTCTATATATATATCTTTTTCTTTTACCTTTAACTTATAACCATTTAAACTTTTCTCTTTTTCATCAATTTGTTGTTCTAATTCTTTAATATATTTATCCTTATCCTCTACATTTAACTGATAATCATTTAAACCTTTATCTCTTTCTTTAACTTGTTGTTCTAATTCTTTAATATATTTATCTTTACCCTCTACATTTAACTGATAATCATTTAAACCTTTATCTCTTTCTTCGATTTGTTTTTCTAGTTCTTTTATATATTTATCTTTTTCCCCCACATCTTCTTTGTAACTATTTAAATGATTATCTTTAATCTTTAATTGTTCATATAAACTATTGATATGAAATTTATTATCCTCTAGAATAAAATAATTTTTTCTCAATTCATCTTTATATTCCACAGATAAACTGTTATTAATTTGTTGATATTTTTTAATATCAATAGATTTTATAAATAAATTATATTTTTTTTCTGATAAAAATAATACTCCTAATCCATAACTAAAATCGAATTGAAATGTAAATGTGAATTTTTGTTTTAATTCTTCCCAAAAGCAATGAGATCCCATAATTTTTCCATACATCTTGTCTGCACTTATATCATGAAACATAATTATTCCATCATTCTTAACTTTAGAAAACCATGTTTCAAAATCATATTTAACATCTTCATAATGATGAGAACCATCAATATGAAGTAAATCTATAGAATTATCCTTAAAATGTACAATTGCTTCGTCAAAAGTTTTTCTTAACATATTAACATTTTGCTCTTTAAAACATTTCTTTACAACATCAGAAAATGCTAAAAATACATTTTGTTTGTAATCATCTTTTGTAAAATCATCTCCTGACCATGTATCTATACCATAAAATTCCAAATTTAAATTTTGGTCTTTTATAGCTTGCATAAAAGCAAATGCTGAACATCCATAATAACTTCCTAGCTCAACAATAGTTTTAGGTTTAAAAAAACTCACAAAATCATATGCAAAATTTCTATGTCCTGACCAAGGTGAATATCTTAATAGTTCATAATTTATCTTATCACATTCAAACTTTGGATTATGATATATCCAATCTTCCATTTTATATTACCATCCTTACTTTTTATCTACTTTAATAATTCTACTTTATATTCTTCAATAGGATTATTAAATATTCCAAATATTGTTTTGCCAATTGTACTTGAAATTAAATGTATTACATTATTAATCCAACATTCTTCGGTTTGATTTAAAACTTCTAATCCATTTCCAATTCCTAAAGTAATAAAATAATCTCCTTCTCTAACTTCTGGCCATGTAACTTTAAATGATATGATATTTCTTCCTTCTTGCAATTTAAATTGTTCTACTTGTGATGTTAATGATGTTTCACCAAAAATCTCATTTCCATATTTATCTCTTACTTGATATCCAACAATTAAATTATCAATACTTTTATTAGTTTTAACTATAATAGATATATCTATTTCATCATATTTCTTGCAACCCTCTGCAAAAGGTTCATTATTAATAGAATAAAAATATTTTTCAATTATCACATTATTTTTCCCGCTATATTGATTTTTATTTGGAATTTTATAATTTTTAAAATTAAATAATTTATTGTCTTTATCACAAATTAATAGTGAGTTATCTTTAACATTTCCTTGTTTGATTCTAAAATAATTAGCAATTGCCTCATTAGGTTCACCATCAAACTCTAAAACACCTTTATTCATAACAATTATTCTTTTGCAAAATTTTGTCATTGCATTTAAATCATGAGATACAATTAAAACTGTAGATTTTCCAGCTAATTCTTTAATCTTCTTATAACATTTTTGTTGAAAAAATACATCTCCAACACTTAATGCCTCATCTACAATTAATATATCTGGTTCTACATTAATAGCTATTGCAAAAGCTAACCTTACAAACATTCCTGAAGAATATAATTTTACTGGTTGATTAATAAAATCTCCAACATCTGCAAATCTTAATATATCCTGTAGTTTTTCTTCTGTTTCCTTTTTAGAAAATCCCATTATCATTGCATTAAGATATATGTTTTCAAGTCCAGTATATTCAGGATTAAATCCTGCTCCTAATTCTAATAATGCTGATACAGTTCCTAAAATTTTTACATTTCCTTCACTTTGAGTTAATACACCTGCTAAAATTTTCAAAAGTGTCGATTTTCCCGAACCATTTAAACCAATTATACCAACACATTCACCTTTTTCTATATTAAAACTCACATCATTTAATGCGTAAAAATCTTTATGATATTTTTTTCCTAATATTGAAAAAGCCTCTTTAAATCTATCTTTCTTATTTTCATATAAAGAATATATTTTTTTTACATTTCTTACTTCAACTACGTTCAAATTTTACACTCCTTATAATTCATCTGCTAGATGCGGTCTTAATTTTTTAAAAATAAAAGCTCCTATTATAAATAAAATAATAGTTATTACCCAAAAATAAATTGATGTGTTTATTCTATGCCAAAAAGGTATCTCATAAATAAAACTATCTCGATATCCTCTAACAATGTAATACATAGGATTTATTTTTAATATTTTTGATATCCAAGGTTCAATTTTATCTGAATTCCAAAAAATAGGTGTTATCCAAAATCCAATTTGTAATATCATAGATATTAATTGTGACATATCTTTAAAAAATACTGAAAGTGCAGATATAGCCCATGCTAATCCTATTGTAAATACGATTAATGCAAAAGTATAATAAAATGATTGAAAAAAATATATATTAATTTTATAACCATAAATTAAATATATAAAAAATATGAACATAATAAAAAATATATGTACAAAAAAAGCTGATATTATTTTTACAATTGGCAAAATACTAACTTTAAATTTTACTTTTTTTACTAAATAGTTATATTCATATAAACAGTTAGATGTAGACATAAGAATATCATTAAAAAATATCCATGGAACATATGCTGGTATAAACCATAATATGAATGGAAAATTATCAATCGGTGCTGATTTAAAACCCATTTCAAATACAAACCAAAAAACCAAAATTGTAATTAATGGCTGCACAAAAGCCCATATTATACCTAGTAAAGATCCTGCATATTTTGCTTTGAAGTCATTTATTGATAATCTTATTAAAAGTTCTCTATCTGAAATTAAAGACTTTAAATATTTAAAAAACATAAGTTCCCTCCCAAAAGCTAATAAAATTTTAATTATATTATTTTAACTTATATATTAAATAATGAATATATTCAGACAATATACAACCTAAATTAAATATTTTTTTAAATCTTATATTAGATAATTGAATAGTTCCATTAATCCAATATGATTCATGAAACTTTTCATTTTTTTTCTTTAAAAATAATTTTTTATATATTTTGTAAAATATATAATATTGATATAATTCTGCTTTATTAAGAATATCTGCTAAATTAAAAGTATATCCTTCTGTGAAATCATCACAAAAAGGAATACTTCCATATACACTTGCTTCTTCTTTACTTGGAAACATCATAAAACTTACAAGTAACGTTTTAATTATTTTATTTAAACAATCTATTTTGATTTCATTGCACTTATTTAAAGCTACAAATTTTTTGGTATATTTTTCTATAGTAATTAATTGAAGATTTACATTCCATTTTTCTTTATAATCTTTAAAAATTGGTTTTATAACTCCTTCATTACTACTATTATACCCAATAGTCATTCCATGATTTGCACTACACATACATTCAAATATATTGTTATTAAAAAGAATTCTTCTTGAGCTATTATTTTTTTTAGAAAAATAGAAACAATTATATTCTCCATCTTCCTTTTTTCCATCTTCAAACATTGCAAAATAATATCCTTTTATGGTTTTATTATATCCACTATATAAAAGAATTTGTCTTATATGCCTTTGCATTGTTCCTAACCAACCTACATCTACAATTGCATAATTTTTATTTTCTATTAATTTTTCTTGTTTAAAATATTTATATATTTCTTCATATTTAACTTTTGCGTACTTATATACTTCAGTAGTAAATAACAAATTTTTATTCAATTTTTCTTTTAATATTTTTAATTCTTCCTCATTTAACGATTTATCTTTTTGTTTTATACCTAACTGATTAATTATTTCATTTTGTATTGTTTCAGAAACTCCTGCACGCTGTAAAACTATTTTTATTGAAATTTTTTCTCCTTTTTCACAAATTTTTTCCATTGCTTCCTTCTTATCTATTAAATAAAGTGGAGCTCTTAAAGCTAATCTACTACAATATAAATATCTACACTCTATATCTATACCATAACTTTGGCACAATATATTAGCGATTTTATACATTATATAACCATCTCTTGAAAGAAAATATAATCTTTCCATTTTTTTATTCTGAGCATCTTTTAATATATATAATACGTAACTAACTAAAACAGGTGCCGTTACCATTATAGTAGTTTTATATATCACACTATCTTCATAACAAATACTTTCTGGTATATTTTCAAGCATAGTATTAGCACAATCATAAAAATTTGAATAGTTATCATATTTTTTTAAAACTTTTTTATAATAATTTATTTTCTTAGAATACTTTTCTTCCATATTCTTATTATTCTCCTTAACTTCTTTAAAAGAAACAATACAAAGGAAATTAAAGAAATTCCAAATATATTGATTAAATTATTAATTGTTTTATATTTTTTATTTTCTGTCATATTTAATACATATTGTGTTTCAATAAATAGTTTTTTAGCTCTTTTTCTACTCTTTTTATTTACTTCATAGATGGTAGCTAAATTTAAAATATATTCTATAATTAACTTTTCCTTCATTCTGTTAGAAAAAAATATATTACTGTTTTTTTCTAACAAATCTATACTTTCTTTTGTTATTATTAAATAATCATATATACGTTTTAAACTTATATTACTCATAATAGAAGTTTCTCTCCCTAACATATAACAATAATATGGATTATGATAAAAAGCTATATTATCACAGTTTATAAGTGTTTTTATTGAAAAATCAATATCTTCACATAAAAAACCATCTTTAAACTTAAAATTGTTATTATTTAAAAACTCTGTTCTATAAATAAAACGCCATGTATTCCAAAAACATCCATATTTTCTCAAAAATTCCATTATATAATCTTTGTCACAAATTAATTCTTCACTTTCATGTATTTGATTAATTCTATCTATTATTTCATTATTTGGTGAAACCCTAAAAAAATCACTTACAATAATATCAATTTTATAATCTTCTTTATTTTTTAATTTATTTACTAAATGATAGAAATTTTTGGTTATTATATAATCATCGCTATCTATAAAAGTAATAAACTCTCCTTTTGCATTATTAAAGCCAGTATTTCTTGCATTAGAAAGTCCACCATTCTTTTGATTTATAACCTTTATCTCTTTATATCTTTCTTTATATTGTATACATATATTATAACTTCCATCTGTGCTTCCATCATTAACTAAAATTATTTCATAATCTTTTAAATTACATTCCAGTATACTATTTAAACATCTTTTTAAATAATTTTCTACATTATATACTGGTATAACAATACTAAGAAACACAAATTCACCTCATTTTTGTAACTACTATCAATTATTTTAACATAAAGTATTAAATAAATAAATGAATTTACATTTATTTATCCTTTCTACATATTACCTATACTAGATTTCATGTACATTGCAAATTTATGTATACAATGATATTATCAAATTATATGTAAGCATGAAATAAATAATATAGATTAATCTTATATTAAATCATTGTAAATATAAACAAGCTTTTTGACATATAACCTCATATAATTTTATGTAAAGGAAGATGTTAATGATAAAAGAAAATCAAAATTTATTGAATAAAATTAATGCTTTTTCAGATATTTTAATTTTATTTATATCAATGATCTTAGCATATTTAATTCGTTTTCATATATTTTCACCTAATACTGATTATATTAGGTTACTTAAATATATACAGTTTACAATTATTATTGCTCCAATAAATTTAATTATATATAACTTTCTAAATTTATATCATTCATTTAGAACAACAGCTTTCAAAAAAGAATTTATTCAAATAATTAAGGGAAATACCATTTTAACAGCTTTATTATTATCATCATTATTTATTTTTAAATTAGTTAATATCTCTAGATGGGTTATTGTAATCTTTTATTTTGTAAATATTACTTTAATTTTATCTAAAAGATTAATATTAAGAAAAACATTATCAAAAATGCGTTCTAATGGAATGAATTTAAAACATGTAATAATTATAGGTGCTGGCGAAACTGCTAATGAGTATTTAAAAGTAATTAAAGAAAATAAGAGCTTTGGTTATAGTTATGCTGGATATATTGCTAATTCTTCTAACTTTGAAGGAAGAAAACTTGGAAACTTCAATGATTTATATAAAATTTTAAGTACATATAATGCTGATGAAGTTATCTGTGCTCTTGATATTGAAGATGCAAAATATCTAGAAAACATAGTTTCTGCTTGTGAAAAAAGTGGCACAAAGATTTCTATAATACCATTTTGCTATAAATATATTCCTAGCAAACCTTATATTGATCAATTAGGAAATATACCTATTATTAATGTAAGAAGAATACCTCTTGATAACTTTGGCAATGCATTTATGAAAAGATCTTTAGATATAATTGGATCTTTTATACTAATTATGTTGACAAGCTCTGTAATGTTAATTGCAGCTTTAATAATAAAGTGTACATCTAAAGGACCAATTATATTTAAACAAAATCGTGTTGGATTAAATAAAAAAATATTTACAATGTACAAATTTAGATCTATGAAAGTTAATAATGAAGAAAATACAGGTTGGAGTACAAATAATGATCCTAGGAAAACTAAATTTGGAGCTTTTATACGTAAATTTTCTATTGATGAATTACCTCAATTTTTTAATGTATTAAAAGGTGACATGAGTTTAGTAGGTCCAAGGCCTGAACTTCCTCATTTTGTTGATGAATTTAAAAATGAAATTCCTCTTTATATGGTAAAACATCAAGTAAAACCCGGAATAACTGGACTAGCTCAAATAAATGGTTTTAGAGGAGATACTTCTATTAAGAAGAGAATAGAATATGATATACACTATATCGAAAATTGGGACATGCTTATGGATATAGTGATATTATTCAGAACAGCTTTTAAAGGCTTTAAAAATAATGAAAAACTCATTATAAAGAATAAATCCATAATTAGTGATGTAGAAAATCTAAAATGCAATAAATAAAAATATTGGAGTGAAATTATGAAAAAAATACTTTTTGTAGCTTCTACTTTATCTCATATAGAAAATTTTCATATTCCTTATTTAAAAGAATTCAAAGAAAAAGGATATTCAGTTCATGTTATAGGGAGGGTAAACAATAAATCGCATATTCCTTATGTTGATAAAATAATACCAATTGAATTTGAAAAAAGCATATTTTCAATAAAAAATTTCTATAATTCAATTAAAATAAGGAAAATTCTAAAAAACGAAAATTATAATATAGTAAATTTACATACTACTTTAGCTGCATTTTTTACTAGGCTCTCTGTAATGATGCTATGTAAAAAACCAGAACTAATTATAAATACTGTACATGGATACTTATTCGATGATAATATACAATTTATAAAAAAAGCAACCATGCTTTCAGCTGAAAAGTTTGTAAAATCTGTTACTGATACCATAATAGTAATGAATTCAATAGACTATAATATTGCAAAAAAATACAATTTATTTAAAAAGAATATTTATTTAATAAAAGGCATGGGTGTTAATATTAAAAATTTTCCATCAATAAGTATAGAAAAAAAGTTATTGATTAGAAAAGAAAATAATTTTTCTTATAAAGATTTTATTTTAATATATGTGGCTGAATTTTCAAAACGTAAAAATCAAATATTTTTACTAAATTCATTAAAAAAATTAATAGATGATGGTGTCAAAGATATTAAATTATTATTACTTGGTGATGGACAAATGCTTGATGAAATGAAAAATTATTCAAAAAAGTTAGATATTAATGATAATGTGATTTTTACAGGATATACAAAAAAAACTTGTATGTATTATCAACTTTCAGATGTATGCGTTTCTCCAAGCAGAATAGAAGGTCTTCCTTTTAATATTGTTGAAGCAATGTCTGTTGGATTACCAATAATAGCATCAGATATTAAAGGTCATAATGATTTAGTTAAGCCCAATGAAAATGGTTATTTATTTAAATATAATAATATAAATGAATTTTGCAACTATATAAAAAAATTATATTCAGATAAAAATTTGCAATATATCATGAAAATTAAAAGTTCAAAATATGCAAAAAAATATTCTATAGATAATGTTTTATATAATACAGTTGATATCATTTGTAATGAATATAAATCTCATATTTAATAAAAGCATGTACTGCAAAACCAAACTCCATTTTACAGTACATGCTTATTTTTAATATTTATTCAAATTCAACAAATCCAACTATTATATCAATAACTTCTGCCAAAATATCTTGTGGCACTCTTTCTACAAACTCTGCATTTCTCATTTTTATATCTAATGATTTAACTTGATCACACATTACAACACCTGTAGTTTTAGTTCTCTCATCTAGTGGTACATGAATTGGTATATATCTATTTGTATTAGTAATAGGACAAACAACAGCTATACTTGTAAAACTATTAAAAGTATTATTACTAACAACAAGTGCTAGTCTTCTTCCTCTTTGTTCATGGCCAACTTGTGGATCAAAGGTTAAGAATATAATATCACCTTGCTTTGGATTATACTGCATTACCAAATCTCCTTACCTACTATTTTACCCGTATTCCATTCTTCTGCTTCATATTCACCATTAAAATTTTTCAATCTTTCTGCTAAAGTTTTATGCTTTATAGTTTTCGCTTTTTTTATAATAATTTGTTCTTCACTTGCAATAACTTCAACTCTATCATTTTCCTTCAAAAATGCACTTTCTAAAATTGCTTTTGGTAATCTAAGAGCACTACTATTTCCCCAACGTTGAATATTAGCATACATAAATATCAACTCCTTTATTATTAGTATATACATTGTATATACTTTTAGTCAATAAATGCTGACTTTTTTTCGCAATATAAGGCAATTGGGTTAGCTATTTTTTCTGTAATACTTGTTATAATAGCTAATAGCTTTATTTTTAATAAAAAAATTATTTGAAAAAGAGATAAATTTAATAAAGAACTGCTCTGATCATCCTTTAAATAATATGGATAATTATGCTAAATAAATACTTTCCCCTCTTCATAGCAGGAACAATAGATAATTTTGTGTAAATACAAAATTATCTATTGTTCCATCTAATATTCTTTATAGGCTGCAAATAATTCAAACAATTTTTATTCTTCAGTATATTCAAGAGTTTCTCTTATTCCTTGAATCTTTTCTAATGTTAATCCAGTTATAGAACTTATCATTTCATTGTTAAGTCCATTTTTTATGGAATTTTTAACTATCTCTATAACCTTTTTATTTTCTCCTCTTTCCATTAATCTTTTACCAAGCTCAGTCATACTTAATTCCTCCTCTACTTTTTCTAAATCTTTACCTTTTAAAAATTTATTTGCAAAAGCATATAAAATTGTTTCAACATCATATCTATATTCTGTATCAATACCTTTTACTATTTTTATAGCATTTAAGATTCTATCTACCTTATCGGATTGCCCTCCCATTATGGGTGTGAATGTTAAAGTTATTAAATCTTGTTTTTCTATTTTATGACCCTGTTTTATTTTATTCATAATTTCCTCAAATACTTTGTCACCATCTTTATTAGACATAGATATGGCTTTAACATTATAAGTATTTATTCCACTAGAATATGAACTTATTGGATTTTTTATATTTCCTGAATATATAACATAAGTAGTTATTTCTTTATTCATTTGAAGCTCAAATAATGCCTCATATGCCTTAAATCTTCTTAAATCTATTTTGCCTTTATTTGTAGTTTGAAATTCTATGTGTATATATGTATCGTCCTCCATCAGAAAAGTATAATCCATAAACATATTTTTAGCTTCTAAAACTATTATCTCAGTTGAACTCACTTCTTTGACCTTTTTTTCTATACCAAAAAATTTTAATCCTTCTTCAGCAAAAACATCCATGGCTCTTTTCATTATCATATCTTCATAATTTATACTTTTCATATCCACGCTCCTTACTGCAACAATCTATATTATATATTATATTCCACTTCCCTAATTCTTTAAACTTATTATTCTTATTTTTATAAAACCTTGTTCAACATTCCCATTCCTTGCAACACTTATCTTTACAATGATATAATATAAATTAATCTAACAAAAAATATTTAAATCAATTTATATTTTAGAAATATATTAATATATGTAATAGGTATAGTGGCATTGTAATTAAAGTTTGAGAATTCTTAATGAATATTGTCACATTTACTGCTTGTCAAAATTTTATATTTAGAGCAAGCTAAAATGGGACTATAATCATTTTAGTATTCCTAATTTTAATTACTTAGTCCACTTTACTTATACATATATTAATATTACTTTACTACATAAAAAATAATATTTTAGGAGTGTTAAATATGTATCTTCTTGAAAAAATTGAAGACAATTTAAAGAAAAAATCCCTTGGATTTTTCTTGCCTATTACATTTATTTTAACCATAATTCCTCTTATAGTAAGACTTAAATTGGTTAAATTAGATGACGCTGGTATAGATTTATATGCAGAAGCAAGTAAAGGTGACTTTTTTTCACAATATAAAGCCATTTGGTTAGCTATTTTTTCTGTAATACTTATAATAATAGCTTTATCTTCATTTAAAAAATTATTTAAAAAAAGAGATAAAACTACTACTGCAATTTTAATTTGTACTGGTATTTTTTTAATTTGTACTTTTCTTTCAGCTATGCTTTCACAACATAAAGAAGTTGCCTTCTTTGGATTTTATGATAGAGCTGAAGGGTTTATAACCATTGCATGCTATATGATTATTTTTCTATATTCTATATATGCATTTAAAAGTACACATTGTTATAAATACATGATTATTCCTATACTAATTGTAATTTTAATCAATTCATTCCTAGGAATATTTCAATACATAGGAAATGATTTAATTAACAGTAAATTAGGTATTGCTTTAGTTGTTCCTAGTAAATACAAAATTGGTGAACAAGGATTAGGCTTACTATATGAAAAAGGAAAACTTTATGGTACTCTATATCATTATAACTATGTAGGTAGTTTTGTAGGGCTTGTATTACCTATATTATTTTCTTTAACTATATTTGAAAAGAAAGTACTTAACAAAGTTATTTTAGGTGTATTTTCATTACTTTCTGTTTGGTTACTATTTGGTAGTACATCTCGTGCTGGTATAATAGGTATATTGGTAGCTATTATTTTAGGGCTTATTATATTTGGAAAAGTAATATTTAAAAGTTGGAAACCTCTTGTTATAACTTTAGCTTGTGTTGCTATATTAGCTATTGGAGGTAATGTTGCTACTAAGGGACAACTTTTTCAAAGAGTACCTTCTTTAGTTTCTGATATATTTAGTGTATTTAATAACACAAGTAGTGTAGATTACAGAGCTGAAACTCCTATAAGTGATATAAAACACGTTGATAAAGATATTGAAATAACAGTTCCAAAGGATATTTTAAAGATATCTTTTGAAAATGGAATTTATGTATTTAGAAATTCTAATAATGAAACTGTTCAATATGATATGGTAGATGGAGTTTACAAAACTAATAATGAAAACTTTAAAAATATTTCTTTTAGATTTGGTAAGTCAAGTAAATCTTCTACCAAAGCAGACTTCTTCATGTTACAAGTTAATAATAATCCAACATTTATGTTTAAATTAAAGACAGATAACAGTATACATTTAAGAGATGCAAATGGAACTAAATATATTGATGTAGAATATCCTGAAACTTTTGGTTTTAAAGGAAAAGAAAAATTAGGTTCTGCAAGAGGATATATTTGGTCAAGATCAATTCCTATTATGAAAGAAACTTTATTATTAGGTAACGGACCTGATACATTTGCTTATATATTCCCACAAAATGATTTAATGGGTAAATACTACGCTTATGGTAATCCTAACATGATTGTAGATAAACCACATAATTTATATATGCAAATAGCCCTAAACGATGGTGTAATTGCTTTAATTGCATTCCTTGGAATAATGTTAATTTACATTATAGATAGTATTAAATTATATGCATTAAAGAAAGAATATAATGAATCGCAAATATTAGGTGGAATAACTTGCCTTGGAATTGTAGGATATTTATTTGCAGGTATGTTTAATGATTCAGTAATAAGCGTTGCACCAATGTTTTGGATAATACTTGGTGTTGGTGTTTCACTAAACTACTTAAACAAAAAAAGAAATCAAATAAATTAAAATTTATCTATAGTTTTAAATATTATTAAAATAAGGGATGTAGTGAGATTTGTGTAAAAGCTAATCTAATGCATCCTTTCTTTGAATATTATTATGGTAAGTTTGAAATAATATAAAATTCCAGAATTAATCACTTAAGATTCTCTGGAATTTTACTTTTTAGTTTTAAACATTTTATTTTACCTACACTAGTTTATTTACATGATAAATATATTCTTTAAAGTCACCTAAATGATTTTCTATAATAGCTTGAACAATTTTCATACTAACAGCTTTATAATCATGTACAGCTATATTTCTAAAACCTACCATAGATTTCATCTTTTTAGTTAATTCATCATCAAAAATGTTATTAGTATTAAGTACTTCAAAATCATCTCTACTATTTTGTGGAATTCCTAGGTTTTTCAGATACAATATGCATTGCTAAATCAATTGTAGCTTCACAAGCCCTTTGTATATTTAAAATTATAGAATCTTGCTTAGTATAATCATTTAAATTATTATGATCATTATCATAAACTTCATTTATTCTATTTAATGCTCTATCAATTCTCAACTAATATTTTATTCAAAAAAAAGCACTCCCACATGGGGAGTGCCTATATATAATATTTAATATGATAAAAATATTAACTTAAATTATCTGATCCAAGCTCCGTTAGCTCCTAAAACATATCCGTTTACAGTTGTGTTAGAAAGCATTTTTCCTGAACCATTTAAGAAGTACCAAGTTCCATTGTCGTTTAACCAACCAGTCTTCATAGCTCCTGAAGCTTGCATGTAGTACCAAGTTCCGTTGTCATTGATCCAACCAGTCTTCATAGCTCCTGATCCTTGCATGAAGTACCAAGTTCCATTAACGTTTTGCCATCCAGTTAACATAGCACCTGAAGCATTAGTTAAGTACCAAGTTCCGTTGTCATTGATCCATCCAGTTTGCATGTTTCCAGCTGCATTTAAGAAGTACCAAGCTCCATTGTTGTTTAACCAACCAGTTGCTTTAGTTCCATCAGCATTAACGAAAGACCAAGTTCCGTCTGAGTTCTTAGCCCATCCAGTATTAACTTCTGGTTTTTGAGTTTCTTCAGTTTCTTCAGAATCTTCTTTTCCACCGATTATTGAATAAACTTCATCATCTTCATTCCAAAGAATCATGTTATCTTTATCGTAAATTGACATTTTATCCATAGATCCGTCTACTTTGTAAACTTTATCCCAATCTTCATCGTTATCAAATTTGTAAACATATCCACCTTGTAATCTCCAAAGATTTCCATCAACATCAACTTCTACAACTTCAGCTTTTTCTTCATCAGCTTTTGTAATATCAACGTAGTTGAATCCTCTGCTTGTTTTTAATTCTATAGTTTCAGCATTTACTTTTTCTGAAGCAAATGTATGAGCTATAACTTTTCCACCAACTATGCTAAATTTAGCATCAGCAAGTAATTTTTCAGTTTCTGCATCATCATTAGCTATAACGTAGTTAGTTACTGATTTAGCATATTTAGCTCCATCAATATCTCCTGAAGCTTGAGCTTTAGATATCTTTTGGATTACTTTGAATGATACTGTTTTGTATCCATCAGTAGATTCAAATGCAGTTGCATCTTTAGTTACATCTTTTCCATTGATTTGAACAACAGTGTTAGTTCCAGCATCAACAGTTATAGTTGCAGTTCTGTATATGTTCTTAGAATCTTGTCCTATTTCTTCTGCATCTGTAACTTTTGCTGTTAAATCATTTTTAGCTATTGAATCAAACTTATCATCAGTGTTATCAACTGTTACTGATGAACTTGTAGTTTCTCCATTGTTAACTTTAACTTTTACTTTTCCTAAATTGTAATCAGCATCTATGTAGTTACCTTTAACATCTGTATAAACATTTAATTCAACACCAGTTGTTGTTCCATTAGTTATTTCTTGAGATTTATAAGTAGTTTTGTACCAAGTTTCACCAAATTTGTTTCCTGGTATTGCTTCTAATGATTTATCTTTAAATGAATCATAATCAGAATATCTGTCATCAGCATTTCTTTTCATTTCTTTTCTTAAAGTTGTTGCAACATCATCAATTTCATCTTCTTTTACTTCTTCATCTTTTACTTTACCGTTTGTTAAATCAACATAGTAATCATCAGTATCAACAGCAACGTATTTTTCTCCGTATGCTTTTAAATCTGATCCAGTATCAACATCTTCTAATTCAGTGTATTTTCCTTCATTTAAGAAGTATACAGCATCTGTATCTCCATCTTTGATGTTACCATCGATAACGAAAGTTCCATTCTTATAAGCTTGTGCATTATATACAGAACCATCTTTAGATTCTATTCTCTTGTAATCAGCAGCGTTAACTCCAGTAGCTGGAACTAATGATACTACAGCTGCAGCAGCTACTAATAAAGCTGTTGCTTTGTTTGCTCTATTAAACATATTTTCTTCCTCCTAGTTTTCCACTTTTTTAATTTTTATCCTTGGTCAATTTAAAGTTTTATCTTTAAATTGTTTGTGGAATATTATTCACTTTTTTCTTTTCGTAATACAATACATCCACTTTTTAATATTTCGGTACTTTTTTTGTCCTTCTTTATATTTTTTTGTAATATTTTTAAGTTTTTTTAACTTTTTTTATATTTTTTTCTTATAAATTTTATCTATATTAAAAATAATTTCATAATATGTAATAAATATACTTGTTATTTTAATTAAAATTATCAAGTATATAGAAATATTTTAATTATATTGAAATACTTTAATTAAATTGAATTTTTGTATTCTTTTAATAGAAAAAGGTGGCTACACCACTTTTTTAGTTGAGAGTTGATAATTGCTCTAACTTATTTTTTTCAATCCTCTAAACTTTAAAAACTCTATACTTTTCTATGTATTAAAAAAGAGAACACCCATAAAAAGTGTTCTCTTTTATTATCTATAGATCGATATCTAATTACGAGGGAAAGCTGTAATTTAAAATAATATCAACGCTATTGTTAGGCACATTCTTATGCCTTAGTGTAGATTTTTTAAATATATATTATAGATTTAAATATGCTTAATATTGAAATATAATTTTATTTATGCATATATTAAACGCTTTATGCTTGTATTTTATCTAATCCAAGCTCCATTAGCTCCTAATCTATATCCATTTACAGTTGTATTAGAAAGCATTCTTCCTGAACCATCTAAATAGTACCATGTTCCTCTATCATTTAACCAACCAGTTTTCATTGAACCATTGCCGTTTAAATAATACCATGTTCCGTTGTCATTGATCCAACCAGTTCTCATAGCTCCAGATGCTGTATCCATGTAATACCATGTTCCATTTAAAATTTGCCATCCAGTTAACATGTTTCCATTGTAATTTAGGTAATACCATGTTCCTCTATCATTTAACCAACCTGAGCTTGCCATTGATCCATCAGCATTTAAATAATACCAATTTCCAAAAGGACATACCCATCTATTAGATTGCATTATACCGTATTCGTTAAGGTAATAATATTTTCCTCCATCATTAACCCAGTCATGTTTAACTTGATTTCCATTAGCATCGAAGAATATCCAATTTCCATAGTTGTCTTTATCCCAACCTACTTTTTGGTTAGAATCATTGTCTTTGTCTTTATCTTCTGATGAATCTTTTTCTCTTATAATTGAATATACATCATCATCTTCATTCCAAGTAACTATATTGTTTTTATCATAAACTGATAATTTTTCCATAGAACCATCTACTTTATAGATCTTGTCCCAATCTTCATCATTATCAAATTTATAGATAGCACCACCATCTAAAGCCCATATGTTACCATCAACATCTATATCATAAGCATCTTCATTTTCTAAATCTCTGTCTTCATCATCAGATATATCAGTATAATAATGTCCATGTTTTGATTTTAATTCAATAGTTTGAGCATTTATATTATCTCCATCTACTTTATATTCAACAAGTTTTCCTTTTACTGCTGTAAAATTACCACCTAATAGATCTTCGTGTTTACCATCTTCATCAGAAATAACATAAGTAGTTACGTCCTTTGAATAACGAGCTCCATCTATATCCTTTGAAGATTGTGATTTTGATATTTTTTGTATTGTTTCAAAACTTACAGATCCATCTGAGTTTTTCTTAAATACATCACTATAATCACTTATTTCTTTTCCATTAATTTCTTCTATATTAACACTAGAAGTACTCTTAGCTTTAACTTCATTTACTGCTTTTTCAATTTCTTTTGCATCAGCTATTACTTTTTCTTTTTCTTTTTTTGCCGCATTAATTGCTTTTGCATCTTTATTTTCTGTTGCTTCATTATATGCTTTTTCTGCTGATTTAATTATTGTATCTTGAACTGCTTTTATAATTCCGTTTTCTGATTTTGTTTTAGCATTTTTAATACCTGCAAGTGTGTTTATTGAATCTGCTGTTAATTTATCAGCTTCTCCTTTTACAAGACTTACTGCTGAAGCTGTTGTCTTTACTTTGTCAATTGTTGCACCTTCTAAATCTGCAGCCTTATAAGCTTCATCTTTTATAGCTTTTTTAACACTACCTTCTACTTCAGTTCCTTCTACATTATCTACTGCTGATTTTATATCATTTATTGATAATACACCATCTTTAACAAGTGATGAATTTATATAAATTGTTACTGTTGCTTTTCTATATATATTCTTAGAATCTTGTGCTATAACATCTTGGTCTGTTACTTTAGCTCTTAATGCATCTTTAATATTTCCTACATCAAATTCTTCATCAGTATTATCAATCTTAACATTATCTCCGTTAGCTGTTACTTTGATTTTTCCTAAATCGTAGTCAGCATCAATATAATTTCCCTTCATATCTGTATAAACTGTTAATTGTTTTGGTGTTTCACCATCTCCACCATTAGTATATTTATCATCAGCAGTATAAGTAGTTTCAAACCAAGCTTCACCATATTTTGAACCCTTAAGTTCTGTTAGGTCATCCTTGTATTTATCATCATCTGAATATCTGTCATCTGCTTTATTTCTTATTTTTTTTCTTAATTCAACTGCTGCATCATCAATTTCATCTGCCTTAAAATCCTCATCATCATGTACCTTACCATTAGTTAAATCAACAAAGTAATCTCCATCTATATCAAGATATTTTTCATTGAAAACATCATTAAATTCAGATCCACTATCAACGTCTTCTAATTCTTTATACTTTCCATCATTAAAGAAATATACGCCTTCTGTATCGTTGTCTTTTATATCTCCATCTATAACGAATTTTCCTTTATATGCTTGAGCGTTATAAACTGTACCGTCCTCAGATTTTATTCTCTTGTAATCAGCAGCATTTACACCAGTTGCTGGAACTAATGTAGTTACCGCCGCCGCTACTAATAATAATGATGTTATTTTATTTGCTCTTTTTATCATATTCTTTCCCCTTTCGATGTGCGTATTCTAAAATTCAAATATTAAACTTGTACGATTTACATTTTAATTTACTCTTTTTATTAATTCTTCTTATATATATCTTCTTGTCATCTCTTATTAATTTTTTATTAATTTTTCTTATTTTATTTTTATCCCATTTTATTGTATTTTTCTTATTTATCTTTTTATTTTTATCTTTTTTATTAATATTCTGTTTTATCTTTATTAAGGCACATTGTCTAATCAATAACTAATCAATATACTAGTTTATTTTTTTAACTACTTATTTCTTATAACCTACTAATAGCATGGCTATTAGCAGAAATTAAGTCATTGTATTTCACAAAATATCCGTAGCATCTTTGACTACATATTTATTTTCATATGCCTAAATTGTTCTTTGTAAATAATAAATTTAATTTTCTAAATATCCTAATCTAAATTATTATATAGATATGGTAAGTCTAGATTATTAAAATTTATATTATTTCTTTATCTTTTTTGCATTATCTTAAAGCCTTAACTCTATATTTATTTTTATATATTAAAGCTTAATCATTTATCTTAAATTGTTATTTTTTTATAATAGTTAATATTTTTATTTATAGCTCTACCTTAAGTAAAAACAAATATTAAGTACAATAACTAAAGGTACTGTCACCTTCCGTTTTTAAAGCGCTAATGTAATAGTTATTTTACTATAATGTTTATATTTCAATAAAAGTATAGCTTAATTTGTAAAGTTTAAATTCATAATAGTTATTTAATTATTATAGGATATAGCTTAATTTACCATCATGTTAACTATTATAAGCAAATACTCTTATTTGGTACCTAAAAATTTTTCTTGATTTTTTTGTCGACAATTCTAAATTAGAATTATTACTTATAAATAACTCTAAACAGATTTCTTAACCAGTCTATAATCTTAAAAAGATTATACTTAAAATGACTTTAAGATAAGATTTAAGATAAGAAAAATAAATAAATTGTTTTTATTTACACTATACATTACAAATTTGATTTTTTATTTCGGTACTTATTTTTGGATTTTTTTCTCTATTAAGGTTTTCTTAAGAAAAAACTCAAGAAATATTAACTATTAAATTTATTTTTTGGTACAATTTCTTTTTACAAATTTAACCTAGTATTAATTCTGAATTTATCCAAATAATATTATTGTAAATATTAATGCCTCCAAATAAACATTATTTTTAACTTATTTTAATTTCTTTAATATATTATTTTAATATATTACTTTTTTTAAAATATTAAGGAAGTGATATTCTATGAATAATGAAAAATCACCTTATCTACCAAAGGTGAGAACAGACTACCATCCAACCCAGGACAAAATAGAAAGTGTTTCTGAAGATGGAACAGTTGCTGTTAATCTACCTAATCCAGCTGTAGACGATATTGTAGTAAACAATATTGCTTCAATGGAATTTGACTATACTCAAGATATGGAATCTAATGAATCTTCTGATTTAAACAGCAATGATCCAGAAAAAAATTATTTTAAAAATTATAATGAATAATTTAAAACTCACAAAATAAAAACAGAATACTAAATGATGTAAAAATCATTTAGTATCCTGTTTTTTATTTTTCTATACTTATTTTAAAATATATAAGTTACAGCATCTTTATCTCATATATATTCAATGTTAATTTATTCTTTGTACTTAAATATAAGGATGTAATGATGTTGAAATTTAATTGTTTAGTATTATTAAGTGATAACCCAATTTTACATTTGGATTTTAGAACTTACTTATCCAAGTAGAGTTTCCTTTTAACAATCACATTCATTGCTTGTCCAAGTATTAATTATAACTCACATTAATTAGACTAATCTTTATTTTTAGAACTCTTAAATTAAATTTCTCTATCCATTAGCATTATATTAAAACATAAGTCCCCTTGAAATAAATTTAATATTGAACATTCCATCCATCTTCTGTTGCATATAATGATACGCCATCTTTAAGACCAGTCTCAAATAAAGTTACTCCACCTGTTATTAAATTGTTATAAGCATTATTTTTTACTATTTCATCAGTTGCTCTAGGAATTACTCCTATATCTGGTTTAACATAACTTACAAATGTATAACTTGAAGATGTATCTATTCCATGATGTGGAACCTTTAATACATTTACCTTTGAATTTTCTAAAAGATCTGAATCTACTATATCTTTTTCTGCTAACCATTCTATATCACCAGTAAATAATGCACCTAAATCATGATATTTTAAGTATACTACTGCTGATTGATTATTTATTTCCCAATACTTTGCTGAAACTCTTTTATCAAGTGGCTTAACAAATAACTTGTCTTCATTGATAAATTTTAAAATGCCTTCTTCATCTATTTTTTGTCCATTTACTGCATTTATAACTTCTATACCAAGATCATCTATCAAATCCATAGTCTTTTTAAATACTTCGTAATCTTCTTTCATTATCTTTTTATCATTTGATTCTGATACAACTACTTCTAATTCTGAAGAATCTTCTAAATCTGAGTAATCTTCCAAATAACTCTTTTTAGGCATATATATTTTCTCTACATTAAATGTTTTAAGAATTTTATATAATCCTCCAATATGATCTGAATGAGGATGGGTTATTATAACATGATTTATTATTTTATTCCCATCTTTATCTTCTTTTAAATCTTGATCATCTAAGAAATTAATTACTTTGTTTTCACTCTCTTTTGTATTTAATCCAGTATCAATTAATGCTGTTTCTCCATTTGGTAGCTTAATAAATATACAATCTGCATTTCCAACATCTAAATATTTCACATAAAGGTACTCATCTATTTTTCCTCTAGCTTTATATAAACCACTTTCAGTAAAACTTTCAATTTCACCATCTATAATTATATTTCCTATTGCTAATTCTCCATTTGCTTTAACATAATACTTGTTGTCATTATTTTCTATCCATTTATTACATAACATTTCACCATTTTTGTTAGAATAATATTCTTTACCATCTCTTGTGTAAAATCCTGTTTGTAATATACCACTTCCATTGAAATAATACCATTTATTATCTATATTCATTTTACCTCTAGCCATTTCCCCTGTTTTATATAGATAATATTTATCATTTCCTACCTCTATCCAACCTCTTTGCATTTCACCATCAGAATCAAAGTAATACCATTTATAGTCTACATAATTCCAATTAGTTCTCATTGCTCCATATTCATTAAAATTATACCAATTACCATTAAATTCTTTCCATCCAGTAGTAACTGAGTAATCATCATTAAAATAGTAAGTATCTTCATGAAGTACATAATTAGGATCTTTGCTTGGATCTACTACTTCATCTTCATATTCCTCATATTCTTCAATACTTGTACTATATGAATCTATATCATTTTCTTCATCTATATCATTTTCTTCTTTATTTTTTTCTTCAATATCTTCATCTTCTTGTTCATTTATATTATCCAAATCAGTATTTTCTTCAGAATTTTTATTTTCTTTTTCTATTTTATCATCATCTGTTTTGTCATTATCTTTTATTTTTTCTTCTGATTCTATATCTGATTTAATCTTCTTCTTATTTTTATTTTTATTTTTTTAGTTTTAACATCCTCTTTTTTCTTTAGACTTGGTTGATAAACTTGAGGATTATATTCAGTTCCTTTAACTATGTATTCTTCAATTTCAAACCATCCTGTTTTTTGTAACATACCATCTTCTGTGAAGTAGAATCTTTTCCCATTTATCACATGCCAACCTGGTGATGGTTTTTTATCTTCTTCATCTAAAGTTTCATCAGTATCTTCTTCTAAATTATCTTCTTGTGTTTCATTATCTTCTATTAAATTGTCTTCTTGTGTTTCTTTTGTAGATAATTTATCATTTTCTAAATTATCTTTTTTTGATTTATCTTTATTTTCTTTATTTTCTTTAACTTTATCTTTTGGTGATTGATTTTCTAATAAACTTTTTTCTTCATTAGTTGAAATATCTCTTGTAGCAGCATATACATTTACACTTGGACATATACCACTTATAAATGTTATTGCCATAACAAATGCAATAATCTTTTTGCTTAAATTAAAAATAATAATCCCTCCCCTAAAACTTTTTCCTCATATATTATACCCCTGAGGTGTAACATTTTCCATATACATAAGAAAAAAAGTGACTATGCCACATGTTTAGTTTTTCAAACTCTAAAAATTCTATACCTCTACGCAGATCTTCCAACCATATAATTTCTTAAAGAAGAACAAAGTGGCTGCGCTACGTTTTTTAGTTGACAGTGGATAATTGAGAATTGAAAGTTTTGGTTGAAAATCCTAAAGATTTTCTAAAAATATATACTTTAAAATTCTGCCAGGAATTTTTTCCTTAACTCTCCACTTTCCACTCTCAATTATCAACTAATATTTGCTTTAACCTAGATTTCATCAGCCTTTCAGACTTTAAAAATTCTATAATTTTCTAAAGAATAAAAAAAGCGTGAAAACCACGCTTTTTTTATTATAAATATTTTTTAAAATTATAGAAAAATACTGTAACATTATGAGATTTTAATCCTCTTATGCTACAACAACTTTTTTATTTCATAAATCATATTTTATTTGAAATTAATTTTTTAATATGATTTAACATAGTAGAATTTAAATTTAATTCCTAGAATTATTAAACTAAATTTCAAGTCCATAAACTTAATCCTACAATATAAACACTAGATTAAATCATATTTATTATTTTATAATGAAAGAAATTCTGTAAATGCCTTTATTGTATATTCATTATCTTTAACACTTGCAAGTTCTCTTATTGAATGCATTGAAAGTAATGGTGCACCCATATCTATAACAGGTATGTTTAATTTAGATGCTGTTATTGGTCCTATTGTTGTTCCACCTTTAACATCTGATCTATTTACAAATTCTTGACATGGTACATTTGCTTTTTCACAGACTTGTTTAAATATTGTTGCTTCATAACTATCTGTTGAATAACTTCCTGATGCAGCAATTTTTATAACTGGACCTTCTCCAATAAGTGGTCTATTTGTTGGATCGTGTTTTTCTGCATAGTTTGGATGAAGAGCATGAGCTAAGTCTGCTGATATCATAACTGAATTTGATAATGACCTTTTGAAATCTTCTCTATCCTTTCCAAGAGCTAATGTTATTCTCTCTAGTATATTTTCAAGTAATGAAGAATTTGCACCTTGAGATGTTAAACTTCCTATTTCTTCATTATCAAGTGCAACTAATACTTTAGTAGCTTTATTATTTTTACTTTGAAGTAATGCTACAAGACCTGCATATACCATCCATAAATCATCTAATCTTCCTGATGAAATAAATTCTTCATTCATTCCAAATAAGCATCCTTTTTCATATTCATATAAAAATAAATCAAAGTCTACTATTTCTTTTTCATCTACATTTAAACTTTCAGAAATCAACTTAATTAAGTAACCATCTTTTTCTAATTTTTCAGTAGCTATTGTAAGTAATGGTAATGTATCTTTTTGTCTATTATATTTATAACCTTCATTAATAGACCTATTCATGTGTATTGCTAAACTTGGTATTATTAATACTGGCTTATTTAAATCTACTAACTTAACTTCTGGTTTTAAAGGATTATTTCCTTTTAATGTAACTCTACCAGCTACTGATAAAGGTCTATCAAACCAAGTGCTAAGTATTGGACCACCATAAACTTCTGTATTTAATTTTACATAATGATTTTCTACTGTGATTTCTGCATGTGGCTTTATTCTAAATCCTGGTGAATCTGTATGAGCTCCTATTAACCTAAATCCTTCTTCAGCTATATCTCCATTTCCAATTTCAAAACCAATTATAGCTGATTCATTCTTCATAACATAATATTTTCCACCATGTTTTAAGTTCCATTTATCACATTCTTTTATTTCTATAAACCCTTCTTTATCTAGAATTGATTTAACTTCATGAGCACCATGAAATGCACTTTTACTATTATTTATAAAATTTAATAATTGTTTTGCTTTATTCATAATTTCTTCTCCTCTCCATATAATAAGCATAAAACGTTACATTATACTATAAGCATAATCATAAAAATATATTTTTAAAACATATAAGGCACATGAAATAAAATAAAAAGTCCAAAATTGCCATGAATATTTTTTCACCATCCAAGAAGACAAAGTATTATCATAGTGGACCTATTATGGTATTTTGTTCAGGCAGGATGATGGAAAATATACTCATAGATGATCTTATTATTTTTTTCATTGTGCCTAAAATAAATTTTTAAGTAATCATTTACTAATATTTATTACATATACAATAAATGTATGAATATAGTCATATTATCAAATAATGCAACTTAAATCAAACAATGAGAAATCTAAAATCCAGACTTAAATATTACATTATTATCTAAGTTATAATAGATTAATATAAGATTTTTAATGTTTATTAACTTAATACTAAAATATAGCATATAAAAATCAAAAAAATCGCCAAGGCCACTGTGGAGCCATCGTTTTTTTAGCAATGCACCCTTTCCAAACGTAGTGCAGGAATAATGGTGTGGCATATGATTATTTTTTATTTTTTAGGTTTTATTTCTTAATCTTTAAACAAAAATATAATCTATAAAAAATATACTTTTCTAAAGAATAAAAAACTTAATTAAAGACTATGATACTAATTAATATATGTAATAAATAAAATAGTATTTTATTTATTACATATATTAATTCAAACGTTATAGTAATATTATGTTTTACAAATATTACTTACTATATTAGAATTAAAATGTTTAAGGCACATTCCAATAAATAACTGGTGAGTATGCTAGTTTATTTTTTGAACTACTTTTTTCTTAGAACCTACTAATAGCACAACTATTAGCAAAGCCAAAGTCATTGTATTTCACAAAATATCCATAGCGTATTTAACTTGTTATTTATTTTCATATGTCTAATATAAATATATAGAGGTGATTTTATGTTTTCAAAATTTCTCGTTAGTAAACTTATTAAAAATAGTGATAATACTAATGATGATAAAGTAAGAAATTCTTATGGCATTGTTGGAGGACTCATAGGAATTCTTATTAATTTTATACTATTTTTAATAAAAATCTCTGTTGGAATCTTATGTTCCAGTATTGCTATCATTGCCGATGCATTTAATAACTTATCTGATGCGGCATCATCTCTTATAACTATAATAGGTTTTAAGATGGCAAGTAAACCTGCTGATAAAGAACACCCTTTTGGACATGGAAGAATAGAATATCTTTCTGCATTAATTGTTGCATTTATGGTTATGCTTGTTGGTTTGCAATTTATAAAATCATCATTAACTAGAATCATAAACCCTGAATCAGTTAATTTTGAAACTATACCATTTATTCTTCTTTTAATATCAATTGGACTTAAATTTTGGCTTTCTGGTTTTAATAAATTTATGGGAAATAAAATTAATTCTTCAGCACTAAAAGCTGCTTCTGTAGATGCATTAGGAGATGTTTTTACTTCCACTACTGTTGCTATTTCTTTTTTAGCTTCTAAATTTACTACAATTCCTATTGATGGATTTATTGGACTTGTAGTTGCTGGATTTATAGTTTATTCAGGATTCTCTTTAATAAAAGAAACTCTTAATCCATTATTAGGTGAAGCACCTGATCCTAAACTTGTTAAAGGAATAATTAATATGGTATTGTCTTATGAACATATTACAGGAACTCATGATTTAATTATACATAATTATGGTCCTGGAAAATGTATGGCTTCTATCCATGCTGAAATCCCTGCCAATATTGATATAATGAAAATTCATGAGATAATTGATAAAGCTGAAAGAGAAATTTCTGAAAAACTAAAAATTTACCTTGTTATACATATGGATCCTGTATGTATAATTGAAGGTGAAGTTAAAGAAGCATATGATGAAATATTAAAGTTAATAACTGAATATGATTATATTGATTCTATTCACGACTTTAGAATTGTTGGTGATGGTGAACATAAAAATTTAATTTTTGATTTGGTTTTAAGCGATTCTTCAAAAGCTACTTACAAAGATGAAGATATAATAAATACTGTATCATCAAGAGTTAAATCAATCCATCCTCAATATAATTGCATAATTACCTTAGATAAGCACTACTTTTAATGTAACATATACCTTTTATAAAGCATAAAATACTTTATAAAAGGTATATTTTTTTTATTTCTATACTATATATGTTATGACTTTATTTATAAAAATCAGTTAATTAAATTATAAGGGGAGGTGAATCTTATGAAATGTCCTTATTGTAATAAAGAACTTGGAGAAAAAAATGAATGTATAACTTCTGGGTGTTATGCTTTTGGAAAGATATTTCCAAGATATGATTTAGAAGAAAAACCTGTAGGAAAATTTTCAAATTCACATAAAAATCAGAAAGAAACAATTAAATCTCAAGAAAAAATTGATAATTCTACTATCAATTCAAAGCTCGAAGAAATTGAAAAAAATGCAAAATCTCAAAAAAATATTCCTGAAGAAAACGATGTCGGTACTAGTACTAATGCAGGGCTTTACATTTTGATTGCAATAATTATTCTATTAATTATTGGATTCCTTTATTTCTAAAACATAACTTGTGTCTTAAAAAATGTCTACGCCACGCTTTTTATAATTCCATGTTTTAATATATGTTGATATATACTAAAAAAAGTGGCATTATAATTTATCTCTTAGAATCCTTAACGAGTATTGTCTAAATTACTGCTTGTCTCAATTTCATATTGAAAACAAGCTATATTTGGACAATACTCATTTTAGTATCCTTAAGTTCAATTATTCAATCCACTTTTTGTAATTCCATGTTTTATTAGGTAAAGTGATATTCTAGTATAATGACCTAATAACATTAAACTTTGCTTTTTAGAATTCTTAAAGCAAAATTCTCAATCTATGAGCTTTATACTAAAATATAATATTTTTCTAAAACATGTTCTTACTTTTTATTTTTTAATGTTTTAAATCTATCTGCTGCTGCAACTTTCTCTGAGCCATCAGTTATTATTTCAACTATTATAGGTTCATTACATGAATATAATTCATCTTTTATTTCATTAAGCTTAGTTAAATCATTTATTTCAAATGATTTTATCCCTGCTGCTTCTCCAATTGCTTTTATTGAAATTCTGTCTTGAACTACACCATCAATAGTTCTTCCGAACAAGAATGTCATACCTTGATCAACATAATTTAATTTAGCATTATTTATTACAAAATATACTATTGGTAATGAATATTGTTTTGCTGTTAGAATTTCACTACCATTCATAAATACTGATCCGTCTCCAACAATTACAGCATATTTTTCTGTATTTCCACTTAAAGCAGCGCCTATTGAACCTGCAACACAGTTACCCATGGCACCATAATTTAAGCTAGCAATAAAATCAGCTTCTTTTGGAATAAATAAATATTTGTATATATAATTCATAAATTCACCAATATCACACATATAAGTAGTGCTTGGATTTAATACATTTGGAAGCATCTCTGCTAATTTTCTAACAGATATTCCTGTATGATCTTTTACATAATTATTATTTAATTTTCCCACTTTATTTAAAGATACTTTTTTATCTATAACTTTTTCATTCATTATTGATAATGCTTCTGATAATTCATAGTAAACTTTAAGTCTATCAATATGATTTTTATTTAAACTCTTTTTATTATTATCTATTTGAATAACCTTATTTCCATCATTAAATAGAGCATTGTTAAAGTTTCTTGTTGCACTTTCTCCTAAACTTGAACCTAATACTAAAACACAATCTATTTCTTCTGTATCTGCATAGTTTTGAGCAAAATCAGTACTATTAAATCCATAGTTTCCTATATTATATTCAAATTCACCTTCCACTGAACTTTTACCTTGAGGGGTAGTAGCTACATACCATCCTAATTTTGATGATAGATTCTTTATAAGTTCATTATTTCCTTTAGCACCTCTACCAACTAATATGACACCTTTTTTAGCCTCATTTAGCATATTAATTGCTATATTTAAATTTTCTCTATCGTAATTATAATCTATTTTTTCAGAAACATAAGTTTTTAAATCTTCATCACTTATTTCTGTTGTAGGTAAATCCATAGATATTGATAAATGGACAGGACCTTTAGGATCTTGCATTGATAATTTTACTGCTTTATCTAATTCAGATAAAAGATCCTCTTTTCTTGTTATTGTTTTACTGTATTTTGTTATGCTTTCAGTTATAGGTGCAGTGTCTAATTCTTGAACACAACCTTTCCCTATACTATCACTTGCTGCATATCCACTAATAACAAGCATAGGAATATTATTTATGTATGCATCTGCTATTCCATTTATAGCATTTGTAATTCCTACACCTCCACATAAAATTGAACAGCTAAGTTTTTTACTTAAATCTGAATATTTTCCAGCTGAATAAGTTGAACCTGCTTCATTTTTAGTTACTACAAATTTAACCTTAGTATCATTAAGTGCGTCATAAATACTTGCTACATTTCCTGATGGTATACCAAATACATATTCAACACCACAACTCTCAATATATTTTGCTATAGCTTTAGATAATTTCATTTTTAAACATCTCCTCAATACATAAAATATTATTATATTTTTTTACAATATCTATTGCCTTTAACTTTTCTTCTTCTGAATATTTATGTTCTTGTTTAAATATTGGCATAGTAATAAAAAATACTATTTCATCATTTAAGAAAAATGGTATAAGGCAAGTTGATACTATTCCAAAATCCCTTAAGCAACTTGGCTTATTTTTATCTACAGAAAGCTTGTCTATAAATAATGATTTTTTAGTGTTCATCATTTCTGATAAATACATATCATCAACTATTTTAAGCATTTTTGAAGCATGATATTTGCTCCATTTTTCAAATGAAATATCTGTTAATTGTTTGTAATAAGGTTTTATATAAGAATCATCAATTATTTTATGAATTCCTACATCTTCATAATATATTACATCTTTTAACTCTTTGAATAAATTATCTAGCAGTTCTCTCGTACCCATAATATACTCCTTTCTAGAATTTAATAATCTAATCTGTACTTAAAATAATTATTAACTTTTTTAATATAAAACTTTATTTATATAATTGGACTTATTAAAAAACTGATTATTTTAATTCATACAGCATCACTCTTATTATTTTACCATAATGTTTCATACTTTGTATAAATATTACAAAATAATCATATTAAAACATATTTTCTTTTTAATACAACATATTATTTTATTGTTAAATTTTTTTCTTTATTTTTTATAATCAAATAAAATTTAAATATACCAAATATATAGCTTTAAATAGTAATGTATAAAAATAATAGAAGTAGCAATGTAACTACTTCTATTATTCTTATATATTAAATTATACTCTGTAAATTAATTTTATATCTAGTAAACATTTACAAAAAGCAGAGTACTAAAAATTTAAATATGTTAACATTATTTTCTAAATAGCTTCATTGATATTTGAAATCATTTTTATTTCTTTAAAGAATTTTTCATCTAATTTTTTTATTTGCATTCCAGCTATTGCACTTTCTGGCATAAGCATATATTTCTTTTTAAAATTTGAATTAATATAAAGTTCACTCATTTTTTCATAAAATGGCTTTACATCAGGAAATGATGTTTTTAATTCTGCATTTTCTATAACTAATATTAAAGAAGATGTATTATTAGATCTTGTAAAAGTAACAAAGTCCTTTATATAATTTTCAGCATCTTCTTTGGAAAACATCCCTTTTGAAGAAAGTATAGCTTTATTTCCTATAACCTCCATAGAATAGTTAGACATGTTATTTTTCTTTTGTATTTTCATCTATTATCCCTCCAAAATTATAATAAAACTGAACACTAGTCAGTTATTTTATAATTGTACCATATTATACTATATTATCCCACAATATTTTATTTTTTTCACAATTATTATATTTTAAATAAATTTTGTGGCTTATAAATAATAAAATAATAATTAGATGAAATGTACTTTTATAATAAGAATATTATATTATTCAATAACATTTATATCTGAAATAACTTTTATATAATCAAAAATTCTATCAGCATTTTTCCTTATTTGAATTTTAGCTATATCATTTTCCGGCATTATTATATATTTCTCTTTAAATTCAGCATTTATATATGCATTACAAACATTTTCATAAAATGATTTAGTATCAGGAAAACTCATTCTAAATTGACCATTATCTATAATAAGTATTAAATCTTTTACATCAGTTGTTTTAATAGCATTTTGAAAAATTTTAATATAATCTTCAGCATCTTCCTTAGAAAATAATCCATCGCCTTTTATTATAAATTTATTTTTCTCTATATTTATACTATATTTACATAATACATTTATTTTTTCTATTTTCATAATTCCCCCTAATGATTAAATATATATTTTAATTGTCAATTAGTTTTAAATGTACAAAAATAAATTTTTTATGTTGCTTTTGATTCTTTTTGAATTAAATTAAATTTTTTTGATTATTTTTACTATATGTACTACATCAACAATCCACTTTTTAAAGAAATAATACCATATTTTCTTATATTTTTCCATGTTTTTTTAAATTTCTCCATATAAACTCTTATTTATATCTTATTTTATTTTATTCTATAAACAATTTTATATAAAAAAGTAATTATAGGACAAAAAATACCATATGTTTATACATATTTAATTACAACATATGGTATTTAATTTATATTAATTAGAATTTTGAATTTTACTAAGTTTACAACTTAATTCATCTATATTCTTATATGCATTAGATATTTCATCTATATTATTATTAAGTTCACTAATATTAGCTGATATTTCTTCCATTGCTGATGCTGTATTTTCTACATTTTCACTTATACTATCAACTTCTTTTGTTGTGCTTGAAAATATAGTAACTAATCCTTTAACTTGTTGATCTACATTTTTAGAATGTTCTAATACATTTGTTGTATTATCATTTATGTTTTTAAACAAATCTTTTACTATATCAGTATGTTCATTACATGTTTCTATTGAATTCTTTTCTTTAATTATTTTACCAAATACATCTTTAGTTCTTTGAGATATACTATTTAATATTGTTGCTATTTGATTAGTAGATACTTTTGAATTTTCTGCTAACTTCTTGACTTCATCTGCGACAACTGCAAATCCTTTTCCATGCTCACCAGCTCTTGCTGCCTCTATTGATGCATTCAATGCTAAAAGATTTGTTTGCTCTGCTATCTCACTTACAGTATCTATAATTTTTATTATCTTTGAATTTTCTTCATTTAAATTATCAATTAAGTTTACAGTACTCACAATATTCTCTTTAACTTTAGTCATTTCATTTGACAAATCATTAACTTTACTAACACCTTGTAAAACACCATCTTTTGTAGATGATGATAATTTAGACATAATTTCTACTGCATCTGTAACTTCCCTTAATCCTTGTTCTCCAAGTTGCATAAATGACTGAATATTATTCATAGTTTCTACTTCCTTTGTAGCTTTATTAGCTACCTCATTTGAAGCAGTTGATATTTGATTTGAAACTTCTGCAGTAGTATTAATTCCATTGCTAATACCATTACTTGATTCATTTAAAGATTCTATTGTTTCTGTAAGTCTGCATAATAAAAGTTCTGTTTTAGATTTAGCTTCATTACTTTCTTTTATTTTTTCTTCTAATACCATATAAGTACGCTTTGTTAATACACATAATAGCGTACATATAACTAATCCACTAAAAATATAAAGAATTAAGAATACTAATTGATCAAATCCCATATTAGAAAATATTGTTTCTTTATTCTTTATAAAAAAATAACTCATGAAAAAAGTACTAACTATACATTGAATAATTATTGGAATTGCTTCTTGATATAATATGATCATAAACAGGGCTGCATAAAATATCATTAGATTAGATATTGTTGGTGAAGTGCTCATTAATATTACACCTATTACCGATATTGAAAATATCATAAAATACATTGATTGAGTAGTATATTTTTTCTTTATTAAAATAAACTGTATAATGCTTAATATAAGACCCGAACCTACTACTGCTATAACTGATTCTATAGGAGCTTTTAAATAATAATCAAATGCACCTCTTAATAATATTGAACTTAAAAACAGTGCAAGCAAAATTTTATTTTTCACTGCTATAATTTTCTTATTGTCCATTTATAGTTTCCCCCTTATGTAAAATTTTTTTTATTCTAAATATTAATTCCTAAAATAAATTAAAAGCTGATTTTCGTTAAAAACGATTAACTTATCTATGTGTATAATATTAACATATTTTATTATATGTGTATATAATTATACATTTAACTAGTTTTTTTTACACTTTTCTTATAATATGTAATAATATATAATATTAATTGAAATAAAAAAAACCAATAAATAGTAGTACATTTATTTTTCCTACTATTTATTAGCTATACTTATTGTTAATTAAACTACTCACCTACTAAAGTAGGTGGATTTAAGGTATAAATACCTTAGACTGAAAGTCAATGCTCTTTAAGGATTAATCCTTCTGAAAGGACATTAGCTAAAGCAACCTAAAGAGCATTGACTAAAACTCATTCTTCTATCTTAAATATATTTTCGTTATTATTAAGTTCTTGACTTTCTATATATCTTTTTATTGTTTCTTCTGTAACACTTCCAACTGTTGCACAAAAGTATCCTCGTGCCCATAAATGCTGCCCCCAGTATCTCTTTTTTAATTCTGGAAATTCATCTTGTATTAATCTTGATGATCTACCTTTCAAATATTGCACAATTTTACTGGGAGCGATGCTCGGAGAACATCCCAAAAGCATATGCACATGATCTTTTCCAATACTTCCTCTAACAATTGTAATTTGCCTTGCTTCACAGCCTTGTCTTATTAATTCTCTTAATCTAGATGATATATGCTTATTTAATACTTTATATCTATATTTTGTTACCCATATTACATGATATTTTATATCATATACCGTATGACTTCTTTTATTATATTCCTCCATACTAATCACATCCTTTTTAATTAGTATGGTCACATTTATAATTTCTTAAAAGGCTAAAAGCTGATACCGTCTAAAGACGGTGGTTTTAAACCACGCGAATAGAAAATAAAACATTAACTATTACCATTTTTTGTTATATGAAACTTTAATTTTTATCTTACTAATATTAGATTAAATTTAGATTTTATACTAATAAATCAAAGTACTTTAGATAAAAAATCTATTGTTCTTGGATTTTTAGGATTTTTAAATATCTCATCTGGTGTACCTTCTTCTATTATATTTCCACCATCCATAAAAAGTATTTTATCACCAACTTCTCTTGCAAATCCCATTTCATGAGTTACAACCACCATAGTCATTCCTTCTTTAGCAAGATTTTTCATAACATTTAAAACTTCCCCTACCATTTCAGGATCTAATGCTGATGTTGGTTCATCAAAAAGCATAACATCTGGTTCCATAGCTAATGCTCTAGCTATTGCTATTCTTTGTTTTTGTCCACCAGATAATGATGATGGATAAGCATTTGATTTATCTTTAAGCCCCACTTTATTTAATAAATCCATTGCATTTTTTTCTGCTTCTTGCTTAGATATTTTTTTCACTTTAATAGGTGATAATGTTATATTATTTAAAACAGTTTTATGAGGAAACAAATTAAATTGTTGAAAAACCATTCCCATTTTTTCTCTCATGTTATTTATATCTACTGAATTTGATGTTATATCTTTTCCTTCAAATTCAATTATCCCCAAACTAGGTTCCTCTAATAAATTTAGACATCTTAAAAATGTACTTTTCCCAGAGCCTGAAGGTCCAATTACAACAATAACTTCTCCTTTTTTTATATGATAATCTATCCCTTTTAAAACTTCATTGTCCCCAAAATTTTTGTGTAAATTTTTAACGTATATCACTTACCTTCATTCTCCTTTCTACATATCCTAATGTTCTTGTTAAAGTAAATGTAATTATAAAATATATAATTGCTGCTACTATAACAGGTTCTAAACCTAAAGCGGTATTCCCCTTAACAGTATTTGCATTGTACATAAGTTCAGCTACCCCAATTACTGAAACCATTGAAGATTCTTTAATTACTGATATAAATTCATTTCCTAGTGCAGGTAATATATTTTTGAATGCTTGTGGAATTATTATATTAAACATAGCCGTTTTTTGATTCATACCTAAACTTCTAGCTGCCTCCATTTGACCTTTATCAACAGCTTCAATACCTGCTCTAATTATTTCAGATACATATGCAGATGAATTAAGTGCTAATGCAATTGCTCCTGTAGTAATATCAGGTAAATCTATACCTATTAATTTAGGTAACCCAATATAGATTATATATATTTGAACTAGAAGAGGAGTTCCTCTAACAAATTCTACATAAGCTGTACCTATAGCTCTTAATATTTTAAATCTTGATCTCCTTAAAAGAGTTAAACCAAGCCCCATAATTGTTCCAAAAAGTACAGCAAAAAATGCTAATACTATTGTAATTTTTGCTCCATTCAAAAAAAATCCATAATATTTATCTAAAAATGTAAAATTCAAAATTTCTACCCCTCTCTCTTTCTACTGATAAGACTCAATTTTTTTGAATCTTATCAGTACATTAATTATTCCACCATTTCATTTGCTTCTATTACAAACTTTTCTATTTTACCTTCATCTTTTAATTTTTTTATAGTTTTATTAACTTCATTTTTTAAATCATCTGATCCTTTACTCATAGCTATTGCAGCTCCGCCTTCTTCATCTTCTAAGATTACATCAGTTAAAGCTATATCTGAATTTTTTTCACAATTAAATTGCGCTACTGGTAATTCTACTAATATTGCATCTACTTTATTATTTTTTAAATCTAATACCAAGTCAGTAACTTTTCCTAAAGCTTTCTTTTTAGCATCTGGTAATTTTTCATTTGCTAACATTTCTTGAATTGATCCTTTTTGCACTCCAATCTTCTTGTCTTTTAAATCATCAATTGATTTTATATTTTGTTCTTCACCTTTTCTAACTATAAATCCATGTTTAGCTGTATAATATATATCTGAGAAATCTGCATTTTCTTTTCTCTCATCAGTTGGTGTCATTCCTGCAAACACCATATCTACTTTTCCAGCTTGAAGTGCTACAAGTAATCCATCAAAATCCATATCATCTATTTCTAATTCAACACCCAAATCTTCAGCAAATGATTTTGCCATACTAATATCAAATCCAACTATTTTGTCTTTTCCATCTACTAGCTTATGAAATTCATATGGTGGATAATCTGCGCTTGTACCAACAACAAGTTTTCCCTTTTGTTTAATTGATTCCAATGCTGATTCATTTCCTGCTTTATTTCCTCCACATCCAACTATGCTTATTGCCATAGTTCCAATTGCTACAAATAATCCTAATTTTTTTAATAATCCTTTACTCATTATTAATTCCCCCTATTTACTTATATAAAATTCTTTTCCTAATCGCTTCGTTAGAATAATTATACACTATAACTTTATATTTATGCAATAGGTAATGTATAAATATTTAATTTTTATACATATAATTTTAATCCACCTATTCATATTATTGTATAAAACACAAATATAATTGATTATTTTTAGTATTTATTCATTTATTATTAATATTTATTCTATTTTATTGTTTTTAAAATAATCTTATTGTATTTTTATTCTATTAATATGTATATTAAATAATTCTATGTCTTGTTTTTTTGCATAAACAACAAAAAATAATGTATAAATAATTATATGTGTATCTTTTATAAAACAACTATCTAACGCTTTGTAGTTGAAGATGGCTAATTGAGAGTTGAGAGCTTTGCTTGAAAGTCTTTAGACTTTTTTAATATATATTTTAAAATTTCAATATTAGAATTTTATATTTAAATTAATTACGTAATTTTTCCTAAACTTTAAACTATCATTTCTCAATTCTCAACTTACATATCTCCTATTAATTAGTATTTGTTTTAACTTAAATTTTATTAGAATTTTAAGCTTTAAAATTTTTTATAATTTTATATGGGGAGAAAGTGGCTACACCAAACTTTTTAGTTAACAGTAAATAATTAAAAGATTTAGACAAGTCTTTTAATTTTAAAAAATTCTACAATTTTTTATATATCAAAAAAAGTGACAATTACCAAACAGTAATTGTCACAAAAACAATAAATATTTTTATTTTTTCTTGATAAATGAAAGTCTATGAAGAGCTCTTGTGCACATAATATATTTGACTAATGGATCAATTTCATGATTTTCTATTACTATTACTCCATCAAATTCTAATCCTTTTGCTAAATATGCTGGAATTAATACTTTTCCACCTTTATAAAGTATATCTTCTCTATCAAAACTTTGGATATTAATTCTTTCTTTAATAAGATGAGCAAATTTAGCTAAATCTTTATTTCCATTAAATATAATAGCTATATTTTCAAGACCTTCTTCTTCATAATCATCAATTATTGAAATAATAGTTTCTATAAACTCCTCATCTAAAGAAACTTCTTCCTCTATTACAGCTTCTCCATGTCTAACCAACGGAACTATCCTATGGTCATTTAAGAATTTAGTTGCATATTCCATTATTTCTTGAGTAGATCTATAACTCTTATTTAATCTATACTCTTGTACTTCTACTTGTATTTTCTCTTCATTAAATAAAGGTTGTAAATTTAACATAGCTGGTTCTTCGTTATTATTTATTAATCTTTGATTAGAATCACCAACTATTGTATAACTTTTACACCCTGTAAGTCCTTTTATTACTTCAAATTGTAATATACTATAATCTTGTGCTTCATCTATAACAATATGTCTTATTTCTTCCTTTATCTTCTTTCCTTCCAACTTAACCATTAAATATAATATTCCACTTAAGTCCATATAATCAAGTTCATTAGTATCTGTTATATATTTATAAATATTTATTATAGATTTATGGTTAATCCAAGAATCTAACTCTTTTCTTGAATTAATTACATTCCTTATAACCTCTCTAATTTTTATTTTCTTTAAATAATGTAAGTTGTTCTTTTCCATTTCAAATTCATCAGGTGATAATGATGCTCTTTTTTCTTTTATTTCCTGATTTATTTTATAAACCTCAGCATCTCTTTTATCTTTTATTTTAGATATAAGTACTCTTTTTATTTTTTCACTTCTTCTAAATAAAGGCATATATTTATAATGAATATTAAATAAATCTTCAATTTCTTTAATTCCAACTATTTCTTCACCATTAAAAGTTACTGGTTTTATCTTAAAATAATTGTTATTTAATTTATCAATCTCTTTATTTAGTAAATCTAAAAATCTTTTAGAACTCTTATATTTATATTCTTTAAGAGCCTCTTCATTTCCACTCATAGCTTCTTCTATATATTTACTGAAACTTTTAACATATCTATTTTTTAATCCTATTTCTCTTATAGCAAAGTTTTCAAAAGTCATTTGTTTTATTCCTTCTTCTCCTAAAGAAGGAAGTACCTGAGCAATATAATCCATAAATATATCATTAGGCCCAAATATAAGAACCTTATCACCAAATTGCTTTCTATAATTATAAAGAAGATAAGATATTCTATGTAATGCAATAGTTGTTTTCCCTGAACCAGCAACACCATTTACTACTATTACTTTATTCTTATCGCTTCTTATTATCTCATCTTGTTCTGATTGTATTGACATTACTATATCTTTTAACTTATCTGATGAATTCTCAGTAAGAACCATTTGTAGTATTTCATCTTTAACATCCACTTCTGAATCAAATATTCCTTTAAGCTCACCTTTTTTTATTATTATTTGCCTTCTTGAAAGTATATCTGTTTCAACTTCACCAGTTGGACATGTATAACTTGATTTTCCTAATGTACCCTTATAGAATAATGATGAAATAGGAGCTCTCCAATCTACAATTACAGGCTCATAAGTTTTTTCTACAGTCAAACCATATCTACCTATATAAAGTTCTTCTGGTAAATTTTCTTCTTCCATGAAAGTTACTTTACCAAAATAAGGTGATTCCTTTAACATAGTAAATTCTTTTAATCTTTTGTCTATTGTCTTATAAGCTTCTTCTTTTACATAGTTTTCATGATCAAAATAATCTATAACTTTATCTTCATCATCTTTAAATTCTTCAACAAACTTTTTTCTTGATTGAAGTATCTGATTAGTTATATCTTTTCTTTTTTGTATATAATTAAGTATTTCATCACTTAAAATTTTTTCAACTTCTTCTAACTTATTTTGTTCCATAAAAAAATCTAAATTTTGATTCAAATCATCTTTCCCCTTTGCTTAAGCACATTCAAATAAATAACTAGTCAGTATACTAGTTTATTTTGTGAACTACTTCTTCTTTAGAGCCTACTAATAGCATAACTATTAGCAAAACCTAAGTCATTATATTTTACAAAATATTCATCACGTATTTGACTTTTTATTTATTTTCATATGCCTTATTAAGTAAATTTATTTATCTATAATCTTTATTTATTCTTAGCATCATTAAAAATTATAACTTTTAACACTAAAACACTATCACTCATATCAATTCTATATGTATATATAATGCTTACAAAAACAAAAATCAAATTTATAATATGAACATATCATATTTTGAAAATATAAGGTTCAGATAATTTAACTAAAATCAAAGTTAAATCAATCTAAACCTTATATATTAAATATTATTTTTCTATCTTCTAATTATCTTTTAATTCATTTGTTTCTTCTAATAATTCTTGAGCTAATTCTTTTTCAGATTCAGTTGAATCACTAACTTCTTTATCTATATTTATACCAACTGTTTTTAAGAATTGTGATTTTTCTTTTTCTTCATTTTCTTTTCTTATTCTATCAAATTCCTCTTGTTTCTTTTTTTGTCTATCTTTAAATTCTTTTTCCTTTAGTTCTTTTTCCTTTAATTCTTTTTCTTTCTTTTCTTTAATTTCTGGATATTTTTCATAAACCATTTCCATGAATTCATTACCAAAAAGTGTTTCTTTTTCTAATAAAATATTAGCTATCTTATCTAATAAATCTCTATTTTCTCTAAGTATTTTTCTAGCTCTTCCATGAGCTTCTTTTATTATCTTTAATGATTCTTCATCTAATATAGTAGATGTTTCTTCACTGCAATTTCTAACTGCTCTTCCATCTAAATATCTATTTTGCATTGATTCAAGAGCCATCATATCAAATCTATCAGTCATACCATATACTGAAACCATACTTCTAGCTGATTGAGTTGCTCTTTCTATATCATTTGAAGCACCTGTTGAAACAACATTAAATACCTCTTCTTCTGCAGATCTACCACCTAAAAGAACTGTTATTTGATTCATTAAATCTTCTTTAGATATAAGATATTTTTCTTCTTCAGGAAGTTGCATAGTATATCCTAATGCTCCCATTGTTCTAGGAACTATTGTTATTTTATGAACAGGATCTGAACCCTCTAATAATGCAGCTACAAGCGCATGACCAACTTCATGGAAAGCAACTAATTTCTTTTCCTTAGGAGAAAGAATTCTATCTTTCTTTTCCTTACCTGCAATTATAACTTCCACTGCATCTCTTAAATCCTCTTGAAGTACAAATTTTCTTCTATTTCTTACCGCCCTTAAAGCTGATTCATTAATTATATTAGCAAGGTCAGCTCCTACTGCTCCTGGAGTACCTTTTGCTATTTCATCAAGGTCAACATCTTCTCCCAAGTTAACATTTTTAGCATGAACTCTAAGAATTGCTTCTCTACCTTTATAATCTGGTCTATCAACTATTACTCTTCTATCAAATCTACCTGGTCTTAAAAGAGCTTTATCTAATATTTCTGGTCTATTTGTAGCTCCAAGTATAACAATTCCTTTAGATGAATCAAATCCATCCATTTCAGAAAGTAATTGATTTAATGTTTGCTCTCTTTCATCATTACTTTGCATTTGATTATCTCTACTTTTACCAATTGCATCTATTTCATCTATAAATATTATACATGGTGCTTTTGCCACTGCTTCTTTAAATAATTCTCTAACTCTTGAAGCTCCAACTCCAACAAACATTTCAACAAAGCTTGAACCTGAAAGTGAGAAAAATGGAACTTTTGCTTCTCCTGCAACAGCTTTTGCAATAAGTGTTTTACCTGTTCCTGGAGGTCCTACAAGTAATGCTCCTTTAGGTAATTTAGCACCTATTTCTGTATATCTCTTTGGACAATTTAAAAAGTCAATTACTTCTTTTAATGACTCCTTAGCTTCTTCTTGGCCAGCAACATCATCAAAAGTCACTCCAATTTCGTTTTCAACATAAACTTTAGCGTTACTTTTTCCGATTCCCATTATTCCTCCGCCGCTGCCCATGCCTCCACTTCCCATTCTAGAGAATAAGAATTTCCACATTAAGAAGAAAAATAGCATTGGTAAAATCCAACTAAGTACAAAATCCATAATCGGACTTTGTTTTGGATTTTTACCTGTAAATATTATTTTAGGATTCGCATTATTTAATTTACTTATTAAATTTTCATCTTTAATATTAGCAGTATATAAAGTTTTACCCTTATATTCACTATTATCTGATGGTGTAATTATTAAATTATCACCTGTTATTACTACTTTTGATATTTTATTTTGATCTATCATTTCATAAAACTGATCATAGGATATTTCTTTTGTAGTTGCTGCTTCTCTAACATAATGTGCAGTACCTATGAACATAAAAACTATCAAAAAATATATTATCATTGTAATATATCCTTTTTTCTTCTTTTTATTGTTACCTTGCATTATATCATCCTTTCTTTACAATTCGTAAAAATATATAAAACGTTCTTATTCCCACATATTTTTCATCATATTGTTTATTGCTTGTTTTCTTTTTAAAGTCTCTTCCTTATCTATAATAAATACATCTTCCTTTTTAATCAAAACATCTCCATCTCTTATATTCCCTTTAATATTAGAAAGTGATACTTCTATAATTTCACCTTCAGATGACTCAATTACTACATAGTTTTCTTCAATTCTATCAACTATATATTTATCTACCATATTATAATATCCTCTCTTTATTTTCTCTATATTTAAGTTAACAATACTAAATAAAATTAACCTAAAATAAAACCTTAATCTAAATAAAATATCTTAAGAAATAGTATACCATATTATTAAGAAATAAGAACTATTAATTCAAAGGACCAAAATCCTTAAGAGGCCAAATTTTAATTTGTGCTTTTCCTTTTATATCATCTCCATCTATGTACGGATTAATCCATTTTCTTGCATCATTTGACCTTGCTCTATTATCGCCTAAAAAGAAGTATTTGCCATCTGGCACATCAAATATTCCATCGTAGTCTTCATTATTTTTCACATAATTCTCAGTTAATTGTTGTCCATTCACACTTACTATTCCATGCTTTATCTCTATATGATCTCCTGGTAAACCTATAACCCTTTTTATTAATGTTTCTTGAAGTTCATCTGAATAAAATACTATTATATTTCCATGTTCTATTTTCTCTAAATTATATATCTTAGTTACAAATAATTTATCTCCTTTATTTAATGTAGGAACCATTGATTCACTAGGAATGTATACATTGTAAACTAAAAATTTATTCACCAAAAATGCTATTATTAATGCTGCAAATATTGGTACTACCCATTCAGTAAAAAAATTTTCTTTTTTTATCATATTAATTTTCTCCATAAATTTATTCATAAATATATTCTCCTTTGAGGACAAAAAAATAAAGTCCTTTTATAATTAATTAGCAGTTTATAAATTATTTATACACCTTAAAATCAGTTATAGGATATATTTTAACTTTAGCTTTTCCTTGTATTTTTTCTCCTTTTATATAAGGATCTTTCCAATATCTAGAATCATCTGAATTTGCTCTATTATCTCCTAAAAAGAAATATTCACCTTCTGGAACATCAAATGTTTTATTACAAACTTCATTGTTTTTTACATAATCTTCATTTAATTGTTCCCCATTTACACTTACTATTCCATCTTTTATTTCTATATGATCTCCAGGAAGCCCTATTAATCTTTTTATAAGAATTTCCTTAAGTTCATCCGAATCAAAGATTACTATATCTCCTCTATTTAAATTTTCAGGATTATAGACTCTTGTCGCAATAAGCCTGTCTTTAACTTCTAATGTTGGTTTCATTGATGCACTTTTAATCCACACAGTATAAATCAAAAATTTCCAAACTAACAACCCTATAACTATGGCTCCTATAATCGTTAATCCCCATTCTTTAAAAAAATTATTTTTACTACTCGCCTCCATATAACTTCCACCTTCCTAAATAAATTTACATATACTAAAATATTTATTTTAAACTAGAGTCTCTATTTAATAATAAAACTTTAAAAATTGCATTTCATTAAAATATTAACTATAATTTACAATTTAATTAATTAAAAACAAAACATTATATTTCATCTTAATAGTATAACATAAAGCATTCTATTGAAACATTAAGGATTTATAACAAATTTGTTACTTAAAAATTTAAATATTATACATTATTTATAAGCAAAAAAATGTGTATCAAAATTAATAAATCAATTTGATACACACTAAGATATATATATTATCTTGGGAAAGAATATTAATAAAAAGCTAATTTTATTTAAAGATAATTTAGACTATTTCATTTTTTATAAGATCTTCATATGTTTCTCTCTTACAAATAAGTCTTGCTTTATTATCTTTTATCATCACTACTGGTGGTCTTGGAATCTTATTATAATTATTAGACATTGAATATCCGTATGCACCAGTTGTCATAACTGCTAAAATATCATTTGACTTTGGTACAGAAATATTAATATCATTTAATAGTATATCTCCTGATTCACAACATTTACCACAAATAGTTACTAATTCTTCTAGGTCTCTCTTAACTTCGTTAGCTAACATACATTCATATTTAGCATTATACAAAGCTGGTCTTATATTATCCGACATTCCACCATCTACTGATATATACTTTCTTACTCCGGAAATATTTTTTATTGATCCTACTGTATATAAAGTTATTCCAGCGTTACCAACTATACTTCTACCTGGTTCTATTATTAATGATGGCTTTGATTGACCTGTTCTAGAGCAAACTTCATCAACCTTATTTAATATTGCTTCACAATATTCTTTAGTTGTTTTTGGTTTATCCCCTCTATTATAGTATATACCAAATCCACCACCTAAATCTAGTTCTTTTATTAAATATCCTGTATTTTGTTTGATTTTCTTTATTAAATCTAGCATAATTTCTACTGCATCTTCATATGGTTCAATTTCAAATATTTGAGATCCAATATGACAATGTAGTCCAACTAACTCTATATTAGGAAACTCCATGGACTTATTCACAGCATCTTCTATCATATTATTAACAGGTGGAAATCCAAACTTAGAATCAATTTGACCAGTTTTTATATATTCATGAGTATGGGCTTCAATGCCAGGAGTTATTCTTAAAAATATTTTTTGAATTTTATTATACTTTGCTGCAATTTTATTTAATGATTCCATTTCATAATAATTATCTACAACAAATCTTCCAACACCTAGCTTAACTCCAAAGTCAATTTCATCTAATGTTTTATTATTTCCATGAAACATTACCCTTTCTAAGGGAAATCCTGATTTATAAGCTGTAAAAAGTTCCCCTCCAGATACAACATCTAATGATAACTTTTCTTCATTTATTATTTTACACATTTCAATTGTCAAAAATGCTTTCCCTGCATATGCAACTCTGTTTAAAGATTCCTCACATTTAAAATATTTGTAATAATCACTACAGTTTTGTCTGATTAACCCCTCATCCATAACATATAAAGGTGTACAATACTCCTTTACTAAATCAGTAGTTTTAATTCCCCCAATTGTTAATTCATTGTCTATAATTTCCATATTTCCGAATAATTTCATCTTTCTACCCTCCAATAATTTGTCTAAAAACAAAAGTCACAGATATTAATCTGCGACAGGTAGAGTCTACTTAATTAGGATTTTTGTTGCTCATTGCTTATTGCTAAAGTTATTTTAAATAGTATTTATTAATACTATTATTAGTATAATTAATATAAATTAAACATAAAAATATAAATTAATTTATATTTTTAGTGTAAATTTACTAATTATATTGCAACTATTCCACCTTGTAGCTCTCCACGTTAGTGACAGTTATGTATATATTCTATACACCCCCAAAAATAATTTTTCGCATAAAAATTATTTCTTCGGCTACAATGCCTTTTTTTATAAATCAATATCTGCCGACTCCTTATAAATACTCATCATTATAGCACCTCTACCTTAGGTTTTATTCTATATTTTATTATATTAAAATTTATTATTTTTGTTAAAGATATGATATCATAAATTCAATCTATTTCAATACTTTTGGGTCTATTTTTTTTAACTTTATCAATTTATTAATTTTTTTCAAATAATTACTAATCAATTACTAAATTCGTTAATTTTAAAATAAAATTTTAATTAGCAAAGTATAAATTTTTTTAATATTTAAATTTATTTTTTATTTATCCCTGTTATAATTAACAGTTTTCAAATATGAAATAATTAATCAATAAAGAAACTTCAATGGAGCCTTTAATACTATGAATATTAATTATTATAGTTTATATAATAAGTTTATTTTTACCGTTATTAATTTAGTGTATTTACAAGTTTCTTTCAACTTATCCACATTATCCACATATTTTATCCACAACAATGTTAATTTTGTTAACAAATATTTATTAAGAATATTTATTATAGATATAATTATTTTTTAATAATATGATATCGTATTTAATTTTACACTTTTCTATATATAGTTACATTTTATTTGGTATATACTGTATATCCATACCATTGCATAATATATTTTTTTAGTTATCCACACATTTATCAACAAGTAATTATTTAATCAACACTTTGTGTACATCTATGTGTTTATTAGGTATGCCAACACCTTTCGTATGTACTGAAAAGATTTTAATCCACAAAGTTATACACAACTTTTTTACAAAATAATAGTCCTTAAAAATTTTTAAGTTTTTTGTTATATTTTATATTAATTTTGTTTATTTTAACTATACATATTATAGTTTTACTAATTAAATAAAACTTATACTATCATTTTCACTATAAAGATAACTCTAAATTCCATATTATATTTTTTAAACTACGGATTTAGAGCTATTTAATCAACCAAATATATCTTTAATATATAATTAGTGCTTTTTTCATATAATCATTTTAATCATTAGACAACTCTTGCATTTCATTTATTATTGCTTTTTTCACATTTTCCATAGGAAAATTTTCTCCTGGACATAAGGTTTCATAAGTATCTCCATGCCCTTGTACCTTAGATATATTGTATTTTATTATAAGATATGTTGATAACTTTTCTAATGCATCAATTTCCTGTTCTGTGGGCTCATCTTTTTCTAAATTTCCCTCAATACATATTCCAAGAGTATTTTTATTCTGTCCTTTTATATGTGCACCAATTGCTTCTTCGGGTCTCCCCCTGTAGATTGTTCCATCCTTTCTTATATAAAAATGATATCCTATTCCACACCATTTTTTTCTCACATGCATATCATGTATTTGATTTGCTGTTAAATTACTAGATGCTGCATGATGAAATACTAATAACATTGGATTATTGTCATATTCTAGATCTCCAGCCCAATTATAATGTATATCTCTTATTCCTAATTCATCTTTTAGACTAGGCAATTTACTCTGTAATACACTTATTTTTATCTTATTTCCTGTATAATAAGGGTTATCATTTAAGAACCTTACATATCTGCATTTTCCTAAATATCCAATTGTAAAAGATAGTGCTACTAATATTACTAATGAAACTATAGCCTTATTTCTAAAGGATTGTTTATTTATATTTTTTTCTATTTCTTTATATCTTAAATTATATCCTGATTCTAAATTACCTCTATCTCTAACCTTTTTTTTATATTTATTCTTATATCCATTCTTTCCTGTTATACTTATCATAATATAATCCCCCGTTATTCTTATAGTTTACATAATATATTATAAAACATTTCTAACTATTTTCCAAATAATGGATATATGGTGACTCCTTTCTAATTATAATTATGCTTAAATTCAATAAACTTTTAATATGATAAATTAATATTTCTTTTAATTTAGATTTTATCAACTTATCAGTATTTAATTAAATCCCTTAAATTTTTATATTTTTCTATATATAAAAAGTATCTACTTTAGACTTTTTAGTTAAGAATAATATTAAATTTGTAAATATTAATTAAAGTATAACTCTTTTTTTTCGAAATTATGTACAAGTATAAATGATTACGTTAAGCTTAAAACTATTTAACTACAATTTTATACATTATACTCTTAAGTTCTTTTTCGTTTAACAATTTTAAACACAATTTCAAATTTTATGTTAAAATATCTATATGAGTAAATTTATAAGGAGTGAAAAATATGATTTCAGACAAAATGAAAAACTTAGTAGCAAATAATTCTGCTATAAGAGCTATGTTTGAAGAGGGGAAACGCCTTGCAAGTATTTATGGAGAAGAAAATGTCTTTGACTATAGTATTGGAAATCCAAATGTTGAACCTCCTGAAAATATAAAAAATGCAATAAATGAAATATTAAATGAGGAATCTCCAAACTTTGTTCATGGATATATGAACAATTCTGGTTATGAAGATGTTAGAGATGAAATAAGTAAATTTTTAAACAATAAATATAAATTAGATCTTTCTAATAAAAATATTGTTATGACTTGTGGAGCTGCTGGTGGATTAAACATTATGTTAAAAACCCTTTTAAATCCTGAAGATGAAGTTATTACTTTTGCTCCATATTTTGGTGAATACAAACATTACACTAATAATTTTGATGGAAAATTAGTTATTGTTAAACCAGATACATCTACATTTGAACCTAATATGGATGAATTAAGAGAAAAAATAACACCTAAAACAAAAGTAGTAATAATAAATACTCCTAACAATCCAACTGGTGTTATATATTCAGATGCAGCATTAAAAAAATTATCTTCTATACTTGAAGAAAAACAAAAAGAATTTAATACTAATATTTACTTAATATCAGATGAACCTTACAGGGAAATTGTTTATGATGATGTTGAAGTACCTTGTATCTTAAAATATTATAAAAATTCATTTATTGGGTATTCATATAGTAAATCTTTATCATTACCAGGAGAACGTATTGGATATGTTGTTATAAATGATGATATGAATGATTTCGAGAATATAGCATGTTCTTTAAACATAGCAAATAGAATCTTAGGATTTGTTAATGCACCATCATTATTCCAAAGAGTTATTGGAAAATCTTTAAATACTGAAGTTGATGTAAATATATATAAAAGAAATAGAGACCTTTTATATAATCATTTAATCAATTTAGGATTTGAATGTTTAAAACCTCAAGGTGCATTTTATCTATTCCCCAAAACTCCAATTGAAGATGATAAAAAATTCTGCGAAGATGCTAAGAAATTCAATTTATTATTAGTTCCTGGTTCAAGCTTTGGCTGTTCAGGTTATGTAAGAATATCATATTGTACATCATATGAAAAAATTGAAAGATCATTATCTGCATTTGATAAACTAATGGCATTATATAAATAGAAAAGCCAAGTGGCTATGCCACAATTTTTAGTTAAGAATGGATAATTTAAAATATGAATTTAGGTTTTAGATTTTTAATACTTTCTAAAAATATATATTTTAAATTCTATACTTTCCTAGACATTGAATAATGTATAATATGCATTAAAGTGACTACCAAGGGGTAGTCACTTTTTTAAAATAATTCTGGTATTTCTTCATCTATAACATTAATAGTAGCATTTACAGACGGAGAAGCATCTACTTGTATTGCATTTGTAAATGTTCCTGATATATTAGGAGCATACTCATTATATAGAATTAAAACTTTATCCCCATTATTTAATCCAAATTTATTTAAATCAATTTTATAATTCTTTTGTTCTGCTGTTTTATCAATACTATATAATAAATTTAATTTATTTCCATATAACTTATATATTTTAATTGGTCCATCAATGTAAATATTTTTATCAACATTTAATTGAACTATTCTTTGGCCATTATATATAAAATCAGCTCCTAGATTAATTCTGGCTTCCTTAGGATATGATTTTGTAGTAGTATTTATATTTACTGTTCCATCATTATTTATCCCATTATATATACCATGTCTTAAACTAAAACCTTCAAAATTAACAATAGGTGTATTTATATTATTTATAATTCTCTTCTCATTAAAATTAGTATATAATATTGTATTATTCTTTTCTTTACCAAAACCTAATTTTCCATAACCTGAGTTTGTTGCTTTTTTTATTTTAAATTTAACTTCTATAGGTTTTGTTTGAATCCATTGACCTTGATCCTCACCTTCTTTTTGTAATTCATACTCAATTTTATCTAATTGAACTTTATATTTATTTCCACTTTCATCTATTTTTTCTAGATTTCCAGATTCTATTAATTTAAAATTATCCCCTAAATCAAAGTTTAATTGAGCATCAGAAATTGTTAAAGGTGAATCAATATTATATTTAAATGGCTTAGTCATTATTTCATACTTAACTTCTATTTCTTCATTTATATTTTTGGAATTTATATTTTCTTCACTAATTAATTTTACTTGTATATAAGGTAATTCATTAGCTCTTATTTTAATTACAAAATCATCTGATGTTATTATTGGTATAGATATCACATTATCTTTCCATAAAAATTCACCCTTAGAATTTTTAAATATATTTTCATATTCTCCAACTTTACTACCTTTAATAACAAATTCAAACGGAACTTCATTTGCTTCATATCTTATTTTTCCATTATTTTCAGAAACCTTTTTATAGATAACATTATTAAGTTTTACTGTATTTCCACCAACTTTTAGAGTAAAACCATCTTCTGATTTAAAATTCATATCCATTTCTAAATTATCAATAGTATAACTTTCTATTATTTTATCAGCAATTTTATCAAATATATTGTTTATTACACCTGCATCTGTTGCAAAAAAATCTTTTTCTAATCCACCCATAGAATCATGTATTTCCCTCATAATTTTATTAGATTTACTATTTTCATTACCTAATCCATACCCTATTGAAAATACATTACTCTTACTATTTTTAATTATTTCTCCAATCTTTTTTGCATAGTCCTTACAGTAACCTTTATCATCTGAATTTCCTGTACCAGCATAATTAGGATATGTGTCGTCTATTGATGTATAATAATCCCAATAATACTCATTTTCCCAATAATATTCCTTGCTCCAGTAATAACCATATTCCAAAGAATATTTTTTTACCCAATGATACTTTTTTACCTTTTCATTAGTTTTATATGCAGAATAAAAAGTTGGTAATCCATCTGACATAAATACAATTGTCTTTTTGGCATCTTTATCTCCTTGTTCTAACATATATTCAGCTTTTCTCAATCCCTCACCTGTATTTGTTCCTCCTAATGCTTTTAATTTATTCACCATATCATGTAATCTACTATCTTTAGAATCTAAAAACTCTTTTCCTAATGATTTATAATCCGGAACCTCATGTGAATAATATTGATCTATACTTTTACTATTTTTATATCTATAATATCCAAATGGATTTATTGTAGCTTCACTTGAATAATTTACTATACCTATTTTTAAATCAGGTATACCTTTCATTTTATCAATAAAGTTGTTTGCTGCCTTTTTTAACTCTGCCATTTTAGTTGTATAAGAAGAATAATGTTCTTCTGCAGTGCCATGTTCTTCACAGTAGTTATCTATATAGTAAGGATCTACCCATACTTTATAGTATCCATGCCATTCATAATGGCCATCTACCTTATGTCTTACTCTTTTATGAGTACATATTTTTGCAACTTTTTCATCCATACTACCAGAAGTATCTAATACTAAAACTATTTCTTTTTTTTGCCTCTCTATCTCCATTTCAAATGGTTTTGGTATTATCTTTCCTTTAATACAAATATCTTCTCCTAATAAAGCTGGATTAGGGTCTGCCTTATCTATTTGAATTTGAAATGATGGCTTATCTCCTATTGAATTATCTGCATTTGCATTAATCAATCTAATATTTACAAATGTAGCTATCAATATAACCACTAAAAATATACTTAAAACTTTATATGCTTCTTTTCTTTTTTTATAATAGTTTATAAATACCTCTTTAATTTTAGTCACATTATCTCCCCCATAACTATTCTGATAAAAAGTTATAAGTATCAAAACTATTTAACTTTATCTATTTCTAAATGTAACTTTAACATTCACAGTATAGTCTATTTTTTTCTTAGACAATGTGAAATCCATTTGTGCAGATTTATTTTCTTTAACTTCTATATTGATTTTATTTATATTACTTGACAACTTTTTCGTAGAAATTTTCTTTTTTTCTTCTTTTCCATCAATAATTATTACTCTATATTCACTTATATAAAGTTCATTCTTTTGTTTTTTTATTTCAAATTCACTTCTACTACTATCTTCATTTAATACTGTAAATTTTATTAATTTAACTTTTTTCTGTTGTTTGTCATCAACTAAATAATCAGAATCTAAACTATCTTCAATATAATCAATACTACTTGCTTCCATTCCTATCTTACTCAAATTTTCTTGAATAGCTCGTCCTTCTGCTTGTAAAGTGGATTTAATGTCTACATATGAAATGATCTTCTTATTAGTATTAAACATTTGAAATATCATACCTAATATAACAATGGTTAAAGTCATTGCTAATATAGTTTCAACTAATGTAAAACCTTTTTCTTTTTTATTTAACATTAAATCCACCTCCAAATCATTTTATTATTTTCCATAATCTATTATCTAAAAACTTATTTAAATCATAATCTACATTTAAAAATGTTTTTTCAACAGCTTGATTTTTATTATTAGAAAATACTAAATTAAATAGTTCTATATTTTCTTCATAAATTTTATTTATAATATCTTGATTATATTCTATATTTTTTTGTCCACTTCCTCGAATAATTAAATCATCCTCGGTAATTATATTTCCTCTTAAATGTACATTTCCTTCAATATATACCCTACTATTTGTTGCTATAAATATATCTAACACTTCTCCACTACTTACTTCTATAATAATTTTATCTTTTGCCTCTTTTTCTTGTTTATCTTCATTATCATAATATTTATAATCATTTTCATCATAGTTTAAATCCTTGCTTTTAATTACTATAACTTTATTTGAATCATTATTGAATATAGCCTTTTTAGCTTTTTCCTTTTGTTTATTTATATCATAATCCTCAGGAATATTATAAAGATTCATTATATTCTCTACTGGATTAGCATTATTGCCATTATTATTATATAAATTTTGAAAATAACTAATATCCTCTTGTGATTTTGATTGATTTAAATTATATACTTTTTGAGCATATTCTAGCCTTTTATTCTTTATCTTTGTACTATCATCAATTGTGTAACTTCCTTCATCAATATGTGGATTATTATCTTTATCTCTATATACTATTGCCCCAATAGTATGAATACTATTTTTATTATCTGGTAATTTAATTCCACCTGTGTTTACTAATTCTTTTCTACAATTCCAATAAGTTGTAAAAATTTCATCCTTTTCTTGAATATTTTTTGAATAATAATTTTCTATATTATATGGATTATTTTGATCTGTTGCGTATGCTATATAATTTCCTTTTATAGATATGGATTCTGCTGTCTGATATGGTTCTTTTTTCCCATCGATATGTGCTACCCCCATAATATAAGCCTCATCTGTAATTTCCACTCCAGAATTTTTATTTCCATTTACTATAATACTACTAGAGGTTCTCACTGGATTTTTTAAAAAATCTTTATTATTGTCTGAAATATTTTTATCATTAAGACCATAAAAGTTCTTAATTTTTATATTAGTATTATAAGCTTTAAGTGCTAAATCATTATCAACTAATACACTTCCATTATTTATATTTAAACTTGAGTTGCCTCCAAATTCATTTACATATTTACCCTTTTCAACTTTTCCCACATATACATTTAGTGCATATAAATTTCCACCTGTTTTTCTTTTTTCTGTTGGTTTATCATTTTCATTAATATTTACATTAGTATTATCTTCAATAAGAAAAGTACTTGCTGTAGATACATCTCCATTAAACTCAACATTACTATTATTTAAACTTATTCCACCTTTATATTTATCGTAAACTTTATTTTTAATTATTTCCTTATTACCCTGAACAAATATATCTCCATTAATATTTAGATTAACTTTATTTACAGAATCATTACCTTTAACCTTCATATTTCCACCAACTAATAGTTGTCCATATTTTGTAGTATCTGGATTAATAACAATATTACTTTCCTTAAAGGTTACATCTTCATAATTAGGCACCTTTACTTTAAAAATAGCTTGCACTATTCTAAGATTATTTTTAGTAATTTCATTACTTTTACCTTTATCAATAAATGTTGATGTAACTTTTACTTTAAATGTATTATTATCTAAATTATAAGTAATTCCATTAAAATTATCTTTTATATCATTTGATATGCTATCATATTTACTTAATTTATTTAATTCATTTACCTTACTATCTTCGCATACAAAAAGTTTTGGAATAGAATTAGAATCCTTAAATTCTATTTTTTTATTATTAGAAAATTGTTTCTTATTTAATAATATATTTGAAACATCTTTTTCTTCTAAATTCATATTAATATAAGAATTATTACATATAGATTGTCCTAAAACACTTTTGGGTATATATTCTTTTTCACTTACTGCATCAGAATCTCTCTTTAAAAATACTTTAAAACATCTTTTAAATTCAGCTTCTGTAAGCCTTTTTACTTCTTCAGCAAATTTCTTTTGAGCCTCTTTCTTTCTTTTACTACATTTACATCTTCCTGTACCATTATTATGATTTTTGTGATCTGTATCTATAGATTTAATTTTACTATCTAATTCATTTTCAGCTTTTTCATATAATTCTGCATTAGGTCCAACTCTATTATCTTTTACCTTTAATTGTCTTGCTTTAAAATCTCCAAATTGTACTGCTTCATCAAAAGTTTTTACAATGATATCATATGCAACATCTAAACCTGAATCAGCTGCATACAAATTTTGTACCCTTCTACTTTCTTTTATTCTCATTTTGTAGTCTCCAACTGTCATAGATAACATAGCTGTTCCTACCGTAATTAAAATAGTAAAAATTATAACTACGGTAATTAAACTAGATCCTCTTTTCTTTTTTCTCATTTAATCACCGCCTAATTAAAATCTATATTTTGACTAGCTTGTCTAAAAAATTCAGTTTTTTCTTTATTTTTTACTTCTACAGTAACATCATATAACTCACCTAATTTAATTTGATTTAAATTTTCTGATATAGTATTAATAAAAGGCTTTATTGTACCTTCTTCACATACTAATTTTACATTTAATTCTTCTGGTTTATTAATTGATATATATAAGCTTTTCTTATCTTTATTAGATACATAAATTTTTACATCCTTATATTTATGATTATTTTCATAAGTCTTATATCCATCAAAATTTAAATTTAATTTTATTACTCCATCTTTAATCAATTTTTTACTAAGTTTTAAATTGTTTTTTTCTCCAAATACTTCAACTATTTTTTCATTATCTCTTGTAATAGTTTTTATTTTAAATTGTATTAAATCTTCTATTCCACTATTTAATATAATGTTCTTATAATTTGATATGTTTTCTAGAATAACTTTATATCTTTCTGATTTAATATCAAATTTAAAATTGTAAATTCTATAGTCATTACTAATTTCACTATTAATACTTTCTTCATTTAAATCCTTATCCATAATAATAGACGTATTTCTTTCTATATTTAAATAACCTTTATATTCATTTCCAAAATCTATTTCACCTTTAAATTTTAATTTTTTCCCATGAGAAATATCTAAAAAACTCAAAGTTCCTACTTTATAAACATTATCTTTAATTTTAATTGGTCCACTTTTTATATCTTCAAATATTTGTTGACCATATAACGCAGCTTTTTGTTTTACTTCTCCTGCTTTGTTATTTTTCATGGCCGACAAAACAATCCCATATATTCCACCCATAACTATGGCAAAAATTGCGAATGCTAATATTACTTCTACTAACATAAAACCTTTATTCTTATGATTTATTTTCAAAATATTCTTTTTATATTTCTTATAAAAATTCTTCATAAATCATCCCTACTTATTATTAACACTTATATTTTTACTATCACCATTTATTATTACCCTTTGATTTTTTGAATCATCATTATCTATTTCTACATTAACCAATTTATCAGTTTTATTTATAATATTTATCTTAATTCCTGATTTATCATCTAAATTAACTCTATTTTCACTTAAAATTTTTATATTTATATTGTCTGAACTAGGATTAAATTCTTGTCCCATATCATCATAACTAGATGGATAACTATCATTTGATGTTTTGTATTTATAATAGTATTTATCGTTAACTTTTGTTATTGTAAATTCTGCTTCTTCTATATCATTTTTATTTGCATATACATAAGTAGATTTTGATTTATCATTACTTTTTCCAATTATAATACTTGGTAATTCTGAAGTTATTGATTTTACTGAAACTAAAAAATCACTATCTAAATTATCAGATTCTGAAGTTACATCACCAACTGCACCATCTAAGCTAAAAGGAGATGCTTTACCATAAGTATTATTTACTGTCCAATTTAAATATTTTTCTAAATCATCATTTATTTTAGGTATAGCATATACTTCCAAATTAATTGTTCCTGTTACTTTATCTAAAGTTTTTTCAGATATTGTTATAGAATTAACCATTATTTTTCTTTCATAATTTCTAATAGAATTTAAAAATGTATTTAAAGAAGAGTAGCTTCCCAAAAAATTCAATTCAAGTTTTATTTGTTCTACATTATTTTTATTATTATTTGAATTACCCTTATCATTATCAAAAGACTCTTTTGAATTATCTTTAGGAACATCACTACTTAGCGTTGAAGTATTTTTCTCAATAATTTTATTAATCTCATTATTATATTCTTCAGTCATTTGTTTAATAGTACCTTCTTTTAAATTTTCTTTAGATTTTTCTATTACTGGTACTTCTGCAACTTCTATATTATTAAATACAAATCCACCTTCTAAGCCACTATCTTTTAATAGCTTATCTAATTCTAATATCAAATGTTCTTGACTTATAGTTGGATAAAAAGAAACTGATCTATCTAGTACCTTAGCATTTAATATTTTTATTTGACTCTTTTTATCATCTAATGAATTTATAGTACTAACAATACTTTTATATTTCTGTTCTAATTCATTTTTAGTTTTACTTTTCACTTCTATTTGCTTAATTTGATTTAAATATAAAAATTTATAATAGATAAATCCTACAAAAATAATTGCAAGTATGCATAACATTATTTTTTCTCTTTTACTTATCTTCATCTCATATTTACCTCCTTTAAGGCACATTCCAAATAAATAACTAGTGAGTATACTAGCTTATTTTGTGAACTACTTCTTCCTTGGAGCCTACTAATAGCATAATTATTAGCAGAACTCAAGTCATTGTATTTCATAAAATATCCATGGCATCTTTCACTTATTATTTATTTTTATATGCTAATACACATTTAATATCAAAGGAATATTGACCTTCTACCGAATCATCAATATCTATAGAATTAACAAATACATCTTTCATCATTGATAATTCTCTTAAATTATGTTGGAACTCACCTACGGCATCTCTACTTGATGTTATTCCTTGAATTGTTAAAATATCATTGCTAATTTGTAGGTTTTTAAATGAAATTTGAGATGGTATTGTTGAATTTACATCGTTTAAAATTAAATCTGAAACATTATTTCTATTATTTATCTTATCTACTACATCATCTAATATGTCATTATATTTAGTTAAAGTACTTATTTTATCATTTATTTTTTCAGCTTCTGAAAATTTTTGTTTTATTTCTGAATTATTTAGTTGTTCTTCATAATAAGATATATTTTTATTTAAAATAAATATCCTAACACTATTAAAAATTAAAGTTATAATTATTAAACCACCGATAACGCCCATAACCCCATAAATGTAAAGCAAAGTACTCTTTTTTTCTTTATCTTTTCCTTTATAAGGAGCAAAAAAATTTATATCTCTCATATTAAAACTAACCCCCTATAACCTTATAAGTGATCCAATAACATTAATAAAATTATCTATATTTTCACCAACATCAATACTAGAACCTCTCATTATTTTAGGAATATTTTTTATTTTTACAGTCTCTATCCCAATTCTTGATGTTATATATTCTTCTAAATTTTTTATTCTGGAAGTTCTACCGTATATAAATATTTTATTAACATCATCACCAAAATTTTTTGTTTTATAAAACTGTATTATTTTTTCTATTTTATCTATCCATTCATCTAAAGTATCTACAATTATACTATTTTGAAAATCTAATTCTTTTTCATGTAAATCTATATTATGCGTTTTAAAATACTCTATATCTTCTAATGGTATATTCATACTTTCATATAAAATATCATCAATATACTTTCCACCAGCTTTTATTATCCTTGTAAATTTTAAAGTTCCATTATTATATATATTTACATCTAAACTAGAAGCACCCATATCAATAAAGGCAACCGACTCTTGTAAACTTAGTTCATATTCGTTTATTGAATCTATATAGTTAAGTAATTTATTTAAAGCATTATAATTAACATCCAAAGCAAGCGGCTTTAAATTTAAAGCAATTAAAAGATCATAATATCCTCTAGCCATTTTTTCTGGATAAGCAATTGCTCTTACCTCTAATTTTTTACCATCATCAGAAAATTCTTCACCTATCATAGTCATCTGTAATACATAATCATCTAAATTTATAGGTAAATATTGTTGTATTTCGTATCTTACAACAGTATCTAACTCTTCTTCTTTTACATCAGGAATAAGAATTTCTCTATTTATAATTAAAGATGAATTATTGGTACATATTCCTTCCTTTGCAGTTATTCCATTGTCAGTTAATACTTTTTGCAAAGTAGAAACAAGTATTTCTTCTTTTTCAATACTTCCATCAATAATAGCTTTAGATGATATAGCAACATCTATTAATTTTTCAACTGATAATGTTCCTTTATAATACATTCCTTCTGCTATCTTTATGTTGGTACTTCCAATATCAAATGCTACAACTCTTCTCTTCTTTTCCTTCTTGATTTTAATAGACTTATTTTTTTTATTTATAATTAATTTATTTCTTAAATCTTTGATATCCATATTCATAATGTCTTTTAATTTGCTAAAATCAAAATTTAATTTAACCACTTTATTTAAAATTCCTCCCTTATTAAATAATCATGTTTGAATAATATATTTAATTTGAAAAATCCCTACTTTAAATTTAAAATTAAAAATTATTTGCTTTTAAATAACTTTATAATAATAACTTTAATTTTTAATACTATGTATATATTAAATTGCAAAGTTAAAATATACTTTACAATTTAATTAAAAAGTTTGTTGCTATTTATTTGCTATCTGCTTTACCAAAATCTTTATATATACCTTCACCATATGGATATACTTCTATTACCTTATCTCCAGTCTTATTAGTAGTTGCAAATACCTTTATATCATCCATTCTATAAATCCCTACTGCAAATTCATATCCATCTAATGCTTTAACCTTAGGATATTTTTCTCCATCAAGTCTAGATTCCACTGCTTTTGTTACATTATCTGGGTACTTTCCTGTATCTGGTTTTATTGTGATAGTTCCATCTGCTATTAATGTAGCAGCTATTCCATGTAAAGTTTTAGCACTAGCAATGTCTGCTTTTACATTTGCATTTTTAGTTATTTTTCCGAATTTAGGAATAGCTATTCCTGCTAATATTCCTATTATTGCAACTACAATAATAAGTTCTACTAACGTAAATCCATCTCTTTTTTTTGATTTCAATTTTAATAATTTATTACTAAACATTTTTATATACCCCTTTAACTATTGTTTAAAATTATCTTGTATTCAAAAATTAATAATATTTATTAAAAATTAATCGAAATATAACGTGTATAATTTAAATATTAGAAAGTGTAAAGCCTACTTAAAAACTTTACACTTAATTATTATTATTTAATTATTAATTTTTTCTCCATATTACACCTGATTTTGTGAGTTTTAATCATTACTTTCATCTTTATTAGCTGTCTTCCCATATTTCTCATAATCAGGATAAACTTCCTTACCTGCTGCCTCAACTACTATATTATCCTTATCATCAATTGTAACAACAAACTCTCCTGAAACTGCTTTAGGATTAGGAAGTTTTTCTCCATCTATTCTTTTAGTTACTAAACCAGTAACATCTCCATCCTTTGGTATTTCAACATTTTCTGCAATCAATTGTGCTGCTATTCCATGAAGATTTTTAGCATTAGCAATATCTGCTTTTATATTTGCATCCTTAGTTACTTGTCCAAATTTAGGAATAGCTATCCCTGCTAATATTCCTATTATTGCAACTACAATAATAAGTTCTACTAATGTAAAGCCCTTTTTCTTTTTATTTTTTAGTGATTTGATTGATAATTTGTTCATAAAAAATCCCCCTTATAAGTTATTGAATTTTACTATAACTATCAAACATTGGAATCATTATTGAAATTATTATAAATCCTATTACAAGACCCATTATAACTATTAAAGCAGGCTCCATTAAAGAAACTGTAGTTTGAATTGTTGTTTCAAGCTCTTCATCATAAAAATCAGCAGTTTTATTTAATATATCATCTAAAGCTCCTGTTTCTTCACCAATTTTAATCATAGAATACAACATTTGTGGAAATACTCCTGTTTCTTTTAGTGAAGAATTTAATGTTTCTCCTTTTACTACTAATTCTTTAACTTTTGCTATTGCATCTTTAGCTATTTTATTATCAATTACCCCCATAACTATATCTAAAGCCTGAACTAATGGTAATCCACTTGAAAGTAATGTTGATAAAGTTCTTGTAAATCTAGACACTATAATCATTTCATTAAGTTTTCTAATGACTGGTAGTTTGAGCTTTAATTTGCTTAATACAATTAAGCCCTTTTCTGTTTTTAAAATATATTTAATTGCAACAATAATTCCTATTATTGCAATTAATATCATAAAAAAATTTTCTTTTAATGAGCTACTTAACCAAAGTAAAAACTTAGTACTCAATGGTAAATTTACTCCATTTTCACTAAACATGTCGGTAAATATAGGCATAATATAAGTTAATATAAAAATAACTATACCTATTGCTATTAATCCTAATATTATTGGATATATCATTGCATTTTTTACTTTATTATTTACTTTATTCTCTTTTTCATAATGATTAGACATTCTAAGCATTATCACATCTAAACTACCACTTGCTTCTCCTGCTGCAATTAAACTTACTAAAAGATTAGGGAAAACTGACTTATGCTTTTTCATAGCATCAGAAAGTATTCCTCCTTTTTCAACATCTCCTTGAACCTCTTTTAAAGTTTCCTTAAGCTTTATATTAGTAGCTTGATTGGTTAAAATTTCTAAGCATGTAAGTATTGGTACTCCTGCATCTAACATAGTATAGAATTGCCTACAAAATATTGAAAGATCTTTAAACTTAACTTTATTATTAATCTTAAATTGTATCTTCTTACTTTCGATTATTTCTTCTACTAATAATGGATAATATCCATTAGATGAAATAAATTCTATAACTTCATTCTTAGAATCAGCTTCACGAGTACCTTCAATTTTTTCATTATCTGTATTCATAGCTCTATACTTATAAATCCCCACTCTATCTATGCCCCCTAAAATTACAATCAAGATATTAATTAATTCAAATATAAATATATAAAAAGTTTAAAATTAACTTGTTCCACACTTTTCAAGTTAAAAATTAAATAATGTAGAATTAAAAGTTTTAGTTAAAAGTCTTAAAGACTCTCTAAAGATATATATTTTAAATTCTACAAAAATTTTTTCCTTAACTCTTAACTCTCAACTCTCAACTATCAATTCTCAATTAAATATCTATATATCCTTAGTATTCTTTTATAAGTGTTATTGTTGCAAGCTCTGTTATTGTGGTTATACCTTTTATAACTAAATCTATACATTCTATTCCTAATGTTGTCATACCATTTTTTAATGATATATCTCTTAAAATATCAAAATTTGCACCAGCATTAATAGCTTCTCTATGTTCCCTTGTCATTTCCATAATTTCATATACACCAATTCTCCCTAAATAGCCTGTACTATTGCAATATCCACACCCATCACCCTTATATAAAATTAATTTTTCAGAAGCATCTACTCCTAATATCTCTTTTTCATATTTATTTGCTTCATAAGATACCTTACATTTATTACATATCTTTCTCACTAACCGCTGAGCTATTATTCCTACAATTGAAGTAGAAACTAAATATGGTTTTACACCCATATCTATAAGCCTTATTATTGATGAAGGTGCATTATTGGTATGAAGTGTACTTAATACTAAATGTCCTGTAATAGCTGCTTTTATAGCTATTTCAGCAGTTTCATTATCTCTGATTTCACCTATCATAATTATATCTGGATCTTGCCTTAATATACTTCTAAGTCCATTTGCAAATGTTAAGCCTGACCTTGTATTTACATTAACTTGATTAACTCCTTTAAGAGTATATTCAACTGGGTCTTCTACTGTAACTATATTTACATTATTAGAATTTAATTCATTTAAAATACTATATAACGTTGTTGATTTTCCACTTCCTGTTGGTCCCGTAACTAAAACTATTCCATATGGATTAGATATTATTCTATCTATTTTTTTTAGATTTCTTTCATTTATTCCTAATTGTTCTTTACTTACATTGTAGCTTGATGTATTTAATATCCTTATAACTACTTTTTCTCCATATACTACAGGTAATATTGAAACTCTAAAATCTACATCCTTATTCTCTATTGTTGTCATTATTCTTCCATCTTGAGGTATCCTTTTCTCTGCTATATTTAATCCTGCAAGAATTTTTATTCTAGTTATTAATGGTGCTAAACTATCTATATTTAACACATTTACAGTTTGAAGTTGTCCATCTATTCTATATCTGATTCTTATTTCATTTTCAAATGGTTCTATATGTATGTCTGATGCATTCATTTCTATTGAATTTTTAAATAAATATTCAACCATTTTCACTACAGGAGCATTTTTTACATCATCTATTTCTTCTATGTTTATAAAATTTTTTTTCTTTAACTGAGAACTTTCCTTAGCTAATTGTTGAGCGGCTATACTAACTTGTTGACTACTGTAGTATATTTCTATAAACTTTTTTATATCATTCTTTTTAGATATGAAAGTTTCTATTTCAAATCCTGTTGATATTGCAACATCATCTATTGCAAAAATATTAAGTGGATCTGCCATAGCTACTTTTATTTTATTCTTATCAAATCCAAATGGTATCAATAAATATTTATTACATAAATTCTTAGGTATTATAGATATTGCTTTCTTATCAAAAGTTATTGTGTTTAAATCTATTTTTTTTATACCTGTTTGTTGTTCAACAGATTCTAAAATATCTTCTTCTGTAATAATATTGCTTTCTACTAATATTTCGCCTAATTTCTTTCCAAGAATTTTTTGTGATTTTAAAGCCTCTTGTAATTGATAACTATTTATTTTTCCTGCATTAACTAAAATATTACCTAGTCTTTTCTTTTCAATAGCCATAAAATCTTCACCACTCTTTTCTAATTTTATCTAATATAATATAAATAAATTTTTAATAATCTTAGGCAAATTCGAATGAATAACTAGTTAGTATACTAGTTTATTTTGCAAACTACTTCTTCATTGAAATCTATTAGTAGCACAACTATTATCAGAACCTAAGTCATTGTATTTCACAAAATATCTCTTACGTCTTTGACTTGTTATTTATTTTAATATGCCTTATATAATTCCAACTAAGTTTAAATAAAAATTAATTATGCTATCTCCCCATAAAATATACATTAGTGCAGCTATTGACAAACATGGTCCAAAAGCCATTGCATCTTTTGCATTTTTAAGCTTCAATATCAAAATAATAATTGCTACTATTCCTCCTATTATAATCCCTAAAAATAAAGTGAAAATAACTCCTTTAATTCCTAAAAACAAACCACAAACTAAAGTGATTTCTGCATCACCAATACCCATTCCTTTTGTTATAATTACTATAATTGCTAATGCTAAAAATCCAATTATTGCTCCTAAAATATAATTTGAAATTGAGCCTTTATTAATAAAAAAATCTAATGTCATAAATATTATTCCAACAATTATTCCAAACATTATTGTTGATGTATATATGTCTTGTGTTTGATAATCTATCATTCCTATTACGATTAATAATGAGCTTAATAAAGTATATTTAAAAAATTCAAAAGTTAATCCATAATTACAAAAAATAATTAAATATAAAATAGCATTTAATATCTCTATTAATGGATATCTTATTGAAATTCCTTCATTACAATATCTACACTTACCTTTTAAAAACAAATAACTTAATACCGGTACTAAATCTATAGAATTTAATTTATGATTACAATTCCCACAATGTGATGGTGGATAACAAATTGATTGTTCTAAAGGAATTCTATAAATGCATACATTTAAAAAACTTCCTATAACTAGTCCTATAATAATTACTAATAAATAATCCAATTCTTATCATCCTTTCACTCAAAAATCAAAATATATACACCATATTTTAATTAATAATTGATAGTTCATACTACATTAATTACATATTAAAAATTTAAATACTTCTAAAAAAATAAAAAAATCGCCAAGGCGACTGTGGAGCCGTCGATTTTTTTAGCCATGCACCTTTTCCAAACGTAGTGTAGGAATAATGGTGCGGCATATGATTATTTTTTATTCTTTAGATTTTATTTCTTAACCTTTAGCAAAAATATAATCTAAGTTATCCACAGATTTTAAAAAATATAGTTTCCTAAAAAATAAAAAAAACCACCAATTAAATAAAATTAATTGCTGGCGGGTTGCACCACTAACTCATAGCTCTCAAGGTGCCCAAATTAAGAGAACTAATCACAGTTTCCAACTTCACTATCAAATTATTATAAAAAAATCGCTAAACGACTGTGGATCGTCGATTTTTTTAGCCATGCACCCTTTCCAAACTTAGTGCAGGAATAATGGTGTGACATATGATTATTTTTTATTCTTTAGGTTTTATTTCTTAATCTTTAAGCAAAAATATAATCTAAATTATCTACAAATTTAACAAAATATAAATTCCTGAAGAATAAAATAACTTTTATTCCTAAATTATATCAAATATTTTCTAATATTAGAATACATTCTATTTAAATTTATTTTTTTCTAATAAAATCAAATATAGACAATATCTTAATTAAATTTTTCATTTGTTTTTTGAATACGAATTTTTATTATATTAGATAGCTTATATGAAATCTATAACAATTGCATAATTTCATACAAACCATTTATTGAAAAATATAATAATTTATTTCAAACTAAAATTCAAAGTTTGTATTTATACTTTAATATTAGATTTATTTTAAGATATAAAAATAAACCCATTTAAACTGAACAATTTATCAATTTAAATGGGCTTATTTAATATACTAACATAAATATTATCTATATTAATAATACATATTTATTTTATTATGCTGCTGTAGCATCATCATTTACATCTTGTGGAGTCATTAATTTCATTAATTCATCTTGTTTAAGAATAGTTTTGCTAGCTGGAATTTCAATATCTTTTCCTTCTGCTTTAACACTTGTAGCATTTATTTTTATATTTACTTTTGCCATATCTTTTACTTGTAAATTAATATTCATTTCTGATTTATAATCATTATCTGTAAAAGTTGCTTTTGTAGATAATGTTGATCCTTGAATTAAAGTCTTAGCTTGGTTTAATGTAGTATCAAATGATGGATCTTTTATAGCTGTTTGAATTTCTTTTATCTTTTCAGCATCAAATCCTAAATTTAATCCTGAATTACTAGAATCTAAATTATTTGCCATTGCCTTTGCTGCTTTTGAAAACAAATCAATCATTTCATCTGAATTCATGTTAATAGAGTATTCTCTTCCATTTTTAACTAAAGGTAATCCTATATTACTATCTCCGAAAATCATTTTACCTAAATTATCTAAATAATCTGGTGATTTTGCTATTTCTGTTATTGCTTTCATATCCATTCCTGAATCTATTGCTATATATTCATATGGTAAATTAACAAGAGCTTCTGGTGCTGATTGTCCATTACCAGTAAATGTATCTACATAATAACTTTTATTCATATAAGTTACGCCTTTATCAATATATGCTTTTAATTCTGGAATATTAATTTCGCCACTTGGATCATTAAATTTGAAATCTACATAAACTTGATCTTGTCCTTTATTATAGCTTGTTCCAGTAAATGTTAATTTTTTTGATTCTCCTTGGGCTTCAACATTAACTTCACCTGTAAATTGTGAACTTACTGCCTCCCATTTAGCTAAATTATTAACTTCCTTTGAATAACTCATAGCATCACTACTACATCCTGCAATTGTAAACATTGATAGAGTAGCTGCCATAACAACTGATAATGTCTTTTTTAATTTCATTTTTTTACCCCCTATTTATACTTATATTTTAAATTAATCCAACTTATAATATCTTAAATTTAATATAAAACATATTAAAAATCGAATAAATTCTTGCCTTTTAAATAAACATATTATTTACTTTTAAGTGATTTTATTTAAAATATAATAAAATATTAATACCATTTAACATTTTATTGTATTTATTATAATATTATAACTCAATTTTTCTGATATATATATCAATATTTTCTTAAATTAAACTTAATTTTATAATTATTGTTATATATCCTTATTTTTACAAATAGAGCATGATATTAAATATGATATTACACCTACAATTACTATTGTAATTATAGATATAATCGCTACTATAGCCTTGTTAGCTATAATAAAATTTAATATATTATTAGGAATAGATTTTTTACTTAATATAACTGGTAATGCAAATATAAAAAATGCTGGAATCATATATACTAACATTAAAATAGCTTTCCCTTTTTCTATTCCAAATTTATAATAAACACAATATTGTATCATACCTATAATGGTAGTAATTATTCCTGTAAAACCTATTATAATAATTTCATACATATTAATTAAACCTTCATTATAAAAATGAAACATTGTGAAAATTCCTATTATCCATACACTAACATTTAATACTATTAAATATAAAAATCTTCCCATTACCATACTTGATACTTTAGATGGAAACATATAATACATTTCTTTACTTTTTTGATTTCCCTCAGAACTAAATGGTAATACTCCAACAATCACTAAAATAAAAAATAGGTAACTTAATGAATTAACACTTATTTGTCCTAAAATCATAGATATAGAGAATGCTATTAAAAATAATGAGTAATATTTCAAATTTCCTTTTATTATCCTAAAATCAAATTTTAAATAATTTAAAGCATTCATTACTTACACTCCTTCCCTTTATTTATATAAAATATAATTATTTCCTCAATAGATGGTTTTTCAATTAATAATTCATCATTTAAATACTTCCTATCTTCAGCATATATCAATCCTTTGAATCCAACATTTGATTCTTTATATCCTACTAATTTTTCTTTTATATTAGAGGTTAAATCCTCTTTTCCTCCCTTTACTATTAAATATTTTTCTAAAATACTATCCTTTGTATCATTAAACATCATCTTTCCTTTATTTATAAAAAATATATAATCAGCTATCTTTTCTAAGTCACTTATAATATGCGTAGAAAATAATACACTCTTTTCTCCATCTTCTATATATTCTTGTAACAAATCTAAAATCTCACTTCTAATAACAGGATCAAGTCCACTTGTTGGCTCATCTAATATAAGCAATCTAGTTTTTCTTGCAAATATACTAGCAAATGTTAACTTTATTTTCATACCTTTTGAAAAATCTTTGATTTTTTTATCCTTTGGCAATTCCCATGAATCTATATAATGATTAAATTTGTCTATATTAAATGATGAGTAAAAATCTTTCAATGTATTAATTACATCTTTCATCTTAAAGCAACTTGGAAAATAACATTCATCACCTATAAATCCAATCATATCTTTAAATATAATTTCATTTCCTTTATATTTCTTTCCAAATACACTTATTTCTCCACTATCTGCTCTTAGTTGTTGCATAATAAGTTTTATAGTTGTAGTTTTTCCTGCTCCATTTTGACCTACATATCCTAATATATATCCCTTAGGTAAAATTAAATTTATGTCTTTTAAACTAAAATCTTTAAACTTTTTATTTAAATTTTTTATTTCAAGTGCATTCATTACTTATCGTCCTCCATTAAATTTTCTAAAATGAGAATAAGTTCACCATTTGAAACATTTGCTAATTCTGCATTTTCAATTGCTATAGTAAACGCTTCTTCTATTCGTTTTAAATACTGCTCTCTTACCATTTCATTATCTTTAGGAAGTACAAAACTCCCCTTTCCTCTAATAGTTGCTATAAATCCTTCTTCTTCTAAATCTGAATATGCTCTAGTTGTTGTAATAACACTTATACCTAAATCTTTAGCCAATCGTCTTATTGAAGGTAAAAATTCATTTTCAGCAATTTTACCAGACATTATTTGTTCCTTAATTTGTGTCTTTATCTGCTCATAAATAGGTAAATCAGACTTATTAGATAATAATATCTTCAATCAAATTTCCTCCTTAAAGTATATATACTGTATATATTGTATTATATACAGTATTAACATTATAGTCAATAGTTGGTAAAAAAATAAACCTTGTTATAATTCAAGGTTTATTCTAAAACTCAAAATTTTTATTTATGTACTTTGTAATATATTATGAAATTTATCCCATAATTAAAATCTATAAATAATACTCAAACACTTTTTGATAATAATTTTTAACCCTTAGCTTAAAATAACTATCTCTATTAATATATGCTTTAATTAAAAATTCCTGTTCATGAGCTTTATACTAAAATATCGAAGTTATTTTAAAACATATATATCCATAAAAGTATATTAAGCTTTTAAATTATATAATTCATTAACTGGTAATCCTATAACATCTGAAATTTCTTCTACTTTTAGTCCCATTAATAATAATCTATTTGCAATTTCTAAAGATTTCTCCCTTTTTCCACGTTCTTCTCCTCTTTTTTCTGCATCATTAATTATATTAGTACTTTCATATACGTAACTATCTTTCCACCATAAATCAGTATTGATTTCTTTTTTATCAAAATTTTTTATTACTTTCCTTATTGCTAAGTCCATCCCCATTACTTCTTTCAATGTTATTTTAGATTTTTTAGTTTCCATTATAATTAACCACCTTTCAATATATACATTTCCTAAAGAACAAAGTAGCTGTGCACGCTTTTTAGTTAAGAGTTTAAAATTTTGGTTGAAAATATTAAGGCTCTCTAAAATATATATTTTAAAATTCCACTACCCCATTTATAAGTATAGATTTAATAATTTTATATTTAAAATTCCATAAGGAATTTTCTCCTTAACTCTCAACTTTCCACTATCAATTCTCAACTTACCTATCAACGCTCTGATCTCAACTAATATTTGATTTAACTTAGATTTTACAAGTCTTTCAAACTTTAAAAGCTTTATACTTTGACTAGACATTAAAATTAACTTCTCATATTATATTTAAATTCGTATAAATATATCGTACATATGTTCGCTTATTTTTGCAAGTTAATATAATAATATAAAAATTAATTATTCATATATTTTTCTAGTTTTATCTAGTTTTTTCTTTGTTTTTCTAACAAACAAATTCTAATAAAAAAAGTTTTTCATCATATTAATTAATAAATGTATATTTTTAAAATCAATACTATTTTTATACATAAGTAATTTACTGTTAATATTGAATTTAAATTACCTTTATGGGATAATTTATGTGTGCTTATACCTTACTCTTATTCTTACATAACGCAGGGGGTGGAAATTATGAGGTTAAACAAGTACTTATTTCCAATAATATTAGGTGTACTATGTAATATTTTTATTGCTTTTGGTACAAATAATCCTATTTTAGAGTTATTTTTATCAATGATTACTTTGTTCATAATAATTGGATATTCATATTATTGCAATAAATCAAAATTATCAATTGTTAATTTCAATGATAACGATTTATCAACAGATAAAGATAAAATATTTAAAAATATTCATTCTATGATTGAAACAATAGGATTTGATGTTGAACATCTTTTATGGATTTCAAAACAAAGCAAAGAAGCATTTTGTCATTTAGTAAAGAAAAATAAAGTTATTTCTGATTACTCTACTACTAATTTAGCTTGTATCGAAACTGTTGAATCTGGTATACATGAAGTTGTATCTAGTTGTGAAAAAATTGATGAAAGTATCCAAACTGTAGAGACTGAAACAAATGATACTATTTCAGTTCTTGAACAAAGTAAAAATTCTATAAATAATATAATTTCATTATTAGCAAATATGAAAACAATTTCTAATGATTCTTTAGAAATAAATTCAAAATTACACCACTCTTCAAAAAGTATAAATAAATTTGTGAAATATATACATGATATTTCTAGCCAAACAAATTTACTTGCTTTAAATGCATCAATTGAAGCTGCTCGAGCTGGTGATGCTGGAAAAGGTTTTGCTGTAGTAGCCAATGAAATTAGAAAACTTGCAGATGAAACAGATAAATTTGCACGAGAAATAGATGATATAGTTAAAGATCTTCTTAATAATATAATCGATACTAATTCTTCTACTGAAAATTCTAAAAAAACAATAACTAAACTCGATTCTATTTCTAATGAAACTATTAAAATTTTATCTGACAGTTATATTGCTATGAAACACATTAAAAATTCCATTTTAAACTTAACAAACGTATCAAAATCAAATACCCAAGTTGCATTTGATATCGAACAAGCTCTTACTCATTTAACACATACTATAGAAGAAACTAACAAAGAAACACTAGATTCAATAGATATGATTGGAAGACATGAAAATAAAACTGATCAATTACTTGATTATTGTTCAGCTTTAAGTAATGTTTCAGAAAATTTACAATATCAAATGAGTCATTTAAAAGGGGAAAATGAAGTTATAATTGGAATTAATCCTTTTACTTCTCCTGCTGACATAAAAAAAATGTATGTTCCTATACTAGAAAGATTATTTAAAAAGCTTAACCTAACTCCAAGAATTATAATAGTTAAAGATTATGATGCCCTTAGTGATCAAATAAAAAAAGGTATTATTGATATTGGATGGTTCTCACCATTTGCTTATGTTATAGCTAGAAATAAAGCAAATGTTATTCCACTAGTAACCCCTAGAGTACACGGTAAAACTTACTACAATGGATATATAATTGCTAATAAAAATTCTGGAATTAAAACATTAGAAGACTTAAAAAATAAGCGTTTTGCTTATGTTGATAAGAATAGTGCTTCTGGATACTTATATGCTAGACATATTTTAAAAGATAATAAAATAAATCCTGACAATCTCTTCTCTAATGTTTCATTTGCTGGAAGCCACGATAATGTTATAAATGGTGTTTTAAATGGATCATTTGATGCTGGTGCAACTTATAATGAAGCACTTGATAAAGTAAAAGAAAATGGAATTAATTTAGATGATTTAATTATTGTTTCCATGACTGACAATATACAAAAAGATGCCATTGCTATTAGTCCAAATATGAATTTAAATAGAGCTAACGCTATAAAAAATGCTTTGGTAAATTTCAAAGATTTCCAAGGTATAACTACACCAGTTGATGGATTCATAGAAGCTAACGATAATGACTATAATTTAATTAGAACAGTTATGAAAAACTAAAAAGTAGCTACACCACACTTTTTAGTTGAAAGTGAATAATTAAGAATTAAAAGTTTAGAATGAACTTAACAATAAAGATGAATTAATAAAAATTGCAGAATCTATAAAATAATAAATATAGTCTGTCATATTAGGGGATTAAAGTCCGTTAGTAAACTGTGAACCAATTTATGTAAATTGAATATTTAAGTTTAGATATAACTAGAAATTTGATTTCCAGTTATATCTTTATTTTCTTTTTGAAATACTAAAACTGTATATTGTTATATTTTTACTTTATACTAAAGAATATAACCCATTATTCAATTCTTACAACATCATATCCTTCATCTTCTATTGCATCTTTTAAAACTTCATCACTTTCTGTTGTTTCTACTAAAGCATATTTATCCTGTAAGCTTACCTCTACTGAAGTTACTCCGTCTAACCCTTCTAAAGCATTCTTTACATGACCTACACAGTGATTACAACTCATACCTTCAATTAAAATTTTCTTTTTCATACTCTCAATTCCTCCTAAATTATCTATATTTTGATTAAGTGTTAATATTTTAAGCTTTGAAATTTCTAAGCCTTAAAGCGTTTAATAATACTGATACTGAACTAAAACTCATTGCTCCAGCTGCTATCATTGGATTTAAAAGTGGACCTCCAAAAATATGAAGTATTCCCATAGCTACTGGTATTCCCAATATGTTGTATCCAAATGCCCATGATAAGTTTTCTTTAATGTTTCTAATAGTTGCTTTACTTAACTTTATGGCAGTAGGAACATCCATTAGGTCGCTTTTCATAAGAACTATATCTGCTGATTCAATTGCAACATCTGTCCCTGATCCTATGGCTATACCTATATCAGCTTTAGCAAGAGCTGGAGCATCATTTATTCCATCTCCCACCATTCCAACCTTATCTCCATCTTTTTGCAACTTAGCAACTTCATTTGCTTTATCCTCTGGTAATACTTCCGCTAAAACTATATCTATCCCTACTTGTTTAGCTATTGAATTTGCAGTATTTTTATTATCTCCTGTAATCATAGCTACTTTTATTCCCATTGAATGTAATGTTTCTATAGCCTTCTTACTGTTTTCTTTAACAGTATCTGCTACTGCTATTACACCTTTTAATTCAGAATTTATAGATATATACATAGGGGTCTTACCTTCATTAGATAATCTTTCTGTTTGTATTTCTAATGATGATATATCTACATTTTTTTCTTTCATTAACTTCTTATTTCCCAGGAAAATATGTTTTTCGTCAATTAATACCTCTATACCATGACCTGGTATTGCATTAAAATTAGAAATCTCTTTTAATTTTAGCTTTCTATCTTCAGCTTCTTTTACTATTGCTTCACCAAGTGGATGTTCTGAACCTTTTTCAGCACTAGCTGCTAATAGTAATGCTTCATCTTCTGTAATATTATTAACTAAAATATCTGTGACTTTAGGTTTTCCTTCAGTTATAGTTCCAGTTTTATCAAAAACTATTGTATTTAATTTATAAGTTGTTTCTAAAGCTTCTCCACCTTTTATTAAAACTCCATTTTCTGCACCTTTTCCTGTACCAACCATAATTGCTGTTGGCGTTGCAAGACCTAATGCACATGGACATGCTATTACTAATACTGATATAAATATAGTTAATGCAAATATAGTTGATTCTCCTGCTATAAGCCATGCAACTGCTGAAACTATTGCTAAGCTTATTACAATTGGAACAAAATATGATGCGATTATATCAGCTAATTTAGCTATTGGAGCTTTTGAACCTTGAGCATCTTCTACTAATTTAACAATTTGAGCTAACGCAGTATCTTTTCCAACTTTAGTTGCCTTATATTTAATAAATCCAGTTTTATTTATACTTGCACCAATTACATTATCTCCTACTGACTTTTCTACAGGAATACTTTCACCAGTAAGCATTGATTCATCAATTGATGTATTTCCTTCTATCACTTCACCATCTACAGGTAGTTTTTCACCTGGTTTAACTAAAATTATATCTCCAACAACTACTTCTTCAATTGGGATAATGGTTTCTTTTTCATTTCTTATAACTGTAGCATTCTTAGGTGCTAAACCCATTAATGCTTTTATAGCTTGTGATGTTTTTCCTTTTGAGACAGCTTCTAAATATTTTCCTAGTGTTATTAATGTTAATATTACAGCTGCTGATTCAAAATATAAATGCATTGCATATTCAGTATTTCCTTGATTTATATTAAATATTGCAAATATTCCATATAAAAATGCTGCCAAAGTTCCTATTGATATTAATGAATCCATATTAGGACTTAATTTAAAAAGATTCTTTATTCCTATTTTATAAAACTTATATCCAACTAGCATAACAGGAAACGTTAATGCTACTTGTATTAAAGCAAAATTTAATGGATTTATCATTGGATCAATTATGCTTGGAAGATGTATCCCAACCATATGTCCCATACTAATTATTAATAATGGAACTGTTAATGCAGCAGAAACTATAAATCTATTAATTAATTCATTAGCAGGATTAAGTTCTTTCTTATTTTCATTAATAGTATTTTGTTTTTCAAGTTTATAACCTGCTTTTTCTACAGCTAATTTTATATCAGAATATCCTATTAAATCTTCATCAATTGATATAGTTAACTTTTCTGTTGCAAAATTAACATTGGATTTTTCTACTCCTTGTAATTTTTTAGTTACTTTTTCAACTCTGTTAGCACATGCTGAGCATGACATTCCTGATACTTTTAAATTATAAGTTTTTATATTTTTCTTAATTCCATAACCAGCTTTTATAACCTTTTCTTCTATATCTTTATCTTGAAGTTTGCTTTCATCAAATTCAACATTAAGAGTTTCTGTAGCAAAATTAACATTAGATTTTTCTACTCCTTGTAGTTTTCCAACAACTTTTTCAACCCTATTAGCACATGCTGAACATGTCATTCCTTCAATTTTAAATGCTCTTTTTGACATATTAACGCCTTTCTTTTTATAAATTTTGTTCTAAACTTACTTAGAAATTATTTTTTCTAATACTTTATTCATTTCTTCTATTTTTTCATCTGGATTATTATTTAGGCAAGCTTCCTTAAAACAATGACGTAAATGTCCTTGTAATATCATTAAATCAGCTTTTTTAAGTAATGATTGAGATGCCAATATTTGATTAGCTATATCTATGCAATATCTCTCATCTTCTATCATTTTTATTATGCCTTCTATTTGACCTTTAGCCGTCTTCAAATATTGTAATGCTTTTTTTCTTTCTTCACTCATGGTTTTCCTCCCTCCCCCAGGGTGGGGTTGTTTATTTATATAAAATTATAAACTTCTATTTATATTTGTCAATGTAATAATTAAAATTAATTACTAATTTTAATGTTATAATATTCATTTTCATTATATAAAGTATACTTATATATAAATTATTTTATTATAATATAACTATTGATAGTTAATAATAATTATTATATAATATTAAGTGTACGGAGGTGGATATTATGATTAAAGTAGGTGAATTAGCTCCTAACTTTTCTCTTAAAGGATGTGATGAAAAAATTCACAGTTTAAATGATTATAGAGGTAAAAAAGTTATCTTATATTTTTATCCAAAAGATAATACTCCAGGCTGTTCAACTGAAGCTTGTGATTTTAGAAATAATTACAGTACTATCCAAGATAAAAACACAGTAATTATTGGAATAAGTAAAGATAATATAAATTCACATAATAAATTTATAAATAAATTCAACTTACCATTTATATTATTAAGTGATGAAGAAAAAATTGTTTGTGAATTATATGATGTAATAAAAGAAAAGAATATGTTTGGTAAAAAAGTACTAGGTATTGAACGAAGCACTTTTTTAATTGATGAAAATGGTATACTTATTAAAGAGTTTAGAAAAGTTAAAGTAAAAGGCCATGTTGAAGGAGAATGTAGAATAATTTGTGTAAATTAAATATTTTAATATATTGTATAACTGGAAATTATGTTTCCAGTTATATTTTTAATATTTTTACAAATACTAAAACTACGTGGTTTCATAATTTTAGTATGCACTAAAATAAGTATTATATACTGTAATTTTCTAATAAGTACAAGCTATATTGCTAACGCTTCCTCGATTCTATCTTTGAACATTATTTCTAATTTTAAAAGAGTTATTCCCCAATTAGCTATTGGTGAAGTCCATTTTTTCATAACTTGATCTGTTGCTAAATATAATGATTTTCGCAAAGAATCATCTGTTGGAAATACTGTTCTAATTTTAGTGAATTTTCTTAATTGCCTATTAAATCCTTCTAGTGCATTAGTAGTGTAAATCATTTTTCTAATTTCTTTAGTATATGAAAAATATGTAGACAATCTATCCCAATTTTCATACCATGAATCTATTACAGTACTATAAACATCATCCCATTTATTCTTTAGCCTATCGAGCTGCGTTAGCGCTATCTCCTCTGTATCTGCTTTATACACCAGTTTTAAGTCTTTCATAAATTCTTTTCTATTTTTATATGATACATATTTCATTGAATTTCTTATTTGATGTATTATGCAATTTTGAATACATACTTTTGGAAAAACAGCTTTAATAGCATCTGGTAATCCTCTTAAACCGTCCATACATGCAATTAATATGTCTTTAACACCACGATTATTTAAATCATTACAAACGCTAAGCCAAAATTTTGCTCCTTCGGCTTCGCCAATCCATATTCCTAATATATCTTTATAGCCTTCCATATCAACACCCATGCAAATATAAGCAGCCTTTGTAACTATTCTATGTTCGTCTCTCACTTTAAAATGAATAGCATCCATATAAACTATAGGATACACAGGATCTAACATTCTATTTTGCCATTCAGCAGCTGCAATCATTACTTTATCTGTTATTTTAGATATCATTGATGGAGATACATCTATTCCATATAATTCTTCCAGTTCGGATTGAATGTCTCTTGTAGACATTCCACGAGCATATAAACCAATTATTTTTTTATCTAATTCATTACAATCAGTTTCATATTTTCTTATAGTTCTTGGTTCAAACTCTGATTTTCTATCTCTAGGAATATCTATAGGTATCTCCCCGTAGCTGCTTCTAACATCTTTTTTTGAATACCCATTTCTATAATTCTTGTCACTATCGTTATCGGTTCTCTCATATTTTTCTCTACCTAAATGTTCTTCCATTTCAGCTTCAAGTAGTTGTTGCATAACATCTTTTAATAATCTTTGCATTAACCCATTCTTACCCACAACATCGTCCATACTTTTGCATTTCTTTATTTCTTCTTGATAATTTATATCTGGTACTCTCATTTGTAATCCTCCTCTAATATTCATAAGTATATTATTCCAAATCTACCATAAAACCATTCAAAAAAAGATGTAGTAGATTTGCTTTTACACAAATCTCACTACATCCCCTGTTGAAGAAGTATTAGCTAATTTATAATTATTTTTATTACCCAATATATAGTTCTCTAATTTTACAAATAAACTTTTTAAAATTAATTGCCAACTAAAATTACTCTCTATGTAATAGCTGACTTTTTGTCAGCTATTACATTTTTTATCTAAAATATTTTATTAATACTTTTATGATCTATCCATTCTATACAAATAAAAATGCACCTCAAATATTAAAGAATCAGCTATTATCTTTAATATTTAAGATGCAATCAAATCATTTTACATATATTTACTTATGAATACATAAACATTATATTAAAACATATTTTATTATTTATTTTGGTAGTTCGCTTAATTGCTCTGCATAATCAATATACCATGATTTAACATTTCCAAATGTTCCTACTATATCCATATGATCTGTATTTATAACTGTTGGCATAACATTCCATTGACCAACTTTAGGTTGTCCATTGAATTTTTTTATTATATCATTAGAACCTAATCTAGGACCTTCTTGACTTATTGAATTTACAATACCATCATTATCAAACCATTTTTTATCTATAACTGGAAGTCCAGCTTTATGACGTGTATATCTTCCCATTAAAGTTGCTGTACCATAAAATAGTGGATTCATAGGACCTATTTGTGGTAAAGAATGATCTGAAATTAATGACTCACTAGTAGCTTTTGTTACCCAAGAAAAATAATATACATCAGGTTGAGCTTTTACCCATTTGTTTAACTCTTTTGCACCATATGTTGATAAATCATAAGGAGCTATATCCTTTGTATCTGACCAAATATTGCTTGACAAAACTTTTCTTACATACTCGCTATATGATTCATCATCTTGTTTCTTTAGTCCAAATTGATCTAGTTTAAAATCATATACAGAACCAAACAAATCATTTTCACCAGTCATTGTTCCTAATACACCAAATGTAGTATTTATTAATTCTTTTGCTGGAATTGCATCTGACAATGTTGTTCCATCATTAGGAGTTGATATTGTAGTAACACTTCTTACCCAATGTTTACCTCCCATAAATAATGGTGAAATATTTTTTTGATCACAGTTTCTTTCTTCTTCACTACCTTCACTTAATAATTGAGTTAAAGTACGTACTGTTTGTCCACCCATACTGTGACCTATAAGATGAATTTTATTAATATCGCTTATGTCTTTATATATTCCTTCAAAAGTTCTTCCATATCTTTGATGATTATATTTTTTAGAATGTGCTTCACCATAATCCACTGTTCCACCAACTATGTAGGCATATAATTCACATGCTCTATCCCAGTTACTTGAAACAGGACCTACTGTTGCTGTATAAGTTTGATATCCTTTATCTCTTAATTTTTCTTGAATATCAACTAAACCTCCCCAATATTTATAACCTAATAATTCATCTCTTCCAAATCCCATAAATCCATGTACTAATACTATAGGATAGTCATTTCCTTCTTGAATAATATCACTTTTTATTTCTGGATATTGTATTGGAGCCTTTTCAGTAGTCTCTATTGGAGTTTCGACAACTGATTTATTATTAAAATCTTCACTATTAGGTAATTGTATTTTGTCTGGTATATCTTTATCTTTAGATTCAATTTCTGTTTTTGATTCTACTAGATTTTCTTTAACTTCTTTAACTTCTTTAAGCTGTTTCTTATCTTTTTCTTTATTTGATTCTTCATTTAGTTTTTCTTTATTATTTTCTGTAATTACTTCATTTTTTGTATTATTGTTAGCTTTCTTTGTGTTATTTTCAACTTCTTTTGTGTTATTTTTAATATCTTTTTTATTGTTTTCAACTTCTTTTTTATTGCTTACATCTTCTTTTTTATTATTTTTAGCTTCATTTAATATAAAATCATTAGATGCTTTAATATCATCTACAACAGTAGAACTTGTCTGTTCAACAGCCATAACAGGTGCTGAAAAACTTGTAAAAGTAACCGAAATTGCTAACATAGTAATTCCTAAAATTTTTACCAAAGATCTTTTCATTATACTTCACCTCATTAAAATTTAATTTAGATACCATTTTAATCAAAGGTATCGTTTTAATTATTTAGAGAGAATTTACATTCTCTCTAAATCTAAAAGTTATAATTATTGTGGTAGTGAATTTAATTGCTTGCAAAGATTTAAATACCAACCTTGAACATTAGCAAAACGTCCTATTATATCTTCATGGTCCATATTCATAAGTGTAGGCATTGCATTCCATTCTCCCTTTTCAGGAGTACCATCATAGTCAACAATAGTATCATTTGAACCTAATTTAGGTCCATTTTCACTTATGCAGTTTACATAGCCATCATTTGGCCACCAACTTTTATCTATGACAGGTTTCCCTGACTTATTACGTGTATATTTACCCATTACAATAGCATTTGGATAAAACATCTTATTCATTACTCCTGGTTGTGGAATATGATGTCCAGTAAGAATTCCTTCTTTTGTTGCACAAACTGTCCAGGAGAAATAATAAACATCTGGTTGAGCTTTTACCCATTTATTAAGTTCCTCTGCACCATATGTTGTTAAATCATATGACGAAATATCTTTTGTATGAGTCCATATATCACTATTTAAAACACGTGTTACATAATGTAAATGCGATTCATTATCTTGCTTTTTTAATCCCCATTGATCTAACTTAAAATCAAAAAGAGAACTTGTAATAGAACTTGTACCTGTTGTTGCAGCTAGAGCCCCAAACGCAGAACTTGCAAAATTAACCATCGGGTTTCCGTCAGCTGCTGTTGTTCCATCATTTGGTGTTGCAATAGTTGTCACACTATAGATCCAATGTTTTCCACCCTTAAATAACGGAGAAAGATTTTCTTGTGGATAATCTCTTTCTTCTTGATAGCCTTCACTTAATAATTGTGTAAGTGTACGAATAGTTTGTCCACCCATGCTATGTCCAACTAAATGAATTTTATTAGTATCACTTATTTTCTTATATAATCCTGAATATGTTTTACCATATCGTGCATGTCCGTATTTCTTTGAATGAGCTGCACCATAATCTACTGTACCTCCTACTATATAAGCATAAAGTTCACAAGCTCTATCCCAATTACTAGATACAGGACCTACTGTTGCTGTATAAACTTCATATCCTGCATCACGCATCTTTTCTTGAAGATCATTAGTACCTCCCCAATACTTAAATCCACCTACTTCATCTCTTCCCCAACCCAGGAATCCATGAACTAATACTATTGGATAATTATTAGATTCTGAAGTTTCATCTAAATCAAATGCTTCTGATGTCTTTATTGGTTCTTGTGATTCAACAGTATCTGATGATTCTATTAAAACTGATGGATTTTCTGTAATTTGAGCAGCATTAACTCTTGCAGTAAAATTAGTTCCGGTCATAGCCACTGATAACAATGAAATTCCTAATAATTTAGTTAAATATCTCTTCATCTCTACACCCCTATACAATATTTTTAACATAATAACTCTTAATTTTTTCTCTTGTTAAAGTACTGCATCAAATTAATAAATTAATACATAAAATACATATAAAAATAATTTTTAATATTAAATGTAATAATATTAATTAATTCTTATTTATTAAATACGTTAAAAATTTAAATATATTTATTCTCATAAAATAAGTTAACTTTAATTTTTAATTAACTGTGGTATTTAATTTTATACTTTATTGGAAATTTAATTTTTAAGAATGCTTCTAAATATTTATTGATCGGATTTTTAATTAATTTCTAGTTAGAAATGTTTATGTCAAGATGAATGTTAAAGAAATTTCAAAATTATTAGCTCTTAATTAAAGTTTATATAAAATTTCACTAACACTTTAAACCTTTTTTATTATTAATAAATTTTAAATCTCCCCCCTTTTTGCGAATTATTAACTATTTATATCTGATAAACTTTAACATTAATAAATTCATTTAAACGTTTACTAAGAAAAGCGTATTTATTAATTGCTTAATCTATCAATTATTAATATAATAGCTAACTTAATTTTTAGAATAATTATATGAAATTTTTAAAATATATTTAATCAATAATAAAATTAAATTTAAAAACTTCAATTTTATTTAATTATATTACCAAATTATTTAAATTTCAATATTTTTTGTATATTTTATTAAAAATATGTATATTTTCTTATATATTCTACTGTATTTTCTATTATACGGCAACCTTTTTACCGTTTTTCGGATCAATATTAGTTTAATTAAATAGTATAGATACTAATTTATATAAAAATTACAAAAACAGTTAATAGCATAAAATAATTATGTGATTTACTTAAATTCAAGCTAATTCAACATACAAATAGGGCTTAGAAATTTTGTCATCTCTAAGCCCTATTTGTAATAATTATATATTTTTTATTATTATAGGTAAATTAATATATATTTTTACTAAAATATCTTTCTCCTCTATCTGGTAATAAAGTTACAATATTTCCACTATCTATTTTGCTTGCTAATTTCAAAGCCGCTACCACTGCTGCCCCTGAAGATGCTCCAACAATTAGACCTTCTTTTAAAGCAAGTTGTTTTACCATATAAAATGCTTCTTCATCATTAACTTTTATAACATCCTCCACATAAGTCATATCCATAGTTTCCGGAATAAAATTATTTCCTATACCTTCTATATTATAACAAGTCTCCTCTCCTCCTCCCATAGTTGAACCTTCTGGATCTACTAGGATTCCTTTTATATTAGAATTTTTTTCTTTCAAATACTTTAATATGCCAGTATAAGTTCCTCCACTACCTGCTCCACAAATGAAATAATCTATTTTTCCATCTAAATCTATATATATTTCAGGAGCTGTAGTTTCATAATGAGCTAATGGATTAGCTTTATTCTCAAATTGCTTTAATGTTAAAGAATTCTTTATTGATATTAAAAGTTCATTAGCCTTTTTAACAGCTCCTAGCATTCCATCTTCTCTTGAAGTATTTATTATTTCTGCACCAAGTGCTTTCATTAAAGTTTGCTTTTCTATAGAAAATTTTTCTGGTACAACAAATATAACTCTATATCCTTTATTTATAGCTGCTAAGGCTATACCTATTCCTGTATTTCCTGCTGTAGCTTCTATTATTGTATAACCTTCCTTAAGCAATCCTTTCTTTTCAGCATCTTCTATCATATACATACCTATTCTATCTTTAACACTTCCACCAGGATTTAAAAATTCTAATTTAGCAAATACATTTACTCCAGGCTTTATTCCTATATTATTTAGCTTCATAATAGGTGTATTTCCAATATGACTTCTAATGTCATCTATATATCTCACTACTAATCCCCTCTTTTAATACTAATTTAATATATTCTTTTGCTGCAAATAATGAATGATCTCTATAATTTCCACATTGAAACTTGTTTGTTGCTGGTATTTCTTCTGTTTCTAATATTTTATTTAATGAATAATTTAATGCTTCTATTATTTCTTCAACTTTTGGATTTCCCCATGCAACCATATAAAATCCTGTTCTGCATCCCATAGGAGATATATCTATTATTCCATCTAATTTTTCTCTCATATATCCAGCTAATAAATGTTCTAATGTGTGCATTGGTCCTGTTGGCATTTCTTTTTCATTTGGTTGTAAAAATCTTAAATCAAATTTAGAAACTATATCACCATTATCACCTTTTTCTGAGCCACACTTTCTTACATATGGCGCTTTTACCTTTGTATGATCTAATTCAAAACTTTCTACCTTAACCATTAATTTTTCCCCCTTCTAATGCTTTTTCTAAATCATTAATAATATCATCAGCACTTTCTATTCCAACTGAAAGTCTTATCAAATTATCAACAATACCAACCTTTTGTCTTATTTCATATGGTATTGCTCCATGAGTCATACTTGCTGGGTGGCATACTAAAGATTCCACGCCTCCTAAACTTTCTCCAAAAGTTATAAATTTTAATTTTTCAAAAAATTGTTTATAGTCATATTCATCATTTAATACAAAAGATATCATCCCACCATATCCTTTTGCCTGTTTTGATTGAATATCATACCCTTGATGCTCTTCAAATCCTGGATAATAAACTTTACTTATTTCTGGTCTACTTTTTAAAAATTCTGCTATAGATTTAGCATTTAAATTATGCCTATCCATTCTAATTGCAAGAGTTTTTATCCCTCTTATAAGTAAGAATGAATCAAATGGAGATAGTATTCCCCCTGTAGAATTTTGTATAAAGTGAATTTTTTCTTTTAATTCTTCATTATTAACTACTACCAATCCAGCAATCAAATCGCTATGTCCTCCTAAATATTTAGTAGCACTATGAATAACTATATCTGCACCTAATAATAATGGTTTTTGCAAATATGGTGTCATAAAAGTATTATCAACTATTGTTAATAAATTATTATCTTTAGCTATCTTAGCCACTTCTTTAATATCCGTTATATCCATTAATGGGTTTGTTGGTGTTTCTATATATATTGCTTTTACAGTATCATCAATAGCTTCTTTAATTTGCTTTAAATCTGTTGTATTCACTATCTTATATCCTATATTAAAATTCTTAAAAATTTTATCCAAGACTCTAAAACTTCCACCATATAAATTGTCTGGAATTATTATATTATCTCCTGATTTAAAAAGAGATAATACTGCTGTTATAGCTGCCATTCCTGAAGAAAATGCAAATCCACTAGTTCCTTCTTCTAGATCAGCTATAAGCTTTTCAAGAGCTTCTCTTGTTGGATTTCCTGTCCTTGAATATTCATATCCTTTATTAACTCCAATACCCTCTTGTTTATAAGTAGATGTTTGATATATAGGAACATTTACGGCTCCTGTAAACTTATCTCCATCAATTCCTCCATGGATTAAAATTGATTCAAAATTCATAATAATTATCCCCTCTCTTATAATTTTTTAGCACTTGCTATAAATATTTTTGTTTCTGTATATTCACCTTTACTTGAATACCCTTTGCAATATAAGTCTGTATTTTCTATCTCTATATTTTTAAAATTATATTCACTTAACCAAGTATTTATTTGTTCATTTGAAAATCCTAACCATTCATCATGCATCTCTTCTTTTGCCCATTCTCCATCATGTTCTGTTACATCTGAAATTACTATACTTCCACCTTTTTTTAATACTCTATAAATTTCTGATAATGCTTTTTCTATATTAACTACATGATGTAATGCCATATTTATAAATACAGCATCAACTGATTCATCAAATAATACAATGTTTTCTAAGTCAGATCTTATTGGATATATATTAGTTATATTTCTCTTATAAACTTCTTTTTTTAATTCCTTTAACATATTATTAGATTGATCTAAAGAAAATATCAAATTTGCTTTTTCTGATAAGGCTAAAGATATAAAACCTGTACCACATCCTAAATCTGCTGTAATTTTATTTTCTATTGATACTTTAGATAAAACTTTATACTTTAACTTTTCCTCAAAATATTCACTTCTTATTACATTCCAATTAGCTGCTATAGAATCAAAGTAATTTACTGATTTCATAATTAATATTCCTCCTATTTTTATAAATCTTAATTCTTAAATATTTTTAATTTATTGTGCTATATGGTCTGTGTAAATTATCAAAGATTTAGCTAAATATTAATAATTACTTTTAAATAAAATTTATTTAAATTCTAAAATTACTAAATAAGCTTATATTATTAAATACGTATTATTTATTCTTACAAATTTTACATGTTTATATAAACAAAAAAACTCCTGCCTCATTTAGAGGCAGAAGTTATATTCCGCGGTTCCACTCTAATTATTATATAAAAAAATATATAATATCTCATTTTTGGTACAATCATACCTCAACGCTATAACGTGCGTACACGCTGCCTCCTACTAAAAAATATTTTTTCGGGACAGTGCTCAAAGATGCATTCTCATAAGTTACAACTAAAGTCTTTTTCAGCCTAGAAGACTATTCTCTGAAAATTTCCCTTATGATACTATTTCTTTTCTTCACATATAACATTATAATATTTTTAAAACACACTATTCATATAAGATTACTCTGTTTTATATTTAATAATATATCTCTATTATTTTAATTTGTCAATATATATTTTAATCTAACTTAAAACATATATTAAAATATAATTACCAATATACAATATTTACTCTTATATAAGAAATATTGTACCTATTTATTATATTGATTTAAAATTATCTTAAATTAATTTAATTAAATAAATTACAATTTAATAATTTTTTCCAATGTAATATTTTTATTTAAATATCTTCTTAATTTCTGCTTCTGTTAAATTTCTATAATTACCTTTTTCTAATGATTCGTCTAACATTAAGTCACCAATAGAAATTCTCTTTAAATATATTACATAACATCCTACAGCCTTTAACATTCGTTTAACTTGATGCTTTTGTCCTTCTGAAATAGTAAGATATCCAGAAATAACAGGCTGACAATCTTTATTTTCTAAATCATCAATAGGTATCTCATCTTTAAATTCTTTATATACTCCTGATTTATATATATCTATTTTGGCAGGTTTAGTTAATATCTTACCTTGTCCTATATAGACACCCTCTTCTAATTGTCTTTTATTTTCCTCACTTAAACAACCTAATGCCCAAAAGAAATAGGTTTTATCAACATGTTTTTCTGGATACATTACTTTATGTTCAAATTCTCCATCATTAGTGAATAATAATAAACCTTCAGTATCTTTGTCTAATCTTCCTACATGAAATACTCCACTCATATTTTTATCAAAATAATCAAATACTGTTTTATGTACATTATCTTTTGTGGCAGTAATACATCCAGCTGGTTTATTAAACATATAATAAACTTTTCCCTTATGAATAACTTTTTCATTAAGGTATTCAATAATATCACTATGTTCATTAATATCTACTGCAGGTTCAGTTATAACATTACCATTTACTTTTACTAATCCCTTTTTAATATAAGTTCTAACAATTTTTCTTCTACCAATAGCTGATTCTGCTAAAAATTTATCTAATCTCATATACTTATAATTTCTCTTTCTTTGTAAATTTTCATATTTCTCAAAATAATTATTGTGTAATTTATATCTTATACAATTTAACTACAAAATTTTTATTTAATCTTCTACATATTCTAAAATATCACCTAGCTGATACTTAAGTTCTTTACATATAGATCCTAAAATAGAAAATCTTATTGCCTTTCCTTTATTGTTTTTTAATATTAATAGATTTGTATAGTTATTCCAACTTTTTCAGATTCCAATATTTTTTATCGAAAAGCAATATATTTTTATCTTAATTTAATATTATCAGATTTATAATGTTTCAGAAAATAATTTTTTATAACTCCTAGGATAATTATTAAGTTTATTCAAAACCTACTCCTATACTAAAAAGGATAGTAAAATCAAATTACTATCCTTAATTACTTTATATATTTATATATTAAACATCATTCTTATCTTATAATTAATAATGCTAATATTATAATTTCCTATTGTTCTAACTCACCTTTTATATACCCTTCTCTTCTAAGAAATCCTTTAATAAATTAAGACATACTTTTTTTCTATATTCTGATGAAACTCTGCCTCTGGTAGGAATAATTTTTTGTTCATATGCTTTAATAAAATCTTTTTTTATCTTATTTGCTTCATGTAGTGTTTTACCTATCATAATTTTTTCTAATTCTTTAAATCTTAATACTGTACCTGATACTGCTCCAAAAGCAATTGCAATATCTTTTATTTTTTCATTATCAATTTTTATTACTCCAGCAAATGAAACACGAGATATAGCTAATGCATTTCTAGCACCTACTTTTTTATAGTAATAATTCTCTAATCCAGTTTTAGGTAGTAAAATTTCTACAATCAATTCATCTTTTCCTAAATCTAACTCTTTCCTCCCTTTATAGAAATCATCAATTTTAACTATTCTAGTATTTGAAGAAGATGCTAATACCAGTTTTGCATCTGCAACATATTCGATCAATACAGAATCCGCCTTTGCCGAACCATTTCCTATATTACCCGCCATTGTCCCAGCATTTCTTATAGCAGGTGCAGCAATTTTTGATACAGCTTGTTTCATAATTTCAGGAACAATATCAGATTCTAACACTTCAGTAAAAGTACAAGAACCTCCTATTCTAATATACTCATCATCTTCAACAATTAATTTCATTTCAGGAACTTTATTTAAGAATAGATACTTAACATCGTTTTTTCCTTGAATCATTAAATCTGTTCCTCCACCATAAGGAACAACATCATATTTAGAACGAATATCTAAAGCTTCTTTTAAAGATCTAGGCATAAAACCATTTACCATAGTCCTTTTCCCTCCTTTTCTGAAATTTTAATCGCCTTTACAATAGCATTATATCCTGTGCAACGACATAGATTCCCAGAGATTCCTTCTCTAATTTGTTCTAATGTAGGATCTGGAGTCTTAGATAATATAGCCTCTGTTGCTAGTACCATTCCTGGAATACAATATCCACATTGCACTGCTGAAACCTCAGCATAAGCCTTATCAATTACTTTAAAACGTTCTGTTTCTCTAAACCCTTCTATAGTCATGATTTCGCTTCCTTCACATCGTCCCATGGCTACCATACAAGAATTAATTAACTCACCATCCATAATAATAGAACATGCTCCACACTCACCTTCTTTACAACCACATTTTACACCTTTTAAGCGATAATAATCACGGAGCACATCTAATAATCTATCAGTAGCTTTTCCATCATATATAACCTCTTTGCCGTTTAATTTGAATGTTATTTCATTATTCATTTTATTCTTTCCTCCATTAAGACTTTTATTGTATCCTCAGCTGTAAATGGTACATGATTAACCTTTACTCCATGTCCAAGTGCCTGTTCAATGGCTTCAGCATAAGCTCCTGCTGCTCCAACTAAAGGTAGTTCTCCTGCTCCCTTAGCTCCATAAGGTCCATAAGGATATTTTTCATCTACATACATATCCACCTTAAGATTAGGTACATCAACTGCTGTTGGTATAATATAATCTGAAAAAGAGTTGTTTCTAATACGGCCTTTAGTATCTGCTACCATATATTCTGTTGAAGCATATCCTATACCTTGTAAAAATCCACCTTCCATTTGACCAATAACAATGTTGTAATCCATAGGTGTTCCTATATCAAAACATCCATATGCTCCTAATATATTTGTAAATCCTGTATAAGTATCAACTTCAACTTCTATTGCATTAACTGCCCATGAATAAGTTGGATAAGCATCTCCTTGGAATTTATCAATATAAAATGGAATCATAAAATCTGGTTCTTTATAATACTCTTCTATAATTTGATCTTCTCCTTCTATCCACTGATTACGAAGTTTTATAGCTGCACGACGTAAAAGTTCTCCAACTGTCATTAAACTACGAGAAGCAACTGTAGGACCTGAATCTGGTACAATATCAGTATCTGGATATTCATAAAATACCTTTTCTATAGGAAGATTTAGCTCTTTTGCTACTATTTTAGGAAAAGTTGTACGAAGACCCTGTCCTATATCTGTGTTTGAAGCAAGTATTTGAATTCTTCCATCAGGATATTTATGCAGTTTAGCTACAGCTTTAATAATGTCTCTTTCACCTGAACCTGTAAAACCTGCTCCATGAAAATACATGGATATTCCTATACCCTTTCGATATCTTCCATTTTGATCTTTATAATATTCTTTATGTTTTCTTCTAAAATCGCACATGTTATCAATACGTTCAATCATATTTGGAATTGGTACTGGAAAATGATATTTACCAGAAGTTGAAGTACTATCTCCTTGTTTTACTAAATACATTTCCTTAAATTCCAAAGAGTCCTTACCTAAATCTTTTGCAATATGATTCATCATCATTTCAGCAGAAAAAAATGTTTGTGGTGCTCCGAATCCTCTATATGCTCCACTAGGAGTTGTATTAGTTTTTACAGCTCTTCCACGTACTTTAAGATTTGGAATGTTATAAATTCCATTTGAACATATAATTCCTCTTTGAAGAACAACTGCTGATAAAGTTGTATATGCCCCTCCATTGAATTTTATATCTATATCCATAGCTGTGATTCTTCCATTCTTCACTGCTACTTTGTAGGTATTTAATGAAGGATGTCTCTTTGATGTAAACTCTAAATCTTCTCTTCTATCAAAGATACAACGAACTTTTTTCCCGGTCTTTTTTGCAGCTACAGCAACTTGACATGCTAATATAGATGGGAATGCTTCTTTTCCTCCAAACCCTCCTCCCGTAGCATCTTGTGCTATTCTAACTTTATCTGGGCCAAGATTCATAGCTCTCATTACTGCACCCTTAACATAATAAGGACATTGCATAGAACCATGCACGTAAACCTTTCCATTTTCAAGTATCTCAGCCATAAGTCCTTGAGTTTCTAAATAGGTTTGATCTTGATAACCTGTTTCAAACTCTTCTTCATATATTCTATCTGCTTCGGAAAATGCTTTTTTAACATCTCCTTTTCCAAAGTTATAATCAAAAAAAACTGTATCAAAGTCTCTTATATTAATAATAGGTTTTAATTCTTCATAGATAACTTCAATTTTAGATAATATCTTATTTACAATTTCTTCATCAGGTCCACAAACCATACCTATAGGTTCTCCAATATATTCTACAGTATCTCTAGCATAAACTGGTGTATCATCTCTAACTATATTTACATTGTTATCGCCTGGGATATCTGTTTTATCCACATAATAATATCCATCTAGTAATTTAGGTAACTTTACATCAATAATTTTTGCTTTTGCCTTTGTAGACCTTAGCATCTTACCTATCAAAATATTATCTTCTTCATAATCTCCTACGTAAATAGCTTTTCCTGAAATTTTTGAGTTATGGTCTCTTTTAACCACAGATTGACTAATCTTATCCACATCTATCTCTCCTTAACCCTTTTAACATTCTAACTTATTTGTTAATATATGTTAATTATATTGCAATAAAAAAATAGCAGCAAATTCTTCTTCAAAAGAACTTGGTGCTATTTCTCTTTAATTTAAATCTAAAAATAATTTTATTTCTTAATTAGATATGCTACATTTTCAACATGACTAGTTTGAGGAAACATATCCACCGGTTGTACTTCTACTGTTTTATAACCTTGCGCTTCTAATATTTTTAAATCTCTAGCTAACGTACTTGGATCGCATGAAACATAAACCACTCTTTCAGGTTTAACCTCTCCAATAGCTTCTAATAATTTAATATCGCATCCTTTTCTTGGTGGATCTACAACTATTACATCAGCTTTTATACCTTCGTTTATAAGATTAGGTATTACTTCTTCAGATTTACCCACAAAGAATTCTGCATTATCCACATTATTAAGCTTTGCATTTTCCCTTGCATTAATAATTGCAGGCTCTATTATCTCAACACCATATACTTTTCTTGCTTTTTGAGATAAAAATAAAGTTATAGTTCCAGTTCCACAATATGCATCAAATACAGTTTCACAGCCTGTTAATTTGGCATATTCTAACGCCTTATTATATAATACTTCTGTTTGAATGGGATTAACCTGAAAAAATGATAGTGGCGATATATTAAATTTAAATTCTCCTATGTAATCTTGAATAGTATCTTCTCCATATAAAGTTATACATTCCTCACCTAAAATAACATTTGTATTTTTAGAATTTATATTTAATACTATACTTTTTATTCCTCTTATATTTTCTAATATAAGATCCCTAAATTCTTTTAAATGTGGAATATTAGAAGTAGTTGCAACAAGAACAACCATGACTTCATTAGTTTTAAAACCTCTTCTTATCATTAAATGTTTTAAAATGCCTTTAGCATTAAATTTCCCGTCTAAAGTTGCTGGTTCAATATTATTCTTCTTAATCCATTCTTTTGTAAACTTTGCTACTTCATCAGCAACATTATCTTGAATTAAACAATAATCTAAATCTATTATATTATGACTTCTAGGTGCATAAAAACCTATTACAACTTCACCATTTACTTTTCCAATAGGAAGTTGAACTTTGTTTCTATATCTATATGGGTTAGATTCCATTCCAATTGGATACTTAACTATGTCCTTTGATAATCCACCAATCTTGTCTATGCAGTCTTTTACTCTTTCCCATTTAAAATCTAATTGTTTTTTATAATTCATATGTTGAATTGAACATCCACCACACCTTTTATAATTTGAACATTTAGGTACTTCTCTATCTTCTGATGAATCAATAATTTCTTCAATTTTACCATATGCATAAGTTTTCTTTACCTTTATGATTTTTGTTCTAATTTTTTCCCCTTTTAAAGCTCCTTGAATAAATATAGGGTAACCATCTATCTTAGCTACACCTTCACCTTCATATCCTTGCGATAATATATCTAAAATATATTCTTTATTCTTTTCTATCAACTTAAATCCACCTTTTTTTCATTATAGCTTTTATAAATTATATCATATAATAAGTTTTATATAACAGATATTAAAAAAGATTTAAATTTGCAAATTTAAGCATTTATATTAAAAATATCTTTATAATAAAATTTTAAAAATAAAAATATTAATTATTATAAGTTATGTATTATTTGATTTCACAAAAGTTTCACACATAACTTTAGATTGATTGCTTTTATCAATTGAAATTGCTACGTTTCTTGATTCACATTTTCCTGAAGAATTAAAAAAACACTTTGATGCCTGACAATTAATTTGAGGATTCATTTTAACTTTATCCATAGAAGAAAATAATTGCTTTACTTCTCCAACATAATTAGTATTTACAAGAGCTTTAACTTGATTAATAAATTTATTTGGCTTGTAACTAGAACATTTTGTTTCTGTCGTAATAGTTGAGTCTTTTCCTTCTATTAATATATAACCTGCTTGACACATACCTGCTTCATTATGTACACAACTCATAGCTGCACAATTTAAAATAGTCATAATTATCACTCTTTCTTGTATTTTCCTTATGACTTATTTTGCTCCATTATAACAAAACTTATTCTTTGCCTAATACAATAACAATCCCTTAATATTTAATTACATTTTCAAAATTTTAAAATAAAATCTTTCATATATAAGTTATACATAGATTTTAAAAAATATAGTTTATTAAAGAATAAAAAAATCGTTAATTGACTGTGGAGCGTCGATTTTTTTTTAGCCATGCACCTTTCCAAACGTAGTGCTGGAATAATGGTGCTGCATATGATTATTTTTTATTCTTTAGGTTTTATTTCTTAACCTTTAAGCAAAAGTATAATCTAAGTTATCCACAGATTTTAAAAATATAGTTTCTTAAAGAATAAAAAAAGCACCCTTAAGGGTGCAGATAAAGAACCAGTTGCCAATTAATTCCTTATTATGATTATAGTCTAATACAATAAATAATATACATTTTATCATAACATAACAAAAATACCTTGTAAATTATTTGTAAAAAAATTTTCTATTTAATAATTAAATTTAATTATTAAATAAATCACTAATAAAATAAATAAAAAAGCTCTCGAATAAACTCGAAAGCTTTTTTATTATAAATTTATTATTCTCCTACTACACTAACTTTTAATAGGTTAGTAGTTCCTGTTTTATCAACTGGAACTCCAGCAGCTAAAACTACTGTGTCACTATTTTTAACATAGTTATGTTCTTTTGCTATTTCAACTGATTTTGTCATCATTTCATCAGTTGAACACATTTTATCAGCAACAATTGCGTAAACTCCCCATGAGAATGCTAATTGTTTTGCTACTACTTCATCTGGAGTAACAGCTATGATTGTACTATCTGGTCTACATTTAGATATTCTCTTAGCAGTAGCTCCTGTTTGAGTTGAAGAAATTATAGCAGCTGCTTCTAATTCGTTAGCTGCATTACATGCTGCTCTTGAAATTACTTCTGACATAGAAGATTTATCTTGAGAGTAAGCAACTTTATGATTTAATTTCTTTTCAGTTTCTTCAGCAATCTTAGCCATAGTTCTAACAGCTTCTACTGGGTAAGCTCCGTTAGCACTTTCTCCTGATAACATTATAGCATCAGTACCATCTAAGATAGCATTAGCTACGTCTGAAACTTCTGCTCTTGTTGGTCTTGGGTTTCTGATCATAGAGTCTAACATTTGAGTTGCAGTAACAACTGGTTTTCCAACTGCATTACATTTTTGAATAATCATTTTTTGAACTGCTGGTACTTGTTCTATTGGAATTTCAACACCTAGATCTCCTCTAGCTACCATTATAGCATCTGAGATTTCTAAGATTGAATCTATGTTATCAACACCTTCTTGATTTTCTATCTTAGGGCAGATTAATATGTTTTTTCCACCATTTTCATCAAGAACTTTTCTTATAGCTAATACGTCAGCTGCTTTTCTTACGAATGAAGCTGCTATCATAGTAACTCCCATTTCACAACCGAATATTAAATCAGCTTTATCTTTTTCAGTAAGAGCTGGTAATTGAATAGAAACTCCTGGTACATTAACTCCCTTGTGAGTTCCAACTAATCCTGTATTTTGAACTTCACATTTAATTGCGTTTCCTTCTACTGATTTAACTGTTAATCCTACTAAACCATCATCTATTAAGATAGTGTTTCCTGGTTTAACATCATTAGCTAGTCCTTCATAAGTAACAGCACACTTAGTTGTATCTCCTATTACTGACATATCTCCTGCATATACAGTGAATTCTGAACCTTTAGCTAATTCAACTTTGTTTGGTTCGAATTTACCAGTTCTGATTTCTGGTCCTTTTGTATCAAGGATAATAGCTATTTCTTTGTTAAGTTTCTTAGATAATTCCTTAACTTTTTCTATTCTTCCTCTATGTTCTTCATGATCACCATGTGAAAAGTTATGTCTTGAAGCATTCATTCCTGCTAACATTACTTGTTCTAAGATTTCTCTGTCTTCACTTGCTGGTCCAATAGTACAAATCATTTTAGTCTTTCTCATGTACTTACACTCCTCTTTATTCTAATTAGTTTATAAAAATTTATATAAATAAAAATTTATTAGCGTGATAATATTTCGGCTACATTATATAGATCTATATCAAACTTACTTTCGATAGCTAATGCTTCATCTATATCTTGGTCTATAATTTGATTATCTTTAATTCCTATTACTTTTGATGTTCCACCTTCTAAAAGTACATCTACAGCTTTTGCTCCTAATCTTGAAGCTAAAACTCTATCTGAAGCTGATGGTGCTCCACCTCTTTGAATATGACCTAAGATTGTAGCTCTTGTTTCTACTCCTGTTACTTCTTCAACATATTTTGATAATTCTTCTGCTCCACCAATACCTTCTGCAAGAATAACTATATTATGAGTTTTTCCATGATTTTTTCCTTCTAATATAGTTCTGCAAAGAGCATCTCTATCAAATTCTCCCATTTCTGGAACTATTATAGCTTCTGCTCCGCTTGAAATACCTGCATGAAGAGCTAAATCTCCACAATCTCTTCCCATAACTTCAATTATTGAAACTCTTTCATGAGAAGTTGAAGTATCTCTTATTTTATTTATTGCATCAACAATAGTATTTAATGCTGTATCAAATCCTATTGTAAAGTCTGTATAAGCTAAGTCATTATCTATTGTTCCTGGTAATCCTATAGTTTTGATTCCTAGTTTTGATAGTAACTTGGCTCCCATAAAAGATCCATCTCCACCAACAACAACTAGTGCATCTACGCCATAAGCATTTAATATTTTAACTGCTCTTTTTCTTACCTCTTCTTCTTTGAACTCTGGGCATCTAGCAGTTCTTAGGATTGTTCCACCTCTTTGAATAATATCAGATACTGATGATCTACTCATTGCAAATAACTCACCATTAAGTAGCCCACTATAGCCTCTTTGAACTCCCATGACTTCAAGTCCTCTATCAATGGCTGTTCTTACCACTGCTCTTATAGCTGCGTTCATTCCTGGTGCATCTCCACCACTTGTTAAAATAGCTATTTTCTTCATAATATATTCCTCCTTAAACACTAACTAGGACACCCAAAGTCCTACTTGTGCATGATTTATGCAATCTTATTAACCAATAATAATTGTACATAAAAATGTAATATTTATCAATCATATTTAGATAACTTTTGATATTAATATATTTTTATGTAAAAAATCCATGGTTTATTTAGTTAATTTTTAGACAATATTCTATTAAATTCTTGATTTACCATTATAAATTATTATCTAAAATATTGACAACACATTAAATTATATGTTAATTTCATATTTTTTTAAATAGCATTCAACTTATATTATAACCAAGTAACATTAAAATCATATCATTATTATAATTTTTTTCTTATTTTTAAGAAAAAAGTAACTATAATTCTACCACTTTTACATTTTCATCCCCAACAAATTTTCTTAATAAATTTAATGCATCCTCATTAATATTTACCCATCTGTCTCTTGGCACTCTAAATTGTTGCCTTTGTTCTTGTGAAAAAATATAAATAGGTGTATCACCATTATATTCCTTTAATAATTCTTTTAAATTTAAACTTAATTCTTTTGCTTTAATAGTATTTTCTACCCTTAAATAAACCTTGGTAGAATTTATTTTTTCTAATGGTTCTATGCTCTCACATATTAATTTAGGTAATTCATCTGCTTTTAAACTTATTCTTCCTTTAATTATTACTAAGGCATCCTCATAACACAATTCTCTCACTCTATCTAACACTTTTGGAAATACTATAACTTCTATAGTTCCTGTTAAATCTTCCAATTGTATAAATGCCATAATAGTATTATTTCTTGTAACTTTTTTATTTACTTGAGTTAATATTCCACCTAAAATTACCCTATCATTATCTTTAATTCCAGATTCATTATTAATAACAACATCATCTGCCATAGGTATTTCTAAAGTATTATCTAACATTTCATTATGAGAAAATATTTTTCCTATTTCATTTGAAGTTTGAAATTTTAAACTCTGTACATAGTCATCTAATGGATGCCCAGATATATATAATCCTGTCATTTCCTTTTCCATTGCAAGTAATGTTTTTTTATCAAATTCTTTTATATTAGGATAATTAATTTGTGGTACATATATATCGTCAGCTGCAAATAGACTTATTTGACCATCTATATTTCTCTTTCTATCACTTGAAATGCTATCAACCATTTTTTCATATACAGCTAATAACTGTGACCTATATATTTTAAAACTATCAAATGTTCCAGCTTTTATTAAACTTTCAATGGTTCTCTTATTTATAGCTGATAAATCTATCTTATTAATAAAATCATATAATGAATCAAACTTATCTTTAACTTCTCTTGTTTTTACAACACTATTTATCAAGTTCATACCAACATTCTTTATTGCTGCTAAACCAAATCTAATAGTATCACCTTTAACAGTAAATTTAGCAAAACTTTCATTTATATCTGGTGGAAGTACCTGTATTCCCAATTCTTCTGCCTTAGAAATATAATATACCACCTTATCACTGCTTCCCATAAATGAGTTCAACATAGCAGCTATCATTTCAACTGGATAATATCTCATTAAATAAGCTGTTTGATATCCAACTACAGCATAAGCAGCTGCATGAGATTTATTAAAAGCATAAGATGCAAAGTCCATCATATTATCAAAAATTTTATTTGCTACTTCTTCACTAATTCCATTTCTAATACAACCTGGAACTACTACTTCATCATTTTCTATAATTCCATGCATAAAGTTTTTTCTTTCTTCTTCCATAACTTTGTGCTTTTTCTTAGACATGGCTCTTCTAACCATATCACTTCGTCCCATAGAATATCCTGCAAGCTTTCTAACTATCTCCATAACTTGTTCTTGATATACTATTACCCCATAAGTTACATCCAATATATCTTCTAATTCTGGTGTATCATATTTAACTTTATCTGGATTCCTTTTACACTCTATATATCTTGGTATTTCAGCCATAGGACCTGGTCTATATAATGAAATTCCTGCAATTATATCTTCTAATGAATCAGGTTTTAATTCTTTCATAAAAGATACCATTCCTGGTGATTCTAATTGGAATACTCCTGCAGTCTTACCTTCCCCTATCATTTTATAAACTTCTTTATCATCAAAATCTATTTTATCTAAATTTATTTCGATATTTTTATTATCCTTTATAAGTTTAAGAGCTTCACTCATTACAGTTAAAGTTCTTAAGCCTAAAAAGTCCATTTTCAATAATCCTAACTCTTCTAGTGTTGTCATTCCAAATTGAGTTACTATCATTTCATCATTTTTTTGTAGAGGAACATACTCAACTAATGGATTAGATGCTATAACTACTCCTGCTGCATGAGTTGATGAATGTCGTGGAAGACCTTCTAAATCCTTTGACATATCTATTAACGATCTTATTCTTTCATCCTTATCATATATCTCTTTTAGTTCAGGATTAAGATTTAATGCCTTTTCTATTGTGATTCCAAGCATTGTAGGTATCATCTTACATATTTTATCTACTTCACTATAACTATAGTTCATAGCTCTTCCTACGTCTCTAATACACGCTCTAGCAGCCATTGTTCCAAAAGTTATAATTTGTGATACATTATCTTCTCCATACTTTTCTACAACATAGTCTATTACTTCTTGTCTTCTTTCATAGCAAAAATCACTATCTATATCAGGCATAGATACTCTCTCAGGATTTAAAAATCTCTCAAATATCAAACTATACTTTATTGGATCTATCTTTGTTATTCCTAAAGTATATGCTACTATTGAACCCGCTGCACTCCCACGTCCAGGACCTGTTGGTATATCATTGTCATTTGCAAACTTAATAAAATCCCAAACAATTAAAAAGTAATCTACATACCCCATTTGTTTTATTATTTGAAGTTCATATTCAAGTCTATCTAAAAGTTCTTTAGCAGAATCATTTTCAAATTTCAACTCTTCTAACTTACTATAATTTAAATCTTTTCCTCTAAAATCTTTAAACTCATCATACCTATCTATTAACCCAGTATAACAAGTTTTTTTAAGATAGCTATAAGGCTCTTCCCCTTCTGGTAATGGGAATTTAGGTAATTTTGATTCATGAAATTTATATTCATAATTACACTGCTCAGCAATATTTGTAGTATTTTCTAATGCTTCTGGAATATAAGAGAACATTTCCCACATTTCTTCTGGAGACTTTAAATAAAACTGATCAGAAGGATATCTCCTTCTATTAACATCATCTACAGTTTTACCAGTTTGAATACACATCAATATATCATGGGATTTATATCCATCTTTTTTTATGTAATGAACATCATTAGTAGCAACCAATGGTATTCCTAATTCCTTAGATAATCTTATATTATCTTCATTTACTCTTCTCTGTTCATCCATTCCATGATTTTGAATTTCTAAATAAAAATTCTCCTTAAATATATCTTTATATAATAAGGCTGTCTCTTTAGCTTTTTCATAATTCTCCTTTAATTCATAAGATTGAACTTCTCCACCTAAACACGCACTAAGCGCTATTAGTCCTTCACTATGAGATCTTAAATAATCATGATCTACTCTAGGTTTATAATAAAATCCTTCTATAGATGCTATAGAGACTATCTTCATTAAATTTCTATATCCAACTTCATTTTTTACCAATAAAACCAAATGATATGTTGAATTATCTTTATCCGGTTGTTTTATTTTCATAGATTTTCCTGCAACATATACTTCACAACCTAATATTGGTTTAATTCCATATTCTACAGCTGCTTTATAAAAATCTACAAGTCCATATAAAACTCCATGATCAGTTATAGCAATACTGTCCATTCCAAGTTCTTTAGTTTTAGCCATAATCTCTTTTATTTTTCCTGATCCATCTAACAAGCTATATCCAGTATGAAGGTGAAGATGACAAAATTGTTTTTTATTATTATGAATTGTATCTATATTTTTATTGTCATTAGTTAACATAATAAAATATATACCCCCTTTCATAAAAGAGCAAATTGGCGTAGCTTTTCTAACTCATATTAAAAATCTAATGACTTACTACATTCCAAATAAGGTCCAATAACTTTTTTAACTTTTTCTACATGATATTCATTTACATCATAAGCTAAACAGTCTTCCTTAGAAGCAAATCTAGTTATAATTCCAACATCAAAGCTTCTTTCACTTCTTATAACATCAACACCAACTTCTAATTCCTTAAGTTCTTCAATCTTTCCATTCATACTTAATAAAGTTTCTTCAACAAACTTTACATTTTCCTTAGTTGGATCCTTTAATTTAAAGAGTACTATATGAGTAAACATAAATTCATCATCCTTTTTAGTATATATTTTTGTATTTAGTTTTCACTTCTTAATTCTTCTGCTATTTTTTCAATCTTTCTTAATCTATGATTTATACCTGATTTTCCAACTGGTGGATTAAGCATTTGACCTAATTCTTTTAATGACTCATCAGGATAATTTAACCTTAATTCTGCAACTTCTCTAAGATTTTGTGGTAATCTCTGTAATCCAATTTTTCTTTCGATTAATCTGATACTTTCAACTTGTCTAACTGCTGCATTAACTGTTTTAGATAAATTAGCTGTTTCACAATTAACAAGTCTATTTACATTATTTCTCATTTCCTTCATTATACGTATATTTTCAAGTTCTAATAAAGATGAATGAGCCCCTATTATATTAAGTAGATCTACAATCTGTTCTCCTTCTTTAATATAAATTATATGGCTACTTTTTCTCTGAATAACTTTAGAATTTAATCCAAAAGTATTTATAAGATCTCTTAGATCCACAGCATACTCTTCACTATGAGTAACAAATTCTAAATGATATGTTCTTTCTGGATTACTTATACTTCCACCACCAATAAAAGCTCCTCTTATATATGCTCTTTTGATTTCTTCAGTTTCAATCATATCCTTATTAATTCTGTAATTTAAGTTCATTATACCATCAATATCTTGCAATATACCTGTCTCATATAATAACTCTCTAACACCCATATCTTCTGAGATAACAACCATGTAAATATTGTTCTTTTTTAATGAATTACTTTTTTTAACCATAAGTTTTGAGTGTATATTAAAATGATCTTTTAATAAGGTAAATATTAATCTTGCACTTCCTGGATTTTCTGTGGTCATTTTGAAGCTTAAACCACTTCCACTAAAAGCTATGGTTCCACTCACTTTCATTATGGCAGATATCTCTGCTAATGCTTCTTCCTTAGACATATCCACATATCTACATATTTCGCCTTTAACTTTAGATGAAAATGACATCTTCTTTCCCCTTATCTATAATTTTTTTATAATTGATTTAGTCTTTTCTTGTCTTACTCTTTTTTTTATACGTTGAGATAAATACATATACTCTATTATCTTCTTCTTATCATATAATAATTTCTTTTCCATAATTGTATCAACTAAAACTTGAGCTAATTTATCTGCATCATGTTTTATAAATCCCTTATTTACTTTAACTAAATTATCACCAATTATCTTTATCCCTAAGTTATTTACAACTTCTTTATCTAATTTAACTAATTCGGCTCCCTCTAATTGGTATTTTTCTTCTAACTCATTTTCTACTTTACCAATATTAGCAATAACATAATTAACTATATCTTTCCCACCATATTTTTGTAATACTTCTAAGTGATCTGATACTTTAAACTTTGTAGTTTCACCAGGTTGCGTCATTATATTAGATATATAGAACTTTAAAGCTTCACTTTTCTTTACTTCCTTAGCTATATCTTTTACTAACAAATTAGGTATTATACTTGTATATAAACTTCCTGGTCCCATAACTATAGCATCAGCTTCTCTTATAGCTTCTATGGCTTCTTTTAATGGTTTAGCATCTTCAGGTATAATTCTAAAATCTTTAATTTTTGAATTTTGTTTAATAGCTTCTTCCGGTATTTGAGACTCACCTCTAACTACGTTTCCATTTTTTAGGGTTGCTTCAAGTTCCATATTATCTAATGTTACAGGTACAACTTTTCCTGTAACTGCTAATACAGAACTCATTTTTTGCACTGCTTCTTCAAAATTATCAGATATACCATCCATTGCTGCTAAAAACAAATTACCAAAACTTTGATTTTTTAATTTTCCCTCTTTAAATCTATATTGTAATAAATTTTCCATTATAGGTTCTGTATCAGCTAAAGCCAATATACAGTTTCTTATATCACCTGGTGGTAACATTCCTAAATCTTCCCTTAAATCACCTGAACCTCCACCATCATCAGCAACTGTTACTATTGCTGTTATATTTGATGTATAGTACTTCAAACCTCTAAGCATTGTAGAAAGTCCAGTTCCTCCACCTATTACTACTATCTTAGGGCCTTTTATTAGTAATCTTTTTTCTTCTATAAAACTTTCTATTTTCTTACTATCAAATGATACTTTTATATATCCCCTATTCACTAATGCTATTATCGATTTCATACTTTCAGTCACAGAAATATATAAAACAAAAATTCCTGTAATATTTAAAAATATATAAAATATCTTATAATACAAATCATATACTCTATGCGTAACCAATTCTGTAAATCCAAATGCAATTAATAATATTCCAAATATACCAAAGAAAAGCCACCTTTTAACTTTGATTCCTGGTTTAATTAATTCTTTTATCCTCATAGTTTCTTTTCTCCTCTATGAAGATCTTCACCAACATCTCTATGCTCTATTTTTACTTTATAATTTTCATCATTCAATCTCTCATAAATTTCATTAGCGATTGCTACTGAACGATGTCTTCCCCCAGTACATCCTATTGAAATTATAAGTTGTCTCTTTCCTTCTTTAATATAATTAGGAACCAAATATTTAAGCATATCTTGTAATTTATCTATAAAAGTAATGGTTTCTTCTTGCTTTAACACATAATCTTTTACTGACTTATCATTACCTGAATATTGCTTAAGTTCAGGTATATAGAATGGATTTGGTATAAATCTAACATCAAAAACCAAATCTGAATCTACAGGTATACCATATTTAAAGCCAAAACTTAAAACTGTTATTGATAATTGCTTCTCTGTTTCAATATTTTCACCATAATGTTCATTCATTTTTTCTCTTAAATCTCTTATGGCATATTTTGATGTATCAATTATTATATCAGCTCTATCTTTAATTTCTCTTAATTTACTTCTTTCTTGAATTATTCCATTTAAAACTCTGCCGTCTGGTGATAATGGATGACTTCTCCTTGATTCTTTGAATCTCTTTATAAGTACCTCATTTGAAGCTTCTAAAAATAAAATTTCATATTTAAATTCATTCTCTTTTAAGTAATTCAAAGTTTCAAATAAGTCGTCAAAAAAGACTCCTCCTCTTATATCAATTACTAATGCAACTTTATCAATCTTTCCATCAGTTTGAGAACATAACTCGGCAAATTTATTTATTAATTTAGGTGGTAAGTTATCTACACAAAAATATCCTAAGTCTTCTAAACTTCTAGTTGCTTGTGTTTTACCTGCACCTGATAATCCTGTAACTATAACAAATCTCATAAAAATCCCTCCTTATCAAAAAAGATAATATAAATTAATAACTTTCATCTTAAAATTATAACATATATTAAAGTATACATTACACTAAAAAAGTGGTATATATGTTTTTAATTAATAAATTTATTTTTTTAATCAACATTTTTTATCTTCAAAATTATCTTCATTTTAAACGTGCCTTTATATATTCAATAGATGAAGTTATATATATGAAAATTCTACTACAACATAGCTTAAAATTTATATAACTTCAAAAAAATAATAGTTCAAAAATACTAAAACTTTTGAACTATTATTTTTATTATATTTTATAATTAATCTTCGCCTATTATTCTAACTTCTGGATACAAATCTACACCAAATTGTTTTTTTACTTCTTTTTGAACATGTTCTATTAAATCTAGAATATCTTTAGCTGTTGCATTTCCTTTATTTATTATAAAACCAGAATGTTTATCAGACACAGCAGCTCCCCCTAAGGTAAATCCTTTTAATCCTGCATCCTGAATTAATTTACCTGCAAAATATCCTTCTGGTCTTTTAAATGTACTACCTGCAGATGGAAATTCTAAAGGTTGCTTATTTTCTCTCCTATGTGTTAATTCAGATACTCTTCCTTCAATTTTATCTTTTTCTCCATATTTAAGACTGAAGGTTGCACTTATTACTACATAGTTTTTTTTCATTATTATTGAAGTTCTATATCCTAACTCCAATTTATCTTTTGATAAAGTGATTACATTTCCTTTTTCATCCATTACTTCTGCTTCTTTAATTATAAATGAAATTTCTCCATCATATGCTCCTGCATTCATAAATACAGCACCACCTACACTGCCTGGAATTCCACATGCAAATTCAAATCCAGTTAATGATGCCTTTAAAGCTTCATCTGATACATCTTTTAATAATGCGCCACTTTCTGCTTTTATTATATTTCCATTTCTAACTATATTATTAAATTCTGATAGTTTTATAACAACTCCGCTTATTCCAGAATCTTTTACTAAAACATTAGATCCATTTCCAAGAATATAAAAAGGTATATTATTTTCTTTACATATTTTTATAGTTTCTATTATTTGCTCTTTAGTATTTGGAGTTAAAAGTATATTTACTGGTCCCCCAACTCTAAAATTTGTATATTCACTCATTTTTGCATTTTCATGCATTTGTACATCTTTGTATAAATTACTAAATAAAACTTTATAGTTTTTATTTCGATTCATGATAAAACTCCTCAAATACTTATATTGATTTTTTAAGTAAATATTATTATTTCCGTACTATTATAGCATAAATTAAGAATTATGTTCATGTTTTTTAAAATAAGATATTATACTATTTGCAGCCTTATTGTCTATTGATTCTGTAGATAATAATTCTTTAAATTTTGCATTTTTTATATTCTCAACACTACCAAACTTCATAAGTAATGCTCTTCTTCTTTTTGTGCCAACATTAGGTATGTCTTCTAAAATTGAATGAAGAGTTCTTTTATCTCTTAAACTTCTATGATATGTTATAGCAAATCTATGAACTTCATCTTGTATTCTTCTTATAAATTGCATAAGACTAGAATTTCTATTTATAATAATCTCTTTATTATTATAAATAATCCCTCTTGTTGAATGGTAATCATCTTTTACTAATCCACAAACAGGTATTTCTATACCTAATTTATTTAATATTTCTTTAGCCACATTTACTTGACCTTTTCCACCATCCATCATAATTAAATCAGGAAAGTTAGAGAATTTTCCATTTGAAAACTGGAGATTTCTCTCTTGTATCTCTTTTATTTCTCTTAATCCATGATTAAATCTTCTTTCTAAAATTTCTCTCATGCTATCATATTCATTTCCATTTTTAACCGATTTTATACTAAATCTCCTATAATCACTATTCTTTGCTTTTCCATTTTCAAAAACTATCATAGAGCCAACTGAGTCTACCCCTTGAATATTAGATATATCAAAAGATTCTATTCTATTTGGTATATCATCTAAATCTAATAGATCTTTTAATTCTTCTAAACAACGTTTGTTTAACTCTTTGTCCATTAATAGTTTTTCTTTAAATTGATCTAAAGTAAGCTTTGCATTATTTTTTACTAATTCCAACATTTCTTTTTTAGTACCTTTTTTAGGCACCTTTACATTAACTTTAGAACCTTTTTTTATCTTTAAAAATTCTTCTAAAGCTTCAGTATCTTGTTCTTGAGGAACATAAATATTTTTTGGTACCTTAGCTGTTCCTCCATAAAAAGAAATCATAAATTGAGATAAAATACTACTTTCTTCTTGATATGTACTATTTTCTAATATAAAATGTTCTCTGCCTGTAACTTTTCCTTCTCTAAGAAAGAACACTTGAACACAGCAGTCTTTTTCATCTTTATACAAGTTAATAAAATCTTCATCTCCAGCTTGAGATTTAAATATCTTTTGTTTTTCTACTATATTCTCTATAGCTATTATCTTATCTCGTAATGAAGCTGCCTTTTCAAATTCTAATTTTTTTGAGGCTTCTTCCATATCTTTTTGAAGTTTACTCATCAAATTTTTATTTTTTCCACTAAGAAGATCCATCACCTCATTTATCATATCTCTGTATTCCTTTTTAGAAATATATCCAGCACAAGGAGCATTACATTTCTTTATATGATAATTTAAACATGGCCTAGTTGGTGTTCCACCTTCTGTTATAGACTTTTTACATGTTCGTATTGTAAATATCTTTTTTATTAGATTCATAGTTTCATAAACAGATGCTATATTAGTATATGGTCCAAAATATTTATTTCCATCCTTAGCATATTTTCTGGTAATAAAAACCTTAGGAAATTCTTCATTTAAAGTTATCTTTATAAATGGATAAAATTTATCGTCTTTTAAAAGAATATTATACCTTGGACTATATTTTTTAATTAGATTACATTCAAGTATTAATGCTTCCATTTCTGAGTCAGTGATTATATATTCAAATTCTGTAATATTCTTTACCATAGCTTTTACTTTTTCAGAATGATTTTTAGAATTTTGAAAGTATTGTCTTACTCTATTTTTTAAAATTTTTGCTTTTCCAACATAAATAATTTCTCCAAGAGAATTTTTCATTAAATATACTCCTGGTTTATCTGGTAAAACTTTAAGTTGATTCTTTAAATCAAACATTTAAATCACCTCCACAATATATTCTCATGTATTCTAATAATATTTATACTATAATATAATATCGACATTATATTATAAATATTTAATTAACGCTATGTCTAAAATAGTTATAAACTATTTAAACATAGCGTTAATTTAATTATATTTTATTTTTAACTTAATAAAGTTAATAAATTGTTACATAAATTAATTTAAAACAATTTATTATTGAGATAATGAAGATTGTATAACTTTCCCCGCTACTTGTGCAGCTATTCCAGCACCAAATCCTCCATTTTCAACAATAACAGCAACTGCAACTTTGGGATTATTTTCTGGTGCAAATCCTATAAACCATGAATGTGGTTTAGCATCTCTACCATTTGGTAATTTATAGTCTGCTGTTCCTGTTTTACCACAAGCTTCTGTACCACTAAATACTCTCCAACTTCCATTAACTCTAGAATCAACTAGATTTTTCATATAATCAGTTATTATAGCTGCTTCATTTGCATCCATAACCTGTTTAATTTTTTTAGAGTTAACTGTTTTAACTGTATTTCCATCTTTATCAATAACTTTATTAACTAATTTAGGTTTCATCATAACACCATCATTAGCTATGGTACTAGTAACTAAAGCCATTTGCATAGGCGTTGTTAAAATGCTACTTTGACCTATACCAGATTGAGCTATACTACCTACTTCATAACTTTTAAGAGTTGGAAATTTACTCTTTTGTATTATAAAGCCATCTGCTTCTATTGAATTATTAAATCCAAACTTTTCTGCTGTAGTTTTTAATTTGTCATTTCCTAGCTCCATGGCTAATCCTCCAAAAACAACATTACTTGAAACTCTGAAAGCTTCTTTTAAATCTAAACTTCCATAAGCTGCTCCACCTGCATTACTTAATGAATGACTATCATTAAATACAAGTTTACCATCATCTTGGAACTGTCTATCAGTTATTCCTGCGATATTCTCTAAAGCACTTGTAAGAGTTACTGTTTTGAATGTTGAACCGGGTGGATACAATCCTCCTGTGGCTCTATTTATAAGTGGACTATCATCCGCACTGCCCTCATTAGCTGCTTCCATTGATGCTTTTAAATTGTTAGGATCATATGTTGGTTTAGATACCATAGCAAGAACTTCTCCTGTCTTAGGATCTAAAGCCACTACTGCTCCTTTATTATTTCCAAGAGCATCATATGCAACCTTTTGAATATCCGTATTCAATGTAGTTATAATACTATTACCTATCTTGTTTTCTTCTTCTTTTCTATTATTAAATGCATTCTTTAAATTTTCCATTGAAAAATCTTTAGTTAAATTTAAAAATGTATTACTTATAGAACTATATGTTGATAACTCTTTGTCATATGATGCTTCTAATCCTGTAGCTCTATATACTGGATCAACATATCCTAAAACATGAGTATATAAGTCACCATATACATATTCTCTTTTTTGAGTGAGAGCATTTTTTCTCTCACTTTTAGTTAACGGATTTTGATTTCTATCATATATCGTTCCCCTTAGGACCTCATTTCTTCTTGCATTTAATCTTTTATTTCCCTGTTGTTCTGCTATTGCTGGTGCATTAAACACTTGAAAATATGCTATATATGAAATAAGTGCTACAAAACAAAATAGAAAAACTATCATTACTTTTTTTACACTATCTGAAATATCTTTCATAATTAGTCCTCCTCTGATATTTTTTGCAGTATTGAAAGAGCAAAAAACATAGTTATAACTGAGGAACCACCATAACTGATAAGTGGTAAAGTTATGCCTGTTAAAGGTATTACTGCAAAAACTCCGCCTATAATAACTAATACCTGACAAGCTATCATTGCACTAAAACCAACTGCAGTTAATTGAGAAAATCTATCTTTTATAAAAACTGCATATCTCATTCCTCTATAGAACATTAAAAAATATATTATCATAATTCCAAGACCAATTATTATTCCAAGTTCTTCACAAATTACTGCAAAAATAAAATCTGATGTATTTATAGGAATAAACCCTGGATATCCTTGACCAAGTCCACTACCAAATAACCCACCTGATGATATAGCATACATTCCTTCAACTATTTGATAACCTAATCCACTTGGATCACTCCATGGATCTCTCCATATTTCAACTCTTTGTCTTACATGACCAAATAATTTATATGCTACAAATGCACCAATTAAAAATAATATAAGACTTATTACTACATATTTCTTTTTACCGGTTCCAACATAAAGCATAGTTACTGATATTCCAAAGAATATTAAAGCAGAGCCTAAATCCTTTTGAAGTACCATAGCTCCTAATGAAAACATTACCACCAAAGCTGGCTCCCAAAGTTGCTTAAAATCTCCTTTTATATTGTTTTTGTCTTCATATTTTTGAATAGCTGATGCAATATATAATACAAATACTATTTTCCCGAATTCTGATGGTTGGAAACTAGTTCCTGCAATCCTAACCCAGTTTCTAGCACCATTAATTTCTGTTCCATGTATTAATGCTAATGGCATTAATATTAATGTTAGAATTAAAAATACATTTTTATATTTTGCAAATTCCCGTATATCAGGTATTAAAATTACTATAAACATATATACTATTATTCCAATTATAACCCAAATTAATTGTTTTATAGCAACTGCAGAATTCAACCTATATAACATAGAAATACCTATAACCGATAATATGCATGAAAATATAAATAAAAACCTATCTCCATTAGGATAAAATTTGTTCATCAAAAGCTTAGCCACTGTTATTAACACACATATTATTGCCCCCATATATATTGCACCTTTATCTATTGGATCTTTTAAAATAGCTAAATTCACAAAAAGAGACATACATAATATATATGTCAATATCATTAACTGGGTATCACCTTTTCGTTTCACTTTATCACCTCATCCGTTGATTATCTAGCTAAGAACTTTAAATATAGAAGTACCTATTCTTATTTCATCTTTATTAGATAATTTTTGTTTCCCTTTTATTCTATTACCATTAACATAAGTTCCGTTAGTACTATTTAAATCTTCTACAAACAGTCCAGTATTTCTTATAAATACTCTCGCATGATTGCCTGAAACATGCTGATCTGAAAGAGAAATAGAATTTTCACTTTTTCTTCCAATCGTTAAATCATTTCTTATTGGAATTACCGAGCCCTCTTTTAAATCTATAGATTCGCCTAACTTTAATACCTCTAATCCAAAACTACCTCTAGAATGAGATGGTCTTCTTCTTCTTCCTCCACCTTTTATATCTTTATACATTATTTTTAAAGCATAATAAATTATAAAATATAAAACCACAATGAAAATTGTTGCAAATATTCCTGCGGATATTTTTGAAAAATCCATAATTTCACCTCAATACATATTTACTACATCATAATAATGATTATACAACAAAAATAGTAATTATGATATTATAAACATACCATTTTAAATTTATCATTAAATCCTTTATTCTGAAAAATTCCTATATTATTTATAATCATCATTATCTTAATATTATATTTTAAACTTATATTCATATTTTAAAATTTATCTTATACAAATGTCTATATTATGAATATCATTATAATAATATCTTAATGAAAAATTAATAAATCAAATTAAAATGTCTAAAATTTATTAATAACTTACTACAAAATATAAAAAAATATTTTGTGTAAGTTATTAATAAATATTATAAATCTCTACTTTTTTTAATTTATACTAATCTTATTTTATAAATTCTATAGTAATTTTTTTAAGTACTTGCCTGTATATGATTTATCACATTTACTTATTTGTTCAGGAGTTCCTGTCTTTATAACAGTTCCACCCTTATCTCCACCTTCCGGTCCTAAATCTATTAAATAATCTGCACATTTTATCATATCCAAATTATGTTCAATAACAACAACTGTATTACCTGCATTAACTAATCTTTGTAATATTTCTATAAGTCTATTAACATCGTCTATATGTAAACCTGTTGTTGGTTCATCTAATATATATAACGTCTTTCCCGTACTTCTTTTAGATAATTCAGATGCTAACTTTATTCTTTGAGCTTCTCCTCCTGATAATTGCGTAGATGGTTGCCCTAATCTAATATATCCTAATCCAACATCATTTAATGTCTTTAATTTATTCTTTATTCTTGGTATGTTTTCAAAGAACTCTAATGCTTCCTCTACTGTCATATTCAAAACATTATCTATGTTTTTACCCTTATATTTTACCTCTAATGTTTCTCTATTATATCTTTTTCCTTTACATACCTCGCAGGGTACATATACATCCGATAAAAACTGCATCTCAATTCTTATTATTCCATCACCAGAACAAGCTTCACATCTTCCCCCTTTAACATTAAAACTAAATCTACCTTGTTTATATCCTCTCATCTTAGCTTCATTAGTTTGAGAAAATAATTCTCTAATTACATCAAATGTTCCTGTATATGTTGCTGGATTTGATCTTGGAGTTCTTCCTATTGGACTTTGATCTATATCTATTATTTTATCTATATTTTCATATCCAATTATTTCTTTATGATTTCCTACTGGATTTTTGCTCTTATTTATTAGTCTATTTAATCCTTTATATAATATTTCATTAACAAATGTACTTTTACCAGATCCAGAAACACCTGTTACTACAGTAAATGTTTCTAATGGAATAGATACATTTATATTTTTTAAATTATTTTCTTTGGCACCAATTACTTTTATTTCTTTTCCATTACCTTTTCTTCTTTCTTTAGGAACCTTAATATACTTTTCTCCTGTTAAATATTGACCTGTTATAGATTCTTTACATTCTTTTATTTCATCTACAGTTCCTACTGCTACAACTTCACCACCATGTTCTCCTGCTCTCGGTCCAATATCAACAATGCAATCAGCTTCCTTTATAGTGTCTTCATCATGCTCAACTACTATAACTGTATTTCCTACATCTCTTAGATTTTTCAAAGTATTTATAAGTCTATCATTATCTCTTTGATGTAATCCAATACTAGGTTCATCAAGTATATATAATACTCCCATAAGTGATGATCCTATTTGAGTTGCTAATCTAATTCTTTGAGATTCTCCACCTGATAATGTACCTGATTTTCTTGATAAATTTAAATAATCTAATCCTACATTAAGTAAAAATTGAAGTCTATTTCTGATCTCTTTTACAATTTGTTCACTTATTATTTTATTTTTAGGTGAAAACTCTAAACTATTTAAAAATTCTAATTCCTCGTTTATTGGCATTTTAGTAAATTCATATATATTTTTTTCTCCTACCTTAACAAATAAAGCTTCTTTTTTTAGTCTAGCACCTTTACATTTAGGACAATAATTATCACTCATATATTGTTCTACTTCATTTTTTATGTAATCTGAATTAGTTTCTCTATATCTTCTCTTTAAAGAATTTATTTCTCCTTCATATGAATAATTATAAGTAGCTTTTACCCCTTCTTTTACATAATCAACCTTTATTCTTTTTCCATTAGTACCATACAATAATAAATTTACTTCTTCTTTGCTTAAATCTTTTATAGGTACATCAAGTCGTAATCCAAATTCTCTTTCTAATGCTTTTAATATAGCAAATGTCCAAGATTCTTCTTTTAATCTTCCTGCTCCCCAACTTGCTATAGCACCTCCCATGATGCTTAACTCTTTATTAGGTATAACTAAATTTTCATCAAATTCAAATAATGTTCCTAATCCATCACAACAATCACATTTTCCAAAAGGCGAATTAAATGAAAATAATCTAGGCGCCAATTCACCTATACTAATACTACAATCTGGACATGCAAAATTTTCACTAAATAATATGTCTTCGTCTCCTACTATATTAGCTATTACTAGACCATCTGCAAGTTTAAGTGCCATTTCTACTGAATCAGTAAGTCTTTTTTCAATATCTTCTTTTATCACTATTCTATCTATAATAGCCTCAATGTTATGTTTTTTATTTTTATCTAATTTAACTTCTTCTTCAGTTAAATCATACATTTCTCCATCAATTCTAGCTCTTATAAATCCATTTTTCTTAATATTTTCTAATATTTTTTCATGAGTTCCCTTTCTACCTCTAACTATTGGAGCTAAAATTTGAACTTTTGTTTTATCCCCATATGAAATTATTTTATCCACTATTTGATCCACAGATTGTTTAGCAATTTCTTTTCCACACTTAGGACAATGTGGAATACCTACTCTTGCATATAACAATCTTAAATAATCGTATATTTCTGTTACAGTACCTACAGTAGACCTTGGATTTTTACTTGTTGTCTTTTGATCTATTGATATAGCTGGTGACAACCCTTCTATATATTCCACATCTGGCTTATCCATCTGTCCTAAAAATTGTCTTGCATAAGAAGACAGTGACTCTACATATCTTCTTTGACCTTCTGCATATAATGTATCAAATGCTAAAGATGATTTTCCTGATCCTGATAATCCTGTAAACACGATTAATTTATCTCTTGGTATCTCTAAACTTACATTTTTTAAATTATTGACTTTTGCCCCTTTAATTATTATCTTATCATTCATCTTATCACTCTTTTCCATTTAATTCTTCTATCTTATCTCTTAATTGTGCCGCTCTTTCAAATTGAAGATTTTTAGCTGCAAGCATCATTTCATCTGTATATTCTTTTATAAGCTTATCTTTTTCCTTCTTTGTTAAAGGTTTTGTTTCCTTAACATCATATTCTGTAGCTTCTTCTGAAACCTTTGTAGCCTCTATTACTTCTCTAACCTCTTTATTAATTGTTTGTGGAATTATTCCATGTTTTTTATTATATTCAGTTTGTATTTTTCTTCTTCTTTCAGTTTCACTAATTGCTTTTTTCATTGATTTAGTAATATTATCTGCATACATTATTACTTTACTTTTTGAATTTCTTGCAGCTCTTCCTATTGTCTGAATTAATGATGTTTCTGATCTTAAGAATCCTTCTTTATCTGCATCTAATATAGCAACTAAAGCCACCTCTGGTATATCCAATCCTTCTCTTAAAAGATTTATTCCAACTAAAACATCATATTCACCTAATCTTAAATCTCTAATAATCTTCATTCTTTCAATGGTATCAATATCAGAATGCATATATGTTGCTTTTATTCCAAGGTCTATCATATATTTAGTTAAATCCTCGGCCATTCTTTTGGTTAAAGTCGTAATTAATATTCTATATCCTTTTGATATTGTTTCCTTAATTTCTGCATATAAATCATCAATTTGACCTTTTACTGGTTTAACAATAATTTCTGGATCTAATAATCCTGTTGGTCTTATAACCTGTTCTGATATAACATCTGAATTATCTAACTCATATTGAGCTGGAGTTGCACTAACAAATACTACTTGATTTATTTTTTTCTCAAATTCTTGAAATTTTAATGGTCTATTATCATAAGCACATGGTAATCTAAATCCATAATCCACCAATGTATTCTTCCTTGATCTATCCCCTGCATACATAGCTTTTACTTGTGGCAATGTAACATGACTTTCATCAATAAATAATAGAAAATCTTCTGGAAAATAATCTATTAATGTTTTAGGTGGAGTTCCAGACGCCCTTCCATCAAGTATCCTTGAATAATTTTCTATTCCACTACAATAACCCATTTCTCTTATCATCTCTATATCAAAATTAGTCCTTTGTCTTAATCTTTGTGCTTCTAATAACTTTTCTTGAGAATTAAGTTCTCTTAATCTATCTTCTAACTCACTCTCTATCTCTGATAACGATCTTTCTAAAGTTTCCTTTGAAGTTGCAAAGTGAGATGCTGGGAAAATTGAAACATGATTTCTCTCTCCTATTATTTTTCCTGTTAATACATCGAATTCTCTAATCCTATCAATTTCATCACCAAAAAATTCTATTCTTATTCCTTTGCTTGATGTTGATGATGGAATTATATCTAACAAATCTCCTCTTACTCTAAATGTACCTCTTGAAAAATCTATATCATTTCTTTCATATTGAATTTCTATAAGCTTTTTTATTATTTCATCTCTCTCTTTTTCCATTCCTTTTCTTAAACTTATAGTTAACTTCTTATATTCATCTGGATTACCAAGACCATATATACATGAAACTGATGCAACTATAATTACATCTCTTCTCTCAAATAATGCAGAAGTAGCTGAATGCCTAAGTTTATCTATTTCATCATTTATAGATGCATCTTTTTCAATAAAAGTATCAGTTTGTGGTACATATGCTTCTGGTTGATAATAATCATAATAAGATACAAAGTACTCAACTATATTATCTGGAAAGAAGTCTTTAAATTCAGAACATAATTGTGCTGCAAGAGTCTTATTATGAGCTAAAATAAGAGTTGGCCTTTGCAATTTTTCTATTATATTAGCCATAGTAAATGTTTTACCTGACCCTGTTACACCAAGTAATGTTTGACATCTATTATTATCTTTAATTGACTTTACTATACTGTCAATAGCCTGTGGTTGATCTCCTGTAGGTTTAAATTTTGAATGTATTTTAAATTCTCCCATAATATAACACCTCATTTTGCGAACAAACATTCGTATTTACTTATTTCTATTTTACTTTTCATTATAATCTAAGTCAACATAAACTCATTTAATAATTTATCTATAAATACACTAAGATTTCTTTATTATAAATTTAAATTGCTAATTTCCTATTAGTTTTTTCAACTTATAAACATTTTATAAATCAATCTAAAATAAAGTTTATATGTTATTTTTTTACACAATAAAAAAGCCAATAATTCTTATTTAATTATTGACTTTAAATTTATATTATATTTAATGTTTTTCTTTTATATTATTTAATATATCAGAAAACTTATTTTCCTCTACACATATTTTATCTTTTTCTTTTATAGCTCTTGGAACTAAAATCATACCAAGTCTTTTTCCTTTTGTAGTTTTAACAGGTATATCTTTTATATTACCCTTTGAATCTTTAATTGTAAAAGTCGCATTATATAAATTTTCTTTTAAAATAATTAATACATCCGATTCACAATTTACATTATTATTATTTACTGAAATTAATTTATTTCCTGATTTTATACCTAAATTGTAAGCTATTCCATTAGGTACAACTTCTAACACAACTAGTCCTTCTTCATCACTCATAAATTTAGGTTCATATTTATTTTCATTATTTCTTTGAACTTTAATCATCATTTCATGAGCAAAAGGTGCAAAAACTATAACTAACACCTTAAATAACAAACCAAATCTAGCAATTTGAGCTACTATTGCTAAACATATCCCATAAATTAATATAGAGATTCCTGAATGTAATACTTTTTCTTTTTTCCCTTTTGTAAATGTAATTGATGAATAACCTACAACAGCATAAAGTGGCATTACAGAAATTGTAGCTAAAGTTAATAATTTATCACTTAACTCTCCAGATATGAATGGCCATCCATTAGGAGTTTGTATAGTAGTTGTTATGTAATTGCTTGTATCCTTATTTGATAAAGCTAACATTAATATTGCTATAGATAAAACCCAATATCTATTAAAAGAAAATCCACCTATTATTCTTCCATTTTTATTACTAAAAATAGGTATTGATCCTCTATCTCCATCTATCATAACCAAAAAACCTTCAACAATATGTAGTACACCTATAAATGTCATAAGATATATTATATCAATATTGAAAATATTAGTATTTTTCAATAAAGGAATAAAATTAGACAATAATTTTACTATTATGCTAATAGCCCCTAATAATGCTCCTGAATAAGAAAAACAAATAAATCTAGGTTTTATAAACATTAAAACTATAGAAATCATAAATAAATATATTATTCCTGAATTTTCCCAAAATCTTATTCCTAAAACACTCAATATTAAACTACCTATAGAACCTGCTAATATTCCTAGTACAATTTGCGATAATGTAAGTTCTAGAGGAGTATTTATATTATCCCCTAGGATTAATTTTTGCATAATAACTAAATTTTTATTTTTTAAATATAATATTATTCCTAAAAAAACCAGTACAATCATTAAGGCTGGATTTACTATTGCACCAGCCACACCTCTTAAAGTATAAAATATTAATTCCATATTAATCCCCCTAATCAAGCTTCTGCGTTATTACTTCTAAAGCTTTATTAAATTGAGGATCTATGTTTCTATCATATTTTTCTTTAAATAAATCTTTAGGTATTTTTACTTCATAATCAGGTAGTATCCCCTTTTTATGAATGTTTTCTCCATTAGGAGTATAGTATTTTGAAACTGTTACTTTAAGTCCACCTATGTCATTTGAAAATCTTATAGGTTGTTGAACTATTCCTTTTCCAAATGTAGTTGTTCCAACTATAGTTGCAGCTTTATAATCTCTTAATGCTCCTGTAACAACCTCTGATGCACTTGCACTTCCTCCATCAACAAGTAACACTAAAGGGAAACCTTCAGCTATTCCACTAATAGCTGGTGATTCTGCTTTATTATTATATTTATCTATAGTATAAGTTATTATTTTTCCTTGTGGTATAAATTGAGATGCTACTCCAACTGCTTGTGAAAGTAATCCACCTGGATTTCCTCTTAAGTCTAGTATTAAACCTTTCATTCCTGAGTTTTTCAATTCTGTTATTTTATTTTTAAAATCATCTGTAATATTTTCATCCATAAAAGAAGTTAATTGTATATATCCAACAGATGAATTAATCATTTCTCCTCTTATTGACTGTACCTTTATAACATCTCTAGTTACATTTACATCAAATGTATCATTTTCTCCTCTAGCAATTGTTAATTTCACTTCTGCTTTTTCTTTTCCACTAATCATAGATATTGCTTTATCAAGTTCTTCTCCATTTAATTCAATATCATTTACTTTTTGTATTACATCGCCAGCTTGTAATCCTGCTGAAGCTGCTGGTGATCCTTCTATTGGAGATATAATTGTTATTTTATCATTCTTTACTCCAACTTGAACTCCTATTCCCATAAAACTACCTGTAGTTTGTTCCATAAATTTACCAAACTCTTCTTTATTCATAAATACTGTATAAGGATCTTTTAAAGATGCTGTCATACCTTTAATTGCTCCTTCTAATAAAACATTATCATCTATTTCACCATCAAATTTTGATATTAACGCTTCTCTCACTTGAAATAATGCTGAATATTTATCCACATCTTTCATTTGTTTTAATTCACTTGAAACTTTTGATGAAGCTGTAGTTAATATTATACCTTTTGTAGCTAAATAATTTCCTACAAATACGCAGCCTATACCACTAACAACTAACATGGCAGTAATTATAATTATTTGCCATACTTTATTTATTCTACGCTTTTCCTCATCTCTTTTTAAATAATTCACCGCTTTAGACTCCCTTTCGTATAAAAAAAATAATAAACCACTACTCTTTAATATATTTTACTTATTTATATTATTAGAATAAATAAAGTATTAATACTCTATTTATTCTAATAATTAAAAATATCTAAAGAATACTTGGTCCATTATTTCTATTTATAAACTAATTCTATTCTTATTTATGTTAAATTATACTATTAAGAATTTTCTTAAAGCCGATGCACTAGCAATTCCACCAACTAAAATTCCACCTATTACAAATTCCAATAGCATAACTTTTAAAATGTACATAGGAGGTACAAGTGTAACAAACATCATCATTGATGATATCCAACTAAATAATCCTTTATAAGCAAAGAATAATATTACACATGATAATGTAGAACCTAAAATTCCAATTACCATACCTTCTATTATAAAAGGCCATCTTATAAACCAATCGGTAGCTCCTACAAATTTCATTATTCCAACTTCTCTTCTTCTTGAATAAACCGTTAATTTTGTTGTATTCATTATTAAGAAAATAGATACCCCAACTAATATTATAAATAATGCTCCACCAACTATATTTATACCTTTTACAAATTTAACTATTCCATCAACAACCTGTTTTTGTTTTTGATTATCTATCTTTTCAATTCCTGTAAACCCCTCTAAAGCTTGGCTTATATTATTCGCATATTCAGGTGATTCAAGCTTTACAGTAAATGATGCTGGAAATGGATTATGTTCTAAAGTATACCCTTGTAATAAACCTTCATGTTCACTTGTTGTTTCTTTAACTTTTTTATAAGCCTCTTCTTTTGATTTATATACAACATCCTTTACACCATCTAATTCTCTCAACTTTAATTCTATTTCTCTTTGATCAATAAGTTTTATATCATCTTTAAGAAATACTTCAAGCTCAACCTTATCTTTTACACTATTAATAGCTTCATTTACGTTTCCAGCTAATAATATAAATGTCCCTAAAACAAAGAAGGTTATAAGTACTGTAAGTATTGAGGCAAAACTTATAGTTCTATTTCTTTTTAAACTAGTAAATGCATCTTTTATAAAATATGTAATTGTATTAATTCTCATCTTTATACTTACCTCTCTTTTCGTCTCTTACTATTTCTCCTCTATCAATTGCTATAACTCTCTTTTTCATATAATCAACTATATCCTTTGCATGAGTTGCCATCAAAATAGTTGTCCCAGATTTATTTATATCATCTAACAATTCCATTATTTCTCTAGCTGTCTCTGGATCTAGATTTCCTGTTGGTTCATCAGCTATTAAAACTGATGGATTATTTACCAATGCTCTTGCAAGAGATACTCTTTGCTGCTCTCCCCCAGATAATTCGTTAGGGAACATTTTATATTTATGAGATAAACCCACTAATGATAATACCATAGGTACTCTTCTTCTTATTTCTCTTGGTGATGCTCCCACTACCCTCATAGCAAAGGCAACATTTTCATATACATTTAAATTAGGTATCAATCTAAAATCCTGAAACACCATACCTATTTTTCTTCTATAATAAGGTATTTGTCTTCTAGTTATAGTTGATAAATCCTTCTTTCCTATTATTATCTTACCATTAGTTGGTTCTACTTCTTTCAATATCATTTTTATAAATGTTGATTTTCCTGATCCACTTGGTCCTACCAAGAAAACAAATTCGCCTGCATTTATTTCTATATTTACATCACTTAATGCTTTAACATTATTATCATATATTTTCGATATATTCTTAAACTCAATCATATTAACTCTCCTTTGGATGAAATTATACAATTTCTCTGTAAAACTTACAAAGTAATTATATCATAGAAGAGTTTTTAATGTTATACAAATTTATTAAATATACAACTTCTATTATTTTTAATCTTTTTGAATATCTTTAAAACCTTCTCCTAAAACTTCATGAACTTCTCCTACAGATATAAATGCTCTTTTATCAGTTTCTTGTATAAATCTTTTTAACTTTATAAATTGATTCCTACTTAATACAGCATATAAAACTGTAGAATCATTTCCAGTAAAACCACCAACCCCCTTTAAAAAAGTACATCCTCTCTCTAATACTTTTATTATATATTTACTAATTTCATCATTTTTTTCGCTAATAATAACCACTTGTTTACATATATTAAAACCTTCTATAAATTTGTCTATAAGTGTTCCTAAGATTATTACACTAAGCATAGAATACAACCCTATATCTATAGTAAATACTAACGCTGCTACAAATGTAATAATAAAATCTACTATTAACAAAGATTTTCCTATATCTAAATTTAAAAATTTATTTAGTATCTTAGCTAATATATCAGTTCCTCCAGTAGAGGAATTTTGATTAAATACTAAGGCCATACCAATAGCTGCTATTATCGTTCCAAAAACTGTAGCTATAATTAAATCTGTGGATATCGCTACTGGATTAAAGAATTTTTCTATAAACCACATTATTATTGATAAACCTAGACTTGCATATATTGTTTTAACCCCAAAATCCCCATTTATAAATATAAAAGATACAATTAACAATACAGCATTTAATATAAAAGTTATACCTCCTACTGACATATTAGGTGCATATTTATTTATTATAATACCTATTCCTGTTACACCACCACCAGCAAGATTATTAGGTATAAAGAAATATTCATTTCCTAATGCAACTAATATTATACCTAATGTTATTATTCCATACTCTTTCATGAAATTTTTCATAATTATCCCCCCTATTTACCGGAAAATATATTTTTTATTAATTTTAACTATTATTAAATTATTAAATTTTGCATTTTATTTTTCTATAGTATGTTAATAAATTTATATTTCCACAATTGCCTTTTATTATTCAAAATATGTAATAATCACTCTATATTTTCCCATTTTTTTCTTTTAATATCAACACTTAAACATTCAATAGTTCTTGTAAACATAAAAAATTCTACTTTAAAGATTTTCTAAAAATATATATTTTTAAATTTTATAAACGAATTTTTCCTCTAATTATCAACTTTCCACTCTCCACATCTTAACTAATATTTAATCTAAGTTAGATTTATAAGCTTTTTAATCTTTAAAATTTCTATAATTTTTTATTCTTTAGGTTTTATTTCTTAACCTTTAAGCAAAAGTATAATCTAAGTTATCCTCAGATTTTAAAAAATATAGTTTCTTAAAGAATAAAAAAAGGTAGCAATAAATACTATTGCTACCTAATAAGGCACATTCAAATAAATAACTAAGAGTATTCTAGTTTATTTTTTTAACCAATTCTTCCTTGAAACCTACTAATAGCAAAACCATTAACAGAACCCAAGTCATTGTATTTCACAAAATATCCGTCGCATCTTCACTTATTATTTATTTTTATATGCGTAATAAATTTAATTATCTTTTAATTGATACTGCCTTTTTAGCCTTTTCAACTATATTTTCAGTTGTTAATCCGTATGCTTTTAATAATTGTTCTGGTTTTCCACTTTCACCAAATGTATCTTGAATTCCAACTTTTAATACTGGAACTGGCATTTCTTCAGCTAATACTTCTGATACAGCAGAACCTAATCCACCAATTATGCTATGTTCTTCTGCAGTAACAATAGCACCTGTTTCTTTAGCTGCTTTTACTAATAATTCTGAATCTATTGGTTTTATAGTATGAATATTAATAACTCTTGCATTTATTCCATCTTTAGCTAACTCTTCCTTGGCTTCTAATGCTAATTTAACCATTATTCCTGTTGCTACTATAGTAACATCAACTCCTTCAGCTAATGTTATGCCTTTTCCTATTTCAAACTTATAATCAGCATTATTATTTACACTTTCAACCGCCAATCTACCAAGTCTTACATAACACGGTCCTTTATATTCAGCTACTGCTAAAATAGCAGCTTCTGTTTCAATTCCATCAGCTGGATTTATTACTGTCATGTTAGGAACACTTCTCATTAATGAAATATCTTCAACTGATTGGTGAGATGCTCCATCTTCTCCTACTGTTAATCCTGCATGAGTTGCACAAACTTTAACATTAAGATTTGGATAACAAATTGAATTTCTAATTTGTTCAAATGCTCTACCTGCTGCAAACATTGCAAATGTACTAACAAATGGAACTTTTCCACAAGTTGAAAGACCTGCTGCAACTCCCATCATATTAGCTTCTGCTATTCCCATATTTATAAATCTTTCTGGTGAAGCAGCTTTAAAATCTGCTGTTTTTGTTGACTTTGATAAATCTGCATCTAATACTACAACATCTTTATTTATGTTTGAAAGTTTTACTAATGCCTTACCATAAGCTTCTCTAGTTGCCATTTTATTACCCATTAGTTTTCCCCTCCAATTTCTTTTAATGCTTGATCACGTTGTTCTACGCTAGGTGCCGTTCCATGCCATCCTGCTTGATTTTCCATAAATGAAACACCTTTTCCTTTTACTGTTTTACATACTATAACAGTTGGTTTTCCTTTTGTATTTTTAGCTTTTTCAATTGCTTCTAAAATTTGATCATAATTATGACCATCTATTACTAATGTATTCCATCCAAAAGCTTCAAATTTTTTATCAATCGGAGCTGGATTCATTACATCTGAAATATTTCCATCTATTTGTAGTCCATTATAATCTACAAAAGCAGTCAAATTATCTAATTTATAGTGAGCTGCTGACATTGATGCTTCCCAAACTTGACCTTCCTCAAGCTCACCATCACCCAATATAGTATAAACTCTATAATTTTTATTATCTAATTTACCTGCCAATGCCATTCCAACAGCTGCTGAAATTCCTTGACCTAATGAACCTGTTGACATATCAATTCCTGGTAAGTCATTCATGTTAGGATGTCCTTGTAATTTAGATCCTATTTTTCTTAAAGTTTTTAACTCTTCTACATCAAAATAACCTTTTCTTGCTAAAGCACTATATAATGCTGGTGCAGCATGTCCTTTTGATAATACAAATCTGTCTCTATCAGGATTTTTAGGATTTTTAGGATCAATGTTCATTTCATTAAAAAATAATACACTCATTATATCTGCTATTGATAAAGATCCACCTGGATGTCCTGATGCTGATTCAGTAAGCATAGTTACTATGTCTTTTCTTATAAGCTTTGAAACTTCTTGAAGCTTTTCTTTGTTATTATTCATACTATAATCCTCCTATGATTAAATTCCTTACCTAGAACATATTTTTTCTTTGTTACATACAATTTATTCTATCATAATTATTTATATTTGTATATATATGTACATATATAAATATAATGATATACTAATAAATTATATATTGCTATATTTGCTATACAATTTATCAGTATTATATATATCACTAATTAAAAAAATATATATTTAGCAATTTCATATTTAAATTCCATTAAAAAGTTTTTTCCTTAAATTTAAACTATCACTTCTCAACTTACATCTGTTATCACATATCAACTAATATTTATATTAACTTAAATTTTGTCTCTTTTCTGATGTTTAAGAATTCTATAATTAGTATATACAAAAAGGAGTAGATATTGAATCTACTCCATAAATTTTTTATATTTTAGTTAAGATTTAGACTTATGATTAAAGATTTATTAACTTTTTTCATGTCACAATCAGTCATATGTCCAATTTTTTCTTTTAATCTTCGCTTGTCTAAAGTCCTTATTTGTTCTAATAATACAACTGAATCTCTGTTTAAACCATACTCTTCTGAAGATATCTCAACATGAGTAGGTAATTTAGCCTTATTTATTTGTGAAGTTATTGCTGCCACAATAACAGTAGGACTATATCTATTTCCTATATCATTTTGTATTACAATAACTGGGCGTATTCCGCCTTGTTCAGATCCTATAACCGGACTTAAATCAGCATAAAAAATATCTCCTCTTTTTACTACCATAGTTGCCATTTCAAATAATCACTCTCCGCAAAGCCATATCTCGTATTCATTAATATCACTTAATAGCTTTTCAATCCCATCTCTAGAAAGTTCCAAATTTAACTCTGCCATATCTTGATAACCTTTTATCATTGAGTATTCAAAATCGGCTAAACTCATATCTTCAATCGTATCATCAATATATAGTATTATTGAATCACTCATAAATTCACTCTTTTTTTTATTTGTACAAAATATATCCTGATTTTTTTTATTTTTATTAAAATGTGACATAATTTCTCCTCCATAGTAGCAAAAATCCTATGTATATATTTATTATATTGCAAATTATGTCAATTTGTCAAAAGAATTGTCCTTTTTTTGTGATATATTTTTTATTAAATTAAGAGTTTTACTGTTTTATATTATATATAACAATTAATTAACTAAAACGTATGTATCTTTCGATACTTTCTATGAAATAATCTTAAGCTAATTCTCGGATATTAATATGGCTTAATTTTATTTAAATCTAATATTTTAATAATTTATTGGAAGAATATTAACTATATAGATTAAAAAATATTTTATTTTTAGGTTGTCCATATCCTTCCACATAATAGTTTGCTTTCAAAAAAATATATTGATTAAAATAACTCATCACTTAAATTCTGTTCAATCTTAAAATCTTTATAAGTTGCAATAACTCTTTCATTTCCATTAACATCAAATATCTTCAACAATATAGGTGATTTTGTTTTTTTATCTATATAAAATTTTCCTTTTTCAAAATGTTTGTTATTCATATCGTATTTTAAATCAACTTCTAAATAGTTGCCATCCCCCCATTCTTTAACACCCTCTTTTATCTCTCCTAACATTTTATTTGATAAAACATTATTTATTGATGTTAATGGATAAATAACATCAATATTTCCATCAAGTTTAAATTCTTCTCCTTGAAAATCTTTTACTTGTATTTCTCCTTTATTGTAAACTTTTACTGTTTTTTTATCTTGTCCAAATTCAATTCTTAATCCTTTGTTACTACTATAATATTGTGTTGTTAATTCCTTTATCTCGCCTCTAGAATTTTTAAATGTATACTCTACGCCTGTACTATATTCTTTTATGTTCTTAACATAATTCAAAATTTCTTCATTTGTAGGAATTAAAATATGCCTAAATAAAACTATTAATAAAATAGTTATAATTGGTATAAGTAATAAAGTAGATAAAAGCATTTTTCTTTTTAATGTATTTTTTTTCTTATCCATTACTCCTCCAAAGCTTTATTAATACCTTATTACTATTATGAAAAGTTTTTTTATTTTATTCTTAATTACTTAATAATATTATTAATTTTTCTTGGTAAACTGCTTATAATATCTCTTGCATTAACTATAAATGCATCTTTTGATATTTCATCAGCTATTTTTCCATGTATATAAGATCCTAAAATAGCTGCTTCTTCAATTTTTGATCCTTGAGCTACTAATCCTGTTATTATACCTGTTAATGCATCTCCCATTCCACCAGATGCCATTTTACTATTACCAGTTTGATTTATGTAAGTTTTGCTATGAGTACAAATTACTGTTCTATAACCTTTTAACAATAAATTTATTCTGTAATCCTCAAAGAATTTTCTTGATATACCAACTCTATCATTTTCGATTTCACTAATACTTAAGTCCAAAAATCTTGCCAATTCTCCCGGATGTGGTGTCATAATTGATCTATTCTCTAAATATTGGGTCAATGACTTATTTTTTGATAACAAAGTTATTGCATCTGCATCAATGACTATAGGGCAAGTTGTTTTTTTTACAACTTTTTCAAATAATTTTCTTTCTTTTTCTCCAATTCCAAGGCCAGGACCAATTGCTATAACTTGAGCTTTCTTTAATAGGTCATCTAATTTATTATCTTCTGTATTCAATGTCATAGCTTCTATTAGTTTGTTAGATAATATTGATTGTACTTCTTTAGGACAAACCAAAGTAACTAACCCTGCACCACTTCTTACTGTACATTCAGTAGTTATAAAAGCTGCTCCTGTAAACCCTACATTTCCTGAAATAATAAGTGCTCTACCATAGTTCCCTTTGTGTCCATAAATATTTCTTTTAGGAATTAATTCTTTATATTCAAAATCACTTAATATACAAATTCCATCACTATTTTTTTCTTTTATTTTTTGAGGAATACCTATGTTTACAACTTTAAGATTTCCTAAATATTTAATAGCTTCATAATTTAAAAATCCCATTTTAACAACTTCAAATGTATACGTATAATTTGCCTTTATTGAAATTCCTTTAGGTATCCCCTCATCACAATCTAATCCCGATGGAACATCTACTGATATAATTCTTTTTGAACTAATATTTATTTGCTCTATAACAGTTTTAAAAATACCTGTAAGTTCCCTGTTTAATCCAACACCAAACAATGCATCAACTATGACATCTGAGTTCTTAATATTAATAACTAAATCATTAAATATATCTTTTTCAGATTTAATCTTTTTAATTTCTATGTCTTCTAAATTACTTAATATACTTAAATTCGTTCTAAAATCACTACTATAATTTTCACTAATTCCAACGATATATACTTTTACTTTTTTGCCTTTATTAAACAAATGTCTGCATATAGCTAAACCATCTCCACCATTATTTCCTTGACCACATATTACAATAAAACTTTTTCCCATATCACATATTTCTTCACTTATTGATTTAGCTGCATTTTCCATTAAAACAATACTCGGAATCCCTATCTCTTTAATTGTTACTTCATCAATTAATTTACACTTCTTAGAAGACATAACTTCCACTTATATCACCTCTATTATTGCATATGCTATAGCATCAGTATTACTATGAGATATACTAACAAAAATATTATGATTTTTTAAATCGAATTTTTCATACAGTTTATTACTTAAATTTACTATTGGCTTCCCTAAATCATCCCTTAATATTTCTATATCTTTTAATCCAAATCCTCTAAATCCACTTCCTAATGCTTTACTTATAGCTTCTTTTCCAGCAAAATTTCCAGCTATTGTATTAGCTTTAAATTTTCTTGATTTAAAATATTGAATTTCATTTTCTGTAAAATACCTACTTATAAAATTTATATTATTTTCAATAGCTTTATTCATTCTTTCTATTTCTACTATGTCCGTTCCAATTCCTTTTATCAAAATGTTACTCCTCCTAATGAAAGTTACTTTATTTAGTATATACTAAATAAAATATTTAAGTAATATTTTACAATTAATTTGCAGCCTCTTTAGTAATAAAATTGTCAAATTCATATACATGCTTGTCTACATATTCTCCAATTATATCTATAAGATGTATTGGTGAAACTCTATTTTCATATAATTTAGTAAGTAAAGTTTTTACATTATGTCTATTCGTTGAAACTAAGTTGACTGAATCCTTTTCATAAAATACATCATTTGGACTTTTGCTTTGTACTTCTATACCATATCCTACTTTTCCCTTATATAGTGATTTGGTTAACCTATATTTGTACTCAAAATTATTTTCATTATCTACAGATGTGTACTCTTCTATGATATTCATATAATTCTTCAACCCCTTATTAATTTATAACACATGTTTATATTATCACATTAATGTTTTATAAAATGTCAAAGCATGTCCTGATATTTAGTTATTTATATATTTTTTATTGACAATAAATTTTGAAACTTGCTATTTATTAACGTATAAATAAATATATTTGAAATTAAATTTAAAGTATTTGTCGAATATTAATTAAATTATATAAATTTAATTTTAATTTTAGTCTATATTTGTATATACAATTTTATACATTATTCTAAAATAAAAAATAAGCTATTTTAAGTAAACCCACTCTACTTAAAATAGCTTATTTTTTCTCATTTTAACCTCATAAATTTCATTATAACCATAATTGAAAATTGAAACTGAAAACTTTTTAGTTATCGTTTACATTATTTATTATATCACATTTATTTATTAATTCAACATTTGGAAAATAATTTATTAATATTTTCCTTAAATTTTATTTTTAACTATATTATTATTACTTAAATATTTATCTAATTATGAAAGTGCCCTTTATATATTTTATTTTTAACTTAAATTTTCCTCTGAAACTTTTTCTGATCTTTTATTTCCTAAAAATTTAAAATTTTCTCCAACAACTTCTGCTCTATATCTTTTATTACCTTCTTTATCTTCATAACTACCAGTTCTTAATCTACCGCTTAAGCTTATACTATCTCCTTTTTTCATATAACGACATATAACCTCTGCTTTTTTTTCCCCACACCACTATAGGTATTAAGTCAGCTTTCCTAGTTCCATCTAAACTTTTAAATGGTCTATCTACAGCAATTATAAATTTACTATAAGTTTTATTATCTTTTTCTGTATACATAAGTTCAGGGTCCTTTATGAAGTTTCCTACTAATACTATGTTATTCATTATATTACACCTCCTGAATATTTCTTTTATGATTATATCCAGTTTATGTAATTATATTCAGAATACATAATTAACTTATAATTGATTTTTAAATTCTCCTAAAACACAATTTATTTCTACACCCAAAATAAATAGAATAGAAATTAAAAATAACCAAGTCATTAATACAAAAACAGCTCCAACACTACCATAAAATCTAGAATAATTTCCAAAATTATCTACATAAAAAGAAAATCCATAAGATGTTATCAACCATCCTATTGTACTAAAAATTGCTCCTGGAATTACCTCTTTCCATCTTAATCTTTTAACAGGAGTAAATCTATATATTGATGCAAATACAAATATCATTATAATTACTACAAAACTATATCTACATATGTTCCAAAAAACAATAAATGCTTTTGTAAAAGGAATAAATTTAATAATATAATTTACTATTACATTTCCAAATACAAACATTGATAATGCTAATATTATTGTTAACGCTAATGCTATTACACTAAACATAGAAATTATTAATCTTTTTATAAATGATCTGTTTTCCTTTAAGGCATAAGCTTTATTTACACCTTTAATTACTGCTCTAAATCCTGAAGATGATGTCCATAAAGCCAATAAGATTGAAATTTCTAGCAATCCTGTATATTTATTATTAAAAACCTCTATTATTATTGAAGAAGTCAATTCAAATACGGCTTCTGGAACTATAGATTTTATTCCATTTAATATTTGTAAATAATCTAGATTGCTAACTCCTACTAATGTGATTAAAAAAATAATAAATGGGAAAAATGATAATAATAAGTAATATGCTAGTTGAGATGCTAATGCAAAAATATCGTCATTTTTTACTTTTATAATTAAATGTAATAATAATCTTAATTTCTGTCTTAAATCAATATTCGTATCACCCATCAAATCACCATTTCCTATCTTTAGATATTATTTCTTGTTTAATTCTTATATCAAATTATATTAATAAACTTGTTAATTAAAATCGTAATCTATTTTTATATTTTATAGATAAATCTTATAAAATATTCATTACACATTAAAAATAACTAAATACAATTGCATTTCTTTATAAAATTTTTCTTATTAAATATTTTATATTTAATTGTAAATTATGCATAGTTAATTGTTTATTTTTAAAAAATATTATCTACTTTAAATGTTAAAACTCTATATTTTCTTGCAAATAAATATAGGATTTAGTGAGTTAAATTCTCACTAAATCCTAATAATAAAATTAATATGTTAACACACATTTAAATAATTATTATTTTTTATAGTTTATATATCTTATCTCTGTTATTAACTACATCTTTAGTTGCATTTCTTGTATCATATACAACTTTAGCTTTACTTACTATTTCTTCATAATCATAGCAACTATGACTAGTTGTTATAACAACAATATCACTTTCATCTATAACTTCTTTCCAATCTACAGAGTTATAAACTTTATTCTTATACTTAGAAACTTCACAATATGGATCATTTACTATTACATTGGCTCCATTCTTTTCAAAAAGCTCTATAACTTTAAATGCTGGTGATTCTCTATAATCATCAATATCATTTTTGTAAGCAACTCCTAATACAAGAACTTTTGAACCATTAAGTGCTTTTTTATGTTTATTTAATATTTTCATTACATTATCTAATACAAATTCAGGCATTGAATCATTTATTTCTCCTGAAGTTTCTATTAATCTTGTATGATAATCATATTCCTTTGCTTTCCATTCTAAATAAAATGGATCAAGTGGTATGCAGTGTCCTCCTAAACCTGGACCTGGGTAAAAAGGCATAAAACCATATGGCTTAGTTTTTGCTGCATCGATAACTTCCCATACATCTATTCCCATTCTATTACATAAAATAGCCATCTCATTAGCTAATCCAATATTAATATTTCTAAATGTATTTTCTAATATTTTCTCCATTTCAGCTACTGCTGGTGATGAAACAGTATGTATTTCACCTTCTAAAATATTTTTATATAATGCTGCTGCAACTTCTGTACAATCTTCGCTACAACCACCAACAACTTTTGGGGTATTTTTAGTATTAAAACTCTTATTACCTGGATCAACTCTTTCTGGTGAAAATGCTAAGAAAAAGTCTTCTCCGCATTTTAATCCACTTTCTTCCAGAATAGGTTTAAGTACTTCTTCAGTAGTTCCTGGATAAGTTGTACTTTCAAGAACTATTAACATACCTTTATGCATATATTTTGCAACGCTTTTTGTAGACTCTACAACATAAGATAAATCTGGTTGTTTATATAAATCAAGTGGTGTAGGTACACAAATACAGATAGTATCTACATCTTTTACAAAACTAAAATCTGTAGTAGCTCTCAATATTTTGTCATTAACTAACATTTTTAATTTTTCATCTACTACATCACCTATATAATTTTGTCCTTCATTAACCATTTGCACCTTTTTGTCTTGAACATCAAATCCAATAGTTTCATATCCAGCACTTGCTTTTTCTACAGCTAATGGTAAACCAACGTATCCTAATCCAACTACCCCTACTTTAGCAGTTCTATTATTTATTTTATCTAATAATTGTTGCTTTAACTCTGACATTTATTTTGTACCTCCTAAATCTACACACTCAACTTTTTCATTAGATTTTATATATTCCTCATTACAACTTTCACAAATCGCCTTATCGTTCTTAAAATCTAATTTTGAACCACATTTGCATACATATCCTTTAACTATTCCCGGATTTCCAACAACTAAAGCATAATCTGGTATATTTTTAGTAACTACAGCTCCAGCTCCAATTAAAGCATATTTACCTATATTATGACCACATACAATTGTTACATTAGCCCCAATTGACGCACCTTTTCCTATAATAGTTTGTTTATATTCATTTTTTCTTTCTATAAAACTTCTAGGATTTATAACATTTGTAAATACACACGATGGTCCTAAAAACACATCATCTTCACAAATAACACCAGTATATACAGATACATTATTTTGTATTTTAACTCCATTTCCTAGTTCTACTCCAGGAGACACAACAACATTTTGACCTATATTACATCTTTCGCCTACAACTGAATTACTCATTATATGAGAAAAATGCCATATTTTAGTTCCTTCTCCTATCTGAACATTATCATCTACATAACTGGATTCATGCACAAAATATTTTTTATCCATAAATTATACCCTCTCTATTCGCTCTTTATAGAATCAATTATATATTTTATTTGTTCCTCTGTTAATTCTGGATAAACAGGTATAGCAAATGTTCTATGTGAAAGATGTTCTGCAACTGGCATATCCCCTTCTTTATATCCAAGATCCTTATACACTTTTTGTAAATGTAATGGAACAGGATAATATACTCCAGTAGCTACACCCTTATTTTTAAGTTTATTTAACATTTTTTCTCTATCTTCTGTTTGTAATACATATTGATGATATATAGATTCATTTTCATCCCTAACACTTGGTATAACAACATTAGAACATTTAAGTTCTTCATCATATACGTGAGCTATTTCTCTTCTTCTTGCATTCCATTTGTCCAAATGAGGTAGTTTAACCTTTAGTATGGCTGCTTGAATAGCATCTAATCTAGAATTATATCCAATTAAATAATTATAATATTTTAATGGATTATATACTGTATCATCCTCAATGTTAGATTTTTCTATATCCTCATTTATATTATTTAATAAGTTATATGCTTTTTGTCCTGTTTCACCACTTCCATGAGTTCTTAGTGCCTTTGCTATAGTAGCAATATTATCGTCAGAAGTAACTATCATACCTCCATCACCAGCACATGAAAGATTCTTTGTTGGAAAGAATGAAAAACAAGCTATATCTCCTATTAAGCCTATCATCTTTCCTTTATATTTTGATCCAACTGCCTGACAGGCATCTTCAATTACTTTTAAATTATATTTTTTAGCTATATCATTTATTTTATCCATATCAGCACTTTGACCAAATATATGTACTGGTATGATCGCTTTTGTTTTTTCTGTTATTTTTTCTTCTATCTTACTTGGATCTATATTAAAAGTATCTTTTTCTACGTCTACAAAAACTGGCTTTGCTCCTACAGCTGATATACATTCAGCAGATGCAAAGTAAGTAAATGTTGAAGTTATTACTTCATCACCCTGGCCAATTCCTAAAGCTTTTAATGCGATAACTAATGCATCTGTTCCATTTCCTACTGAAATAGCATGCTTAACTCCTACATAACTTGCAAAATCCTTTTCAAATTCAGATACATTTTTTCCCATTATGTAATTTGCAGAATATAGAACTTCTTTAGTTACTCTATCTAACTCTTCAGAAACAGACTTATATTGAGCTTTTAAATCAATTAATGGAATATTCATTTTCCTCGCTCCTTCAATTTTACTTATATTACCAATTTATTATTTTGATAATTCATCCTCACTAAATTATAACAAATATTTAACTTCTAAATATTAATTATTTATAAAAAATATCTTATCTCATTAATTTAGTTACCATAAAGCTACTTATTTTGATAAACTAACATGAATATTTTAACATACTTAAATAGATAAATAAACTTTTTATTTTACATGAATAAAAAACAAATTGCTATTAATACTACTTAAATTTAGTGTACATAAAAATATGTTTTATAACAGTAATTATTATATGGCATATAACTAAAGAGGCACTTACTCAAATAAAAGCATTTTATTTGAGTAAGTGCCTAATAACTCTCTTCATACTCTTGTTTAATTAGGTACATTCAAATAAATAACTATTAAGTATATTAGTTTATTTTGCGAACTCCCTCTCCCTTAGAATATACTAATAACACAACTATTAGTGAAACCCAAGTCATTATATTTCACAAAATATCCGTCACATCTTTGATTTGTTATTTATTTTCATATGCCTAATCTGCATGATATTCATTTACTATTCTTTGAACCAATTTTTTAATTACACTAGCTTCAGCTATTAAAGATAAAACTAATAAAAATACAGTTATTCTTTCTTCCTCAGATTCTTTTAAGTTTAAACATTTAACTCTTTCTTTTAGTTTTTGCTCATTTTCTAATGATGCTTTTAAATACTCATTTAAACTTTCTTCTTGTATTTCAGAAAATATTTTATAAGCATCTTGCCAACATATTATGTCATCATTTCTTTCATTTATTTCATTAAAAGCTAAACTAAAAACTTTTTTTATTTCCTCAGTAGTTAATACTGGTCTCATATAACTTAGTAACACCAATTGAACTAAATGTATTTTAGTATATCCTCTTTTTTTGCCATCTTCTGGCTTAGTAATAACTTCACTTTTTATATAATTTTGAACTATATTATTTGTAAACTTTTCATCAATAAATTTATCATTTAAGTAATCTATAACTTGAGATAAAAATAAATCATATTTTGGTAAATCTTCATATGAAATTAAACTATTTTCGGATATCTTTTCAACTATTTCTTTTATATAAGACGACTCCATATGATTATCCATATAATATCCCACACTTTCTTAGTATATTTACATACAGTATATAGTAAAAATAAACTTATTACAAGTTATTTTTACCATTATAATCTTTTCAATACATTTCTATTATATATTATAATTCAAAAATTTAGTATATATAATTTAAAATACCACTTTTTATAGTTTTTTTGTTTTTGCTTTATTTATAATAATTTTAAATTATAATTTTAAAAAATTATTATTTTTTGTATTATTAAGACAATATATATTATTTTTATATATATTTTTAAGATTTTTTATATTTTTTAATCTTTATATAACAATTTGGTAATTATCCAATTTTTCTAATTATTACTAATTGTTTTTGATTTTTTATTTAAATATAGGCTTATCCTATTTAACCTCAGTAATTGTGCAATTTTTCATATTAAAATTTCCTTATATTACATGCAAAAAAATTCTAGAAATTCTATTGACATTTCTAAAATATGGTAGTATATTTTATATATAATGTTTATTAAAGTTGAAATTTGTAACTTATTATACAAAAAACATAAAATATATATTGACTTTATATTACATACTTGGTAATATGTCAGAGTAGAATGTCGAACATTGTAATTAGGAGGAATTTTTTATGAAATCAACAGGTGTAGTTAGAAGAGTAGATGAATTAGGTAGAATTGTTATTCCAATAGAATTAAGAAGAACTTTGGATATCGCTGAAAAAGACGCTTTAGAAATTTATGTAGACGGTGAACAAATCATACTAAAAAAATACGAACCAGCTTGTATTTTCTGCGGAGATGCAAGAGACGTTATAAACTATAAAGGAAAAAATGTTTGTACTAATTGTTTAGATGAAATCAAAAACAATAGATAATACCTAATATAAAATAAGAAGCATCTATACGCATAGATGCTTCTTGTTCTATAAAGAATCATAAAAAATAATTATAAATAAAATATTCTTATAAATAATTATTATATATTAATTGAAAATTTATAAACTTCACTTTTAGGCACTTCCCTGTCCTTAGCAACAGCTTTAATAGCTTCTTTCTTACTGAGACCTTCATTTATATATTTTATTATATGATCTTCAATAGATAAATCTATCCATTCTTTTTCTTTTTCTTGTTTTATCTCTTCAAGTCTTTTACCTTCAAGTACAAGAACAAATTCACCTCTAGGTTTATTTTCTGTAAAATAATTTATAGAATCTTCTATTGTACCTCTAAATATTTGCTCATATAATTTTGTTAATTCTCTACATACTGCGATTTGTCTATTTCCAAAAGAATCATGTAAAAAAGATAACGTATCAATTAATCTATGAGGTGCTTCATAAAATATTAAAGTTTCTTGATTTTGAATTAATTCTTCTTTTATTTTTTTTCTCTCTTTATTTTCTCTAGGTAAAAAACCTCTAAATATAAATTTAGTTGTATCTAGACCAGAATAAACTAATGCTGTTGTTATAGCAGTTGCTCCAGGTAAAACAATAAATTCTATACCCTTTTCTATACATCTTTTAACTATAACACTTCCCGGATCAGATATACCTGGTGTTCCAGCATCTGATACTAACGCTATTGTTTCACCATTTAAAATTTTATCAATAATTTCATCACTTTTATCATTTTCATTATATTTATGATAACTTATCAATGTTTTTTTAATATCAAAATGATTTAATAATTTCAAAGTCTGCCTAGTATCTTCTGCTGCTATAATATCTGCTTCTTTTAATACTTCCAATGCTCTTAACGTTATATCTTTTAAATTTCCTATTGGTGTAGGTACTAAATATAACTTTCCTGCTTCCATTTTAAATCCTCCCATAAATTCTATCTATTTCATTTGTATAAGATCCATCTTCATTGTGAACATATAAAGGAATATCCCATTTCAGGTATGCTCCACCATCTCTTTGCCCTTCTACTAATACTATATTAGCTGCTTTTCCTGGTTTAGGATATATCATTTTAACTCTCTTTGGTTCTATTTTGTATTTTCTCATTAATGTAAATATATCTGCTAACCTTTCAGGCCTATGAACTATAAACATCCTACCATTGTCTTTTAATAATAATCTTGATGCATATATTACATCTTCCAAATTACATAAAACCTCATGTCTAGCAATAGCTAATTTATCACTAGGATTTATAATTCCAGCATTATTCAATTTATATGGTGGATTTACAGTAACAATATCAAATTTATCTATTTTCTTTAAATATTCTATATTTTTTAAATTCTCATTTATAAATATAATCTTATCTTCTAAATTATTAAGTTTTACACTTTTTTTAGCCATATCAACCATTTCTTTTTGTATTTCTAAACCATAAATTTCTTTAGGATTATATTTACCTTGTAATAAAAATGGTATTATTCCTGTTCCAGTACATAAATCCATAACTCTATGTTTGTTTTTAACATTTGCAAAATCAGACAATATTACAGCGTCTACTCCAAATTTAAAACCATTAATCTTTTGTATTAATCGTAAGCCTTTTAGTTGTAAATCATCTATAACTTCGTCTTTATCTAAATTAATTAAACTATTTTCAATCATAAATTTCTTCCTTTATCCGCATATTCTAAATAATTATAACTTATACATTTATTCTAAACAACTTAATATAAATTTAGTATTTTTATTTAAAGCTATATTTTAGCATAATATTAATACATATTTAGATCATGATCTTATTTCCTAAGCATCAAAATAAGGCTAGATAGTTACCTATCTAACCTTAGATATATATTAAATTATAAAATTCTTCTAGCTGCATAAAATTTATATACTGAAGATACCTTTACAACATCTCCTGTTTGTGGAGCATGAATCATATTACCTCCACCAACGTATATCCCAACATGTCCTGCATGGGTAAATACTAAATCTCCTGGTTGTAATTGGCTTCGTGATACAGGTACACCTACTCCTATTTGTGAATAAGTAGTTCTTGTTATATCAACACCTGCTGCTTTTCTATATACATATTGAGTAAATCCGGAACAATCAAAATGGCTTGGACCTGTTGCTCCATACACGTAGGCCTTTCCTAAGTGCTTGTATGCTTCATTTAATATAGATTGTGCATTTCCTGCCGATGGCACAGTAACATTTGAAGATCCTAAATTCCCCCTATTAGGAGATTTATTTGCAGCTGCTATTGCAGCTCTTCTAGCTTCTTCTTCTTCTCGTTCCTTTTGTGCTACTTTCGATTTTGCACTTTCAATCTTCGCATTTACTTCTTCTATAACTGTTGGACTTTTAAGTTGGTTATCCCTTATATTTCTTAATTGAGATATTACTGATTTTAAATCGCTAAGAGAGCTACTTGAACTATCTATCACATCAAATTGTGATTTAACAACCTCTTTTTCTGCTTGTGATAAATATTCCTTGTCAAATTTCTTCTTTTCTTCTTTTGTCTTCTCAACTAATGCTTCTTGATCTTTTTTCTTATCATCTAATTCTGATAAACTTACTTGAACTTCAGCATTAAGCTTGTCTATTTTCTTCTTTTTATCTTCCAATGAAGATATTTTTTCATTTAAAGAATCTCTTTTTTCAACAATCTCTTCTATGGCTTTTTTATCTGTACCTAATATTCTACCTAATGACTCTGCTCTTGAAAAGAAATCACTAGTAGACTCTGATTCAAATAAGAAGTTTAAATAACTAAATTCCATATTTCCTGACATATATATAGCTTTTAATCTCTCACCTAATGCTTCATCTAATTTAGAAATATCTTCTTTACATTGTTCTATATCTTTACCTGTATTATCAATTTGTGTGTTTACATTCTTAATTTCTTTTTTATTATTTAAAACAGTTTGTTCTAAAGGTTCTATTTGAGTATTTAAATCATAAATTTTATCTTGAATTTCATTTATATTACGTTCTATTTCAGCATATTTTTGTCTAGTTTCATTTAATTGTTTATTTTCAGGCGTAGCAAAAACTGGCACTGAATTACCTAAAACAATCATGGTGGCTAACATTGCAGCTAAAAGCTTTTTTCTCATTAAATCCCGGTTCTTTTAGGAACCTTCCCTCCTTTATATTAACAAAATGCGTTTACATATCTAAAATTATATCACTTTACATATTTATGGACAACTTTTCTACAGTATTAATACAAAGAATTATACCATATTCTTTTTAAAATAGTCCATAATGCCCTAATTTTCTAAACTATACTACATAAAATATTAGTTATCAAAGGTTTTCAACCCATTATATTACTTATTTAAAAATTTTAATAAAATAATCTAAATATATGTTAGTTAAAAGTTTACATAACATTATTATATTAACATATAAAATAGTAAAATTAAATTCTTGACATAAGTTTTTTGAGATAATATAATTATTTTCATCTGCACTATTTAATACAACATAAAAAGAACTTAAGGGATCGCCTCAAGTTCTTTTTATTATTTAATAATATACTTTTCCAAATAATCTGTGGATAACTTCTAAAACGTCATATTCTAAAAATGTTACGAGTATCAATAAAAATAATCATATACCATTATTTCTGCACTATCTCTTAAAAATGTACATGCTAAAAAATGGATGCCTCACATTTGCTTAGTGATTTTTTTTATCTTTTATGGTATTTTTATAAACATACTAAAAGTGTTAGGGGAATGATTATATATGTTAAGTAATATAAATGCAGCCATATTCGATTTAGATGGAACTTTAGTAGATTCTATGATGATTTGGCAACAAATAGATATAGATTATCTTAAAAAAAATGGATATGAATTACCTAAAGATTTAAAAAATGATATTATACATTTAAGTTTTAGACAAACAGCAGAATATTTTAAAAATCGATTCGATCTCGAAGACTCAATTGATACAATATTAAAGCATTGGCATGACATGGCCTTTGAATATTATTCTAATAAAGTTGAATTAAAAGAGGGAGTAAAAGAATTTTTAGATAGCTTAAAATCTAAGAACATAAAAATAGGACTAGCTACTAGTAACTCTAATGAATTATTAGAAGTTTGTTTAAAAGCAAATAATATCTATGATTATTTTGATTCAATAACTACTACAGGTGAAACTAAAAAAGGAAAGGATTCTCCTGATGTATATTTGCTTGCTGCTAAAAGATTAGATACTACTCCAGATAAATGTGTAGTATTTGAAGATATATTGCCAGCTATAAAATCTGCTAAATCAGCTGGAATGAAAGTTATTGCAGTAAAAGATGAATTTAGTATTGATTCAAAAGATGCTATTGTACATGTAGCTGATAAATATATAAGCTCATTTTTTGAGTTGATATAAAAAAATCGCCAAGGCAACTGTGGAGCCGTCGATTTTTTTAGCCATGCACCCTTTCCAAACGTAGTGCAGGAATAATGGTGCGGCATATGATTATTTTTTATTCTTTAGGTTTTATTTCTTAATCATTAAGCAAAAATATAATTTCCTAAAGAATAAAAAAACGTGGCTAAGCCACGTTTTTATGTTATTATTTTCTTTCAACAACATATTTTTCTGATAATTGCTTTATCATTTCTAAATACTTGTTTTGTTGTCTTTCATTCACAAGTTGTCTTAATACTGCTTCTTTAACTTGATCAAATGGAACTGTAGAACCTTCAGTCTTATCTTCAACTAATATTAAGTGATAACCAAATTGAGTTTTAACTGGTTCACTAACTTTTCCAATTTCTGATTCAAAAGCAACTTTTTCAAATTCTGGAACCATAGATCCTTTTCCAAAACTTCCTAAATCTCCACCGTTTTCCTTAGATGGACAAGTTGAATATTTTTTAGCAGCCTCTTCAAATGATAATCCATTAGCTATTTCTTCTTTTATAGAATTAGCTTCTTCTTCAGTCTTAACTAAAATATGTTTTGCTGAAACTTTTGGTGGATTTACAAACATATTTTGATTATTATCATAATATGCTTTAACCTCATCATCAGTTACTGTAACATCAGCTAAAACCTTATTGATTGCTAACTGAGTTAGTGCTTCTTTAGCTAATCCTTCAACTAAGTTTTTGTACTCATCTGTTTTATCTATTTCTAATTCCTTACCAAAATTACGCATTAGTTCAAAAGCTATAACTTGTTCTAATAAAGCTTTTCTTCCTTGCTCTCCTTCAAACATAGCTCTTCTATCTTGTGGATATCTATTTAGTACTACATCTAAATCTTTTTCTTTGATTTCATTTCCAGCAACAATTGCCACTACTTTATTTTCCATTTCAATTCTCCTTTTAACTCTTTTTTTATATACCTCTATATTTTAACAATATAAATCAATATAAATCAATGATAACAATAAAAAAAGAAAATTAATCATTATTATTTTCAAAAATGTTATACTAATTATGGGTGATTTTATGAATAATATATTAAAAAACGATTGGAATAATTATATAGGTGATGAATTTGAAAAAGATTATTACCTTAAATTAAGAAAAAATTTAATACAAGAATATGAAACCAAAACAATCTATCCTGATAAATATAATATCTTTAATGCTCTTCATTATACAGCATTTAAAGATGTTAAAGTTGTGATATTAGGGCAAGATCCTTATCATGGTCCAAATCAAGCACATGGATTAAGCTTTTCTGTAAACCCTGGCGTCAGAATTCCTCCATCACTTTTAAATATTTATAAAGAATTACGTGATGATCTTGGATGCTACATACCTAATAATGGTTACTTAAAAAAATGGGCAGATCAAGGAGTATTGCTTTTAAATGCAGTACTTACTGTAAGAGCAGGTCAGGCTAATTCACATAAAAATATAGGTTGGCAATTTTTCACTGACAACATAATAAAAGTATTGAATACTAGAAAAGAACCTATTATCTTTATTCTTTGGGGCAATAATGCTCAAAAAAAAGAAGAATTAATAACAAATCCAATACATTGTATTATTAAATCAGTGCATCCAAGTCCTCTTTCTGCATCCAGAGGTTTTTTTGGTAGCAAACCATTTTCAAAAACTAATAAATTTTTAGAAGAAAATAATGAAAAACCTATAGATTGGCAAATAGAGAATATTTAGAAGTTATTAAAAGTGGATATTAGTAGTTAAGAGTTCAGGTTAAAAATTTTGTTGGGATTTTTACTATAATAATATCCACTTTTAAATAATTTATAGAATTATTAATTCTTATAACTTTACATTAAAAGATAATTAATAACTTTATGCATTCTTAATTTTACATATAACTTTAATCTATATATGATGTTCTTTGTATTCTTTTATCTTAGAATAGATTAATGAGCTTACTATTCCTAATACTCCTCCTGCTGCAAAAAAAAGTACTGTATTATCAAAAATTGTGCCAATAATAATTCCAACTCCAACTCCAATTGCAATTCCTTTAGCTAAATTTTCATACTCTTTATCAGTTAACATAATTTTTTCTAGCATCAAACTCATCTCCCATCTAAAATATTCTTATTTAAAACATTACTATATTAAAAATATAATATTATTTTACATTAATACTCTTAAAAATTTATTAATTCAAAGTTAAGCATTTCTTATTATTTATTTTATATCATTGGAAATTCCTATTTGTTACATATATGTGTCCTAATTATTACAAAATAGTTTCATTTGTATTTTTATATAAAAAACTAATTTTAATTATATTTTCTATAACTCTAAAAGATATAACTATCTCTAAAAAATAATTTGTATAAAAAATATATTATGTATATATATTAAATTTATATGATATTATATATTTATCGTTAACTTATTAAGGAGAGAGTTGTATGGAATATAAATTTTTATATGATAATAAAGAATACCAATTAAACAAAGAAAATTGTGAAGGAATATTTTTAAATTCTGATAATGATATTGAAGAAATTGAAAATTTATCAGTAGAATTAATTTTAAGCTCATTATGTGAAGGAAATGAAGTTAATTTTTCAAAAGAATATTATGGTGATAAATGTTTATGTGATATTCAAGAAGAGTTAAATAAATCTTATGCTTATTTAGAGTATCACTTTTTTATTTATACAAAAGAAAATAAATATATAATAAATACTATTTGCAAAGACTATGAAAGTACTTCTTACAATAAACTTCACAGGTCTGGGAAAATAGATAATAGTTACATTGTTAGTATAATAGTTTGTCCTTGTTGTGGTAATTACACAATAGAAATTGAACAATGCACAGTTTAATATTTTTTAATAGGTATAGATGAATATGAAAGCATCTGTGCCTTTCTTTTTTATTAACTTTTAAGGCTTTAAATATCCTATAATTTTCTAGACATAAAAAAACACTAACAAATGTTAGTGTTTTATTGGTGGCTCGAACTGGAATCGAACCAGTGACACGAGGATTTTCAGTCCTCTGCTCTACCGACTGAGCTATCGAGCCATATCTACCTGGCAACGTCTTATCCTCCCACACAGTCTCCCGTGCAGTACTATCAGCGCTGTAGACCTTAACTGTCCTGTTCGGAATGGAAAGGAGTGTTACCTCTACGCCGTCATCACCAGATCACAAGTAGTATTATATCTAGATATCACTATTATGTCAATAACTTTTTTAAATTTTTTTATTTTTTTATTGTTTATTCGTATTTTAACTAATTATATATAATTAACACTTAACATTACTAGTGTTAACAAGATTTTAATATGATTTATAAAATCAGCTTATTAGCTTAATGTTTATAATATCTATAGTAATTCATTAATTCCTTTGTTTATTAAATACTATTACAATAAACACTCTTTATTCATATCTATTTAATTTTTATAATAAATTGTGTAATAATAAAATATATAAATACAGTTTGGAGATGATTTCATGAATACTGAAATAGAAAAACTAACAACAATCTTAAAAGATAGTAATAACATAGTCTTCTTTGGGGGTGCCGGAATGTCAACAGAATCTGGAATACCTGATTTTAGAAGTGCTAATGGCTTATTTAATAAAAAACTAAATGTAACTTTTACTCCTGAACAATTAGTGTCTCATAGCTTTTATATTAAATATCCTGAGGAATTTTTTAACTTCTATAAAGATAAACTTATATATCCAAAAGCTAAACCTAATGCTGGACATATAGCATTAGCTAAACTAGAAGAAATGGGTAAACTTAAGGCTATTGTTACTCAAAATATTGATGGACTTCATCAAGCTTCTGGTTCAAAAAATGTTTTTGAACTTCATGGATCTATTAATAGGAACTACTGTATTAAATGTCATGAATTTTATGATTCAGACTTTATATTAGAATCAAAAGGAGTACCTACTTGTACAAAATGTGGAGGAACTGTTAAACCAGATGTAGTTCTTTATGAAGAAGGATTAGATGAATACACTATCACTGGTGCAATTAAAGCAATATCTAAAGCAGATACATTAATCATAGGAGGAACCTCATTAGTCGTTTATCCGGCTGCTGGATTAATTGATTATTTTAAAGGGAATAATCTCATACTTATAAATAAAAGTGCTACTTCAGCTGACTCAAAAGCCGATTTAGTTATTAATGATTCAATTGGAAAAGTTTTAAGTGATGCTGTTAATAAGATGTAACTAAAATATGCTTAATATGCATTTATTTATTTTATAAATATAAAAATTTATAACTAATAAGGGTATGTTTTCTCAATAGAAAACATACCCTTATTAAAAGCTTTAATTTTATAACTATTTCTTACTACTTAGCAATCATTATTTCTTCTATTTTATCTACACAGCCACCACAACATGTACCTGCATTAGTAGCTTCTTGTACTTCTTCTAAAGTAGTAGCTCCATTATTCATTGCATCCTTTATATCTTGTGCTGTAACTCCAACACATCCACAAATTACTTCACTCATATCCATCTTTCTATTCTCCTTAATAATCATTTTTTATATTACAAGAATAACTCCCTGTGATTTAATTTTAATACATATAACATAAAATTTCAATAGAAATTATTAAATAATATAAATTATTATCTAATAATTTAAAGATTTATTTTAATTATTAGTATTATAAATAAAATTTAATTACAATATAAATTTTATTTAAAACGAATTAAGGAATTTTTTCTATACAGTATAAATATAATTTAAATGATAGTTGTTATAGGAGATTTAATATGAAGATTTTATTATTTTTATTATTTATTATTGTTGCATCAGGTTCTTTACTATTTTTAATATATAATTATGAAAATAGAATATCATCAGTAAAAAAGCAATTAATAGCTAGTCAAGAACAATTTTTTAAATTAAAATCAAAATATAATCAATTAAATACTTTAAAACATAATCCTTCAATTATGTTCTTAGATTTAACTGAACATGCTGGTCTATTAACTAAAGATTCTATAGTATATCTATCTCCAAATGAATTAGCTCCAGCATTACAAACTCTAGACATATCTATGGAAGTTTATATACTTGATAAAGCTTTATGTAACAAAACTGTATGGTATTATGTATCCCTTCCTATAGATACAAATATAAATTCAAGAGGTTGGGTAAAAGAAGATTGTTTTTCTAGTTTCTTAGATAAGTCATCATATACAGATATAATTAAATGTTAGGTACATTCAAATAAATAACTATTCGAGAATGTAGAATAATTTGTGTAAATTAAATATTTTAATATATTGTATAACTGGAAATTATGTTTCCAGTTATATTTTTAATATTTTTACAAATACTAAAACTACGTGGTTTCATAATTTTAGTATGCACTAAAATAAGTATTATATACTGTAATTTTCTAATAAGTACAAGCTATATTGCTAACGCTTCCTCGATTCTATCTTTGAACATTATTTCTAATTTTAAAAGAGTTATTCCCCAATTAGCTATTGGTGAAGTCCATTTTTTCATAACTTGATCTGTTGCTAAATATAATGATTTTCGCAAAGAATCATCTGTTGGAAATACTGTTCTAATTTTAGTGAATTTTCTTAATTGCCTATTAAATCCTTCTAGTGCATTAGTAGTGTAAATCATTTTTCTAATTTCTTTAGTATATGAAAAATATGTAGACAATCTATCCCAATTTTCATACCATGAATCTATTACAGTACTATAAACATCATCCCATTTATTCTTTAGCCTATCGAGCTGCGTTAGCGCTATCTCCTCTGTATCTGCTTTATACACCAGTTTTAAGTCTTTCATAAATTCTTTTCTATTTTTATATGATACATATTTCATTGAATTTCTTATTTGATGTATTATGCAATTTTGAATACATACTTTTGGAAAAACAGCTTTAATAGCATCTGGTAATCCTCTTAAACCGTCCATACATGCAATTAATATGTCTTTAACACCACGATTATTTAAATCATTACAAACGCTAAGCCAAAATTTTGCTCCTTCGGCTTCGCCAATCCATATTCCTAATATATCTTTATAGCCTTCCATATCAACACCCATGCAAATATAAGCAGCCTTTGTAACTATTCTATGTTCGTCTCTCACTTTAAAATGAATAGCATCCATATAAACTATAGGATACACAGGATCTAACATTCTATTTTGCCATTCAGCAGCTGCAATCATTACTTTATCTGTTATTTTAGATATCATTGATGGAGATACATCTATTCCATATAATTCTTCCAGTTCGGATTGAATGTCTCTTGTAGACATTCCACGAGCATATAAACCAATTATTTTTTTATCTAATTCATTACAATCAGTTTCATATTTTCTTATAGTTCTTGGTTCAAACTCTGATTTTCTATCTCTAGGAATATCTATAGGTATCTCCCCGTAGCTGCTTCTAACATCTTTTTTTGAATACCCATTTCTATAATTCTTGTCACTATCGTTATCGGTTCTCTCATATTTTTCTCTACCTAAATGTTCTTCCATTTCAGCTTCAAGTAGTTGTTGCATAACATCTTTTAATAATCTTTGCATTAACCCATTCTTACCCACAACATCGTCCATACTTTTGCATTTCTTTATTTCTTCTTGATAATTTATATCTGGTACTCTCATTTGTAATCCTCCTCTAATATTCATAAGTATATTATTCCAAATCTACCATAAAACCATTCAAAAAAAGATGTAGTAGATTTGCTTTTACACAAATCTCACTACATCCCCAACTATTCAATATGCTAGTTTATTTTGTGAACTACTTATTCCTTGAGTTCTACTAATATCACAACCATTAGTAGAGACTAAGTTATTATATTTCACAAAATATCCTTTGCATCTTTGACTTATTATTTATTTTCATATGCCTTAAAATCTTTATACTAATTTTTAGTTAATAATTAATAATTAAAAGGTGAAAGTTAAAGCTATTTAGAAATTGTAATACTAATTTCTTTATAACTCTACGCTTTCACCTTTTAATTTTAACTAAGGTACGTTTAAATAAATTCATTATTATTTGTTAGTTAATATAATAGAAGCACCCATATATAACAAATATATTACTATTGTTACTATTAATGGCCAATTCATTATTTTGTCTTCTTTATTATGAGAAATCCCTTTATTTAAATTCTCATACTCTACAATTTCAGCCTCTTTATACTGAATTTGTTCATTAATTAAATCTCTTTTTCTCTTATCATTTATTTTCTTAAGTTTTTTAAGTACCAATACAATTAAAACTGCTGAAACTATTCCAAGACCTATAGTGCCTTTTAATAAGTTCAGCTTTTCAGCTATTGATAATGATTTGATAGATATATCCTTTGCTGTCTCTTCAATTCCAAATTTATTTTGAGTAAATGTTAATAGTTTTTGTAAAGCTACAGATGTTCCATTAATCATAAAGTGAAATGTCATAGAAGCAAATATACTATTAGTTATTCTAACTAAATAAGCTAAAATCCCTCCTAGAACAGCTGCATATAAAAATTGCTGACCATTTAAATGAAATATACCAAATAACAAACCTATTATCACACAAGTTTTTAAATCACTTTTATCATCATATCCTGATTGAACTATCCCTCTTAAAGTTATCTCTTCTGTTATGGCTGGCATAACCGCCATTAAAAGTAACATTATTAAAAATGGTGTATTTGATATTTCAGATACAAACTTACCTATATCATTTTCAAAGAAAAATGATGTTATAAGTGAAAATAAAGTCACCAATGGTTGACTTATAATAGATAAAAGAACTATTAAGAAGAAGTCTTTTAAATATAGTTTATTAAATTTAAAAGTTTGTTTTATATTTGCCTTAACTATTATCACATATAATATTGCTGGAATTATAAATAAAATCATATGATTCAAAAATAATGCTACTCTTATATCACTTGTTCTCATATAAAAATACAAAAGTGGGCATATAATGTTTGTTCCTATTATTTCCCATAATAATATTATTAAAAAATACAAATTTGCTCTAAATGTTTTTCTCATACTTACACCTTTAACTACAAAATTTAAGATTTAGGCACATTCAAATAAATAACTATTCAGTATGATAGCTTATTTTATGAACTACTTTTTCTTTGGAGCCTACTACTAGCACAACTATTAATGAAATCCCAAGTCATTGTATTTCACAAAATATCCTTTGCATCTTTAACTTTTTATTTATTTTCATATGCCTTATATTCTACTAAATAAAATATATTCACTACAATTTTAAATTATAAATTTAATTCATCTTAAAATAAAGTCCAATATTTAATATATCTAAATATATAACTAATTATAAAATTATTTTAAATTAAATTAATTTAAAGTGTATAAATAATTATCTCTTAGGAAAGAATTTATATTGAAGTAACTAACTTCAATATTTAATCGCCTCTCCCCCCATTTTATTTATATACCAAATTTTATTCCTATTGTTATTAACATAGCAATAGGAATATTTTTTTCTTCAAAATATTTTAATTAAGACCTTAAGATATGTTTTCTACTTCTCTTCTAATCATATCTAAAGCACATATAGTTGTTAGTTTTCTTACTTTTGATCTATTTCCCTTAAATAAATACCTTTTAGCATATGCCTTACCATTTATACATATTCCTATATAAACTAATCCTACTGGTTTTTCTGGCGTTCCACCACCTGGTCCAGCAATTCCAGTTGTAGATATCCCTATATCAGTTCCTGCAGTTTTACAGATTCCTTTTGCCATTTCAATTGCTACTTGTTCACTTACTGCTCCATAACTATCTAAAGTATCTTTTCTAACTCCTAATCTTCTTATTTTGGCATTATTAGAATATGTTACTGCACCTTCCATAAAAACTTCTGATATTCCTGGATACGAAATTAATGTACTAGCTATTAATCCCCCAGTACATGATTCAGCACTTGCTAAAGTTAAATTCTTATTTATTAAAGTTTTTCCCAATACTTCTTCTATTGTCTCATTACTAATGGAATATATATTTTCTTTTAATCTTTCCCTTATATCATTTAATACTGGTTCTATTAATCTTAATCCTTCAGCTTTATCATTTGCTTTAGCAGTTAATCTTAACTCTACTTCTCCATTTTTTGCATAAGGTGCCACTGTTGGATTAGTTTGATTATCTATTATATCCTTTATTTTTTCTGCTACAGAACTTTCTCCTATTCCTATTATTTTTACTACTTTAGAATATAAGACTGCATTAGTCTTATTACCTAAATAAGATTTTATATTCTCCTCAAACATAGGTTTAATTTCATTAGGAGGACCTGGCATAATAATCATTACTTTACCTTTAGCTTCTATAATAATTCCTGGTGCTGTTCCATTATTATTTTCAACTACAATCGAATCTTTTGGATATAAAGCCTGTTTTAAATTATTTTTAGGCATGCTTTTACCCATTGATTTAAAATAATCTTCAATTTTTTCTCTTGAATATTTATCTTCTACTAATTCTCTATCAAAATATTTTGAAGCGACTTCTTTAGTCATATCATCATCTGTAGGCCCAAGACCTCCTGTTGTTATAACTATATCACTTCTACTAAATGCTAGTTCAAATGCTTCCATAATTCTTTCTTCATTGTCACCAACAACTTGTTGATTATATACATCAAGCCCTAGCAAAGCTAACTCCTTAGATAAATATTGAGAATTAGTATTCACAATATCACCTAATAATATTTCTGTTCCTATTGATACTATTTCAACTTTCATTCTATAACCTCTCTATTAAAGATTTAAAGATTTTCTGTATGACTTCTATCATTTTTAAATAGAATGTTAAATTTATCTTTATCTCTTACTATTTTAGTCAATGAAGCTTGACCATATACACCCTTAAGTTCACACTCAAATTCTGTAAAGTAACTCATTATAACTTTTAAAGCCATTCCATGAGTAACTATTAAAATATTTTTATCACTTTCTTTCTCTAAAATTGATTCTAACATCTTAAAACTTCTGTTCTTTACATCCAAAAGTGTCTCTCCATTTGTACCTTTTATTTCATGATTTCCACAAAACATTTCTTCTAAAAAATTATTTTCACCTATTATTGGTAGATCTTTTATATACTTTCCTTCGTATTCTCCAAATCCAATTTCTTTAAATTCATCACAAGTTACTATTGGTGTATTATTAGCTTCTGCTATAATTTTGGCTGTATCTAAAGCTCTTTTAGTTGGACTTGAATATATTACATCTATTTTTTCATTTTTTAATCTATCTCTTAAACTCCTAGCTTGTCTCAATCCTCTTTCTGTTAAAGGTGAATCTTGACTTCCTTGAAGCTTTCTATCTATATTCCATTCAGTTTCTCCATGTCTAGTTAAAAATAATGTCATCATACCTAATCACTCTCCATACTGTAATTCATATAATTAATTTTACAATACTTACAAATTATATTCAAAAGATAATGTAAATACGCCACGCTTTTTAGTTAAAAAATAAAACCACTTACCTGCATAAATATATAACAGTTAAGTGGTCTTATAAAAATTTTATATTATTAATCTTCTTTAGTTTCAAGTAATGCTAATGCTACTGCACCAATAACACCTGCATCTGTACCAAGTCCCGCTGGTACAACTTTAACTGATTCTGCCATTGACTTAAAGCATCTCTTATCTACAACTTTTCTTACTGTATCAAATACGATATCTCCAGCCTTTGAAACTCCTCCACCAATAATTATAACTTCTGGATCAAAGATTGAAACTGCATTAGCTACAGCAATTCCTAAATAGTTTAATGCATTATCTACGATTTCCTTACATACTTCATCTCCAGCAGCTGCTTCTACAAATACTTCATATGAAGTTATTTTTTCATATTTTCTTAATGATGTTTCAACTTTACTATTAACAGCTTCTTGTCCTCTTTTACCAATAGCTGTTCCTGATGATATCGCTTCTACACAACCAATATTTCCACAATTACATCTTGGACCATCAGGATTTACAGTCATATGACCAATTTCTAAAGCATTTGATGTATGACCTCTGTATATCTTTCCATCTAATACGGCTCCGCCGCCTACGCCTGTGCTTACTGTAAAGAATAATACGTTTTTAGCACCTCTTCCTGCACCAAACATAAATTCTCCAATAGTAGCAACGTTTGCATCATTATCTAGAAATACTGGTACTTCAAACTTCTTATTTAGTGGATCTACTAAGTTAAAATTTTTAAACGGAAGATTAGGTGTATATATTATTACCCCTTTTTCTGCATCAAGTGGTCCTGGTGAACCAATTCCTATTGATTTTACATCCTTATAAGTAACTCCACCATCTTTTATTACCTTATCTACCGAATCTATTATTCTATTTAATACAGGAATTTCTCCCTCATGTGCATTAGTTGGAACTGTTGTTTGGCTAATAACTTCACCATTTAAATTTGATAAAGCTGCACTTATTTTAGTTCCTCCTAAGTCAACTCCTACTACAAATTTTTGCATAAATTTATCCTCCATACTGAATACTTTTGTTGTAATCTTTTTCACCGGTAACGGTTCTAATAAATTCATTATACTATATAATTCAGCTTAAAGGAATGGGGAAATTAGTATTTTATCTTTCTTTATGCGCATTTATGGAATAACAACCATATGAATTAAAGCCAGCATTACTAATAATAAATTTATTATCTGCAAGCATAGAATTAATTAACTTTATATTTTCTTCGCTATCCTTATTTATTCTTATTATGAAATTATCACCATGATCTACAATACTAAAATAATCAAAAATATTACTATATTCGCTTAATCCAAGTCTTCCTATAATATCCATACTATATGTTGACATACATTATATCCCTCACATCTATTATTGAACTTATAAATTTAATTATCATCTTGTATAACCTTATTATTCCTCTATTATTTAGTATTATTCTATATATTATTATGTAAAAAAAGATATAAATACTATTATTTTCTAGTACTTATATCTTTTATAAAAACTCTAATCCGTCTAAATTAATAACATATCTTATTACATTATTACTATATTCATAATAACATTACTTATTATCCAAATTCAGTTTTTCTATTATCTTACTTGCTTCTGCTTCTGGTACTTCTTCATATCTTAAGAATTCTTTCTTAAAACTTCCACTTCCATGAGTAATAGACCTTAGTTCAGTTACATATCTAGTTATTTCTGAAAGAGGAATTTCTGCAGTTATTTCTTGAGAAGAATCTATTGGATTCATGCCTATGATCCTCCCCCTCTTTTTATTTATATCCCCCATAATATCACCTGTATATTCATCAGGAACTGTTACTTGTACTTTCATTATAGGTTCTAACAATATTGGCTTAGCTTGTTCTAGACCTTTTTTATATGCTATTGATGCTGCAACTTTAAATGCCATTTCTGATGAATCTACTGGATGATACGATCCATCATGTAATGTAGCTTTAAGACCTATTACAGGACATTTGGCAAGAACTCCATGTTCTATACATTCTTTTAATCCCTTTTCTACTGCTGGTATAAAGTTTCTAGGTACAGCTCCTCCAACTATCTTGTCCACAAATTCTAAGTCTGTTTCCCCATCATTTCTAGGTTCAAACTTTATTACAACATCTCCATATTGTCCATGGCCACCTGATTGCTTTTTATGCTTTCCTCTAACATCAGCTGATGATTTTATAGTTTCTTTATATGGAATTCTAGGTTCCTTTAATAAAACATCAACACCAAATTTATTTTTAATTTTGCTTGCAATTATATCTATATGTGTTTCACCAAGACCTGATATTATTATTTCTGAACTTTCATTATCCCTAGTTATATCAAAAACCAAATCTTCATCTTTCAATTTAGCCAATGCTTGTGATATTTTTTCTTCGTCTCCTTTAGTTTTAGGGATTACAGCCATAGAAATAACTGGAACAGGTACATTCATCTTGTCATATACTATTTTAAAGTTACTATCGCATAAAGTGTCACCTGTATTTGTATATTGTAATTTCGATATAGCTCCTATATCTCCTGCTATAATTTTTTTAGTTGGAATTTGATTTTTACCTCTGATAAAATACATGTGTGAGAATTTTTCTATCTTATTTTTATTGCTATTCAATACATTAATATCTTCCGTTGCTGCTCCAGTCATAACTCTAAAGAATGATATCTTACCAACAAAAGGATCAGAAATTGTTTTAAACACCAAAGCAGAAAACGGTTTATTCTCATCAATAGTTATAAATTCTTCTTCATTAGTTTCAATATTTAAAGCCTTTTGTGAAATTGCATATTCTGGTGATGGAAAACATTGTATTATGTTCTCAAGCAAAGTATCAATACCTATTACTTTTAATGAACTACCACACATTACTGGAGCAATCTCACCATTTGCACATCCATTTATTAATCCTTTATATAAATCTTCACCACTTAATGTACCTTCACTAAAATACTTCTCAAGTAATTCTTCATCAGTTTCAGCAATTGATTCTATAAGCATTTCTTTACATTGTTGTACTTTTTCTTTTAAATTTTCTGGTATATCTACTATTTCAGTTTTCTTAGTTTTAGGATTGTATACCTTAGCCTCATTTGTAATAATATTAACTACACCTTCAAAATCTTCTTCAGAACCAATTGGATATTGAATTGGAACTACACTTATACCAAACTTATCTTTAAGTGATTGTAATACCTTATCAAAATTAGAATTTTCTCTATCTAACTTATTTATAAAAAATGTCCTTGGTAATTTTATCTTGTTACAATATTTCCAAGCCTTTTCTGTTCCTACTTTTATTCCAGATACTCCACTAACAACTATCATTCCAACATCTACAGCTCTCATACCTTCTATGCATTCACCTTCAAAGTCGTAATATCCAGGAGTATCTACAAAATTTATTTTCACATCATTTACTTCAATTGGTGCTATAGAAAGTGAAATTGTTAATTTTCTTTTTTTCTCCTCATCATCGTAATCTAAAGTAGTTGTTCCATCTTCTATATTTCCTAATCTATCAATTATATTAGAATTGTATAAAATGGCTTCAACCAAAGAAGTCTTTCCTGTACCGCTATGACCCATTAATCCTATATTTCTTAAGTTTTTAATATTATAACCTCTCATAAATTCATAGCCAAACCTATAAGTTTCCTTAGGAGTTGGCTTTCACCTGCCTTTCCTTTAAATACTTATTATTTAAATATATTATTCAATAATATATTTAAAAACTCCTTTTCTATTTTTAAAATATTCAGAATATTTTATCTTTTTAAATTGATACTTAATATATATCAATTTATTTAAATATATTTACTACAAATAAAACTGTATATATTATAAATATTAAATTTATCTTTAGATAATGCTATAATAAATCTTATAAATTTGAAAAATTAAACATATAAGGTAATTTTGAAAATCATAGTACATTTAATCATAAAAATAATTATACTAAAATTGTTTACCTGAAAATTTGCTATTTATAATCTCAATATTTGAGGTAATATTTATATATACAATATATCCTTATTTAAAAAACAAGTTCTTTATTTAAAAAAACAAGTATAATAAAGAATTAAAAAATAAATAAACATATTATTTATTAAAAATCTATCTATATTATAAAAATTTAATATCTTTAAGTTCTTATAATATAAATAGAAATACTTATTACATAGGAGATTACTATTTATGAAAAAATTAAATTCCAAAAAATTATTTTCTGATAAAGTAACGATGTTAAAAATTTTCACCATTGTTACTATGTTAATAAAAACTATTCTTTTTATATCTATTCTCAATACAGATACTGCTGATAAAATATTAATGAATACTTTAAGCTTTAAGTTTTCTATTGTTTATTTAGCTTTTATTCTTTTTATTTATTCATTTGGTTATTTATTTTCAAAAAATAAACAAACTATTTTTTATATAATTATAAATTCACTATATTCATTATTATTGATTGCAGATCTATCCTATTTTAGACCTAATAGAGATTTATTAGGATTAAAAAATATTTTTTTCCAAGGTACTTTTAATCCTTTATACCACTCATTTATAAATCTTAAGTTAATCGATATTATATTTGTTATAGATATAATATTACTTTGGTTTATTAAAAATAAAATTAAAAATAATAATAAAATAAGTTTTAAAAATTTCTTTATTACAATTATAATTTCAATATTTATAATTATAAGTTCTTACATATGTATTGATGTCTATAAATTAGGTGACTTTGGAGATAGTATAATTTTTAATCAATGGACAACCTTAGCAGAAGTTAAAGTTCCCGGTCCTATTGGATACCATATAGTAGAAGGTATTAGAGCAACTGACAAATACTTTAACGAAAAACCTTCTAATAATGATAAAAATGAAATTGAAAATTGGTTAAAATTTAATAAAGAAAAAATTCAAGATAATGAATATAAAGGATTGTTTAAAGGTAAAAATGTAATATTTCTTCAAATAGAGTCTTTAGAGAATTTCGTTATAAATAAAAAAACAAATGGAAAAGAAATAACACCATTTTTAAATAAACTAGCTAGTGAAGGGCTATATTTCAATAATTTCTATGAACAAAATAATGCTGGTAATAGTATTGATTGTGATTTTATGGTTAATACTTCTATATATCCTTTAGGTGATAAGATAACAGCTTTGAATTATGGAGAAAATGTTTATCCTAATTCATTACCAAGAATTCTAGAAAAAGAAGGTTATCACACAATATCATCTCATGCTGAATTACCTAATTCATTTAATTGGACTGAACTTCATAGAAATAGTTTTGGAGTCAATGAACTTTGGACTGTAAATGATTATGTGTATGAAGAAAGCGTTGGATATGGATTAGCGGATAAAAGTTTTCTAAGACAAACTGCTGAAAAACTTAAAAAAGTTAAACAACCATTTTTTATTCAATTACCTACATTATCTAATCATGGTCCTTTTGATTTACCAGAAAAATATAGACAATTAGATTTACCTGATGAAGTTAATAATAGTTATCTAGGGGGATATTTTGAAAGTGTATTATATACTGATAACCAATTAGAAATGTTTTGCAATAAACTAGATAAAGCTGGATTACTTGATAATACTGTTTTAGTTATATATGGTGATCATACTGGAGTCCATAAATACTATAATGAAGACATTAAAGATATTGATTACGAAAATAATTGGTGGGATAAAGTAGATCATAAAATTCCATTAATAATATATTCTAAAGATTTAAAACATAAAATTATAAATAAAGCAGGTGGTCAAACAGATCTTATGCCAACTATATGTTATTTATTAGGTGTTAATGATGATTTATACAGAAATTCAAGTATGGGAAGGATCCTAGTTAATACTAATAGAAATGCCATAACTATAAAAGGAAATAATATGGTTGGAAATGTTAGACCTTTAGATGAAGAACATGTTTCAAAAGCTTATGAAATAGGAGAAAAAATAATAAAAACTAATTACTTCAATAATAACTAAGTAAATAAATTATAAATAAAAACTTCAATTCAATAAGTACATATTGGTTGAAGTTTTTATTTAAGTTATAATATATACAAAATAAAATAAAACTTAATGGAGAAAACATATGAAGAAAAAATTAAAAAGCATTATTAAAAGTAATTGGTTATTTGTATTTATGGTAATTATCCTTCAACTAAAATCCATGATATTACTATCTATGCTAAGAACACCAAATTCATCAAGTATAAGTTTAAGTAATACTTATTTTACACCACCTGTAATATGGGCACATTTAGCCATAATAGTATTAATATGTAGTCCCATATTTCTTTTTAAAAATAAAGATCAATTAAAAGCTACTTTAGTAATAGATATTTTGATTACAATTATATTTGTAGCAGATATATGGTACTACCGAGCTAATGGAACCTTTTTATCTATTAGACATTTAATGCATACCGAAATATTTAATCCAATTAAAAAGAATTTATTTAATTTTAGATTGGTAGATTTAGCATTTTTTATTGATTTTATTATATTACTTATTGCAAATAAATTAATTAAAATAAAAAAAGAAGAAAATGAAAGAAAGTTATCTTTTAGAATAGCAAAATCTATATCAATTTTCTTATTAAGCACATTTACTATAGGTTTAGGACATTATTATGTAGATATTAAACACATGATACCAGGAAAAAGATTATTCAGCTTATCTTGGGCACCATTTCAAACATTTAGTGACATGAGTCCCTTAGGATATCATGGATTTGATATTAATTTTTATAAAGATAAAAATAAATCTTTAACTTCTAATGACATAGCTACTATAAAAAATTGGTTTAATGATAATAAAGAGAATCTTCCAGATAATAAATATAAAGGTCTACTTGAAGGTAAAAATTTAATTGCTTTGCAGGTAGAATCCTTAGAAAATTTTGTTATAAACCAAAAAGTATATGGACAAGAAATAACACCTAATTTAAATAAATTAATATCAAATAGTTTATACTTTGATAATATATATGAACAAAACAATTCTGGTACAAGCTCAGATGCAGATTTATTAGTTAATACATCCATATTACCAATAAGACAAAATACAACTGTATTTTCCTATCCTTGGGATAAATATAACTCATTACAGCATTTATTAAGTACTAAAGGATATACTACTATTTCTACACATGCTGAATTACCAGGTAGTTGGAATTGGGCAGAGATGCATAAATCTTTTGGAGCAGATAAAATATTGGATATAGGAATGTACACTCAAGATGAGATAATAGGCTTAGGACTATCTGATGAATCTTATTTAAAACAAATATCAGAAAAGTTAAAAAATGAAAGTCAACCTTTTTATGCATTTATGACTACATTAACTAGTCATGGACCATTTGAAATGCCCGATAATAAAAAATATTTAGATTTACCAAAAGAACTAGATGAAGATATGTTAGGTGCATATTTTCAAAGCGTAAGATATACCGATGAAGCTATAGGAAAATTCTTAGATGCATTAGAAAAAAATAATCAATTAGATAATACTGTTGTTATGATTTATGGAGATCACTGCGGAGTTCATAAATTTTATGAAGAAGATATAAAAAATTCTCCTTTAGAGGGTAATTGGTGGAAAGATAATCATAAAAACATACCATATATAATATACTCTAAAGATTTAAAACCAGAAGTAATATCTAAAGCAGGTGGGCAATCCGACTTTCTACCAACAATATCTTATTTACTTGGAATAAACAGAAATGAATTTGAAAATAGTTCTATGGGAAGAGTATTAGTAAATACAGAAAGAAATACTACAATTTTAAATTCTGGTAATATTATAGGTACTCCAAAAGATGAAAGTGAACTTAATCATTTAAAAAATTCATTTAAAATAGCTGATACTATAATTGAAAAAAATTATTTTAAAAATTATAATTAACTATAATTATAACTAAAGGTTGAAAATATAAAGAACAAAAGTGGCTACGGGACTTTTTGTAGTTGAGATTGTATAATCTTAAAGCTTAGAATTTTAGTTGAAAATCCTAAAGATTTTATAAAATTTTTAAGCTTTAAGATTTCTATATTTTCCTAGATATAAATAAAAGGATGTTGAAATTTCAACATCCTTTTTATATTAACAATATTACATCATCATACTTACTCCAGGTCCTAATGGTAATTTAAATACAAACCAAAATATTAATAACATACTCCAACCTATTAAGAATGCTATTGAATATGGTACCATTGTCGATATAAGTGTTCCTACTCCACTTTCTTTGTCATATTTTTCTGCGAAAGCTACTATTAAAGCAAAATAATTCATAAGTGGAGAAATTATATTAGTTGTAGAATCTCCTATTCTATATGCCATTTGAGTTAATTCAGGGGAATAATGTAATCCCATTAACATAGGGACAAATATAGGCGCCATAATAGCCCATTTAGCTGATGCTGATCCCATAAATAAATTTATGAATGAAGCAACTACTATAAATCCAATTAATAATGGTATACCTTGTATTCCTGTAGCTTGTAAAAAATTTGCTCCTTTTACTGCTATTATTGTTCCTAAATTAGAATAAGCAAAGTAAGCAACAAATTGAGCTGCAAAAAATACTAATACTATGTATCCACCCATTGTAGACATACTCTTTCCCATTAAATCAATAACTTGTTTATCATTCTTAATTGTTCTAGCGCCAATACCATATGCAACACCTGGTATTAAAAATACTATTGCAATTATAACAACTATAGAATCCATAAATGGAGATTTTAAAACTTCTGCTGTTTCTGGATTTCTTAATATTCCATTAGATGGTACTATTAAAATTGCTAAGAAAATTAATGTTAATAAAAATGCAATACCTGCAAATAATAGTCCTCTTTTTTCTTCTTTACTAATCTTTATAACTTGTTCTTTTTCTTTATTTCCTTTATATTTACCAAGTCTAGGTTCAACTATTTTTTCAGTTACTATAGTACCTATAATTGTTATAAGGAATGTTGATGCTATCAAGAAATACCAATTTGATGTAATTTGAACATCATATCCTGCTTGAGATATTTTAGCTGCTTCAGTTGTAATACCTCCCAATAAAGCATCCGTTGGACCTGGTAATAAATTAGCACTAAATCCACCTGATACCCCTGCAAATGCAGCTGCAATACCAGCTAAGGGATGTCTACCAAAGCTTCTAAATATAACTGCTCCTAATGGTATTAACACAACATACCCTGCATCAGAAGCTATACTAGAAACTACTCCAGCAAATACAACCACCATAGTTATAAATCTTTTTGGTGTACTTGTTACTAATTTTCTTAATAATGTTGAAATTAATCCACTACCTTCAGCAACTCCAACTCCTAATAATGCAATTAATACAGTTCCTAATGGTGCAAAACTTGTAAAATTATTAATTGCACTTGTGAACATATATCTAATACCTTCTGGTGTTAAAAGACTTACTACTCCAACAGTAAATTCCTTTAATTCCATAGTTTTTCTATCAATTCCTTCATAACTTACATTAACACCTGCTAAATAAGCAATATGAGATATTATCATTAAGGCTGCACAAAATATTATAAATAGTGTAGTAGGGTGTGGAAGTGCATTACCTATTTTCTCTATCCATGTAAGTATCCCAAACTTACCTTTTTTATTTTCCATAAGTTCCTCCTTGGTAAAATTCTAGTGTGATTTTAAAAAATAAGAAAATTTTACTATTATATATACATATTCATTATATTATTAAATTTGATTTTTATCAAAAAAAGTACCCAATGGTTTAATAAAATATGATAAAAAAAAGTATGAATTTTTAACATTATAATAATAAATATTAATTTTTTTATTTTTTTAAAATTCATTTTTACGATTTTTCACCAAAAATAAAAACTTTAAGATTAAAGTTTTTATACTTTATATCTTAAAGTTTTTATTTTAGATATGATAAAAATTCCAAATGTCCCACCAAAAGTATCAATAAGAACATCTCTTATTGCACCTTCTCTTCCAGGCACAAATACTTGATGTATTTCATCTGAACAAGCATATAGAAATACTAATACAATTGCCAACATTTTAATTTTTTTATTTTATATTGAAATTCTAATACATTTAATATTAATATGCCTAATATCATATACTCTAAAAAATGTGCAGACTTTCTAACAATAAAATTTGTCAATTCACCAAATATACTATTTATATTAACCCCTAGTTTAGTTAATATTGTTATAACTAATCCACTTTGTTTATCAGATACAACTGCTGGTTGATTAGACATAAAAAATATAATGCTCATCCAAATTATTAATAAAATCCAGTTAATTATTTTTCTCTTATTACAAGTATTTTTATTTTCTTTCATTAGTCACTCCATTATATTATATTTTTTAACTTATGTTTATATATATTCTATTAAGTTAATGTATTTATAATTTCTTTATTAATCTTTATTAAAAAAGTGGCTATACCACACTTTTTAATTGAGAGTGTATAGTTGAGAGTTTCTGGTTGAAAGTCTTAAGACTTTCTAAAAATATATATCTCTCCTTAACTCTCAACTGATATTTAAAATATTGCTTTCTATTATTATACATCAAGTTTGATTATATTAAAATCCCTTCCCTATCTTACTGAATTAGCTTATTTACACATATATTTATTTATGTAAGCTAATGATTCCTCTAATAATTCATGCCCTTTTTCTAATCCTTCAACTTTTAACTCTAAATTACAAACCCTTTGATCTACTTGATGCATTAAATCCTTTATATCATGTAATAGTTTTGCTTCATAAGTTACTTGAACCCCATCACTATCTATAAATACTTTTTCTGGTGGTGCACCACATTTAGTACATTTAGCATATATAGCATCACTATCTAAGTCTTTAAATACTTTAAACTTACTATTATTGCATGATGAGCAACTTGATAAAATCTTAAAATCATAGCTATTATTATCATAATAATATTCTTTTTTACACTCACTACATACTAATTTTATTTTATTATCTTTGCTATTTATATAAAACTCATTTCCACTACATCCATCTTTTTCACAAACAATAGTTCTAACCATATAACTTCACTCCCTATTTTTAATAAATAACTTTCTTATAAATTTAATATGTTATTTTTCAATAAAATATTACTAAAAACTAATCACATTAAAATATTAATAAAATTACTATATATGAACAAACTAATATTGTCATACTTGTGTAAATTTAAAATACTATAGATTAAATATTTATTATTAATTTATATAGTTAAACATTAACATTAAGTATTTTATTTAAGGAGTTGATTGAATGAAAAAAATATTATTAATATCTTTAAGTTTATTATTGATTTTATCTTTAAATGGTTGTAATAATAAAAGTGTATATAGAGATGGAATATATATTGGACAAGGAGAAAACTATTCAAAAGGTTCTGACGATGTAACTGTAAATATAGAAGGTGGTAAAATTGTTGATGTTGTAATTAGGCATTTAGATACTAATGGAAAAGAAATTGATTATACAAAATGGACCGGAGAAAATTTAGACGGAAATACTAATCCAAATGTACAAAAATATAGAGCTGATACAATTAGAAATGTATTAAGTAAACAGTCAGCAGATATAACTATTATTGATGAAATTAATGATATGTCTTCAAATTGGAAAATTGCTATAAATGATGCTTTACAAAAAGCAAAAAAATAAGCTATGAATACTCATAGCTTATTTATAAATGGTGGAGATAAAGAGATTCGAACTCTTGACCCCCTGCGTGCAAGGCAGGTGCTCTCCCAACTGAGCTATACCCCCATATGGTGGACCTTCAGGGACTCGAACCCCGGACCTACCGGTTATGAGCCGGTTGCTCTAACCAACTGAGCTAAAGATCCTCTTTTTCACCTGGCAACGTCCTAATCTCCCACACAGTCTCCCATGCAGTACCTTCGGCGCTATGGATCTTAACTTTCCTGTTCGGAATGGATAGGAGTGTTACTTCCATGCCATCATCACCAGATCTAATACTTTTATTATTTTAATACATAATTATTTTTTTGTCAATAATTATCTTTTTGAAAGAATGTTCTTTCAAAATTGCACATAATTTGTATACAATATTTATTGGTCAAGCCCTCGACCTATTAGTATCAGTCAGCTAAATATGTTACCATACTTACACCTCTGACCTATCAACCTTGTAGTCTTCAAGGGGTCTTACTAGCTTACGCTATGGGAAATCTCATCTTGAAGGAGGCTTCACGCTTAGATGCTTTCAGCGTTTATCCCGTCCCGACTTAGCTACCCAGCTATGCTTCTGGCGAAACAACTGGTACACCATAGGTCGGTCCATCCCGGTCCTCTCGTACTAAGGACAGCTCTTCTCAAATTTCCTGCGCCCGCGACGGATAGGGACCGAACTGTCTCACGACGTTCTGAACCCAGCTCGCGTGCCGCTTTAATGGGCGAACAGCCCAACCCTTGGGACCTACTTCAGCCCCAGGATGCGACGAGCCGACATCGAGGTGCCAAACCTCCCCGTCGATGTGAACTCTTGGGGGAGATCAGCCTGTTATCCCCGAGGTAGCTTTTATCCGTTGAGCGATGGCCCTCCCACGAGGTACCACCGGATCACTAAGCCCGACTTTCGTCCCTGCTCGACTTGTAGGTCTCGCAGTCAGGCTCCCTTCTGCCTTTGCACTCTACGAACGATTTCCGACCGTTCTGAGGGAACCTTTGGGCGCCTCCGTTACTTTTTAGGAGGCGACCGCCCCAGTCAAACTGCCCACCTAACAATGTCCTGTCACCAGATTCATGGCATCCAGTTAGAATTCCAGTACTATCAGGGTGGTATCCCAAGGATGACTCCATCAAAGCTGACGCTCTGATTTCCCAGTCTCCCACCTATCCTGTACAGACAATACCGAAATTCAATGCTAAGCTACAGTAAAGCTCTACGGGGTCTTTCCGTCCAATCGCGGGTAGCGAGCATCTTCACTCGCACTACAACTTCGCCGGATTTGCAGTTGAGACAGTGCACAAGTCATTACGCCATTCGTGCGGGTCAGAACTTACCTGACAAGGAATTTCGCTACCTTAGGACCGTTATAGTTACGGCCGCCGTTTACTGGGGCTTAAGTTCACACCTTCGCTTACGCTAAGTGTTCCCCTTAACCTTCCAGCACCGGGCAGGCGTCAGCCCCTATACATCAGCTTTCGCTTTAGCAGAGACCTGTGTTTTTGTTAAACAGTTGCTTGTGCCTATTCTCTGCGGCCTGCTCTCGCAGGCACCCCTTCTCCCGAAGTTACGGGGTCAATTTGCCTAGTTCCTTAACTGCAATTCTTCCGCCGGCCTTAGGATTCTCTCCTCACCTACCTGTGTCGGTTTGCGGTACGGGCACTACTTCTCTTTCTAGATGCTTTTCTTGGAAGCATGGAATCAGATACTTCGGTTCCGTAGAACCTTCCCCATCACGCCTCAGGATTGTTAGAACGGATTTGCCTATTCTAACTCCCTAAATGCTTAGACTAGCATCCAATAGCTAGCACATCCTATCCTTCTCCGTCACACCATCGATAATAACGATAATAGTGGTATCGGAATATCAACCGATTGTCCATCGCCTACGCCTTTCGGCCTCAGCTTAGGTCCCGACTAACCCTCAGCGGACGAACCTTCCTGAGGAAACCTTAGGTATTCGGCCTGTAGGATTCTCACCTACATCTCGCTACTAATGCCAACATTCTCACTCGTAATCAGTCCACCGCTCCTTACGGTACGACTTCAGCCCGATTACGACGCTCCTCTACCACTCACACAAAGTGTGAACCCGTAGCTTCGGTGGTAAGTTTGAGCCCCGGACATTTTCGGCGCAGGATCTCTTGACTAGTGAGCTATTACGCACTCTTTTAATGAGTGGCTGCTTCTAAGCCAACATCCTAGTTGTCTTAGAAATCCCACATCCTTTTCCACTTAACTTACACTTTGGGACCTTAGCTGACGATCTGGGCTGTTTCCCTTTTGACTACGGAACTTATCTTTCGCAGTCTGACTGCCGGACTGATAGTATCTGGTATTCGGAGTTTGATAAGGTTCGGTAAGCGCTATGCCCCCTAGCCCATTCAGTGCTCTACCCCCAGTACTCACATTTTCCGACGCTAGCCCTAAAGCTATTTCGAGGAGAACCAGCTATATCCGAGTTCGATTGGAATTTCTCCGCTATCCACAGCTCATCCCATGCTTTTTCAACAGCAACGTGGTTCGGTCCTCCACGAGGTTTTACCCTCGCTTCAACCTGGCCATGGATAGGTCACCCGGTTTCGGGTCTACAGCATGCAACTAGTCGCCCTATTAAGACTCGGTTTCCCTTCGGCTCCGTACCTTAAGTACTTAACCTTGCTACATACCGTAACTCGTTGGCTCGTTCTACAAAAAGCACATCATCACACACATAAGGTGCTTTGATCGGTTGTAGGCACATGGTTTCAGGTTCTATTTCACTCCCCTCCCGGGGTTCTTTTCACCTTTCCCTCACGGTACTGCTTCACTATCGGTCATCAGGTAGTATTTAGCCTTGGGAGGTGGTCCTCCCTGCTTCCCACAAGGTTTCACGTGTCTCGTGGTACTCTGGATCAGAACTTGATTGTTATAACTTTTACTTACAGGACTATTACCTCCTACGGTCCAACTTTCCAGTTGTGTTCGGTTAATTATAACTTCTCGTTAATGTTCTGTCCGCAACCCCAAAGATAAATCTTTGGTTTGGGCTCTTTCCCTTTCGCTCGCCGCTACTAAGAAAATCGATTTTTCTTTCTCTTCCTCCAGGTACTTAGATGTTTCAGTTCCCTGGGTTTACCTTCATAAAGCTATGTATTCACTTTACGATACATGGGGTTTCCCATGTGAGTTTCCTCATTCGGACATCTCCGGATCTCTGGCTATGTGCGCCTACCCGAAGCTTATCGCAGCTTATCACGTCCTTCATCGGCTCCTGATGCCAAGGCATTCACCATGCGCCCTTTGTAGCTTGACCTTTTACTCGTTTATTGTCGCTAACTACTTCGTCAACTTCATATTTTATGTACTCACGTATCACGATACGCTCCGAGCATAAAATATTCGTTTCCTCGTATTTATCTCCACTAAACTTCGTAACATTGTTTTATTTGTTTACAAACAAATAAACAATTTGCCAATATTAATTTGAGTAATTATCTAGGTAATTATTTCAATTATTACAAAGAATATATTCTTGGCTTGTTGTATTATATACAATATACTCGTTTATTGAATCTTATTACTTCGTCATCTGCATAATTTTTTCATTCACGTATAAAATACGCTCATTACAAAAATCATTTGATTTCTTGTACTAAACTTCACTAAACTTCGTATTATTATGTGCAATTTTCAAAGAACATTTTGAAAGACTTAGTCTTTCAAAATTGAACAGAAATCATTAAATAAACCTTCTTATATTAAGTAAGCATTCATTTTAATTACTAGTTAAACGCCTTGTTAACTAGATTTCTCCATAGAAAGGAGGTGATCCAGCCGCAGGTTCTCCTACGGCTACCTTGTTACGACTTCACCCCAATCGCTGACCCTACCTTAGGTCGCTGCCTCCCTTACGGGTTAGCTCACGAACTTTGGGTATTGCCAACTCTCATGGTGTGACGGGCGGTGTGTACAAGGCCCGGGAACGTATTCACCGCGACATTCTGATTCGCGATTACTAGCAACTCCAGCTTCATGTAGGCGAGTTTCAGCCTACAATCCGAACTGAGACTGGTTTTAAAGTTTAGCTCCACCTCACGGTATTGCGTCTCTCTGTACCAGCCATTGTAGCACGTGTGTAGCCCTAGACATAAGGGGCATGATGATTTGACGTCATCCCCACCTTCCTCCGCGTTAACCACGGCAGTCTCGCTAGAGTGCTCAACTAAATGGTAGCAACTAACAATAAGGGTTGCGCTCGTTGCGGGACTTAACCCAACATCTCACGACACGAGCTGACGACAACCATGCACCACCTGTCTTCCTGTCGCCGAAGCGACTTCCTCGATTAAGAGTAATTCAGGAGATGTCAAGTCTAGGTAAGGTTCTTCGCGTTGCTTCGAATTAAACCACATGCTCCGCTGCTTGTGCGGGCCCCCGTCAATTCCTTTGAGTTTTAATCTTGCGACCGTACTCCCCAGGCGGAATACTTAATGCGTTAGCGGCGGCACAGAAGCCATGACAGCTCCTACACCTAGTATTCATCGTTTACGGCGTGGACTACCAGGGTATCTAATCCTGTTCGCTCCCCACGCTTTCGAGCCTCAGTGTCAGTTACAGTCCAGAAAGTCGCCTTCGCCACTGGTGTTCTTCCTAATATCTACGCATTTCACCGCTACACTAGGAATTCCACTTTCCTCTCCTGCACTCTAGATATCCAGTTTGGAATGCAGCACTCAGGTTAAGCCCGAGTATTTCACATCCCACTTAAATATCCACCTACGCTCCCTTTACGCCCAGTAAATCCGGACAACGCTTGCCACCTACGTATTACCGCGGCTGCTGGCACGTAGTTAGCCGTGGCTTCCTCCTTGGGTACCGTCATTATCGTCCCCAAAGACAGAGTTTTACAATCCGAAGACTGTCATCACTCACGCGGCGTTGCTGCATCAGGGTTTCCCCCATTGTGCAATATTCCCCACTGCTGCCTCCCGTAGGAGTCTGGGCCGTGTCTCAGTCCCAATGTGGCCGATCACCCTCTCAGGTCGGCTACGCATCGTCGCCTTGGTAAGCCATTACCTTACCAACTAGCTAATGCGACGCGGGCCCATCTCATAGCGGATTACTCCTTTTATTGCTGTTTCATGCGAAACTACAATCTTATGAGGTATTAATCTTCCTTTCGGAAGGCTATCCCTCTCTATGAGGCAGGTTGCCCACGTGTTACTCACCCGTCCGCCGCTAATCCACTCCCGAAGGAGCTTCATCGCTCGACTTGCATGTGTTAGGCACGCCGCCAGCGTTCGTCCTGAGCCAGGATCAAACTCTCAATAAAAAGTTTAATCTTGACTTACTTTAATAAAGAATTGCTGGTTTATTTTAATGTTTCTTCTGTTCAATTTTCAAAGACCAAATTTTCATAGCTGACTTTCTTGTCAACTTTTCTTTTATCTTGTCACCCTTAAGCGACTTCCTAAGTATATCACCTAAGTTTTTTTATGTCAACAAGTTTTTTAAAGTTGAAATTTAATTTCTAAAACTTAATTCTTAAACTTGTTTGCCACATCTCTTAGCGACGAATTATATGATATCATCTAAAAAAATAATTGTCAACATTATTTTTAATTTTTTTTATTATTCTAAAATAAAATAGCTATACTACTGTTTTTAGTTGAGAGTTGATAATTAATAGTTGAGAGTTTTAGTTGAGAATCTTAAGACTTTCAACTAAAACTATATATAGTTCTAGAATAATAGTATTAATACAGATAGTCATTTTTTCAAAGATTAAATGAAAAAATTATAAATGTTTATATTGTGTCAGCCTTTCAAATTTCAAAAATTCTATACTTTCCTCCTATTAAAAAGTACCTATATTCTTAAACAATTACTAAAACTGCTTACAATATAGGTACTTATTATATATTATTATCTTTACTTTAATGTCTTAATATAAATTATTTTATATATTATATAAAAATATCTCAATAAAAACTATAAATATTATTTCAAAAAACATTTTTAAAGATATTCTTTTTTCATAACTACTAAAGGATATAAGCTAGACCCTATTAATCTTTCTCCTTCTTTAACTTTTATACCTTTATCAGTAATAACACTATCTAACATAGTCTCATCTTCAATAATACTATCTTGCATTACTACACAATTTTTTAATTTTGCATTTTTTCCAACAAAAACTCTTCTTCCTATAACACAATTTTCAACTTCACCTTCTATATAACATCCATTCGCTATTATAGAATTTCTAACATCACTAGTTGAAGTATAATGTGTTGGTGCTTCATCTTTTGCTTTTGTATATATTCCTCTATCTTCTCTAAATATTTCTTTGCTTATTCTTCTATTTAATAATTTCATATTGCTATCATATAACGTTTTTATAGAATTTATACAATTTAATTGTCCATCAAATTTGTATGCTCCAACTCTTAAACTTTCTAAATTATCATGTATGAAACTCTTAACTTTTTTATACATGCCGCTAATTAAACAATCTTGGACTATATCAATAAATAAACTAGTTTTTAATATATACATTTCCATACTTATATTAACATCATCATCTCTACCTACATTTTCGCCTATACTTATAACATCATGTAAATCATCAAAATTTAAAACGTCACATCCCATAAATGAATTTTTTCCACTATTTATTTTTTTATAAACCATTGTTATATCTTTACCACTTTTTTTGTGATAGTCAATAGCTTTTTGATAATCTATATTACAAATCATATAAGATGGTGTTAATAGTACATATTCTTTATGACTACGCTTAAAAAACTCCATATTTTCTGAAAAACTATGAACATCTTCATATACTGGATCTACTTCGCAAAAATTAAACACTCTTAAACCATTTTGGTTTCTATGCAAATCCCATGGTCTACCGTTAGTTAAATGATCAATTAATGACCTAGATTTATTTTTTGTAAAAATTCCAATACTCTCTATTCCTGAATTTGTCATATTTGATAATACAAAATCTATAATTCTATATCTTCCTGCTATAGGCACTGATGCAAGTGGTCTGTTATTCACTAATTCACCCATTTTTGTCTCATTTTCATCTAAGTTTATTATTCCTACACAATCATTCATCTCTTTTTCCCCCAAACTTCCTTTATACCGCTATACCGCTTTGCTATTTTTCATTATGCTACCCATTTTTACTTCTTCTTTTGCAGCAACAATTTCAATTTCATCTCCTGTGCCTATTACACAATCCTTTCTTATTACAGCATCACTTCCAATTATAGCTTTTTCAATAACTACATTATCTCCAATCTTAGCATTTGTCATAATAACAGAATCTTTTATTATAGTGTTTTTACCAACTTGTACACCTTGGAATAGAACTGAATTTTTAACTTCACCATTAACAGTACAACCTTCAACAATAAGTGAATTAGTAATTTTAGCATTTTCACCTATATATTGAGCTGGTCTTACTGGATTTGTTGAATATATTCTCCAATCTTGATCATGTAAATTAAGCTGATTGTCCGGTTTTAATAAATCCATATTTGCTTGCCAAAGACTTTGAATTGTTCCAACATCTTTCCAATATCCTTCAAATGGATAAGCTATCATATTGCTACCATTATTTAGCATTGCTGGTATTATGTCTTTTCCAAAATCATTGCTTGAATTTTTATTTGCTTCATCTGACCTTAAATATTTTTTTAATGTTTTCCAATTAAATATATATATACCCATTGAAGCTAAATTACTCTTTGGTATTTTAGGCTTTTCTTCAAATTCATATATAGACATATCATCTCTAGTATTCATTATTCCAAAACGACTAGCCTCATTTATTGGAACTTCAATTACTCCAATTGTAGCATCAGCATTTTTTTCTTTATGAAATTCTAACATTTTTGTATAATTCATTTTATATATATGATCACCAGATAATATAAGTACATATTCTGGATCATATCTATCTACAAATTCTATATTTTGATATATTGCGTTTGCTGTTCCTTTATACCAATTACCACCTTTTTCTTCTTGATACGGTGGTAATATACTTACTCCTCCATCTTTTCTATCTAAATCCCAAGGTTGTCCTATTCCTATATGTGTATTTAATTCTAATGGTTTATATTGTGTTAAAACTCCTACTGTGTAAATTCCTGAATTGGCACAATTGCTTAACGGAAAATCAATTATTCTGTATTTTCCTCCAAACGGCACTGCTGGCTTAGCTAACTTCTTGGTCAATACTCCTAATCTAGACCCTTGTCCCCCTGCCAATATCATAGCTACAATTTCAGTATTTCCCATAAATATCCCCTCTCTTTTTTTCCTCAAATTATCATCTATTTATAACATCTTTTTTCTATTTTCAGTAAAATACATAATTATCTTAATTTAGATAATATAAAAAAGTCATATGGTAATAAATTAATATCATTCTTATCAAAATCTATAATTTTATTACTAAATAAATCTTTATATACACCTTCAAATTCCAATTTATTTAAGTTTTTATGCAATGGTGAATTATTTATAATTATTATTATATTTTTACCCTCATATGTTCTTTTTAATATACATATGTTCTGATCCATATGAAACATTTTTAGATTACCTTTTTTTAAAACTTCTTCATTATTCCTTAAATTTATTATTTTTAAATAGAATCTCATTATTTCTTTATTTTCATTATTCCATGGATATGATTTTCTATTTTCAGGGTCTTTTCCTCCTTTTAAGCCAGCTTCATCACCATAATAAATTGTTGGAACTCCTGGTAATGTCATTTGAAGAACTAGTATTAATTTAAGCAAATGAAATTTTCCATCTAATACTGTTAAAATTCTCTCTGTATCATGTGTACCTATAATATTCATATTAGAATTAAAAATCTCTCTTGGGTAATTTTCATACAAAGACATTACTCTCTTTTTAAATTTTTCTGAATCTATATATCCTTTTACAAAATTTATCAAATATTCTCTTAATGGATAATTAGTAACTGAATCTAATTCCTTTCCAAATAAATATTTTCTTCTCTTTGAATAGCTTATCTTATTGGAAGCATCATCCCAAACTTCTCCTATAAGTACGCTATCACTATCAATTTCTTTCATTCTTTTTTTGAAAATTTCTATAAATTTATCTGGTAATTCATCAGCCACATTTAATCTCCACCCACTAGCTCCAAGTTTCATCCATTTCTCAATTATTGAACCCTTTTTATTTACCATATAATCTAAGTAACTATCTTCAAGTTCATTTACATTTGGTCTATTATCTATACCCCACCAAGATTCATATTGATAAGGATAATTTATAAATCTATACCATTTATAAAATTCAGAATTAGGTGATTGATATGCACCTACTTCATCATAATTTCCATATTTATTAAAATATTTACTATCAGATCCTGTATTACTAAATACTCCATCTAATATAATTCTTATTCCCTTACTTCGTGCTATATTACATAATTTTGAAAATTCTTCATTAGTTCCAAACATTTCATCGATAATTTCATAATCACCAACATCATATTTATGACAGCTAGATGACTTAAATATTGGAGTTAAATATATAATGTTTGCACCTAAAGATTTTATATAATCCAATTTTTTTATTATTCCTTTTAGATTTCCACCATAAAAATCCCATCTTAGAATTCTTCCCATATTATCTTTTATATACATTGGGTCATCATCCCATGTAGCATATAAAAAAGAATTCTTCTTTGGTGCATTTATTTTATTATCTTCATTTCCATTACAAAATCTATCAACAAAAATTTGATATATAATTCCTTCTTTATACCAATTAGGTGTCTCAGTTTTTTCATATACCACTACTTCATATGGCACTGGATCATTATTATATACTTGTCCTACTCCACCTAACTTTTCATCATTATTTCCATAGTAAATCCTTCTATACCCATCTATTAAAATAAAATAATACCTTAATAAACCAATCTTATTTGATGTATCTACTTCTATTGAATATTTATAATTACCGTCATTTAAATACTCTTTTTTCATTTCCAATAAATCACTCTTATCATTAAAATTAATTAATTCAAGAGCTACTAATATATCTTTATTAACAACAATTGATATCTTTATAAATTTACCAATTTCAACTGCTCCAAATGGTTTCTTAAAACTCTTATCTTGTGAATTGTATATCACTTCTATTTTGTCCATAAATTAGTCCTTCCTATAAGGTACATTCAAATAAATAACTGATCATATTTTGTGAACCACCTCTTCCTTGAAACATACTAATAACACAACTATTAGCACCCCCAAATCATTGTATTTCACAAAATATCCGTGGCATCTTTGATTTATTATTTATTTTCATATGCCTAAGTTCTTATAAATAACTTCAGATCCCCAAATTCCTGTTGCATATTGTTCAATAGTTCTATCAGATGAGAATATTCCTGAATGTGATATATTTATTCCACATATCTTGTTCCAAGTATCCTTATCTCTATAAAGAGAATCTATTTTATCATGTGCCTTTAAATAAGAATCAAAATCTTTTAATACAAAAAATTCATCATTATAAGTTATTAAATTTTGATATAAAGATTTAAATCTTTGCTTATCATTATGGTATTTTCCATTAGTTAAATCATCTATAACATTTCTAACCCTTGGATCACTATTATATATTTCTGATGATCTATAACCACCATGTTGATAATAATTCAATACTTCATCTGCCTCTAATCCAAAAATAACTATATTATCTTCTCCAACTTCATCTTTTATTTCTATATTAGCTCCATCTAATGTTGCTACTGTAATTGCTCCATTCATCATAAATTTCATATTTGAAGTTCCTGAAGCTTCCTTAGTTGTTGTTGAAATTTGTTCACTCACATCTGCTCCTGGAATGATCTCTTCTGCTAATGAAACATCATAGTTTTCCATAAATACTACTTTCATTTTTTATTAACTCTTGGATCATTATTTACTTTCTGTGCAACATTATTTATAAGCTCTATAATATTCTTTGCTAAATAATAGCCTGGTGCAGCTTTTCCACCAAAAATAAATGTCCTTGGATAAACATCTAAATTAGGATTATCAACTAATTTATTATACAAATACATTATTCTTAAACAATTTAATGTTTGTCTCTTATATGCATGTATCCTCTTTACTTGAACATCAAATATAGAATTAGGATCAACTACAACCCCCTCATTATCTAATATTCTTTTAGCAAGATTTTTCTTATTCTCAAGTTTTATTTTGCCTAACTCATCTAAAACACTCTTATCATTTAAATATCTTTCAAAATTTTCCAAATCAAGAGGGTGCTTTATAAATCCATCACCTATTGTCTCAGAAAGCAAATTAGTTAAATTAGGATTGCACTTTAATAACCATCTTCTATGAGTTATTCCATTAGTTTTATTATTGAATCTATTAGGATACAAATAATAAAAATCTTTCATTTCTTTTTTCTTTAATATTTCAGTATGAAGCTTTGCAACCCCATTAACACTATGGCTACCTACAATAGCAAGATGAGCCATTCTTATTTGATTATTTCCAATTATGCCCATTTTAGATATTTTATCTTCTTGACCTTTAAATTTAGCTCTTAATTCTTCACAATACCTTCTATCTATTTCTTCAACTATCATAAATATTCTAGGTAATAATTTTTTAAACATATCAACAGGCCATTTCTCTAAAGCCTCAGACATAATTGTATGATTTGTATAAGATATAGTATTTTCAGTGATTCTCCATGCTTCATCCCAATCTAGTTCTTCTTCATCTAGTAATATTCTCATAAGTTCTGGTATGGCAAGAGTTGGATGAGTATCATTTATATGAATAGCTATCTTTTCTGCAAATTCTGATATCTGTCCACCATGCTTTTTAAAATGCCTTATTATACTTTGTATTCCAGCAGAAACAAAGAAATATTGTTGTTTTAATCTAAGCATCTTTCCTTCATAAAAAGAATCTTCTGGATAAAGAACTTGTGATATTGCTTCTACTGAATTTTTATATTTAATAGCTTGCAAAAAGTCTCCTCTATTAAAAGAAGAAAAATCAAACTCATTAGATAATGGTTCTGCACTCCAAAGCCTTAAAGTGTTAACTATCTCATTTTTATAACCAACAACTGGAGTATCATATGGTATTGCTAAAATTGGTTCATAATTTACATGAACAAAATTTAATCTTCCATTTTTTTCTTCAACATCAATTTTTCCACCAAACTTAACTATTTCAGACTTATTAGTTTTTCTTTTTTCCCATACATTACCTTCTTTTAACCAATTATCAGATACTTCTACCTGTTTTCCATCTATAATTTTTTGTTCAAAAAAACCATATTTATATCTAATTCCACATCCATGACCAGGCATATTTAATGATGCCATTGAATCTAAAAAACATGCAGCAAGTCTTCCTAAGCCACCATTTCCAAGCCCTTGATCTTCTTCTAAATTTTCCAAATCTTTCAAATCTATATTAAGCTCTTTTAAAGCATCTTTACATATATCTCTTATTCCAATGTTTAATAAAGAGTTTCCTAATAATCTTCCTAGCAAAAATTCCATTGAAAAATAATAGACTTGTTTTTCACCTGTCTTATTATATTTCTTATTTGTTTTAAGCCATGTTCTCGTTACATAATCTCTTACCAAACTTCCTAAAGCTTCGTATTTTTGTTGATTTGTTCCTTCTTTTAATTCTATTCCGTGCATTTCTAGAAATTTATTTACATACGCTTTTTTAAATGCTTTCTTATCCATTTCTATCATCATTGCCCCTCCTTTAGAAAAATCAATTAGATTATCTATAGCTTAATTCTTTATACATATTTAAATATTCATCTGCTGATCTACTCCAACTATTATTAGAATTCATAGCGTTTCTCACAAGATTTGGCCATTTATTTTTATCATAATAAATTCTTAAAGCGTATTCTATTATATAAAGCATCTCATCTGCGTTATAATTGTAAAAGCTAAATCCATTTCCTTCACCTGTATACTCATTGTATGCTCTAATAGTATCCTTTAAACCACCAGTTTCTCTTACTATAGGAACACTTCCATATCTAAGTGCTATTAATTGCCCTAAACCACAAGGTTCAAATAATGATGGCATTAAAAACATATCTGATGCAGCATATACCTTATGTGCCAATGTATTATCAAATCTAATATTTGCTGAAACTTTGTTACCATATTTATAATCTAACCATTTAAAATGATCTTCATAATTTTTATCTCCAGTTCCTACAATCACTAATTGAACATCATTGTTTTGTAACAATCTTTCTGAAATATACATTAATAAATCTAATCCTTTTTGACTTGTTAATCTTGTTACCATTCCTATCATAGGTATATTTTCATTAACATTTAACCCTAGTTCTGCTTGCAGATTTCTCTTATTCTCATATTTGTCATTTATATTATTTAAATCATAATTTTTATATATTAAATAATCATTTTTAGGATTAAATTCATCATAATCTATTCCATTTAAAATGCCTCTTAACATGTAAGATTTTTCTCTTAATAGCCAATCTAATCTTTCTCCAAATTGAGGGGTCTTTATTTCTTCTGCATAACTGTAACTAACAGTTGTTACCATATCTGAATAATTTATAGCACCTTTCATAAATCCTACGCCATTATCAAATCTTAAATTAGTATTTGTATATTGCTCATAATCATATCCAAATAATTCTGGTAATATTACTGGATCAAATACTCCTTGAAATGCTATATTGTGAATTGAAAATACAGATTTTATGTCCCAGTAAAACATATCTTTTCTCATATATTCTAATTTTAACAAAACAGGTATCATCCCAGTTTGCCAGTCATTACAGTGAATTACATTTGGCTTCCAATCTAATTGTCTTATCATATCAAGAACTGCTCTATCAAAAAATGCAAATCTTTCAGCATCATCATAAAATCCATATATTCCATCTCTATAAAAATAGTATTCATTGTCTATAAGATAATAAATAACTCCATTTTCTTCATATTCTAAAATTCCACAATATTGATTTCTCCATCCAACATTTACTCTAAACCATCTATTAAACCTAAGCCTATTTTTTAGCTCATAATTTATTTCCTTATATTTAGGTATTACTACCCTAACATCTACACCTTTTCTTGCTAATTCCTTAGGTAAAGCTCCAGCTACATCACCTAATCCTCCACTTTTTATAAATGGTTGTGCTTCTGATGCTACAAATAAAACTCTCATGCATTCTCCCCCTAATTTTTTAATCCACGCTAAGCATTCTTCTCATTAATAACCTAACAAATTTTTAATAAACGTTTTTATCATTTTATATCTTCAATTTTATCTAACAACTCTTCCCTATCTATTTCAGCTATTTCAGTCACCTTTTTCATAAATGTTTTTTCTTCAATATCTATATATATAGACTTTATTTTTAATACCAATGTTGCCATAGGTGGTACTTTAACTTGAAGTGAATATGGTTGGTTATGATATTCTGATTTCTCAGATACTAATATTTCTCCCATAACTTGTCCTGAACCACCATACTTACTATCATCTGTATTAAATACTTCTTCATATTCACCTAAAAATGGTACACCAACCTTGTAGTCATAATATACTACTGGTGTGAAATTGCTAATAAAAATTAATGTATCTTTATCATCCCTGCTTCTTCTTATAAACTCTAATATACTTTGAGAATTATTATCTGCATCTATCCAAGTAAATCCTTTATCATCATAATCTAATTCCCAAAGTGCTTTATTATCTATATAAAAATGATTTAAATCTCTAAAAAATTCTTGTGTTTGTCTATGCATATCATATTTATCAATTAAAAACCATTGTAATTCTTCGTATTCTCTCCATTCTACAAATTGTCCAAATTCACAACCCATAAATAACAATTTTTTACCTGGATGTCCCATCATATAAGATGCAAACAATCTTAATCCAGAAAACTTATTCCAATAATCTCCCCACATTTTATCTACTAATGATTTTTTACCATGTACCACTTCATCATGTGATATTGGAAGTATAAAATTCTCAGAATAGTTATACATCATTGAAAAATTTATTTTATTATGAATATGTCTTCTAAATATAGGATCTTCCTTTATATATTCTAATGTGTCATTCATCCATCCCATATTCCATTTAAAATTAAAACATAGTGATTCCCCACTATTAGATTTACTAACATTTGGCCATGCTGTTGATTCCTCTGCAATCATTAACACATTAGGAAATTCTTCTAGTACAGCCTTATTTAATTGTCTTAAGAATTCTATTCCTTCCAGATTAGCATTGCTTCCATATTCATTAGGTATCCATTCACCATCTTGTTTGTCATAATCTAAATAAAGAATACTTGATACAGCATCTACTCTTATACCATCCATATGAAATTCTCTTATCCAATATAAAGCATTAGATATTAAATAACTACGAACTTCTGATTTTCCTAAATCAAAGTTACATGTTCCCCATCCACAATTTTCTGATCTCCATTCATCACTATATTCATAAGTTGGAGTACCATCAAATTTATATAAACCATGAGAATCCTTGCAAAAATGACCTGGTACCCAATCAAATATTACTCCTATTTCTTCATCATGTAATTTTTCTACAAGAGTTTTTAAACCATTTAAATCGCCATATCTACTAGTTGGAGAATAATATCCAGTTCCTTGATAACCCCAAGAGGCATCTAATGGATGCTCAACAAGTGGCATCAATTCAACATAAGTATAGCCCATATCTTTTAAATACTTTGGTAAAGTTTCACTCAATTGCTCATATGTTAAAAATTCTCCATCCTCATCTCTTTTCCATGATCCTAAATGCATTTCATATATATTTATTGGTGATTCAAATACATTTAATTTATCCCTTGTATTAATCCAGTTTTTATCATTCCATTTAAACTTATTTGATTCACATACTATTGATGCAGTATTAGGTCTAAGTTCACTTTGAATTGCATAGGGATCAGACTTGAATTCTAATTGATTTCCAAGCTCATCAATGAAGCAATATTTATATTTAGTACCACTACTTATTTTAGGTAAAAATATACTCCATAATCCGCTATCATCTATTTTGTCAAGCTTATAATTTTTATCTACTTCAAAATTATTAAAATCTCCAACTAAATAAGCTTCTTTAGCATTTGGAGCCCATGTAGTAAATCTTACACCTTTTTTTCTTTTTTCTGTTTTTATATGTGATCCTAAAATCTTATAGGACTCATAATTTTTCCCTTCATGAAATTTTTTCATATTTATTTCATTTAATTCATCAGAATTTGATTTCTTAGCTTTACTCTTTATTTCCTTACTTGTATTATTATTTGATCTAGTTTTTGCGCTTGAGGATTTTTTCTTAATAGTTCGACTTGATTTTTTAGATGAACCTACTTTTTTAGTAGTTTTAGTTGTATCTTTTACTATATCTTTTACTATATCTTTAGGTATTTCATTTATTTTTTCTGATGTAACTTTTTTTAACTCAGTATCTAATTTATAACCTATGTTTTTGATACTAGTATTACTCAAGTTATCCCCTCCATTATTTTTATCCAATTTTATATTATCTACTATATTTTAAGTAGTATCTCAAAGTTATCACTTGTTATTTTACCAAATTATTGAATATAATTCATTAATTTTCATTACTGTATAAATATCATAAACTTACTTATATCTAACTTTTTCCTGTTTATTTTAAAAATTAAATTTCATTTTTTACATTTATTTGTTGCATTGTGTAAATTATTAATATAATATAGATTACTAAATTTGAATACTTAGTTTATCGGCAAACGTTTACTTTGGGGTTAATGATTTTTTTATTTTGAAATTAAGAGTATCTTTATAATTATAAAAATACTTTTTAATAATTTTTATATAAATTTCATTATATATCTTTAAGTATTTTAAAATTTCCTATATAAATAAAATGAAGAAACTACTTTTTTAATGTTTTATAATTATATATATTTGAATTTTTACCTAATATTTTATTTAACTTAAATTTTAATTCCTATAATTTCTTGTACAAAAAAAGAACTGTCATAAATATAACAGCTTATCTTTTAGTTAAATCATTAACTTAAAAAAACAAAATGCACACCATGTTTTTTAATTGATAGTAAATAATTAAAAATTATTAATATTTATTTAAATCTAGATTACATTAAGTTTTAATAAAACTATAATTTGCTGTACAAAAAAAGAGACAGTTATAATAACTATCTCTTTACACTTACCTGGCAACGTCCTAATCTCCCACACAGTCTCCCATGCAGTACCTTCGGCGCTATGGATCTTAACTATCCTGTTCGGAATGGGTAGGAGTGTTACTTCCATGCCATCATCACCAGATGCTATGATTCTCCAAATCTTTAATTTGGTTAAGAATCTTGTACTCCTCAATTTATCTGAGTGAGTTTCATTTGAAAGAATGTTCTTTCAAAATTGCACATAATTTGTATATAATATTTATTGGTCAAGCCCTCGACCTATTAGTATCAGTCAGCTAAATATGTTACCACACTTACACCTCTGACCTATCAACCTTGTAGTCTTCAAGGGGTCTTACTAGCTTACGCTATGGGAAATCTCATCTTGAAGGAGGCTTCACGCTTAGATGCTTTCAGCGTTTATCCCGTCCCGACTTAGCTACCCAGCTATGCTTCTGGCGAAACAACTGGTACACCATAGGTCGGTCCATCCCGGTCCTCTCGTACTAAGGACAGCTCTTCTCAAATTTCCTGCGCCCGCGACGGATAGGGACCGAACTGTCTCACGACGTTCTGAACCCAGCTCGCGTGCCGCTTTAATGGGCGAACAGCCCAACCCTTGGGACCTACTTCAGCCCCAGGATGCGACGAGCCGACATCGAGGTGCCAAACCTCCCCGTCGATGTGAACTCTTGGGGGAGATCAGCCTGTTATCCCCGAGGTAGCTTTTATCCGTTGAGCGATGGCCCTCCCACGAGGTACCACCGGATCACTAAGCCCGACTTTCGTCCCTGCTCGACTTGTAGGTCTCGCAGTCAGGCTCCCTTCTGCCTTTGCACTCTACGAACGATTTCCGACCGTTCTGAGGGAACCTTTGGGCGCCTCCGTTACTTTTTAGGAGGCGACCGCCCCAGTCAAACTGCCCACCTAACAATGTCCTGTCACCAGATTCATGGCATCCAGTTAGAATTCCAGTACTATCAGGGTGGTATCCCAAGGATGACTCCATCAAAGCTGACGCTCTGATTTCCCAGTCTCCCACCTATCCTGTACAGACAATACCGAAATTCAATGCTAAGCTACAGTAAAGCTCTACGGGGTCTTTCCGTCCAATCGCGGGTAGCGAGCATCTTCACTCGCACTACAACTTCGCCGGATTTGCAGTTGAGACAGTGCACAAGTCATTACGCCATTCGTGCGGGTCAGAACTTACCTGACAAGGAATTTCGCTACCTTAGGACCGTTATAGTTACGGCCGCCGTTTACTGGGGCTTAAGTTCACACCTTCGCTTACGCTAAGTGTTCCCCTTAACCTTCCAGCACCGGGCAGGCGTCAGCCCCTATACATCAGCTTTCGCTTTAGCAGAGACCTGTGTTTTTGTTAAACAGTTGCTTGTGCCTATTCTCTGCGGCCTGCTCTCGCAGGCACCCCTTCTCCCGAAGTTACGGGGTCAATTTGCCTAGTTCCTTAACTGCAATTCTTCCGCCGGCCTTAGGATTCTCTCCTCACCTACCTGTGTCGGTTTGCGGTACGGGCACTACTTCTCTTTCTAGATGCTTTTCTTGGAAGCATGGAATCAGATACTTCGGTTCCGTAGAACCTTCCCCATCACGCCTCAGGATTGTTAGAACGGATTTGCCTATTCTAACTCCCTAAACGCTTAGACTAGCATCCAATAGCTAGCACATCCTATCCTTCTCCGTCACACCATCGATAATAACGATAATAGTGGTATCGGAATATCAACCGATTGTCCATCGCCTACGCCTTTCGGCCTCAGCTTAGGTCCCGACTAACCCTCAGCGGACGAACCTTCCTGAGGAAACCTTAGGTATTCGGCCTGTAGGATTCTCACCTACATCTCGCTACTAATGCCAACATTCTCACTCGTAATCAGTCCACCGCTCCTTACGGTACGACTTCAGCCCGATTACGACGCTCCTCTACCGCTCACACAAAGTGTGAACCCGTAGCTTCGGTGGTAAGTTTGAGCCCCGGACATTTTCGGCGCAGGATCTCTTGACTAGTGAGCTATTACGCACTCTTTTAATGAGTGGCTGCTTCTAAGCCAACATCCTAGTTGTCTTAGAAATCCCACATCCTTTTCCACTTAACTTACACTTTGGGACCTTAGCTGACGATCTGGGCTGTTTCCCTTTTGACTACGGAACTTATCTTTCGCAGTCTGACTGCCGGACTGATAGTATCTGGTATTCGGAGTTTGATAAGGTTCGGTAAGCGCTATGCCCCCTAGCCCATTCAGTGCTCTACCCCCAGTACTCACATTTTCCGACGCTAGCCCTAAAGCTATTTCGAGGAGAACCAGCTATATCCGAGTTCGATTGGAATTTCTCCGCTATCCACAGCTCATCCCATGCTTTTTCAACAGCAACGTGGTTCGGTCCTCCACGAGGTTTTACCCTCGCTTCAACCTGGCCATGGATAGGTCACCCGGTTTCGGGTCTACAGCATGCAACTAGTCGCCCTATTAAGACTCGGTTTCCCTTCGGCTCCGTACCTTAAGTACTTAACCTTGCTACATACCGTAACTCGTTGGCTCGTTCTACAAAAAGCACATCATCACACACATAAGGTGCTTTGATCGGTTGTAGGCACATGGTTTCAGGTTCTATTTCACTCCCCTCCCGGGGTTCTTTTCACCTTTCCCTCACGGTACTGCTTCACTATCGGTCATCAGGTAGTATTTAGCCTTGGGAGGTGGTCCTCCCTGCTTCCCACAAGGTTTCACGTGTCTCGTGGTACTCTGGATCAGAACTTGATTGTTATAACTTTTACTTACAGGACTATTACCTCCTACGGTCCAACTTTCCAGTTGTGTTCGGTTAATTATAACTTCTCGTTAATGTTCTGTCCGCAACCCCAAAGATAAATCTTTGGTTTGGGCTCTTTCCCTTTCGCTCGCCGCTACTAAGAAAATCGATTTTTCTTTCTCTTCCTCCAGGTACTTAGATGTTTCAGTTCCCTGGGTTTACCTTCATAAAGCTATGTATTCACTTTACGATACATGGGGTTTCCCATGTGAGTTTCCTCATTCGGACATCTCCGGATCTCTGGCTATGTGCGCCTACCCGAAGCTTATCGCAGCTTATCACGTCCTTCATCGGCTCCTGATGCCAAGGCATTCACCATGCGCCCTTTGTAGCTTGACCTTTTACTCGTTTATTGTCGCTAATTACTTTGTCAACTTCATATTTTATGTACTCACGTATCACGATACGCTCCGAGCATAAAATATTCGTTTCCTCGTATTTATCGCCACTAAACTTCGTAACATTGTTTTTATTTGTTTACAAACAAAAAAAAACAATTTGCCAATATTAATTTGAGTAATTATCTAGGTAATTATTTCAATTATTACAAAGAATATATTCTTGGCTTGTTGTATTATATACAATATACTCGTTTATTGAATCTTATTACTTCGTCATCTGCATAATTTTTTCATTCACGTATAAAATACGCTCATTACAAAAATCATTTGATTTCTTGTACTAAACTCCACTAAACTTCGTATTACTATGTGCAATTTTCAAAGAACATTTTGAAAGACTTAGTCTTTCAAAATTGAACAGAAATCATTAAATAAACCTTCTTATATTAAGTAAGCATTCATTTTAATTACTAGTTAAACGTCTTGTTAACTAGATTTCTCCATAGAAAGGAGGTGATCCAGCCGCAGGTTCTCCTACGGCTACCTTGTTACGACTTCACCCCAATCGCTGACCCTACCTTAGGTCGCTGCCTCCCTTACGGGTTAGCTCACGAACTTTGGGTATTGCCAACTCTCATGGTGTGACGGGCGGTGTGTACAAGGCCCGGGAACGTATTCACCGCGACATTCTGATTCGCGATTACTAGCAACTCCAGCTTCATGTAGGCGAGTTTCAGCCTACAATCCGAACTGAGACTGGTTTTAAAGTTTAGCTCCACCTCACGATATTGCATCTCTCTGTACCAGCCATTGTAGCACGTGTGTAGCCCTAGACATAAGGGGCATGATGATTTGACGTCATCCCCACCTTCCTCCGCGTTAACCACGGCAGTCTCGCTAGAGTGCTCAACTAAATGGTAGCAACTAACAATAAGGGTTGCGCTCGTTGCGGGACTTAACCCAACATCTCACGACACGAGCTGACGACAACCATGCACCACCTGTCTTCCTGTCGCCGAAGCGACTTCCTCGATTAAGAGTAATTCAGGAGATGTCAAGTCTAGGTAAGGTTCTTCGCGTTGCTTCGAATTAAACCACATGCTCCGCTGCTTGTGCGGGCCCCCGTCAATTCCTTTGAGTTTTAATCTTGCGACCGTACTCCCCAGGCGGAATACTTAATGCGTTAGCGGCGGCACAGAAGCCATGACAGCTCCTACACCTAGTATTCATCGTTTACGGCGTGGACTACCAGGGTATCTAATCCTGTTCGCTCCCCACGCTTTCGAGCCTCAGTGTCAGTTACAGTCCAGAAAGTCGCCTTCGCCACTGGTGTTCTTCCTAATATCTACGCATTTCACCGCTACACTAGGAATTCCACTTTCCTCTCCTGCACTCTAGATATCCAGTTTGGAATGCAGCACCCAGGTTAAGCCCGAGTATTTCACATCCCACTTAAATATCCACCTACGCTCCCTTTACGCCCAGTAAATCCGGACAACGCTTGCCACCTACGTATTACCGCGGCTGCTGGCACGTAGTTAGCCGTGGCTTCCTCCTTGGGTACCGTCATTATCGTCCCCAAAGACAGAGTTTTACAATCCGAAGACCGTCATCACTCACGCGGCGTTGCTGCATCAGGGTTTCCCCCATTGTGCAATATTCCCCACTGCTGCCTCCCGTAGGAGTCTGGGCCGTGTCTCAGTCCCAATGTGGCCGATCACCCTCTCAGGTCGGCTACGCATCGTCGCCTTGGTAAGCCATTACCTTACCAACTAGCTAATGCGACGCGGGCCCATCTCATAGCGGATTGCTCCTTTTATTGCTGTTTCATGCGAAACTACAATCTTATGAGGTATTAATCTTCCTTTCGGAAGGCTATCCCTCTCTATGAGGCAGGTTGCCCACGTGTTACTCACCCGTCCGCCGCTAATCCACTCCCGAAGGAGCTTCATCGCTCGACTTGCATGTGTTAGGCACGCCGCCAGCGTTCGTCCTGAGCCAGGATCAAACTCTCAATAAAAAGTTTAATCTTGACTTACTTTAATAAAGAATTGCTGGTTTATTTTAATGTTTCTTTTCTGTTCAATTTTCAAAGACCAAATTTTTCCCCAGTTGACTATTTTGTCAACTATTGTTTTAATCTGTCACCCTCAAGCGACTTAATCAGTATAACATTTTGTTGCTTTTATGTCAACATTTTATTTTAAAAACTTTTTATCTCATTTTTTAAATTCTATTTTTTAATGAAATTAAATTGTTTTCTGTTTGCTGACTCATCTCTAAGGACGTGTTTTATCTTACCATATATTTTCTATCTTTTTAGACTTAATTCTTATATTTTTCTTATTTAAATTCATAATAATTCATTTTTCTTATATTTTTTAATTTTTACTACTATTGATACACGTGGTATAGTATTCCTTAATTATTATATTGTTACTACATATCCTATATATTTATATCCATATTAGTTACTATTTATTCAACATTTTTAATATATATAACTAATTTACACAAATTAAAACTAGTAATTATCATAAAATCACTTTCAATAGATATTTATAGATTTAAATAATTAATATTCACATTTACTACTTGTCTTAATTTTTCGTTTAGAACAAGCTAAAATATAATTGTACTCATTTTATTATTCCTAAATTAATTTAATTACTCTTTTCAATTTATTTGTACATAATATCAACATTTTACTAAAAATAAAGCTTATAACTTATTAAACAATATAAACATTATTTATTGTAATTAACATAATTAATTAAAGTATTAAATTTTATTGTAAACGTAATAAAAGTTTATTGACATACTGAATATAAGATTATATAATTATCTAGACGTGTTACTGTTAAATCAGGCATAAGTTTTCTTTTAATATAAGAAACCTTATGCCTTTTTTATTAAACATTAACAGCAATATGCTCATATTTTTTAATATGTAGGTAAAAATACAATATACGAATATATTATAATGTAAGAAAGGATGTGAATTATCCTGATCAATCAGGATGTAATTTATGTTTGGATTATTTAAAAAGAATAAAAAAGAAGATAGCAATTTAAAATTAGTAGCACCTATTACAGGTAAATCAATTCCTTTATCAGAAGTTCCAGATCCTGTTTTTGCTCAAAAAATGGCTGGTGATGGTTTAGCGATAGAACCATCTGAGAACGTTGTTGTAGCTCCTGCTGATGGAGAATTAACTTTAGTATTTAATACTAAACATGCATTTGCAATGACATTAGAAAACGGAACAGAACTTTTAGTTCATATTGGTATAGAAACAGTATCTTTAAATGGAGAAGGATTTGAACAATTAGTTGAACAAGGTACTAAAGTTAAAGCTGGAACTCCTATAATAAAATTTGATAAAGAGTTCATTAAATCAAAAGGACTTCCATTAACAACTCCTGTTTTAATAACTAATGTTGATTCAGTTAAATCAATAAATACTGTTGAAAATGTTGATACTGTAGCTGGAGAAACTACAGTTTTAGAATACACTTTATAATTTAAAGTAAAACTGCCCAAAATATTTATTTTGGGCAGATTTTTTATGTTCTTTATTAAATCAAAATCAAATCTCATATTAATTAATCTATATTTTTAACTAGAATAATAATAAAGTTAAATTTAGAAATTTAATTAATTACTATAATAAGATTACTATTACAATCTTTCTAAAAATTTCTTTTAAATAAAATACCCCAGTAGATAATTACTTATCCACTAGGGCAAAATTTTTATAAACTAATTATTGTAAACTAATTATTTGATACCTAATATATCATTGATTGCATTCTTATATCTGTCAGCTTTAGCTCCAAATATAGCTTGAATTCCATTACCTACTTCCATAACTCCAGCAGCTCCCAATGATTTTAGCTCTGCCTTATCTACCTTAGATTTGTCTTTAACTTCAACTCTAAGTCTTGTTATACAAGCATCAACACTTACTATATTTTCTTCTCCACCTAATGCTGCTAATACAGCTGGTGCTTTTTCAGTAATTTCATTCTTAGCTGTTGCTACTTTATTAGCGCCTGAATCATTACCATTTTTTCCTTGATAATCCGCTTTAGTATATAACTTAGTTTCTTCCTCATTTTCATCTCTACCTGGAGTCTTTAAGTTGAATTTCTTAATCATAAATGTGAATAATAAGTAGTAAACTACTGCATATACTAAACCAACTAATATAAGTATAAACCATCTAGTTGGAACTCCTGCACCTGCTGGAAGTAATCCAAATAAGCTAAAGTCAATGAATCCACCTGAGAATGTCATTCCTATAAATACGCTAAATATATCCATTAACATAAATGATAAACCTGCTAGTAAACAATGTACTCCGTATAATACTGGAGCAACAAATATAAATGTAAATTCTAGTGGTTCAGTAATACCTGTTAAGAATGAAGTAACAGCTGCTGCTAATAATAATGATCCAACAACCTTTCTCTTACTTGGAGCTGCTGCTCTATACATAGCGAATGCTGCTGCTGGTAAACCAAACATCATGAATGGGAATTTACCTGCCATAAATCTTGTAGTTCCACTAACAACTGTTGACATAGTATCAGCTGATGCACCTACTAAATCACTCATACTAGATAATTGTGTGAAGTATGCTGTGTTAGCCCCTGCAACTGTTTGCCATGTTCCATCAACCAAAATTTTACCTTCAACAAATGATGTAAACCAGAATGGAGTATAGAATACATGATGTAATCCAAATGGAATTAATGCTCTTTCAATAACTCCAAAGAAGAATGTTCCTATAAATCCTGCCTCTCTAACTAAATTAGCTATAACTGAAATACCATCTTGAACTATTGGCCATAAGAATGCTAGTATTCCACCTACAAATGCCATAGTAACTGCTGTTATTATTGGAACAAATCTTGCTCCTGAGAAAAACCCTACTACTTGTGGTAATTGTATTTCATGGAATCTATCATGTAATACAGCTGTAATAATACCTGTAATAATACCACCGAATACTGACATATTTAATGTAAATATTCCAAGGTTAGTTGTAACATATGTACCATAATCACCAACATTACCAGGAGTAAGTACTCCAAGTTGAGTAATACCTAGAGATAATAATGTTGAAATTACTTGATTCATTACTATAAATCCAAATACTGACGCCATTGCTGCTGTACCCTTATCTTTTTTAGCAAGACCTACTGCAACACCAACTGCAAATAGTATTGGTAAGTTTCCAAAAATAATATCACCTATGTTTTTCATTACTGTTAATATAGCTGTTATTGCTGGTATACTAACAAATGCTATAAGTGGTTCATAAACTGCTGGTGGATTGTTTAACCCTGCAATTCCAAGTAAAGCTCCACCGACTCCTAATAATATACCTGCTATTGGTAAAGCTGCTATTGGTAGCATGATAGCTTTACCTATTCTTTGTAAATATTGAAGCATAATAATTCCTCCTAAACTTATTAAATAAAATAAAATGATTATTAATTATGTATTTATTGTTATCTTTATTTTAAGCTGGCCAGCTAAAAATTATACAAACAAAAAAGACTTAAATATAAGCCCAGAAAAATTTATTCAATAAAAAACACTATTGTAATAAATTTTTCTTCACCTATATTAAGTCTTGCCTGCACTACCAGTTACACCTTAATTCTATAATAATAATATCATATTAATTTTCTTTTGTAAAGGTTTAATTACCTTTAGATAACTTGAATCTTTCAACATGTATAGTTAAAAATGCCACTTCATCTTTTGTAACTTTAACTTTAAATTCATCCTCAATAATTTTAGCAATTCCCTTAGCTATTGAATAAGATTCACTATATGTCCTCTTTATAATTTTAGATAAATCATTATGAATACTTGTATTTTCCATTATTCTTTGAAGAGCAAATTTAATGTGAGTACAAAATCTAGCATAATCTAAAGATTTTTTGTTTATTTTTATTCCTAATCTATCTTCAACATATTCAGCTATAGTGCTACTTAAATAAGTATTTTTTATTGTATTAGAAAGTTTACCATTATTTAATGAAGAATGTATATGAAGTGCTATAAATGCTACTTCACCATCAGGAATATTTACTTTAGCGTATTCTCCTACCTTTTTTGCAATTATCTTAGCCAATCTAAATTCTTCTGAATATAAAGTTTCAGTTTCAACTAAAAATGGATTTTCTATTTCTTCTTTATTCTTCATTCTTTTAACTGCAATAAATAAGTGATCTATTAAACCAATGTGTATATGTTCATCTAATTCTTCTTTTAATTGTTTAGATATTTCATATATGGCTTCTTCACAAACTGCAAAAAATTCATCATCAATTTTTTCAATCATGCCATGGAGATTCTTTATATTTTCCTTATTTTCTATAGTAAAAACTTTTTCTATTTCAGTATTTTCAGGTATAATATGACCTGGTTTTTTACCAAATCCTATACCTTTAGCAAAAAGTATTTTTTCTTTACCATCTGAATTAACTAAAACTATATTATTATTAAAAACTTTTGACACTACTTCGCTTTTATTAAGTATTATTGTCATTCCATTATCCTTTCTATATACAAAATTTATTATTTTATATAATGCACATTTAAATAAATAATCAGTATATTAGTTGATTTTGTGAATTACTTCTTCCTTGTAACATACTAATAAAACAACTATTATCATAACCTCAGTCATTGTATTTCACAAAATATTTGGGCATCTTTCACTTATTATTTATTCTCATATGCCTAATAACTCATCAATTATTATAGCATTAAAATTAAATATAATTAGTATTTTTAACAAAGTTACTATTATAATTTTTTGTTAAGCAGAAATTGAGTTTAATCTTTAATATAATATATTATTTAATTTTTGAATACTTAATTATACATGATAAAAATTTCATTATATTTCCTAATCTTGTATATGTCTTTTAATTATCTTTTATAAAATTCTTCTCTAGTAATATAATAAGTAATATGATCTTTCCATTGACCATTAATAAATAAATATTTCTTATTTATACCTAGTTCATTAAATCCGCAACCTTTTAAAACACCCTTTGATCTTTCATTTTCCAATAATGCTGATGCTTCTATTCTGTGTAAATCTTCTTCTGTAAAAAGATAATCTACAAAGAGGTTAACAGATTCTTTCATATATCCATGTCCTTGTTCTAACTTATCTATAGAATAGCCTAATATTCCATTTTTAAAACTTCCATAAACCAAATTAGCTAATTTTATTTTTCCAATAAAGACATCATTTTTAAATATACCTACTTCAATAGAATTTCCATTTAAAAATTGTCTATAACTTTCATTTAAAAGATTTCTTTGTCCCTTTAATGTATAGAATTTTTTATCTCTATCAGGTTCAAAAGGACATAAATGCTCTTTATTTCTTACATAATATTCTAATAAATCATTTGCATTTCCAGGTGTTAAATTTCTTAGCACTACATTTTGACCTTTTATTTCTATAAAAGAAGACTTTGCTTTGTGGTTATATTCTGTTCTGGTTATTCCAAATGATAATTCATCAAAAAACTTACCATCATGATATTCATTTTCACTAAATACCCCTTCTAAAGCAAATCCTAAATCTAAAAATGAATTAACATCTATTCCTTCTACAGTTCTAATATTAACTTTATATATATTTATATCCTTAAATACAGCTCTAAGAGTGAGTTTTAATGTTTCTTTTAACAATTCATATTTACATGTTTTATAAAAATTAAGCTTAATATCACATTTTTTATTGGAATTAATAAATCCTATTATATAAAATCTACCAATAGTTATGTCATCTTTATCTTTAATTATATATTCATTTTTTGACAACTTACTAGCTTCTATTTTAACTTTAAAATTAGATTCCATCAAAATTCTCCTACTGCATTTAATCGAAACTTCTACTATCAATAAATGTTATCTTATTTATCACTAATAATAACATCCATAAAAAATTCTATTTTTTCCTATATCTATTCTACCATATTTAAGTTTATTAAAAAATAATAATAAGCATAAATAATCAGTACTTTAATTATTTATGCTTATTTATGCTTATTTATTTCATCTTATATAAAAATTCTTTAACATTATATATCTCTTTAGTATAATCAATTTTAAATTCATATATATTTAAATATACCTTTTTCCCTCTTAATTCAAACTTTTTTGTCCAATTAATAGCTTGTTTTTTTACTATTAGTTAGATAAAATCCATTAATATTTCAATAATATAAGCTTATCAATTTTAATTAATGACTCTGCTCTTTTCTTATATCATTTATTTCTATATCACTTAATCCTGTCAATTCATTTATTACTTCATTAGTCATTCCCATTTTTATTGCCTTTATTGCTGTTTCTTTAGCCTTCTTTTCTATTCCTTTTTCTATTCCTTTTTCTATTCCTTTTTCTATTCCTTTTTCTATCCCTTTTTCTATCCCTTTTTCTATTCCTTGTTTTAATCCTCTTTCTATGGCATTATTCTGTATTCTTTCTATAGTTTTTCCTAAATTACTAACCATAAAATCTACCTCCTCTTGATTACTTTTTTCAAGAACATCATCAATTTCACCTTGCAAATTATCTCTAACTCTTGGTTTTACTATTTTCTTTAGCCATTGCTTAAATAAACTAAATTGTTCTGGAGATATTTTCTTTAGTATCTTAATCATCTTTTGCAATCTTTTTATTAACTCTTCTTCACTTAATTCTTGATCTAATAAAAATACTGCTGAAACTAAATTTGATACTCTATACAATTCTTCTTCTGAATATCTGTTAACATCAAATAATATATAATTAAAATCTAAAACATTATCTCCAAATAATTCTGATCCACTTAATACATCTTTGAAATTAACTTTTGCACTCCAATTATGCTTCCCATTATACAATACTATAGGTACTATCGCTGGTAACTTAAAATTCTTTCTTTTTATCTCATTTTTTTTAGAATTTTTAAGTGTTTCTCTCCAAATTTCTGTCATATAAAATAACAATCTCATAGGCATTCTATAATCAACCTTTGATTGAAATTCTAATAATAAATAAAATATTATCTCTTCCCCATTTATATTTGCTCTATATACTATATCTGATTCTTCCTCTTCAAAATCTGAAAGTATATATGATTTATCACTTAATTCTAAATTATCTTTTGTTATAAAATTTACCCATTCCTTATTTGTAAAACTTCTTAAAAGCTCTAAAAATGTTTCTTTATGTGAAAATATATGCTTATATCCTACATCGTGTTCATGATGCACATTATTATTTTTCAAAACATCACTCCTACTATTTATTATCTTAATTATAACCTAAACTTCATTTTCTTAAAACAATTAATAATCTTTAAACTTGTACCTGTAAAAATTTACACCCCAGGGGTAAATGAAAAAATTATATGTTTATTTTTTATTGAAATTTGATATAATAAAGATAGAAAAAGCTTAGTGCTGGTAACACTAAGCTAATCCTAGAACGTTTTTAAGTTTTGGGACTATTGAATTATTTTAATTAATTTAATGACTTTGTTCTTTTCTAATATTATCTATTTGTTCATTACTCAATCCTGTTAATTCAATTATTATTTCATTACTCATACCTAGCTTTATTGCTTTTATTGCTGTTTCCTTTGCTTTTTTTTCTATACCTCTTTTTTCTACTTCTGGATCATATAATGTTTTTGTCATTGTACTCACCTCTTCTTCTAATCTATCATCATTGAAATAATTTCTATTTAAATATTCAATTAAGTTTTGTATTGCAAGTAACATCTTATGGAAGTCCTCACCTACTATTTCATTATTATCAAATAAATATTTAGATTCATTAGCTATTTTTAAAGCTATTTCCTTTGCCTCATGTGACAAATTATTTATTTGATCAATATTATTACTTCTTCTTGCATACTCTAAATCTTTTCTCAAATTAAATAACTGCAACGGTAATAAAGGATACATCTTATTTTCTATAAGTTCTTTATCAGTATATTCCCAATATTTCATTACAGGTACTGAATATATAAAACTCTGACCATCAGGTAATACTATTCTTAACTTTATGTCATCTTTTATATTATTATTTCGTTCAATAAAAATCACCTTTTGTTTTGGAAAATAAATAGTTTTAAAGTCATCTCTATTTCCTGTTTGTTCTTTACCTTTTCTAAATCCATATTCAAACATTCTTATTATCATTGTACTATCATTTTTAGTTTGAAATTCCAGATGATAAGTAACTTTATTACTAACTTCATTATTTAATACTTCAAAGAATACATCTCCTCTTAAAGTATCAAATGTATCCATTATAAATTCATTATTACTTACTGATAATTCAACTTCATCACTACTAAAATTTTCTTCAAAAACCCCATTTAATAAATTAACCAACACTTTTTTAGATGTAGAAAATAAAAACTTCAATATCTCATCAAGTTTTACTTTTTCATTACTAACTGTCAAATTATCACCTACCTTACTCTATCTTAATTATAACCTAAATTTCATATCCTTAAAACAACTAATAATCTTTAAACTTGTACCTGTAAAAATTTACACCCCAGAGGTCAATAAAAAAATTATATATTTATTTTTTATTGAAATTTGATATTATAAAGATAGAAAAAGCTTAGTGCTGAGAACACTAAGCTAATCCTAGAACGTTTTTAAGTTTTAGGGCTATTGATTTTTTATTGGATTGTTAAAAGTTAACTTTTTAATTGTTTTATATGATTTAATAAGTTTTTTCTAAAATAATTATCTTCTTTTGTTATATTATCTTCTAAAAAATCTTTTATTGTTTTTGCAACTCTCTCTCCAGATTTTCCATCTATATATTCACAAAGAATCCTCTTTAAATTATTAATTTCTTTTTTTTGATTTTCAAATATTTCTCTATTATCTAATACTTCTAATAATTCATTTTCTTTTTTCACACTTATAATATGTTTTTTTATTTTTTGATCCATACTATTTTCATCTGTAAGCCATACACATTCTTCATTAAAATCAAAATCAAGTTTTATAATATTTAAATCTGCTAATATTCCCTCTGTCATAACTCCACTGTTGTCTATTAATAATATATCTGTTAATGAAAATACTTTTAATAAATCATATCTATCATCAATTACATTAATAAAATTATCCTGAATATACTTTCTTCTATTTAATTCATTTGCCAAATAAGCAGTACCATGATGCATTTTTACAATTACATTATATTTACTTTGTAAATCTTTAATTGTCTTTATCCACACATTAATTGATGATAATTCACCATATGTTGGTGCATATAAAATAGTTTTTTTATTACTATCTAAATTAAAATCACTTAATGCTTCTTCCTTAATTAAATTTTTGTCATTAAACCACTTATCAAATTTAGGATACCCAATTTTTTCACAACTATTATATATATTCAATTTTGAATAATCATAATTCCCCATGCAAAAAATCGTATCATAATTAATGTTCCACCATCCACATGAATAAACTTCTTTTGACGGCCCACCATATTTCATTCCCAAATTATACTTAGCTATATTCCAAACTTCTTCTCCCATATCTGTATTAGTAATTAAACATTTATATTTAATAGACTGATTTAATACCTCTGAAAGCATTATTATATCTAATTTATTTTTCATTTTTTCTTTAATAAATTTTACACATGAATTATACATATTTGACCACTCATCGTTAAATTTTATACTATCATTAATAATGATTTCAGGTTCTATACCTAATTTATTTAATTCCTTTATTACAGGGTTATATAAATAATAATGTAATGGGGTCTGTATTATAAATGCAACTTTATTCTTTTTATCTTCAAAGTTTTTTTGATAGCTTTTATAAAAATATAATTGTGCCCAGTGATTGTCCGAAATATATCCAAGCCCCATTTCATAAAGATTGTTCATTATCTCTTCTGCTAAAATATAATTTTTTTTCTTTTCTATTAAATATTCTATCAAATAATCAATTGAATACGGTTCAAAAATAATTTTTTGATTTTCCTTAATAGCTAAATCAATAGAATTAAAAATTATGTTCCTTGCAATGTCATATTCATGTAAATCTATATAAAAACTTGCAAGAAAAAAATATAAAAATGAATCATTTTTATTTTCATTAATATAACTATCTAAAATATTTAAAGCTTCATATTCCCTTCCACACAATTTATACAATAAAATTTCAAATATTCTTTTTGAATCGTCTCTCTCTTGAATTTTATTCAAATAATTTTCATAGTATTTATATCTAACATTTTCTTGAAAAAACGCTCTTATGTAACTGATAGATTTTTCTACTTCTCCAGTTTTAAAAAAAGTTAATGCTAATTGCTCCAAATCAGATTTTTGATTATTTCTTATAATTTTTTCTGCTAATAATTTAGCATTTCCGTACTCATTTAATAAATTATACATAGTAAGAACTTCATTGTTAATAATATTATCACCTATATAATTATTGTATTTATTTATACATAACCTTAAAAAATCATTATTAGTATCTAATTTTTCATCACTTATATGACATAACATATTATCTACTAATATACTCCAATCATATTTTTGACTTTCTATTTTTAAACTTTTTCTATATTCTGATGAATTATAACTAGATGTATTAATAACTTCATCTAACTTATATAAAAAATCATCATAATCTTTTGTAATTACTGCTCCAAATTTATCTACAAGTTCTGGTAACATAGTAGTTATAACAGGCAATCCTGCACTTATATACTCGAAAAATTTTAAAGGACTAACACTTGATGTTAATTTATTTTTCTTAAATGCTATAATTGATACATCGACATTACTAGTGTAATATTTTAAACTAAAATAATTTTTTATACCTAAATAATATACATTCTTAAAATCAGGCAACTTTTCCTTAAATATATTTCCCAAAAAAATAAAATTATAATTTGGTCTTTTCTTACATAAAAAGTTTAATAATTCAACATCTACCCATCCAGCTATAGCACCCATAAATAATATTTTAGGACCATTTATCATTTTCAAATCTTCTGGTATTATTTTTTTATCTAACTCATAATCTTTTGTATTAACACCATTTGGAATATAATGTACATTTTTATTATATGGCATCATTTTAGCGCATAACTTTTTGGCTGAAGCTATAACACATTTACTTATGGATGCAAGCTTTCTTTCCTTCTGAATTATGTCTAATTTTCCCCATGCAATATCATGCACAAATTCACTCCAATCATCCATACAATCATATATGATATTTGAGTGTTCATCTAAATCACTCAATAAATCTAAACAATCCGGATGTCCACATAAAAATACTACATTATTTTTTTTATAAAATTTTTCTATTATCGGTAATATACCATTGAAATTATACTCTGAAAATCTATCCAACTCATAAATATTATTATTTGTCTTTTTTACATAAGTACACTCTTTAAAATTTCTAACCAAACTGTTGAAATTTTCCAAGTCTATTTTCTTAATTTCAGAAATATTAATATAAATAACATCATAGCCTTTTAACGCTAAGCAATCAGCTATATGTTGAGGTCTTTGTTTCATTTTATTATCGTTGTAAGATACTGATGATAAAATAACAACTGCTTTCATATTCTAACTCCTTTCCATCTATTAATAAACTGTTAAAAAAATAAGCTCACTCTTGTGAGTGAGCTTATTCAAAATTTAAGTTATCTTAATAATTGAAGAACTCCTTGTGGTTGTTGGTTAGCTTGAGCAAGCATTGCTTGTGCAGCTTGGCTAAGGATGTTATTCTTAGAGAATGTCATCATCTCTTTAGCCATATCAACATCTCTAACTCTTGATTCAGCTGCTGTTAAATTTTCTGAAGAAGTTCCTAAATTATTTATTGTGTGTTCTAATCTATTTTGGAAAGCTCCTAATTTAGATCTTTCAGCAGAAACTTGTTCAATGGCTTTATCAAAAACTTTTACTGCTGCTGTAGCTTTTTCAAATGAACTAACATCTAATGCATATTCATCACTTCCAGAATTATCTGTTAACTTATCTGATTTTGTAAATTTTGCTTCATTAGTTAGAGTTACTTCATCATCAGTTATGGCAACTCCATTTGTTGTATTACCTTTTGTTAATTTAGCTGCTCCTTCAGAAGTCTCGCCTGATATTCCTAAAGCTTTTGATCTCATATCATATATATCAATTTTAAAGCTTTGATTTGCATTGGCTCCTATTTGTAATTGTAAACCACCTGTTGTACCAGATAATTTTTGAGTACCATCTACAAGTTTTTGAGTATTAAATTCAGTATTATTTCCTATTCTATTAATTTCTGAAGTTAATTGATTAATTTCTTTTTGTATCTCTGCTCTATCAGTATCTGTGTTAGTACTATTAGAAGCTTGAACTGCTAATTCTCTCATTCTTTGAAGTGTACTATGAGTTTCATTTAAAGCACCTTCTGCAGTTTGAATTAAAGAAATCCCATCTTGTGCATTTCTTGAAGCTTGATCTAAACCTCTGATTTGACCTCTCATTTTTTCAGAGATTGCAAGACCTGCTGCATCATCTCCAGCTCTGTTTATTCTTAAACCTGAGCTTAATTTTTCCATTGATTTTCCACTGTTGACAGTATTCATTGCCATGTTTCTGTGAGCGTTCATTGCGTTCATATTGTGATTGATTATCATAATAAAATACCTCCTTGAATTTTAAAGTGGACATCCTTTTCCACCGTAATTTGTTTTTTATATTTATAGAAACCCTTACGGGATAACTAACATTATTTAGTTGAGAATTGAGAGTGGAGAGTGAGTTGATAATTTTTCTGTGAAAAATTTTAAATTTACAAATTGAAGTTTTTCTTTAGAAAAACCTCCTAAACTCTCAATTCTCCACTCTCCACTCCCCGCGTTGCTGGACATTTATTTGAAATCAAAAAAAGAGCGATCTTCATTAAAACTTAGCTTCCTGCTAATATTTAATGAAAATCACTCTTCCTGAGCTTGTACTATTATTTAATTTTGTTTTATGCTTTAATCTGTCCAGCTTTGCTTATTCGTATATGAACACTTTGCTAGAACATAACATAATTTTAAAACAAGTTTAAAATATTATTTACATCTTTTTTCGTATACTTCGCCTCTTACGATTTCAATTTCTCTTGGTGCATCAATGGCAAGTCTTAGATTGCCCTCATCAGTCTTTACTACTGCTACCTTTATTTTGTTGTCTATTACTATATATTCACCTGGCTTACGGCCTAAAACTAACATTTAACACAGTCCCCCTAACGCTTGTCGTATAAATAAAAATAGGAGAAACACACCCTATATAACTTAGCTTCCTGCTAAACTTAATAGGTTATATGCTCCTCCTGAGTACCTTCATTGCTTCTTGCAATAAAAGCATTTTAAATTTAAAGTAAAATAACTTCTTGTTATTTTATAAGACAAGCCTCTTCCTGAGACATCTAAATTCATCCTGAATATCTTATATTTATATTATCGTAAGATTTATTATCCACTTTATACTTAATTTAAATATTTTTTCTAAGAGCATAAATAACTTTTATGTAAATTTATTTATTATCTGTAACTCACTCCTTTTAATTATAGCATATATATGGTTTTCTTCAATAAAATTCTAATTTTATTCTTATTAATTTAAGATAATAAAAAAGAATTACTTAATTCATAAAATTAAATAATTCTTTTTAACAGTTTTAAATAATCCTTACATTATATAATTAATAAAATAAATTATCTTTAATATTCTTTTTTACATAAATAAATCTTATGTTATTCACATTATTTATTCCTACTAAAATTTTAATATAATCAACAGTTATAATATTATTTAATTAACATCACATATTTTGTTCATTAAATCATTAATAATTTCTTTCTTAATACATTATTTATTCTTATTAAAATTTAAACATAATAAAAAACCTAACCTTTTTATTTAGTTCATAAACATCCTATACTAAATTCATTTAATTGTGAATATTTTTGAAACATTTCACTCTTTGTTTTTTACTAAACTCTTTTATGATCTTTAAATTATCAAAGTTATTAACATTATCAACAACATGTTGTGGATAACTTCATGCTAGTTACTCAACATATTGTGTAGTCAATAAATTTTTATGGGAATTAAGCTCATTATTTATTACGCTTTTTTGTCATATGCTGTCCTTCATAATAGAACAAGCCTACTAGTCCACGAATCATAGTTTATTTTTAATTTATTTTTAAAAGAAATTCAAACTATAAAGAAATTAATTATTTCATCTCTTCTTATAATCTATATATTGACATCTTGTTTACTTTTTTATAATTTAACTCTAGATTAATATCCTAATTAATACATATTTCACATTAATAATTAAAATTCTTACATATTACAAAGCAATTATATTAACAAAATTTTAATAACATTTCTTGAAGTTCCATAAACTTCATTTAATAAATCATAATTTCAAACTCTTAATAGATCATAACTTTCAGATTTTCTTAGATGGTTAATTATTTAATCAATATCTGAAAAGTCTATATCTTTATACTGTTGTATCAATTATATTACTAAAATTTAATTATTTAATATCTAAAATATCCTTTATTACCTCTCCTGCAATTATCATTCCTGCAACAGGTGGTACAAAAGATATACTACCTGGTATTTGTCTTTTACTAGCACATTTTTTAGTGCCTCCTGTACAAACACAACCAGTTTTACAAGTAACTACATCTTCTGCTTTAGGCTTTAAAGGTAATTCTTCTGAGTATACAACCTTTAATTTTTCTACTCCTCTTTTTCTTAATTCATATCTCATTACTTTAGCTAATGGACAAACTTTTGTTTTAAAAACATCTGTAACTTTAAATTGAGTAGGATCTAATTTATTTCCAGTCCCCATAGAACTCATTATTCTTATATCATTTTTATAGCAATATTCTGCTAATCCAAGTTTTGCTGATACTGTATCTATTGCATCTACAATATAATCAATATCTTTAGGAATTATATCAACTATATTATCTTGAGTAACAAAAGTTTGATGAGTTATAACATTACAATTTTTATTTATAGAAAGAATTCTTTCTTTCATAACTTCAACCTTAGATTTACTTATTGTTTCATATGTAGCATGTATTTGTCTGTTTAAATTAGTTAAACAAACTGTGTCATCATCAACTAGTATTAATTCACCAACACCAGCTCTTGCAAGTGCTTCAACAGTGAAACTTCCAACTCCACCAATTCCAAATATCATTACCTTGCTATTTTTTAATTTATCTAAACCATCTTTTCCTATTAACAATTCTGTTCTTGATAAAGAATGTTGTGCTAACATCTTACTCTCTCCTTACATCTTATTTAAATTATTAAATACATCATATTACACAAAAACTAAATTATATACTCTAACTTGTGAATTAAATTAAGCAATTTTAATAAACAGCTTAAAAACAAAAGTGATATGCCACTTTTGTTAGTTGAGAATGGATAATTGATAGTTGAGAGTTTTAGTGTGTATCTAAACAACTGCACAAGTCTAGTTATATAAATTAGCTTCTTATATAATAATATAAATTATACTATAAAATCTTTTTCTCATATTATATCATAAATAAGAGTATTCTACTCAGTTAACTAGGATATTGTATGACAAAAAAGTGCCTATGTCACTTTTTTAGTTGAAAGTTGATAATTGAGAGTTGAGAGTTTTAGTTGAAAGTTGATAATTGATAATTGAGAGTTGGAGTTTTAGTTGAAAGTCCTATGGACTTTCTAAAAATATATATTTTAAATTCCCAAAAGGAATTTTTTCATTAACTCTCCACTCTCCACTCTCCACTTACCTATTCTCTCAACTATTTATCCCATCTAACCTTAATTTAAATTTATTACTATTAAATTCTCCTCTTAGTGTTTATAATATAAACTAATATAACTTAATTTTTAGGAGGATTTTTATGACAATTGGAATAATCGCTGCTATGGCAGAAGAATTAGAGATATTATTAAAAGATTTAAATCTTGAAGAAAAAAAAGAAAAAGCAAATATGGTTTTCCACAAAGGAACTATAAACGGAAAAAACGTTGTTGCTGTTGTTTGTGGAATAGGTAAAGTAAATTCAGCTGTATGTACTCAAATATTAATATCTGAATATAGTGTTGATAAAATTATAAATGTTGGAGTTGCTGGTGGTATTGGAAAAGATATCTATCCTGGTGACATAGTTGTAGCTGAAAATCTAGTACAACATGACATGGATACTTCAATATTTGGAGATAAGATTGGTCAAATTCCAAGACTGGATACATTTGATTTTAAATGTGATGAAGAAATGGTTGCTGCTGCTAAAAAATCTTGTGAAGAAATTTCTGAATTAAATAGTTTCACTGGAAGAATAGTTTCTGGAGATCAATTTGTTGCTAATTTAGAAAAAATTCAATGGCTTGAAAAAGAATTTGGAGCTATTTCTTGTGAAATGGAAGGTGCTAGTATAGCTCAAGTTTGTTACTTAAATTCAATTCCATTTGTAGTTATTAGGTCAATTTCTGATAATGCAAATAACGGTGCACATATGGATTATGAAAAATTCACTCCAATTGCAGTTAAGAATTCAACTAAAATATTAAACAAAATGATTGAAATACTATAACAAAAGTGGCTGAGCCACTTTTGTTAGTTGAGAGTTGATAATTGAGAGTTGAGAGTTTTGGTAGAGAGTCCTACGGACTTTCTAAAAATATATATTTTAAATTCCGAAAAGGAATTTTTTCATTAACTCTCCACTTTCCACTCTCAATTCTCAACTATTATTATTTCCCTCTTAACTACTAAATTATATAGTTTTTCCTATATTCCAAATTTCATATTCACTAATATCAATGTCGTCATTCCAACTCACACCATATCCACCAACATCCACTTTTGCTTGTTCAAACAATAATTTATTTTTCAAATCACAATAAAAATCATCATTTAGTTTTTTATTAAAATCAACTTCTTTAGTTACCCCATTATCAAATAGAACTATTAATACATATCGCTGAGAATCTATTTTTATTTTTTAATTTTTGGAACATTCATAGTTCTTATTTCAAACCTTCTAATTTTCTAAACTCTTTAGTATTCCACATATCCATTAAATCCTTTTGATACTTCTCAGCCCATTCTTTTACCAACTTTAAAGCTCTATTAGATAAATCTCCCTCTATCATCTCCAATGTATTTATATCTATAACTCCAACATATTCTCCATATATAGCATGAAAATGTGGTGGCGTATGATCATTGGGATACATCTTTACTACTATTCCATAAAATCTTGTAATAACTGGCATGTTATTCACCTCATTTACTTATTTAAGTATATTATATCCTATGATATCTTTTTAATAAACAAAAAAGTAAGATCCAAATTATTGAAACAATAATTTAGACCTTACTTTTTCTTAGTTGAAAGTTGATACCGGTACTAGTCTTATGGAAAAATATTATAAAATATTGAGAGTTGAGAGTTTTTGTAGAAAGTCCATGGACTTTCTAAAAATATATATTTTAAATTCCCAAAAGGAATTTTTTCATTAACTCTCCACTATCAACTCTCAACTCTCAACTCACCTATTATCTCCACTCTCAATTCTCAACTATTTATCACATTCTCAACTACTTTTATTTCATATTAAATTTATCCGTAACTTGAATTTTACAACTTGCTGAATTATCATTTACTTTTTTAGTATCATAAATTCTTGCAAGTTTTATCTTTGATGTTCCCTCATTAATCCACTTAGAACCAACATTTTTAAATTCTAATGTATTAGTATTTCCTGAGCAATAAACAGTTTTTACATAAGCACTATTTTCAGATTCAAATCCGTACAATACATAAATTCCTTCTGCAAAGTTTTCCTTACTTTGAACTATGCAATTGTATTTATTATCTTCATTTTTAGTAGTTACACTACTTATTTCATTATTTAATTTAGATTTATTTACAACTTGCATCTTTTCTGATTCAAAGCTTGTACTATCGTTATCACCTGATTTAGAAATAATTTTTGATACTATATAATCATTTTGATTCATTTCTCCTAATATATCTGTTATAAAAATAGTGGCTTTCAAACCATTTACTTTATCTGGTCTTTCCCATTTTACAGTATCTACAATTTTATTATTAAAATCATACATTTCACATTTCACGTCATACTGAGCTTTATCTTTAATTTCATAATTAAAAGATATATCTTGTTTATCTATATTCAATTTAGATATAGATACATGTGATTTATCTGAGTCATTTGAGCTTGAACTTGAACTACTATGATGCTTTTTAGATTTACTTGATTTCTTATCTGAATCATCATTAGATTTTTCAGAATCATTTTTTTGTTCATTATTATTTGCAGTATTATTATTTGAATTTTGATTTGTAGTTATATCTACATTTCCTGGTGCAAATTCTTTAGTTGCCTTAGGAACTTCACTACTTATACATTCTCCACTTTCAGAGAAAGTATATGTTTTTCCTTCAATAATAACATTACCTTTTTGCATTTCTCCATTCAAAGCTAAGGAATAAACCTTACCATTAACCTTAACTACACCAGTTTGCATTGCCCCAGTTGATGATGTATAGTACCATTTTCCATTATCGCTTAACCAACCTGTTTTCATAGCTCCTGAATTATCAGTACAATACCATGTTCCATTATCATTTATCCAGCCTGTTTGCATTGCACCACTTTGGGATGTATAATACCAATTTCCATTAACACTTATCCATCCAGTCTTTATAGCTCCTGAACCATCTGCATAATACCAAGTTCCATTATCATTTACCCAACCTGTTTTCATATAACCATCTTGTCCAAAGTAATACCAGTGACTATTTATATTTTCCCAACCTATAGAATAAGCACTACCTTTATCATTCCACCATCCATTAGAATCTTGTTTCCATGCTGCTGATGCTCCAACTGGAGATACAGAAGCTATAATTGATAGTGCCATTACTGCTGCTGTAATCTTTTTTAATCTAGCACTTTTCATAAACTTTACCCCTTCCATAATTTAAAGATATTTTTTCATAGCGTACTTTACACTATCCATAATTTCAACTCATAGTATTTTTAAATCAACTAAACTTTTAAATTTACTAAAAATAAATCTCTTAACCTATAATTAGATTTAAACTGGTTAATAATTTATTTAATAGAAAGTAACCTCCTTTTAATAATTTATTTAATAAAAAGTAATCTCCTTAATCATTATTTAATTTTTATCTCTATTTTTCATAGAGTAATTTATACTTTTTAACTAATTAAATACTATATTTCTTTTTCATGTTTACATAAATATGAAGTAACTAATGCTGTTATTGGAACTGTTAATATTATTCCAATACTTCCTGCTAGTCCTTGAATTAATTCCGTACCTATTACATCCAAGTTCATCAATCTATTAAAGGTCATATTAGAAGAATAAATTAGAATCAATAAATTTAAAGAGCCTCCTGCGAAAGCTAAAATTAATGTATTGGACATTGTTCCTATTATATCTCTTCCTATATTCATTCCACTTTTAAACAACTTACTTATTGACATCTCATTATTTATTGAATGAATTTCAAATATAGATGAAGATATTGACATAGCTACATCCATTACAGCACCTAAAGCAGATATTAATATTCCTGCAAACATTATCCCTTTTATTTTAAGACCTGTAGTTTCAGATATATACATAATGCTTTCTGCATCAGTTAAATTTACTCCTGAAAGATTAGCCCATAATCCAAATACATAAGCAAATATACCTGCTATAATAACTCCTGATAAAGTTCCAAGTATTGCTGCTAAACTCTTTTTATTTTTTCCTGATATAAGCATAAGAGTTATTGTTATACTTACAGCAGCCACTATAAGTGATGATAATATAGGACTTACCCCTTTAAGCATTAAAGGCAACATCAAATATATAACACAAACTATTGTAAATATTAATGATACTATTGCCTTAATTCCCTTAAATCCACCTATTAATAATATTGAAATTAAAAATAGTAGCCCCATAGCTATCAATATATGACTTCTTGTAAAACTTGAAATCATCATATCAGTTATCTTTCCATCTTTAATATAAAATGCAGTAATAACTTTGCTTCCAACCTTGGTCTTTGTATTATAAAGTCTACTTATATTATTAAGCACATTGTATTCATTATCTTTGTATGGGCCATCTAAAATCCTAACTTTAACCTTTTGATAGCCTAATTCTATACCCTCAATATACTTATCTTCTTTAAGTTTTTCCTTATTAATTTTAATTACTTCTGCCTTATAATATTCAACACCTCTGTTGGCCTTATCTTCTACAAATCCACCTACAAATATGAATTTTGACATATATATAATAGCCAATCCCAAAACCAAAGTTACTATTATAAATATAATATCTGTTTTATACTTCTTAATTTCCACAGAAAACGCTCCTCTTATTTCATCATCTAATTAACTCTTTTTCTTGTCCAATCTTTGTTTTCCCAATGTTTACTTATAACATTTTCTTCAATACTATTATCATCAGAAGCTAATTTAATTTCACCAGTATTTCTTACTCTTAATCTAGCTCCTTCTGGATCCCATGATGCTAATCCAATTGCAGTAACTTCATCACCAACTTTAATATTATGATTCCATTTACCTAAAGATTTTTCTTTATTAACTCCGTCCCAAATATATCCTTCAACATATATTCTTGATACACCTGTTCCATCATCAATATATAAATTTTGATTGTCCATTCTTACAACTTTTCCTTTTACTTTAACAAGTTTTCCACCATTGCTAGGTAACATGCTATCTTTTGTTGAAAGTTTAATAGGTTTTATATCAACTATATTTTCATCTATTAACTTAACATTTTTAGCTTCAATATCACCTGAAGCAGGGCCATTATCTCTATCTGCTAATGATATTTCAAGTTCACCTTGATATGCATCAACTACACCTGTAATTCTAACTTTTTGACCAACTTTTAATTTAGTGCCAGATACTCCAAATACGCAAGCCCCACCAGTTTCATCTGAAACATAAACAACTTCAAAGAATGAATTCTTAGGTTCTACAGCTTCAGATTGTGAAGTAACATATCCTTCAACAGTAACTTTTTGACCATATAAATCTGGTTTTCCATCATTGTCGCTATCTTTTCTAATATCACCTAATTTAACTGACTTAATTTCTTTCCCTGGCATCATCCAATCTACAATATTATTAGTAATCTTTATATTAGAATACTTTTCTCCATTAGTACCATCAATTTCAAAATCAGAAAAGAAAGTATTTCCTGAAACAGCTATTTTAGCACCATTACTTAATTGTTCTACTCCAAGTGTGTTTACACTTCCCTTTGTAACTGGTACATTATCCCCATCATTATCTGCATCCTTAGTTTCAGTAGTCTCAAATCCCTTTACTAAGAAATCAACGCCATCTGAATTTGCTCCTTTTGCAAGAACTATTGATGCACCATTATAAAAACTATATTGATCCTTACCATTTTTAATTCCATCAATTAAATTATAATTTGGTGAATCATAATTAGTTAAATATAATCTATATGGTTGTCCTCCATTATTCTTTTCATCTATAACTTCATCATCATTTATTCTTAACTTAGTTCCTATAGCTTCTAAAACAGAATTCATTTGACTTCCATTGCTATATTCACCTTTTCCATCTTTATAATCTGCTCTAGTTGATAATATTATATTTCCACCCTTTTCTACATATCTCTTTATAGCTTGTATTTCACTATCATCAAACTTACTTGCCTTAAATCCTGAAGTATCATCATCTTTGCTTTGTGGATTTGTAAGAACTAATACCTTAACATCTTTTAAAGTTTTATCAGTTATTTTATCTTTATTTATTATTGTTAAACCATCTTTTTCAGTTAATAAATTCTTAAATGCAGTATACTTTCCTGCATAATCTCCTGTTATATATTGATTAGAATGATATCCATCAACTAATATCTTTTGAACTTTTTCAGGATCAACAACCTTTACCTTAGCACTAGTAGTAAATGATTTTTCACCCTTTTCTAACTTAACAGTTGCTCTTGCATATAAAGTATATTCCCCTTCTTTTTGTGCTTTCCAATTGAATTTAACGTTTTCAGTTTTAGTACTTTCTATCTTTTCAATAACTTTTTCACCTATTTTATTAGCATCATTTATTTTATTTTTAAAGAATTCAAACTTAACATCTTTAACTTCATTTTCACCATTATTAAAGAATCCAACATTAAATTCTACATTTTCCCCTGGTAATGTCATATCAGTATCTACTTTTGCATTTGATAAACCAACATTTAAAGCATCTCCAACCCATACTGGTGATGTTACTGATATATCCTTATCTTCTTGAACAACCTTAACATAATAATAACTATATTCTGGATCTAAAGAAAATTCCCAATTAACTTCATTAGAATTAAATGTTTTAGAATCAACTTCAACTCCACCATTAGCTATAATTGAAACTTTCTTTATCTTATCAGTAGGATCCTTTGCATTTATTTTAAAATTAAGCTTATCCACATTTCCTAAACAACTTCCCATAACTTCATCATTTACTGTATAATCTATTGTCATATCAGTATCTTCAGAAGCATATACTCTCTTTTCTCTAAGAGCATCATATATAGAATCCCTTGAATTATCATCTGCAAGTACTATTGTTCTAGCATTATTAGATGTAAACCAGTTACCCTTATGATTATCTTGGCTATTAGTTGGTGCAACATGCCAGCCTTTATCTAAAGCTCTTGTATAATATTCATAGCTTGGAAAATATCCTGAACCTCTTATTGGACCTTCACCATTACCTACTTCAATTAAGTTTACATATTTATCTGCACCTTCACTATAGAATCCAAAATCAGCAAAATCACCAAAAGTCTTACCTGGATGATTTAATTGTGATATTGATTGTGGTTGAGTTTGAATAGTTTTATAATAATTAGGTAAATCCATAGCTCTATTAGTTCTTGTCTCAAATCCTGGTGTATTAAATGTATTTATATGACCCCATCCACCAGTAGAGCCTGACCATGTCATTTCATATCCATAAATAGCAGTAAAATTTTCATCTTTATTATATTTATCTGCTATTTTATGAGCTTCCACCCATTCTTTACTAGCTGATCCATCTGCAAGATTTGCTGCTGTATCATTATCAAACCAATTTGAATGATCTGTTACTGCATAATAATCAGCTCCATTTTTCTCTACCCACTTGTAAGCTTCATCTAATGAACCTTTTCCATCTGAAATGTTGGTATGTGCATGAAGTTGTCCAAATAAATGTCTAAAATCACCATCTTTAAATACTCTAAATGTCCATTCTTTAGAAGTTAAATTTCCAACACTATCTTTAACTTCTACTTTAACTATATGTGAGCCATATTTAAGTTTTTCACTAGGTGTATACTCAATAGATTCTTTTGTAATTTTAGATTTTGAGGTAACATCATTATTATCTAAATAAACTTTAATAGATTCTGTTTTTATCTCTTTATCAGACTTAATTGAAGCTTTTATTGTAGAAAACTCTTCCTCTTTAACTCTAGAATTTTCTGCTGGATTAATATTATATATTTCAGGTGCAATACCATTTGTAACTCTTACTGAATAAGTATCTGTATTACTCTCCCCATTTTTATCTTTAGCAGATATATAATATTCAAGTCCTTTTAAATCTAAATTTTCTTTTCCTAAGGTAACACTATATTTATTACCTTCACCTTTAGTCATTTCTAACTTTTTAAATTCTTCAGTTCCAGTAACTTTATAATTTAGCTCTACACAGCTTACTTCAGTTCCTGTTACTTCTGCATCTATTTTAAAATCGTTATTAATATCAGCCTGATTAATAACATCATGTTTTATGTTTAACTTAACAAATTCACCAATCTTATCAAAAGTACAAGATCCACCATAAATTTGAATCGTCTTATTATATACTCCTATAGTACCTTCTACATTTACAGTATCACCTTTTTTTATATCAACTCCACTTGGCATAAAGAAAACATCTAAAGTTTTATCACCTTGTTTTAATTTATAATCTTTTCTTACTCCATTAACTACCATATCTACAACTGCATTTTCTATTCTTATATATTTAGATTCATATTTTCCTGAATTTAATTCTTCTATAGATGCAGTTTCTGGCTCCAAATCTACATTTTTTTCAACAACTTCAATTTTACTTACTTTTAATTGTACTAATTTATGAAAATCACCTTTTTCACCTGTAACTTTAACCTTATCTCCTTTTTTTATTTCATTAAACTTAATTTCAGTTTTATAATTAGATATAGCTATGCCACCGGTTTCATCTTGTATATAAAGTGTTTTATTTCTATCATTGAAAGAAACTACACCTTCTACAGTTGCTTCTTCACCTTTTTTTACCTTTAAAGCATCTTCAATGCTAATAACACTCTTTGCTTCTGTTGAGTCCTCTACTTTTTCTTCAATATTTTCTTTCTCATTAATAATATTCTCTTTTTCATTATTACTATTTTCTTGATCTTTATTAATATCTTCTTTGTCTTTTTCTATATTCTCTTGATTCTTATCAGCATCTTCTTTATTTTTCTCATTAACTTTATTTTCATTTACTTCTTTGTCTGTATTCTTATTGTCTTGTTTATTTTTATTCTTATTATCAGAATCATCTTTTGATTTTATGTCATCGTTTACATCTTTTTCAGAATTAACTTCATCTTTTGAAGCAGTTTCTGAATTACCCTCTAACTTATCTTTATCTGTTACCCCTTTAGAAGCATCATCTTTATTTACATCAGTTTTATCTTTATCACTTTTATCTTTTAAAACCTTGTCTTCACTATTTTCTTCCTTAATATTATTATCTTTAGATTTAGTTTCAGATTTAACTTTAGCTTCATCAGACTTAGTTTTATCAACTTTAGTATCTGAACTATCATTTAAAATTGAACCAATCATATCACCTAAGGCAAAAGCTCTTTCACTTGGTAATACAACAGAAGTAGTTAAAACTGATACAGAAACTAATAACGCAAGTAGTTTTTTATTTTTCTTTAACATTACTTCCCCTCCCATTATTTGTAAATACTGTTATATTTATTAGTATATTATATATAAAATATCTTTTCAATTATTAAAGATATTTTTATAAATTCAAATTATTTATTATAAAAAATTTAACTTAACAATAAATTTTATGATAATATATTGAAAATATACTAATTTATTCAATATGGTCTGTTTTTATTTATCATCAAAAATTCTTTAAACCTATTCCTATAGCCACTTTTGTTAGTTGAGAGTGGATAATTGATAATTGAAAGTTTTAGTTGAAAGTCCTATGGACTTTCTAAAAATATATATTTTAAATTCCCAAAAGGAATTTTTTACCATGCTCTCAACTCTCCACTATTTCCCCTCCACTCTCCACTCTCAACTATTTACCCTCCATTATCAATTCTCAACTATTATTATCTCCCTCTCAACTCCCTTCATCATTCTGAAATTTCACTTACTAAACCTTACATCACTCACCTTCTATAAAACAAAATAATAATATATCAAAATTCCCAAAAGGAATTTTTTCCTACACTCTCAACTCTCCACTCTCCCCTCTCAACTATTTATAATACAAAAAAGATGACAATCACCATATAAAATGACTGTCATCTTTTTTACTAATAGTATTTTTATATTTTAGAAAACTTTTTAAACTTAAGGCATATGAAAATAAATAATAAGTCAAAAATGCTAGTTATTTATTTAAATGTGCCTAAATAATATCCATATATTATTTAGTAGTTTTATCTTCAACTTTTATTGTTTTATCTGCATTAACAGTTATTGTTTTTGTATCTGGAGTTACATAGTAGATTTTTGCTAAATCTAAGCCATCTTTATTATAACCTCTTATAACACGAATAACAGATTTTACTGTATATGTTCCTGGCTTAAATGTATATTTTCCATCTTCATAAGATATACCTTTAGTAGTACCAGCATTGTTAGTAACATATAAATCTCTTGTTACATAATCATAACCATTTTGTTTAAGTTCATTATCAAACTTAAATTCATATGTGTTTGTATTATCTTCATGTTTTACAGTTATCTTTTTAGCAGTAGAAAAAGCATTATCTATATCTTGTTGTACATTAGTTTTATCTTTATCAGTAGATGAATGATGATGATGTGATCCACCACCGCCTCCACCGCCATGTGATCTTTCTTCTTCTTCATTTTCAGCTGGTTTATTTGAATCTTCTTTTACTAAAGTTCCATCAACATTAAATGAATTAGTTACTGCTGGCTTTTCATCTCCAATAGCTTCACCAGTAGCTGCAAATGTATATTCAGTTCCATCAATAGTAATCTTTCCTGTTTGCATTACTCCTGATTCTGCTAAATAATATATTTTTCCATCAACTTCAATTACACCAGTTTGCATTGTTCCTGATGAATTAGCAAAATACCTAGATCCATTATCATTTATCCAACCTTTTTGCATTGCTCCTGATTGGTTCATAAAGTACCATTTGCCAACATCGCTTGCCCAGCCTGTTTTCATTGCTCCTGATGGGCTCATCAAGTACCATTCACCACAATCACTTATCCATCCTGTTCTCATTGCTCCTGATCCATCTGTAATATACCAAGTTCCATTATTATTTATCCAACCTTTTTGCATTACTCCTGATTGGTTCATGAAATACCATTTACCACCATCAGTTACCCATCCTGTTTTCATTGCTCCTGATCCATCTGTAATGTACCAAGTTCCATTATTATTTATCCAACCTGATACCATTGCTCCTGATGGATTCATGAAATACCATTTGCCACCATCATTTGCCCATCCTGTTTTCATATATCCGTCTTGTCCAAAATAATACCAATTACTGTTTATGTTTCTCCATCCAGTTGAATAAGAACTTCCTTCTGTATTCCACCATCCAGTTGAATTTTGCTTCCATGCTGCTGAAGCTCCAACTGGGCTTACAGTTGCTATTGTCATTGCTGCAACTGCTGTTGCAACTATCTTCTTTAAATTTAAACCCTTCATTATTAAATTACCCTCCTTAATTATTTCTAAAATCATACGTAAAATCATTAAGTCAATTTTTAAACTATGTTTTTTAATCTTCTCTTATTAAAAATAACTAATAATATTCCTATAACAAAAATAATAAAACTTTCTTGTAATGACATTGTTAAAATCTTATTTATTATATAAATGGCTGGTTCTTTAAAATATTCAGGGCCAACATTTATACCATTATTACTTATAAAAAAGTAAATTCCAGATAATATTAAAATAAATAATATTCCTATTATCATTAATACTTGTCCAATGTTTTTTAATGTTAATTTAATATTTCCTTCATTTAACTTAACTAAAATTCCAATAAGAATAACTGAAATTAATACAAAAATCAAATTAAACTTATGAAGAAAACTTATTATATTTGATGACACTTTAAATAACTTTGAATCTATTAAACTATTCAAAGTCAACTTTTGAATTTCATTATCTATAAATTTACATGCTTTATCTGATATCTTATCAGATATAGCTCCAATTTTTTCTTCAAATGTTTTAGCACCATCAGAAATAACCGAATCTATAACATCTTTAAATTCACCATTATATAATTTATTATTTTTTATTGCTTGTTCTTTAATTAAGTCAGTTTTACTATCTTTTGAATTTTGGCTGTCATCACTATTAACTTCATTATCTTGTGATGAATTATTATTACTATTATTCTTAGAGTCTGATGAATCTTCTTCATCTAAATATCCATTTTTTCTTAACATATCCCATACTTGTTCTTCACTAATCCCCTTCTCAGCCAATTTTTGTCTTGCTTGTGCTTCTGTTAATCCTTTAGCTTTTAGCAACGCTCTTCCTTTAGCTTCTAATTCAGCCCTAGTGGCTAAATTCGCAAGAACAATTGGTGATCTATTGGAACTATTATGAGAACTAAATGTATAATTCATCTTATATTGATTACCTTGAACTTCGCTTTTCATAAAATTCATATTTTTTATATTAAAATTATTATTAAAAGATACGTTCTTATTAGATGTAACATCTTGTCCTATAATACTTTTTAAAACATCTTTAACTCTTGTTTTATATACTTCGTTATCTATGATCGGTTTATTATTTGTACCATTTTTTAAATCATCTATTATACATGTTAAAACTACATTGCACTCTTTTTTTATATCTTCATCAGTAATAATGGATTTTTTAATATCTTCATCTACATTACTACCTAATAATGAATCCATTTTTTCATATAATTTTTCTTCTACTTTTGTATAAGTATTACTTTCATTCAATAATTTCAAATATATATTTTTATTTAAAACAACCAAATTAACAAAAGTAGATAATATTGAAAGTGTAATACTAGACATTAATAAGATTATGGTTATGAATTTAATACACTTATTTTTCTTCATTATTAATGCCTCCTTATGTTTTATTTTTAAATAATATTAAGTTATACATTAATTACTTTGTCATTTTATAATAATTTAATATTGAATTAGGAGCATATTTTTTTATTGCAGTTTTTAATTGACTCCATGAATCTATTCCAGAAAGTTCATTCTTCATATTATATATATTGTCAGTATTTACTTGGAAAAGTATTTTATTATTTTTTTCTAAAGTTGCTGTTGTTTTTCCATTTATATTTTTACCAATTTTTAAATCTCCATATTTTGCAACTTTAAAATCACGTTTAATTACATTAGCTAAGTTTTCTGCTTCTTCATAGTTATTTAATTTGCCTTTAACAAATTTTTTTATTATATTTAAATTTTTTGTTGTCTTTAATGTGTTTTGATTTTCTTTTATTTTTTCTAGATTTTCTTTTATACCTTTAGTTTTATCAAAAGTATTTATTCCTAAATCTTTTGCTAAATTTTCAAATTCTTTAATTAAACCATCAGTAGCATAATCTTCTATAGGTGTATCTATTCTGATGTCTATACCCTCAATTACTTGATTTTCTTTAAAAAAACTAATAGCAAGTTTCTTAGCTGATGCTTCTCTACCTTCAGTTGTTTGCGCAGCAAAAGCACTAGCTGAAGTACAACAAGCAACAGCTAAACTAATTGCGCATATTGACATTAATCTTTTCATTTTCATTTTTGTTCTATCCCCTTTCAAATATGAAGTTTTACAAGTATAATTTAACGAAGCATTACATAAATGTTTATTTTAGGTAATATATAGTATATAATACTCTATTTATAGTTAAATTACAATAATGTAATTATGTTCTTTATACTCCTATTCATGTATTTGTTTTTAATCAATATTAAAGTTCTAATGACTATAATTCCAATAACGCCACCTGTAAAATCAATTACTACATCCTTAATACTAGAATTTCTACCTGAAATATATAATTGAAAAAATTCGTCACTTACTGCTGCTATTAATACCAAAAATAATGAATAAATCATAGCATTATTTTTATTTAAAACAAAAAAACTAAAAACTCTAAATAATATAATTGATAACATACCAAATTCAAAGCCATGAGCAAATTTTCTTATTACTAAATTAAATTCCTTCCTATTTATATGTGCTTTAGAAATAGTAGGTATACTAATATCACTTTCCTTAATATCTGTAATAACTTTTTCTACAACATTATTACTTCTAACATTAGATTCTTTGCCATTTTGACTTGAATTAAAAAATATAAAACACAAACATAAAATACTTAAAAATATGTAAAAAACTTTTTTCATTACATTAACTCCTAAAATTGTAAATTTATTTATAAATAACATTATAATATATTTATCTCCATTTATTAAATCTTAATTTATTTAAATTATTGCCACCATTTAATAAATCCAGTACTAGTCTTATGGAAAAATATTATAAAATATGGTAACATACAATAAGTAAAGTTAATTTATTAATAATTAACCAATTTTTAAATATTTGCTAAAATATTGAGAGGAGCACAAATATGAAATTAAAGAAATTAAAAAATATAGTTGCTGCAACAGTAGCCGCTTTAGTAATAGCAGTTATGTTCCCAACAGGAGCATCTGCAGCTTGGAAACAAGATAGCAATGGATGGTGGAATACTAAAGGTAGTTCATATTCTGTTGGTTGGGAAAATATAAATGGAACTTGGTATTATTTTGGACAAAATGGTTACATGAACACTGGTTGGATTAATAGCAATGGTACTTGGTACTATGCTGATAATTCTGGTGCTATGAAAATTGGTTGGATCAACAACAATAATAATACTTGGTATTTCTCAGATGGTTCTGGTGCTATGCAAACAGGTTGGATTAACAACAATGGTGCTTGGTATTTCCTAAATGAGTCAGGTGCTATGCAAACAGGTTGGATTAACAATAATAATACTTGGTATTATTCAGATGCAAGTGGAGCTATGCAAACTGGATTAATTACAATAAATAATAATACATATTATTTTAATGAATCTGGCGCTATGCAAACTGGAAACCTAACATTAAATGGTGTAAATTATACATTTGCAACAACTGGTGAAAAAATAAATTCAACTAAAAACAATACTAATGATGTTAATACTAATAACAATACTGATAAAGATACAGCTACTTCTGAAAAATCAAGTAGTTCATCTGGTGGATCAGGTGGCTCTGGTAGATCTGGTGGTGGTTCTAGTAGTAAATCAAAAAAATCATCTAAAATATCTAGTAATTCATCATACTCAGATTTATATGGACGTTGGACTGTAAAAAAACATATAGAATCAAATATAGATTCTACTTTAAAACCTTCATTAATACCATATGCTCTTAATGAAAGTTTTACAGTTAAATCAGATAGAATTAGTTCACTTATTCTTACAATAATCGATCCTATTATAGAAGAAGATAAATTAACAGCTTCAGAATTTGAAGATAAATATGATGATTCATTAAAAAATATTGGAATTTCTGGAGACAAAGTTAAATGTATAACAGTAACTGATAAAGACAATAAGAAACATACAGTTGATGTTTTAGTTGCAGACGATGGTTCTGTATATGCTATAGTAGAAGGTGCTGTATTTAAGCTAGTTAGAAAATAGTAAAAAAGTCCAAGCTCTATTTCTAGAACTAACATTGTAAAAACAAAGTATGAGAATGTAGAATAATTTGTGTAAATTAAATATTTCAATATATTATATAACTGGAAATTTTATTTCCAGTTATATTTTTAATATTTATAAGATATTATTCCAAATCTAACTACATCATCCTAAACATGAATAAAACAAAAGTAACTACTCCACGCTTTAACTCTCAACGTTTCACTTTCCCCTCTAAACTAAAAAGAACAAAAAGCAAATAGGGCTTTTTCATCCTATTTGCTTGTATTTATAATTTATATAAATATGTCTTTTAAATTAGTATTTTAACTAATTAATTTGTTCTTTTCTAATATCATTTATTTGCTGCTGTGTTAATCCAGTCAACTCAATTATGACTTCATTACTCATACCTAACTTTATTGCTTTTACTGCTGTTTCTTTTGCTTTCTTTTCTATTCCTTTTTCTATTCCTTTTTCAATCCCTTTTTCTATACCTTTTTCTATACCTCTTTTTTCTACTTCTGGATCATATAATGTTTTTGTCATTGTACTCACCTCTTCTTCTAATCTATCATCCTTAAAATAATTTCTATTTAAATATTCAATTAAATTCTGTATTGCAAGCAACATCTTATGAAAGTCCTCGCCTACTATTTCATTGTTATCAAATAAATTTTTAGATTCATTTGCTATTTTCAAAGCTATTTCCCTTGCCTCATGTGACAAATCCTTTATTTTATCAATATTATTACTTCTTCTTGCATACTCTAAGTCTTTTCTTAAATTAAATAATTGCAACGGTAAAAAAGGATACATCTTATTTTCTATAAGTTCCTTATCAGTATATTCCCAATATTTCATTACAGGAACTGAATAGATAAAACTTTGTTCATCAGGTAAAACTATTTTTAATTTTATATCATCCTTTATATTATTATTACGCTCAATAAATATTACTTTTTGTTTAGGAAAATATATAGTTTTAAAGTCATCCCTATTTCCCGCTTGTTCTTTACCTTTTTTAAATCCATATTCAAACATTCTTATTACCATTGTACTATCATTTTTAGTCTGAAACTCTAAATGATAACTAACTTTATCGCTAGTTTCATTATTTAGTATGTCAAAGAACACATCTCCTCTCAAGGTATCAAATGTATCCATTATAAACTCATTGTTACTTACTGATAATTCAACTTCATCATCACTAAAATTTTCTTCAAAAATTCCATTTAATAAATTAACCAACACTTTTTTAGATGTAGAAAATAAAAATTTAAGTATCTCATCAAGCTTTACTTTTTCATTACTTACTGTCAAATTATCACCTACCTTCCTCTAATTTAATTATAACCTAAACTTAATTTTCTTAAAACAAAAAGCACATAAGACTTTTTATCTATACATTTTCTCATAATACTTTTGATAATCTCCAGAAGTTACATTTTTCATCCATTCTTTATTATCTAAATACCACTTAATAGTTTTCTTTATTCCAACCTCAAAAGTAGTTTCAGGATACCATCCTAGCTCTTCTTTAATCTTATCTGGAGCTATTCCATATCTTTTATCATGACCTTTTCTGTCTTCAACATACTTTATTAAATTTTCAGTTACAGCCTTATCAACATTTTCATTTATATAAGCTATAACAGTCTTTACTATCTGAATATTAGTTCTTTCATTATGACCACCAACATTATAAACTTCTCCCAGTCTACCATCATTAATGACCATATCAATAGCTTTTGCATGATCTTCTACAAATAGCCAATCTCTGATATTCATTCCATCACCATACACAGGCAAATCTTTATGATTTAAACAGTTATTTATTAATAATGGAATTAATTTCTCAGGAAATTGAAATGGTCCATAGTTATTTGAACATCTTGTTATATTTATAGGCATTTTATAAGTATCATAATAAGCTTTAACCATTAAATCAGAACTTGCCTTACTTGATGAATAAGGGCTATGAGGATCTAAAGGTGTTGTTTCCATAAAGAAACCTGTTTCCCCTAAAGAACCATACACTTCATCAGTTGATACATGTAAAAACTTAACTCCATCTTTAAAACTTCCATCTTCTTTTTCCCAAGCATTCTTTGCACAGTTAAGCATATTAACTGTACCCAATACATTAGTTTTTGCAAATATTTCTGGTTCTTTTATACTTCTATCAACATGAGATTCTGCTGCAAAATGAACCACATAATCTATATTATATTTTTCAAAAAGACTAGAAACCAATTTCTTATCACAAATATCTCCTTGAACAAATATATATCTATCATCATTCTCAACAGATTTAAGATTTTCTAAATTTCCTGCATAAGTTAATTTATCTAGATTAACTATTTTAATATCTTTATATTTATTAAGCATATATAAAACAAAATTTGAACCAATAAATCCAGCTCCACCTGTAACTAAATAAGTCTTCATACTTTATTTCCTCCAATCAATAATATACCTTGTGCACATATTCACAAAATACAAATTTATAATATTTTATACACAAATTATATTTAAATTACAAATTCAATAAACTTGTCTATAATAGAAAATTACACTTTATAAGTATATTTATTATTTATCTAAATTATCTATAAATAATCTAATTCTATTTATCAAATTTTTAATTCCCCTATTCTTATTTTGAAACAGTTACTAATCTTTTCAATTAGCAACGTTCCTAACCTGTATTATTCTCTAATTTCTAAATTCTCTATAAATGATTTTATTGCTTCTTCCCAATCTCTCATTTCATCACCAACAGTATTTCTAAGCATCATATTGTCAAGTGATGAATATTCTGGTCTTTTTGCTGGAGTCTTATATTCTTCTGATGTACAAGGTTTAACTTCACATTTTTCACCAGATAATTCAATTATCATCTTAGCAAAATCATACCAAGTACACTCATTATTTCCCGTGCAATGATATATCCCATACTCTTGTGTTTCTATAAGTTTTAATATATGATAAGCTAAATCATTTGCATGAGTTGGATTTCCTTTTTGATCATTTACTACATTTATAGTATCTTTTTCTTTACCAAGCTTTCTCATAGTATAAACAAAATTATGACCTACATATCCATAAAGCCATGCTGTTCTTACAATAAAATATTCAGTGCAAAATTCTCTTACATAGTTTTCTCCTAAAAGTTTAGTCTTTCCGTAAACGCTATAAGGTGCTGTTAAATCATATTCAGTTAAAGGCTTTTCCCCAATTCCACTAAACACATAATCAGTTGACACTTGAACTAATTTAGCTCTTATTTTCTCACAAGCTATAGCTAAATTTCTAGGGCCAAGAGAATTAACTTTAAATGCAAAATCTTTATTACTTTCACATCCATCAACATTAGTAACTGCAGCACAATTGATTACCACATCTGGATTTAAAGTAATTATCTTTCTATTAACCTCATTTAAATTAGTTATATCTAATTCATCAATATCAAAAGCTATAACTTCTGCTTCTTTTAAATTTTTAGATATTTCCCCTATCTCAGCATATCCTTTTTTTAATATATCTTGAAGTTCCCTGCCTAACTGCCCATTACAACCTGTTATTAATATCTTCATAAATCTAAAACTCCATTCTCATTAATATCTGTATATATTTTCAATATAATTCTTGTCTCTATAAAATATTCTAAATATTTCTTGCATTAAATAACTATATAAATTACAGTAATAACTTGGCATTACAGTTAATTTAAAAAACTTAACTACTAATAATATATTGTAAAATCTTTAATGCAACATATATATAATATTATACACTTTAAAAATGTTAAAATTATTTCATTCAAATAATTATATATACTCTACTTACATTAATTTTATTAAAATTAAACAAACAGCAAAAGTCACTACTCCACGCTTTTTAGTTGAGAGTGGATAATTGAGAATTGAAAGTTTTGGTTGAAAATCCTAAAGATTTTCTAAAAATATATACTTTAAAATTTCCTCAACTCTCCACTTTCCACTCTCAATTATCAACTAATATTTGCTTTAACCTAGATTTTATCAGCCTTTCAGACTTTGAAAATTCTATACTTTCCTATACATTAAAAAAGCCAGAGCTTTCACCCTGACTAAAGTTAATTCTAAATTAAGTATATTTAATTTATCCCTCAACAACTTTAACTTTTTTTCCTTTAAATACAACAGCAAGTTTTAATACATGATTTATATTTCTTTCCTTAAGTTCAGCTTCATACTTATTCTCTTCAATTTGATTTAACGCTTCTTCAATACCTTTTTCTATGCTCTTATTCATAAAATCATCAATCTTTTTAAACTCCATTATAATTCCAAGCTTTGAATTATCTTTAGGAATAAGCATAACATCATATCTTCCATATCCACTTTCCTTATTTGATTTAACCTCATATTCATCAGTAAGAGATACAATCATTCCAAGTACAAAAGCATGATAAACTCTTTCTGGCTCTTCTCCAGATATATCAAAATAGCTTATATTATTTAAAACAAATTTTCCAAAAAATCCACCAAAAGTTTCAACATCCCCAGATACTAATGCCTTTAACATAATTTTATACTTTTCAAATTTTAAACTTTCCTTAAACCACTTCTTAATTAAATTCCTATAAAAAATTAAAACTTCATTATTAGGAATTTTAAGATCACACTCAAAATACCCTTCACTAACTATTGAACTTACAGGTTTTAAATATCCACTTAAAGTTAAAAAGCTCCAAATATTTTCATCATCTTCTTCTACTTCTTTCATCACAATATGATCATCAACTATCTTTTTTATAGAATCCCCTTTTATAAGTTCCTCAAGATTTTTCTTAGTATCTTCATTTCCTTTAGAAAGCAACCTTTTTATCAAATCATTGCTACTGCTGTTTATCCAATAAGGCATAAATCCCATTGCATTATTTTTAATATAATTAAGAACTGACCAAGGATTATATATAACTTTTCCACCAAACATATAGCCATTGTACCATTTTTTAACCTCATCACTTTTTTCCATAAGATTATAATATTTTAATAAATCCATAACCTCATCTTCAGTAAATCCGAATTTATCATTAAAATTTAATCCCAAAATAGTATCTACTTCTAAGTTATTAAGACCTGAAAAAATACTTTCCTTCGCAACCCTAAGTATTCCAGTAACTAAAGCTTTTTCTAAATATATATTATCCTTAAGTGCAGCAGTTAAAATATTTCTTATTAATACAATAGCTTCTTCGTAGTACCCTCTTAAATAAGATTCCTGTACTGGAACATCATATTCATCTATAAGTACAATAACTTTTTTATTATAATACTCATTAACAAACCTCATTAAGTTACTTAATGCTTCTGAAAACTCAACCATAGTGGCTTTACCTTCTAATATTTCTCTAAACTTATCTTTATCAAAATCTGATAGTTTTTCACTTTCAAATAAATAATAATGCTCTCTATATATAGAGTACATTAACGATTTTATTCCATCTTGAAGATTTTCAAAATTAAGATGTTTTTGATTCTTAAAAGAAAGAAAAATAACAGGAAACTCTCCTTGAAGCTTCATTATTTCTTCTTCATTTTCTATTTTTAGTCCCTTAAATAAGTCCCTATTTTCTTCTTTATTTTCTATATCAAAAAAAAACTTTAACATACTCATATTTAAAGTTTTCCCAAAACGTCTTGGTCTTGGCGTTAATATAACTTTTGCCGAATTTTCTATAAACTCTTTTATAAGTAAACTCTTATCTACAAAATAATGATTTTCTCTTATGAGCTCACTAAAATTAGATGTTCCAACCTGAATACTCTTTTTCATTACCGCACCGTTGCCAAAACCTTATAAAACTCTATAAAGCTTGTTTAATTCCCTGTTCAATGTGTCCGATTTTGTAATTCCTAAAAATTACTACTTTCGTTTTATGTGACACTCCGAGGGCTTAACTTCGGATACAACGAATCCTACACCTCAAACATAACTGTTTAAGTAGTTATGCTGAATATCTGCTTAAATTAATTGAAGCATTAAAATCTCTGTCAATTACTGCTCCACATTCTTTGCAGATATAAGTTCTTTCTGATAGTGATAATTTAGCTTTTACATGACCACACTCACTACATATTTTTGATGATGGATACCATTTATCAGCTTCAATAAATTCAATTCCATAGAACTCACATTTATATTGAATTTGTCTTTTAAACTCATATAACCCTTGTTGTGCTATAGCTTTAGATAAATGTTTATTCTTCATCATGCCTTTAATATTAAGTGTTTCCATAACTACTCTTGATGGCTTGGTTTTCACTATCTCAGTAGTTACTTGGTGTAAATGGTTGTTCCTAATATTAGATAATCTTCTATGAAGTAATCTAATTTGTTTTTCAAGTTTTATAATGTTGCTTGTTTTGACGAACTTCCTCCCTTCTTTATTTAACTCATATTTTTTAGATATTTTACGTTGCAACCTACGTAGTCTTTTTTCTAATTTTTTAACTAATCTTGTTTTATTGATATTTTTAAAAGTCATTCCATTGGAGCATATAGCAAGGTCTTTAATACCAACATCTATTCCTATGCTTTCATCTGTTAATTCCACTATTGGATTTTCTATTTCAGTTCCTACAGATAAATACCAATACTTTCCGTCAAAGCTTACTCTTGGATTATTGTATTTAATATTTATAGTTATTTGTTCTGCTGTTATAATCCAACCTACTTTTTCAATAAGAACCATTTTAGGCTTAACTTTTAGCTTCATATTATCATTATAGAATGAAGGTTTGCTTTTTTTTCTACTTTTAAATCTTGGTTTATCGGCTAAACCTTTAAAAAATCTTTTATAAGCTTCACAAGCATCTTTAACAGCCTGTTTTGCTACATTATTAGATACTTCATTAAGCCATAGTAATTCATCTTTTTTAAGTATGGTAATTTCTTTTCTAAGATCATTATTACTAATAAACTTTCCACCATTCTTATAATTTTCTTCTGCCTTGCCAATGTCCAATTATAAATAAATCTTGCAGTACCAACTGATTTCCAAAGTTGTTGTTTCTGCTCTACACTTGGAATAATTCTAATCTTCTTTGACAGTATCATCTTTCAATAACTCCTTAATCATCTTTTTAGCTTTATTGGCTCTTTTACCTTGGAGTCTACAACTAAAAACTGTAAAAATTTGAATTAAATCTTCAACTAATTCCTGTTCTTCTGTCTTTTCAGTATTGTCTATAATTTCAATAGTAGTTCCATATTTATTACATAGATTTTCTATGATTTCAAAACCAAATCGCAATAATCTGTCTTTGTATAAAATTACTATCTTTTCAACTTCTGAATTAGTTATCATATCTATTAATTGATTCAATCCTTTTTTATTGTAGTCAATTCCACTTCCTATGTCAGTAATAACGTCAAAAGAATATCCTTTAGCAATCATATAAGTCTTAACATTTTCTATTTGCCTTGCTAAATCATCTTTTTGCTTATGAGAACTAACTCTACAATATCCTATTACTTTCTTAGTTTTAACTTCAACACCTTTGAGTCCTAAAAAATGATTAAGTTGCTCTTGTGAATAATACCTATAGCCACTTGGTGCTACATGATGTGGTTTTAAAACATTATCCTTATCCCAATTCCTTAATGTATTGTTTAAAATCATTATTGTGCTTTTCACTTACTTTGCATAAATATATAAGACTATGGCCACTTACGATTCCCTCTCCCTTAAATATTAAATATGCTTTTAATGATTTTTCAACTGCTTGCTGACAATGAAATGCTACTACATCATTTCCACACTCATGTTCTTTTAGTATTTTTGCAGACTTAATATCTCTTTCTGCCTTATCTATCCAATCCTTATATCGCAACGTATCAACCATATATTTTCACCCCTGTATTTATAATAGAGTATGCAAAGCTACTTTTGTCATTTATACAATTATTCCATTCCTCATTTGTATATAAAACTAAATCAAATGGAATATTGCTTTCTATATTCACATATATATTTGTTAATAATTCCCTTTTATTCATTGTATCCTTAATAATACATAAGTCAATATCACTATCTTCTCTAAAAATTCCTTTTGCTACAGAACCAAAAAGTATTATCTCTTTGGGATTAAATTTTTCTATTAGTTGTTTCTTTATATAATCTATTTCTTTATTAAAACTATTAACATTCATTCTGAATTCTCCTTTAGTATCTCTACCAAATTTATTAACATTCTTTTTAATAGTCAATATATTTTATCTTCTAATGACCTTTTAAAAAATATATATCATACATCTTATATTATAGCCTATTTATAATGTACTTAAAACAAATAAGAGTATTCAAACTTGTACCTGTAAAATTTTACACCCCAGGGGTAAAAAATGTCCTGATTAATTTTCCTGCTGGCGGTTTATCACTAAATCCACAGATTTCAATATCATCATCCTCATCATCCCAGATTGAAATAATATCACAGGCTTCATCTTTCTTCTTTGGCTTATTTCCCTTTTTCTTATTCTCATCTTTACTAAACACAAATTCTTTATCTAAATCCACTTTATCTTTTGTACTCACATCATTCTTTAATAAGTTCTTATTTAAAGTTGATCTATCATTACTTTCTGAAAGTTCTGTAACATCTATATCTTTGTTTCTATCTAAAACTATTTTATCTTGACTTTTCTCTTTATTATCTAAATTACATTTACTATTTTCTGATTTGTCATTAACTATAATTTTCTGAATATTAACCTCATTTTCAATATTTCCTAATTCCTCTACTTTATCTTCTACACCATAACTATTATCTCTATTCTCTATAAGTTCTTTATTAACTATGCCATCAATATCACTAGACTTATCCACTGCACCTTCCATATTATCCATAGCTTCTAATTTATCTATATTATTATCTTTTTTCTTAGATTTAATATTCTGATGTTTAGCAAAATTTCTAACTCTATAAACATTACCTTCAATTAATTCAACCATTTCTAAATCCATAAATACCTTTAAAGCTAATTTAACCTTTTTCGCACTTCTATTAAATTCTAAAGCTAAAGTTTCAACTGTATAAGGAATACTTTTTGAAAGGTACAAATCTCCTTCTAAATTAACTTTACCTGCTAAAGTTAAAAGTCTAGTCCAAATATAATGAATAAGATCCCTGTCCTCCATTGTATCTATTATCTTAAACTTAGTATCGTTATACATATCTACTCTTAACTTTACTATTTTTCTTTCCATATAAAAAACATCTCCTTTTAATTTTTTATCATATACATTAAGTTTTACTTTTAAATCCATACGCATTTTCTTATATAAGTTATGTATCTTAAGCTTCTAAATATATATATGCATTAGAAATGAATATTACATGAAAATATAAATTTTTTTATAAAAAAACAGATAAGACCTTTAAATCTTATCTGTTATATTGATCGTCACCAGCTTGAACATATTACAAATTTTATACCCTAAAGTAAACTAACAACTAATTATTAATCTTATTTCTTAATTCTCTAACCTTTTCTATAGGTAAGCCTGTTCCTTTAGATACTATTTCCTCGCTTACTCCAAGTCTTAAAAAACCAATAGCATCTTCTATTGCTTTCTTTTCTATCCCTTTTTCTATTCCTTGTTTTAATCCTCTTTCTATAGCATTATTCTGCATTCTTTCTATAGTTTTTCCTAAATTACTAACCATAAAATCTACCTCCTCTTGATTACTTTTTTCAAGAATATCATCAATTTCACCTTGCAGATTATCCCTTACTCTTGGTTTTACTATATTTTTAAGCCAACTTTTAAATACACTAAATTGCTCTGGTGATATCTTTTTCAAAATTAATTCTATATCATTTATCTTTGCTTTATTTAATTTTTGTAATTTCTTCAATTGTAAGTCCTGTTCCAATTGATATTTGTTCTATACTTAATCCCATATTTAAGAGATTTTTTGCCACTTCAATTTTTCCTTGTTCTACACCTTTTCTTTCAGCCTCATTTAATGCACTTATCTTATCTTTTAATATTTTAGAGCGCATTTCATATAATTGCCTTTGATTTTTATCATTACTTATTCTTATAAGTTCATCCTTAGCTTCCCTTATTTCATCTATAGTCATCTCTAAATTTCTAACTTTTTCACTTTCAGGATCTTGTAAAAATTGTGTCCATGCAACTAACAAATCTTTTTCATCACATTCATCCTCTAATTTTGGAATCTCTATAAAATGTATTTCTTCCACATTAGTTAATTCTTCATTAGTATCAACTTCTTTTAATCTATATCTATTATGAAACCTCTTAGTTTTTAAATACTTAAAATTTAAAATATTTATACATACTGTTCTTTTAAGTTGTGAATAATCATCGCCTTCATTTAATTGTTCTTCATAAAGTTTGCTCCAATAATATAAACTTCTTTTTATCATGTTATATTCATTTTTCAATTGTATTTCTATATTTATTATTTCATTATTACTGGTAGTTGCTTTTACATCCAGCCTTGAAAATTTATCTTCTACAAAAGCTTTTTCTATGTCTGTATTTTTTATTTCTACACTTTTTATTGGATCATTATTTTTTAATACTGAATTTAAGAATGATATTAATATCCTTGAATTTTTTTCTGTACCAAAAATATTCTTAAATATAAAGTCAATTTTAGGATCTAGTAAACCTTTTAGCATAAATATACACCTCATCTTTATTACTATACCTTCATTATATCCTAAGTTTCATTTCCGTAAAACAAAAAAACAGATAAGACTTTTACATCTTATCTGCTATGGTGACAGTCACCAGCTTCAACATATTACAAATTTTACACCCAATGGGCAATTAAAGATTTTCCACTACACCTTTTAAATATTCTGTAAACTCTTCATTTATATTAGGCTTTTTTAAAGCATATTCCACAGTAGCTTGTAAAAAACCTAACTTATCTCCTACATCATATCTTCTTCCTTCAAAATCATAAGCATACATAGCTTCTTGCTCCATTAATTCAAGAAGAGCATCTGTAAGTTGGATTTCTCCTCCCTTACCAGGCTCAGTATTTTCTAAAATTTCAAATATCTTTGGTGTTATAATATATCTTCCTAATATAGCTACATTAGTTGGTGCTTCTTCAATAGATGGCTTTTCAACAAGTCCCTTTACCTTATATACTCTATCTTCTATATGTAATCCATCAACAATACCATATTTATTAACATTTTCTCTTGCTACAGTTTGTACACCTAATACACTAGTTTTATACTCATTATAACAATCAATAAGTTGCTTTAAACAAGGTTTTTCTTCATTATATACAATATCATCACCAAGAAGAACCGCAAAAGGTTCATCACCAGTAAAAGCCTTTGCACAATGTATAGCGTGTCCTAATCCCTTTGGTTCCTTTTGTCTTATAAAGTGAATATCAACCATATTAGAAATATCCTTAACCATTTCTAACATTTCCTTCTTACCACTCTTTTCAAGCTCTATTTCAAGCTCTAAAGAACGATCAAAGTGATCCTCTATACTCTTTTTGTTTCTTCCTGTTATAATAAGAATTTCTTCAATACCAGAATCAATAGCTTCTTCTATAATATATTGTAAAGTTGGCTTATCAACTATAGGTAACATTTCCTTAGGTTGAGCCTTAGTTGCAGGTAAAAATCTCGTCCCCAGACCTGCTGCTGGAATTACTGCTTTTCTTATTTTTTTATTCATATTTTTAAATTCCTTTACTATTTTATTTTTAGTTTAATATAAGCAGATGATTTAATTGTCATCTGCTTACTTTTTAAGTTTCTATCTGTATTTTAATATCTTTATTATATGCGATTTAAATATATAATAGGTTTAATTCTTGATAATATTACACCAATTATTCCACCACTAAAATCTACTAAAACATCAATAACGCTAGATGTCCTTTGAATCATAAAAAATTGTAATGTTTCATCAAGTACAGCTGTTAATAATACAACAAACAATGTGTATATTAAACAATTATTAAATTTAAAACTAAGATCATTAAATAATAAGTATAATGAAATTGCTAACATACAATATTCAAATGCATGTGCACATTTTCTTACAACAAAGTTTAATTTCTGTTTTATATTATTACTTTTTAACGAATTAGAAAATTTACATTCATCTACTATTGGTATTACTTGATTAACTATTTTTCTACTTCTCTTCTGAGAATATTTCCCTGATTGACTAGAGTTAAAAAATATAAATATTATACACAATAAAGATAATATTATTAACAATAATCTTCTTTTCATATTATAAATCCCCTAATTGAAATATATTCTTAAGATAAATGATTATAGTACTCTACATACCAATTTGCAAACTTTTGTAATCCTTCTTCTATGCTAGTAGATGGTTTAAATCCTACTGCTTTTTGTAATAAATCTGTTGATGCATATGTTGCTGGCACATCTCCTGGCTTTATAGGTTCAAATATCTTTTTAAATACTATTTCTTTATCCATTGCCTTACTTAAAGCTTTTTCTAATGTTTCTATAAAAGTCATTAATTTTTCTGGATTATTATTTCCTATATTAAATACTTTATTAGGAACTTCTCCTTCAGGAGGATTACTTATGAGTCTTTCAATTCCTTCAACAATATCATCTACATAAGTAAAATCCCTATATAGATCATTGTCAAAATCACCATTATTAAATATCTTAATTGGTTCTCCAGAAAAATATTTATTAGCAAATCCAAAATAAGCCATATCCGGTCTGCCCATTGGACCATAAACAGTAAAGAATCTAAGTCCTGTAGCTGGGATTTTATAAAGGTGACTATAAGTATGAGCCATTAATTCATTTGATTTTTTAGTAGCTGCATAAAGAGATACTGGATGATCAACAAAATCAGATTCTTCAAATGGTACTTTTTGGTTAGATCCATATACAGAACTTGATGATGCATAAACTAAATGTTCAACTGGATTATATCTACATGCTTCAAGTATATTAAAAAATCCTATAATATTACTTGCAATATATACATCAGGATTTTCTATTGAATATCTCACACCAGCTTGAGCTGCTAAATTGATAACAACATTAGGCTTGTACTTTTCAAAAATTTTCATTACCATATCTTTATCTGATATATCACCTTTAATAAAAGTAAACTTCTCAAAAGGTTTTAATTTTTCTAATCTATCATATTTAAGATTTATATCATAATAATCATTTATATTATCAATACCAATTACTTGGCAGCCTTTTTGTAATAGTTTTTTAGCTAAATAAAATCCAATAAAACCAGCTGCTCCAGTGATAAGATACGTTTTATTTATATCTAAAGATTTATTATTCACTTTTTTCCTCCTAAAACTAAATGACTATTGCATAATTTATTTAAAATATCATTTATGTATTAAAATATAATTTAGATATTTTGCAATACTCTCCATATTCCTTTTATTTCTCAAATTTTATGATTAATTTCTAGTTGCTGCTACTTCTGAAATAGTTTCAGACATTCTAATAGTTGGACGACCTATTGAATAATATTCAATTCCATTTTCAAGCATTTCATTTATATCATAAATATTTCTTCCATCATAAACTAAAGATGTTCTCATAAGTTTTTTATAATCTTCAGGCCTTATAGCTTTTATTTCACCCCATTCAGTAAATATAAAGCATACATTAGCATCTTTTAAAGCTTCTTCTGGATTTGAAACATATTTTATATTACCTTGTCCATTTTTTCCTTCTGGATATCTTTTTTTAAAGTTTTCTTCACCTACTGGATCATAAGCATAAACTTGAGCTCCATGTTCTAATAATAAAGGTACATTTTCAAGAGATGGTGCTTCTCTTAAATCATCTGTTCCTGGTTTAAATGTAAGTCCAAGTACTGCTACCTTTAAACCATTAAAAGTAATAAGACGTCTACAAGCTTTCTTATATAACTTTGTCTTTTGGTCTTTATTTACGTCAATGGCTGCTTTAATAGTTCTAAGCTTATATCCATTTTGTCTTGCTAAATATTCAAGTGCCTTTGTATCCTTAGGGAAACAAGAACCACCATAACCAATACCTGAATTTAAAAATTTACTTCCAATACGTTCATCAAAACTCATACCTTTAGCTACATCTTGTATATTAGCTCCTACAAGCTCACAAAGATTGGCAATATCATTCATATAAGATATTTTAAGAGCAAGGAAGTCATTTGATGCATACTTTATCATCTCTGCTGACCTTCTATTAACAGATACTATAGGAAGATTAAAAGGTTCATATATTTTCATAAGTATTTCTTCTGCCCATTTACTTTCAGTTCCTATAATAATTCTTGCTGCATGAAGTGTATCATGTACAGCTGTACCTTGAGCTAAGAATTCAGGATTAGATGCTACTTCTATATTTACATCATTAACTAAAAAATCACTAATAAACTGTTCAACCTTATCATTAGTTCCTACAGGTACCGTAGATTTTACTACTACAAGACAATCCTTTTCTACATTTTCAGCTATCTGTCTTGCAACTGTAGCAATATAACCTAAATTTGCAGAACCATCTGATTGTTCTGGTGTTCCTACTCCTATAAATATAGCATCTGCTTCTTTATAAGCTTTTTTATAATCAGTTGTATAATCAAGCCTACCTTCTGCATAATTTTTTTGCATAAGCTCTTCCAAATCTGCTTCATAGATTGGAGAGACTCCACTCTTCATTAAATTCACTTTATTTTCATCAATATCTACACAGGTAACTTGATGACCAGTTTCGGCAAAACAAACGCCTGCCACAAGTCCTACATACCCTGTTCCTGCTACCGCTATTTTGTACATAATATACCACCTTAATTTTAAAAATTATTAATCGTTAGCTTCAACGTATTTTTCTTTAGTAAACTTAACCTTAAATTTTTCTAATATTCCATTCATTTCTTTGCGCATACTAGGGAATAAATACAACACTCCAAAATAAAATAATGAACATATTATAATTGATGTAAAACTCCATAATAAATTATTATTAATTTGTTTTAATAAACAAATTAATATTCCCATAGCAAATGTAGAAACGGCTGTTGGCATAACATTTTTAAATACTCTTTCTATAGGAAATTTGATTATGAACTTCATTATAATAAAATGAACTAATACAAACTCCATACGTATCCACGATCTAGCATAAACAAATAACCAAAATCCATATTTCGAACTTATTATACAAACCGGAATAAGAACTACTAAATGTAATATTTGGGCTAAAAAAGATATTTTAGGTTTTCCTTTAGCTCTATATACTTCACTACAAAGATCTCCTAAAATTATTTTTATTGCATTTGTTAAAGCACATACTCCTATAATAGCGCTTGCCTCATTCCACTTACTTCCTAACATTATTGATGTAGCTAAATCACTATATAAATATATTCCTACACCTAAAGGAAATATTAATATAGACATATTTCTTTGTGTATTAAAATACATTTTATTAAAGTTTTCATTATCATGTTGTAAACGAGATAAAGCTGAAAAGAATACTGGTACCACTGATGCAAATATTAATGACATAACAATCCCTACCATAGAACTTGCTGTTTTATATATACCCAAATAGTATTGATTGAAAATGTTTCCTATAACTAATATATCAATCCAACAGCTAAGCCAAATAGAAATAGATTCAATTAATGACCAAATGCTAAAAGATAGCATTTCTTTTAATAAATCTATCTTATAAAATAATCCAATCTTCCATTTCGATTTCATAGTAAGTATAACTGCATTTGAAAGTTGTATAATAATAGAACCAATAATAAGAGCCCAATACCCTTCAACTAAAAATGTTAATGGAATTGTTACAATAAAAGGTATACACACTGATACCATTCTAACTGAAAAAAGAGTTTTAAAATCAAAATCACGTCTATATAGCGCCATTTGTATACTTGAAAAAGATGTAAGTAATAATTGAACACAAGCTATAGCAATAACATTACCCAATCCTGGATTACCAACCATAACAGCTATTTGTTCTCGGAATACTATAATAATTGCCCACAAAAAAATAGATATTACAAAATTTGTCCAAAAAGCTACATTTGCATTTTTGAATTTTTCATCTTCATCATTAAATTCATGCTGTACTAAATATTTTTGAAATCCAGCATCAGTAAACATATCTGCAAAACTCATAATCATAGTTACGGTAGCCACTACTCCAAAAGCTTCTGGTGAAATAATTCTAGCTAAAATCATATTTATAATAGGACTAACTAATTTAGCAGCTATTTCCGTAATGGTAGACCATTTAGTTGCATTTATAAATTTACTTTTAATGTTTTCTTCTTTCATTATAATTTTTCTCCTTAGAATCAATAAAATTTAATTTTTATACTCCCATTTAATAAAATATAAATTAACATTTTTTATAGGTTATTCAATTAAATTTTCTGTTTTATTTTTAAATTTTTTGATTCAAAACCTGACGCCAAATAAATTAATACTAAAACTTTTATTGCCATATTTCCGCCAGTTAATAAATCTCCTTTAGCATGGACTAAAAAATAGTACACTGCTAAAAAACTTATTATAATATTTAATCTTTTGTAATTTAAATATTTAATATTATTCTTTATTTTATTAAATATTTTAAAATAAAAATCATATAAAAAGACACTAAAAATACCACTAAATAATAAGTGTCTCATATAACCAGCATCTGTACTCATATAATATCCAATACCATTTTCATTAATATATCTTCCATCACCTATTATTAGCGTTTTAAATGACACTGGAAAATACATTTGTTTTAATACATTAGTTGAACTCATTTCAAAAGATTTATTACGAAACAAATTAATAAATGCTTCAAAAGCAAATGGTATAATTTTTTCTTGAACAAGTATAATAAAATCACTAAATATTAAATTTAAAAAAACTATAGAAATAAAACATATAATAAATAAAAATAATATAAATTTAATTTTTCTTATATTTATACATTCTTTATATTTTTTTTTATAATTAATAACTAATATAAGAAAACTAATAAAAACTCCAATTAATCCAGTTCTAGCTGTAACTATTGTAGCAAAGCATATAACTAAATAAGATAACGATAACTTAAATATTTCTTTGTTATTTTGAAATTTGTTAATTAAGTAAACATCAATTATTAATCCAATTGACAATACAAAAGATAATTCATATGTAGTGTTCGACGCTACACCTAATCCCCTAATACCATCATACCTTAATCCCATATCATATAAAGATTCGCCTGTTTTTAAAATAGAATATATAAATATCTTTATTTTTTCGCTAATAAGCATAAGTATTACTAAACATGATTGAATAAAGCATATAGAAACTATTCTTCTTAATACATATTCAATACTTATACTATTCTTCTTATTAATAAGATATATAATAGTTAAACTTCCTAGTAAATGTTCTATAATAAATAAGAAATAGGAATATGTTATTGTAAAATCAAATGTGTTGTGAATTAATGTGAAAAAAATAGATCCTATCAATAAAAACAGTGAATATTTAAAGCAAAATTTTGCCTCTTTATTATTAAAAAACATTGATTTTTTTTTCATGGTAATTTGAATAAATAATATTACTATTCCCATTATAGTAAATAACTTTGCTGTTCCAAATGGCAAAAATGTAAATGGTATATTAAAAACGAATAAAAACATCATAATAGTAATAAATATATTATTTTTTATCATATAAACTTCATTAAAATCTGTGTATTTTCAGTAAAAGAATATTTATTAATAATCTTCCTAAAATTATCAGATTTTAATTTTTCTCCTTTTTTAAAAATTTCTACTACTTCTGAATTATTTTCAATTAAATATCCTGTCTTATTATTTATAATTGTTTCTTTTACTCCAGCTCTATTTCTTCCAATTGCAGGTGTTCCACAAAATTGAGCTTCTAAATATACCAATCCTAACGATTCTTCATAATTAGATAAAAGCCAAAAATAGTCTACAGATGAATAATATTTTCTTAATTTGTCTCTATCAACTCTATCTATAAAATGTACATATTTCTCTAATCCATCTTTTTTAATTATTTGTTTAAACTTTGTTTTGAAATTTCCTTCACCAATAATTATCCAATGATATTTAAAATCTTTAGCTATAGTTTTAAATATATTATACTTATCTAAATATCCTTTATTTTCCACAATTCTTCCAACAGATAAAAGCAATTTTGATTTATTTTCTATATTTAATTCATTATATAAATTAATTGGATCATAGTAGAAAATTTTATCATCTATACCATTATAAATAACTTTTATTTTATTATCTAAATTAGTCCATTTAGAATATTTTAAAAACTTATTTTTCATATAATTACTAACAGATATAATACAATTACATTTATTAAGTAATTTATTATATTTATTTTTGAAATCTATAATTCTAAACCATCTACTTGGATTTATACATATAGCTTCTGGTTCATTACCATGAAGAAAAACTATGGTTTTCTTAAGTAATATATCATTAAAATAATAAGACCCAACCATACATGCACCAATATCATTTAATATTATTTTGTCATAAGTTTCTAATGGAAGTTTATTTATTTTATTCCAAAAATTATAAAATCTTATTTTAGGTATAGTTTTTACCTCTATTAATTTATATTCCGATTTATAATCTCTTCCAATATAATTTGTGACTAATGTAACTTCATCATCATTATTTAAAAATTTCCTAACTAAATCTTTAGCAATAACTCCTGCCCCTCCAACTAATGGTGGGTATTCATGTGAAATAATTAAAATATTTCTATTCATTTTTCCTCATCCTTATATTACATCTTCTAAGTACTAACCCTTTATAAAATATTAATTTAAACGGAACAATTAATTTAATTAATATAATTAACTTCTCTTTAAATTTCAAATTTTTAATATACCTTAAAGCACCTAATTTATTATTATTATTAATGTATTGTGTAGCTAAATTATAATATTGATTCTGTATTTTATTCCGAACACTATTAGGATTAATTCTGTATAATAACAATGATTTGTTTAGATAATAAAATTTTTTATTATCTTTATTTAACCTTATCCATAGTTCTTTATCTTGCCCAGTCCAATATTCTTCATTATATCTGTACTCTTTTAATAAACTTCCCTTAACAATCACTGTAGGATGAGGTATAAAATTATTTAACTTTAAATATTTTAATATCTTCTCAACAGTCTTAGGTCTCCAAGAACTACATAGCTTATTATTATTCTCATCTATTAATATAGTATCTGAAAAAATAATATCAATTGTATTGTCTTTGTTTAATATATTAATTTGTTCTTCAAATCTATTATGTAAAGCTATGTCATCACTATCCATACGAGCAATGTATTCACCTTTACAAATATTAATCATATTATTTAATGACTTAGTTAACCCAATATTCTTTTTATTATTAACTATAATAATTCTATTATCTAATTCAGAATATTTTTTTATAATTTTCAATGAATTATCTTTTGAAAAATCGTTAGTTATAATAAACTCAAAATTCTTATATGTTTGATTTAATATGCTTTCTATTGATTGTGATAAATATTTTTCATTATTATAAACTGACATTATTACTGATATTTTAGGATTTAAAATTTTAATCATCCTCCTTAATTAATTTCTAAATACAATTCTTGATATTTTTTAGACATAATTTCAGCACTTAAATTATTTTCTATTAATTTCACACACTTTTCTGATATCTCATTATAGTCTATATTTTCTATAGAAACTATTTTTTCTATTAAATCCTTAGAACTTCCTATTTCAAATATTTCACCTGTTGTATTATCAAAATTCAGTATTTCATTATGTGGTGGAATATTAGATAATATACAAGGTAAACCACAAGCCATTGCTTCTATTACCGTATTAGGTAAGCCTTCTGCTTTAGATGCTGAAATTAAATAATCAGATGCTTGTAAATATTCATACACATTTGATACAAACCCTAATAATTTAATATTTTCATTATGTTCTATTTCTTTTAAACAAATGTCCTTTAGTTTTCCATTTCCTAGAAAATATAATGCTTTATCATTTAAATTTTTAAAAGCTTTGATTATAGTCAATGGATCTTTTCTATCACTTAAATGTCCTACTGAAATAAATATTTTTTTGTTTAATGGCAAATTTAATTTTTCTCTTAATTTTTTTTTCTTTCTTCATTAACTATACTATATTTATCTAAATCTACACCGTTTTGAACATATCTAATATCATAATTATTTTTCTCTTTTAGCATATCTGAAACTGATTTTGAGCATGCTCTAGCGCAATTAATTTTCTTTAACTGTTTTAAGTGTAAATAAGCCATTATGTATCCTTTAATCTTTCCATATGTCATTGGATAATCATAATATGGATAATTATGCAATGTAGAAAAAGTTTTAACACATTCTAATTTTGAAATCAAAAAATCTGCTCTTATTCCATGTCCATGTACAATATTTATATTATTTTCTTTTATTATTTTAATAATATTTTTTTTAGACTTAAAAATCCCTTCAAATCTACTGAATCCTAAGTTTAAAATTTCACATCCTAAATCTATGAAATCATCTTTTCTGCTATTATCGCCTTCATTGGATAATGAAATTATATATACTTGAAATTCCCTTTTATCTAAATATTTCACTATATTATATAATATATTAATAGGTCCACTTCTTTTTAATGTAGATACTACATATGCTATCTTTATCATTTTATATTAATAACTCCTATAATTTTTTTATTTACATCAATATTTCTTTCTAAGATAGGTATCCGATATCCATTGAAACAACCAAATAGGTGAAATAAACACAACAATCTGACTTGTTGCAACAATAAACAAATCAATAAGTCCTGAATATCCTTTTTTCCAAAAGTCATGCATCATAGATATATTGCTCCTACATTTTGTCCAACTCTTCCGTCTTTTTAAATTATCCTTATTAGCCCTAAATAACAATAAAGATTTATTTATATTTTTTGCTACATATCCAGAATTCAACATTCTAACAAATAAATCAAAATCTTGATTTCTTCTATAATCTCCATATCCACCACAACTTAAAACTTCTGACTTTTTATACATAACAGTTGGATGATTAAATGGGTTTCTTCTTCTTGAAAACTTTAAAATATCCTCATGATTTATTGGAACAACTCTTGAAGATATAATATCAGTAGGTTTATCATAAAATTCATCAATAATTGTACCTACTATGCTTAATTTGTTATTATTTTCAAATTCTTTTATTTGCAATTCACACCTTTTATCGATAGATATATCATCTGTATCCATTCTTGCAACTAATTCATTTTTGCATTTTTTTAATCCTTCATTAAGTGCTTTACCAAGACCAACATTATTCTTTAAATTAACTATAGTAAATAGGTTAGGATACTTTATCTCGAAATTATTAATAATTTCATTCAATTCTTTAGTTAATGCTCCATCTTTAACTATAACAATTTCATTTGGTTTTAAAGTTTGATTTATCATACTTTCTATACTAAGTTTAAAATATTTAGGATTTTCATTCTTATATACAGACATCAAGACACTATATTTATTTTCTCTCATCAATCAATACACTCCATATTTTTATTAAAATACTATTCTTTTAATCATGTATTCCTACAGCAACTTCATTTTTGACATCATAAATTTCTTTATAATACATACATGTTTCTTTTAATCCTTCTTTTAAACTATATTCAGTATTCCACTTTAAAAATTTATGTGCCTTTTCATTTTTTAAACTGCTTTCTTTTATATCTCCATTTCTTTCTTGCTTATAAATAGCTTCTAAATTACTATTTAATAAGTCTTTCATTGTTGCAAAAAGTTCGTTAATTGAATTTTGTTTTTGTGTGCTTATATTGCAAATTTTATTATCTCCATTGGTAAGTGCTAATAAATTTGCTTTAGATACATCTTTTACATAGACGAAATCTCTAGTTTGATTTCCATCTCCAAAAATTATAGGTGATTTATTTTCTAAAAATTTATCTATAAATATAGATATTACTCCACCTTCCCCTTTGGGATCTTGTCTTATTCCATATACATTTGCATATCTAAATATTGTATATTTTATATCATAAAGTCTAGAGTATGTCTTTATATAATGTTCTGGAGTATGTTTTGATGTTCCATAAAATGATATCGGATTAATTGGATGCTCTTCATCTACTGGTAAATATTTAGGATTTCCATATACTGCTGCTGAAGATGGATATATTATTTTTCTCACTCCAAATTTTCTACAACATTCTAGTATATTTATAGTTCCTTTAATATTAACTTCTGCATCTAATGAAGGCTTTTTGAGAGATGTTTGCACATCAATTTGAGCTGCATTATGTATAACTATTTCAGGTTTTTCTATTGTAAATACCAATTCAAGTTCTTCTGCATTAACTATATCACATTTATAAAATCTAGCATTTTCATTCACATTTTCTCTCTTTCCTTGTGAAAGATTATCAACTATCACTATCTCATGATTTTCTTCTATGAGTAAATCTGCTATATTAGATCCTATAAATCCAGCTCCACCAGTTATTAAAATTTTCATATTAACTACCACCTTTTTTATTATCTAGCACCATTTCCTGTTAGTACTATTTTTACTGTTTTTAACATTATTTTAAAATCCTCAATAACACCTCTATTTTCTATATATTTCAAATCTAATTCTAATTTTTCTAACGGTGTTATATCGTATCCCCCATTTATTTGAGCATATCCTGTAAGCCCAGGTATTACCAATAATCTCTGTTTAAAATTAGGTATATCCTTTGAGAATTTTTCTATAAAATATTCTCTTTCCGGCCTTGGCCCTACTATGCTCATTTCACCTTTTAATATGTTAAAAAGTTGTGGTAATTCATCTATTCTGGTTTTTCTTATGAATTTTCCAATTTTAGTAACTCTATTATCATTTTTACCAGCCCATTGAGGTCCATTTTTTTCAGCATCAGTATACATAGACCTTATCTTATAGACACTAAATTTTCTCCCATTTTTACCTAACCTTTCTTGGCTATATATAGGATTACCTTTAGATTCTAGCCTTACCAATATACATGTAACTAAAATTATAGGTACTGCTATTACTAAAGCTATTATGGAAAATAATAAATCGAGTATTCTTTTTATAAATTCATAAAGCTGTTTTTCTTTATAGTTAATATTTAATTTTTTTTCTACTTTTATGTAAGTTTTATCCAAAGTTTCCACTACATTCACCCCTAACTAGCATGTCCATTAGTAAGCACTAAAACAAAGACTTTTTATTATAAATACTTAATATTTAAAATTATTCATTCCTTGAATTAATACTGTTTCTTCCTGAAACATACCAGCAGTGTATTAACTGTGGTTTTAAATAAAAAATTTTCTTGGTTATATTGAAATTATTTTCTGTTTTTTGCACAAAAATATATAATATTAAATTTAACTGCTTGGATTAACAATAAACAAAATTTAATACTATTTATTCTAGTTCTGTATATTTAATTTATGAGTTGTTTTTTATAGAAATTATGTATATAATCCCCTTTCGTATGTAAATAATTATACCATATTAATACTACACTGTTAAAGTTTTGTTTATAATTATTAATTTTTTATTAAATTTAAAAGATAAATAAAAGATTTTTGTCTTTTTATTAATTTATTAAAAGTTTTTTATATATATTTATCGAAAATAGTATTTATAGTAAAATTTGGTTTAATTCAGATTATCTGGTTATAAATAATTTTTTATATTTATTATCTTTTAAAGAAAGAAAAGAAAGATTTTTTCTTTTTAATTTTTGTGCCCAAAAATTCTATATCTTCATCATTTAACATTTTCTTAGAGCTATCTATAAATATTTTTTCTGAATTTTTATTTTTACTATTTGCTAATTTTATTGCATTTAAAATTCCTGTTGTTCTACTTTTTGTATTGTGTGCATCTGATCCTATGAAATTATAAATTCCATTTTTCAATAAAATTTCAGCAGTTTTCTTAGCTTCTGTTCCAAATAATCCTTCTAAACTTCCTGCATTCATTTGAAATAAATATCCTTCATCAATAAATCTATTAACAATCATAGGATTTTTTATAATTTCTCTATATCTTTCTGGATGTGCTATTACCGGGGAAATATTTCTAACTTGAAGCTCATAAAGTATATCAAAAACATTATCATCAAATTTAGTCATTGGAAATTCAATAAGCATATATCTTGAATCATTTATTGTTCCAATCTTTCCATCTAAATAATACTGTATTATATTTTCTGTAAAATATATTTCTTGTCCACTATATACTTTTAAATCTATTCCCTCTTTTTCTATAGCTGAATTAATCTCTTTAACATATTGCTTAACCTCATCAATTGTAGCTTCACCATATTCCATAAGATAATGAGGAGTTGCTACTATTTCCTTAGTGCCATCTCTTTCTGCATTTCTTAACATTTCCAAAGTCATTTCCATTTCTTTAGATCCGTCATCTATTTTAGGTATTATATGTGAATGAATATCAATCATTATTTTTTCCTCCTTTTTTTAGTTGAAAGTGGAGAATTGAGAGTTTTGGTTGAAAGTCTAAAGACTTTCTAAAAAAACATATAAATTAAAATTCCCCAAGGAATTTTCTCCTCCACTCTCAACTCTCCACTATCAATTCTCAACTAATTAAGTAAAGCCAATGTTGTTAAAATAAACAAGCATTGGCTTTTTAATCTCTATTTTATAAATTATTTATCATCTTCATGTTCTTTTCTTTTCATTTCACCATCAGTTCCATAATAGTAATAATATTTTCCCTTTGTATTTTCTACTGCGTGTAATACACATCCTATTATGTTAGCACCAACCTTTGTCAAAAGATTTTTTGCTTCTATTACTGATTCTATTTTAGTTCTTTCAGCTCTGGTTACAAGTATTGTTCCATCTACTTTTGTTGAAAGAACTTGTGCATCTGTTACTGCTCCAAGTGGTGCACTATCTAATATTATAGTGTCATATTCTTTCTTTAACTCCTCTAGTAATCTAGACATGGCTGTTGAAGATAACATTTCTGCTGGATTAGGTGGAATTTTTCCTGAAGTTAGTACATGTAAATTTTCATTACGCTTTTGTATTACCTCATCTAATTTAGATGTTCCTAAAAGCACTTCTGATAGTCCTACCAAATTAGACATTTTAAAATTTTTATGTACTGAAGGTTTTCTTAAATCACAATCTACAATAATAACTCTTTTTTCATTTTGAGCAAATGATAAAGCTAAATTTCCTGAAACAGTTGATTTTCCTTCTGCTGCTTCAGCACTTGTAATTACTATTGTTTGTATTTCTCTATCGAAAGATGAGTATTGTATGTTTGTCCTTAATGTTCTATATGATTCTGATACTATAGACTTAGGTTTCTTTTCTACAACAAAACCTTTATAGTTTTGATTTTCTAATGCTTTATCTAACTTACTTTTAAAAAACATTTTTTAACCCCTTTAATTAAAATTAACATCATCTGGAATAACACCTATTACTGGTAAGTCAAGTATACTTTCAACTTGTTCTTTTGTTTTGAATGTATTATCCATAAACTCTATTAAAAAGCTTAATCCCACACTTATCATTAAGCCTAATAAAAATGCTATTGCTATATTTAATTTTTTATTAGGGCTTACTGGTTTTTCTGGAGTTCTAACTTCTTCTATTACCTTTACATTACCATTAGGTATAAGATCAGTTGAAGATTTCATAAATTGATTAGTAATAGAGCTTACCACTTCTTTAGATATGTTTTTATCAGTATTTACATAACTGATTTCTAAAATTTGAGTATCTGCTCTTGGTGTAACTTTTAAATCATTAAGTATTTTTTCAGATTTTAAACTTAAATCTTCACTTTGTATTGCTTTTTCAACTAAATCATTTGTTTGAATTACTTCTGCATATGTTTTCAATAGTTTTTGATACATTTGTACATCACTACTATTGTAATTTTGTACTTGAGTTTCATTACTTTCTTTACCTATAAATAGCTTTGTACTTGCTTCATATTTAGGCGAAATAACAAAAAAACTCATAATCGCTGAAAAAACTGTAGCTATAATAGTTATTGAAAGTATCATTTTCCATCTTTTCTTTAAAACATCTACTATGTCTTCAATTCTTATAACTTCTTCATTCATTATTCAATTTCTCCATTAAATATATTTTTTATTTTCATACATTATAATATTTTACCATCAAAGTCTTATTATGTTAAGACCACAAATTAGTTTTTATTCCAAAATATTATTCATATAACATATTTTCGTGTATTTTTATTTACTCTTTAATGTATTTTTTAAAATTTATTCCAAATATAAATTCTCCATTAAAGGCTTCTCCTGCTTTAACATGTCCAATTTCTTTAGGTATAACTATTATTCCATTAGCCCTACTCATAGTCATTAAATGATTAGAACATTGAGATCCAACTTTATATGCATAATAATTTCCATCTTTCTTCTTTATTTCAACATATACATATTTTTCTCTGCCTATTTCACATTCAAAATCATACATTGCTATAACTTTAAATTGTTCTGAATGAAAATCATCTTTTCCCATAATTTTTTCAATAGTTGGTTTCACAAATTTTTCGAAAGTTGTTATTAATGATGATGGATTTCCTGGAAGTGCAAAAAATAGTTTTTCATTAAATGTAGCAAATGTTACTGGCTTTCCAGGTTTGATTGCTATTTTAGAAAATTTAATATCTGCTCCTATTTCTTTTAAAATATCTTTAACAAAATCATAGTCTCCAACAGATGCTCCCCCTGAAGTGATAACAATATCTGCTTTTTCTAAAGCATATTTCATTTTTTCTTTTAAATTTTCTCTATCATCAGAAACAATTCCTAAAGATAAGACTTCTGCATTTAAATTTGTTACTAATGCTTTTAATGAATATTCATTACTATTTCTTATCTGACCATTTTTAATATCAGAATTTATATCAACAAGTTCATCACCAGTAATAATAAGTGCTACAGTTGGTGCTTTATAGACCTTAACGCTGCTATATCCAAGTGATGCTAATACTCCTATTTCTACTGGTCTTATAACAGTATCTTTTTTAATGGCTAAATCACCTATTTTAATTTCTTCACCAAACTTAATTATGTTATTGTTTTCATTTATTGGTTCAAATATAAAAAGATTATCATCTTTGATTTCAATATCCTCGATTTTTACAACTGCATCTGCTCCTTTAGGGATTGGTGCACCAGTCATTATCTTATAAGCTTCTCCATTTTTTAAAGTGTCATTAATAAAATCTCCTGCCTTTATAATGCCTTTTACCTTAAGCTTACAAACATTCTCTTTACTACAATTAAGTGTATCTTCACTTTTTATAGCATATCCATCCTTAGATGATTTATTAAATGGTGGTAAATTATCCTTAGAATATATATCTTCTGCTAAAACCCTATTAACGCTACTTAATAAATCTTTGTTTTCTGTTCCAATTATTTTTGTTTCTTTACAAATGACATTTAATGCGTAATCTATATTAACCATATTAATCTCCCTTTCATACAATAACTTTTATTTTTAATACCTTTTACATATTATCTACCTAATTTTAATTATTGATTTTTTGCTTTAACTTAACAATATTTAAATTTATAAATTCTATATACTAAATATAAACTCTATTTACTAGATATAAAATAAATTTAGTTCATTTATAAATGCTTCAAACATTATGTTACCTTAAACTTGTTCCAGTTAAGACTATTTATTTGAAAATTTTACTTTATTTTTAATATTCTCTTTATATTTTTTAAATCCTTCTTTGTATTTAGCCCTGTTTTAAATACATGTTAATATATGTAATATACAAAATCACATATATATTAACATTCTATTAAAACAGAGCCTACATTTTTATAAAATATTATTTTACTCTGACTTCTCTCTTAATAAAACTCTAATAGTTAAAATCATAATAAAAGATAAAATATATAAAATTCCAGCAAAAGCTGTTGCCATTTTAATATCTGTTTGCATATATGTATATATTTGAAGAGGGATTGTCCTTGTTTTATTCATAACATTTCCTGCAAACATTAATGTAGCTCCAAACTCTCCTAAGGCTCTTATCCATGATAATATAAGTGCAGATATTACAGTCCTTTTTAACATAGGAATTATTACTTTTATGATAGTAGTAATTTTACTTGCACCTAATACATAACTTACTTCAAAAATTTCTTTAGGTATATCCTGTATTGAATTTTTTAATACCTTTATATAAAGTGAAGATGATACAAATAATTGAGCTATTATTACAGCTATTGGAGTAAAGGTAATACTATAACCAAGTTTTGAAAATATACTTCCTATAATTCCATTATCCCCAAAGGCTAAAAGTAGCCCAATACCTACTACTGCTGGTGGCAATACTATTGGAAGTTCTACTATAATATCTACAATTTTAGGGATTTTGTTTTTAGATATTTTAGATAAATAAAAAGCCGTAGGTGTCCCAAATAAGAATGTTAATAATAGAGATATTAATGAAGTTTTCATACTTAATTTTAAACAATAAATATTATCTACATTATTAATGGTTTCTAATATTTTTTTTATTCCTGAATACTTAATTAATCCTATTATGGGAACTATCAAAAAACATACATATATAACTATTAGTGCAAAAAATATATAACTTAATGATTCTTTATTTTTAAAGATTTTATTCTTTTGTTTTTTTACTATATATTGTTCTTTATAATTATTTATTATCATAAATTTCTCCTAATTATAATATACGTGAAAAAATAACAAGTTAATATATTACTCCATTTTGCATGGATATTTAACTTGTTATTTTCTTTCCTAAGCTTAACTCTATATAATGCCTTAAAATTTATTAATCTACTTTAGACACATGAAATAAAATAATAAATCAAAAAGGCGTTGTATATTTTGTGTCAGACAAGAAAGTGAATTTAGTTAATATAAAGCTATTAGCTACATTTGCTAACGCAGCATCACACAAAATAGACTAGCATACTGGTCTATTATTTTTTTGACTATGCCTTAAATCCATGTTTTTTTAGTATTTCTTTTCCCTTGTCACTAGTTAAATACTTAATAAACTCATTAGCATTTTCATTATCAGAACTCTTGATCTTAGCTATTGGATATTGTACTTTTAAATCTTCAAATTCCTTTAGCTCTATAATATCTAAGTTTTCTTTATTATTTTCATTTACATCGGTTCTATAGACTATACCTATATCCCCTTCTCCTAAAGCTACTTTGCTTACAACACTTTTTACATCTAATTCTTGACTTCTTATATTATTAATTATATTTTTATAAGTATCTTCATTGATATTTTTTTCTGCTAATTGATTATCTAATGCTTTATGAAAATAATTTCCTACAGGCACAGATTTATCTCCAGCTATTATTTTAATTTCTGGTTTAGATAAATCTTCAAATTTATCTACAACAACACTACTCTTTTTATTCTTACATAATATAAGATTGTTTGCTGCAAATTTAACGCTATCTGAAACATAATCCTCTTTTGTCAACTTGTCCATATACTTAATATTAGCAGATGCAAATACATCAGCTTTGCTTCCTTGTTCAATTGATGTAACTAAAGCTTGACTTCCTGCAAAATTAAATACAACATCAATATTTTCATCTTTCTTAATTTCTTTACCTATTTCATTAAAGCATTCTGTAAGACTAGCTGCTGCAAATACAGTTACTGATTTCTCCTTAGGTTTTTGAGCACCACATCCGTTTAAACTAAATAAAATCACACTAAGTATAATAAAAATACCAATATTTTTTATACTATTTTTTCCTACTATTTTGTTCATCTATTATTCCCCCTACTAGATTATTTATATAACTATAATATCAACATTCACTTAAAACATTATAAAACTATTATTTTATCTCCTGGCTTTATCCTTCCGCCCTTAATTACTCTTGTAAATATACCCTCTCTAGGCATAACACAGTCACCAACTAATTTTTTTATTTGGCATCCTTTATGACATTCTTTCCCAATTTGTGTTACCTCTTGAACTGTTTCCCCTATTTCTAATCTTGTTCCAACAGGTAATTCAAAAAGAACTATACCTTCTGTAGTTATATTTTCTGCAAAATTTCCATAAGTAAGATTTTTTGCTCCTAAGTTATTCATCTTATCTATACTTTCTTTTGCTAATAAACTTACTTGTCTATGCCATTTACCTGCATGAGCATCATTTTCTAGTCCAAATTCTTCTATAAATACTCCCTCTTCTATAGGTTTCTTTACAACTCCCTTTGTGCTACTTATATTAATAGCTACAACTTTCCCTGTTAAATTCATTAAATTAGTCCTCCTAAAACATTATTAGATACTGTTTTAAACATGTATTAATATATGCAATATGTAAAAGTGGCATTGTAATTGAACTTTTAGAATACTTTATGAGTATTGTCACATTTACTGCTTGTCTAAATTTTATATTTGGAGCAAGCTAAAATGAGACTATACTTATTTTAGTATTCTTAAGTTTAATTACCTATCCAGCTTTACTTATGCATATATAAATACTCTGCTAAAACAAAGCCAATTATTAAATTTTTGTGTTTATTTTTTAATATACTCTCCACTTTTTCCACCAGTCTTTTTTATAAGAGTTATATTTCCTATTTCCATATCTTTATCTACTGCTTTGCACATATCATATATTGTAAGAGCTGATGTAGACACTGCTGTTAATGCTTCCATTTCAACTCCTGTTTTTCCTACAGTAGATACTGTGGCTTGTATTTTTATTTCATCTTCATTAATCTCAAATTTAATGTCCGCTCCAGTTATAAAGATGTTATGACACATAGGTATTAAGTCTGATGTTCTTTTAGCTCCCATAATTCCTGCTACTTGAGCAACTGATAATACATCACCTTTTTTTATTTTTCCATTCTTTATTAAATCTACAGTTTCTTTTTTCATTTTTATACTTCCAATTGCTATTGCAACTCTCTTTGTATCATTTTTTTCATCAACATTTACCATATGAGCTCGTCCATCTTCATTAAAATGTGTAAATTCCATAATTACCCTCCTATAGTGGTCATTGTTCTATTTATGTAATCCCCTTGTTCTAAATTGTGTTCTTTAGGTTTATTTTTTACTATCTTAACAATTGTATTATCTATATTTTCACCATTTCTTAAAACTTTACCGATATCTATCTCATCATCTGAATGAAGACAAGTTTTAACTTTTCCATCTGCAGTCAATCTAAGTCTATTGCAGTTATCACAAAACTTACAAGAAATAGGATTTATAATTCCAACCCTTCCTTTTCCATCAGGTAACTTGTAATATTTTGCTGGTGATGATTTATCTTGGCTTTCTATTTCTATCAATTCTTTATTTTTTTCTAAAACAATATCATTTGATAGATATCTATTTAAAGCCCAATATTTAAGTTCTCCTATAGGCATTAATTCTATAAATCTAACATCTATTTCTTCATCTCTTGTTAAATTAATAAAATCTTCAATCTCATCTTCATTAAAGTCTTTAATTAAAACTATATTTAACTTTATTGGGGTAAGTCCTACTTTTTTTGCTTCTTTTATTCCTTCTAAGACTTTGTTAATATCTCCACCATTTGTTATATGTTTATATTTATTTTCATTTAAAGTATCTAAACTTATGTTAACTCTATTAAGACCAGCTTCTTTTAACTTTTTTGCATATTCCTTTAAAAATACACCATTGGTTGTTAATGCTAAATCTTTTACCCCTTCAATTTCAGATATTCCTTTTATTAAACTTAATACACCTTTTCTAACCAAAGGTTCTCCACCAGTTATACGTATCTTATCTATTCCCTTATTTACAAAAGACTTAGCTATTTCAAGAAATTCTTCTATTCTTAAAATATCATTATGACTACACTTTTTTATTCCTTTTTCTGGCATACAATATTTACATCTCAAATTACAAAGTTCAGTAACAGATATTCTTAAATAATTTATCCTTCGTCCATATGAATCTATCATTTAATACTAATGCCTCCGCTGTTAAAATTATTTAAATCCTCATAATTGTTTAAATTAATAAACATATTTAGATTTTTATCATATCTTCTAGCCTCATGTTCCTGTATATACAAAGTTTTTACGTTATTAACTAAATAAAACAAAGATTTTTTATCTGTGAAAACTATTTCTTCTATATATTTTATTATATTTTTGGAATAAAATCCATTAAATGGCTGTATATTATTATTTATTTTAGTTATGCAAGCATCTATATTTAGATTTTCTATTTTTTCTTTCATAAATTTTATATAATTTAAATTTATATTGGGCATATCACAAGCTATAAAATAAACATATTTTGAGCTACTTTCCTTAAGCCCAACATGTATTCCACTTAATGGTCCTTTTTCTTTTATTTCATCACAAACTATTTTGCATAAAAAATCTTTATACTCATTTTTTTTGTTGGTAACTATAATAATCTCTTCAAATTCTTTTTTTAAAGTATCTATTAAAACATTAATTAATCTCTTCTCATTTATCTTTAAAAATTGCTTATCAAAACCCATTCTTGAACTTTTGCCACCTGCAAGTATCACTGCAGTTTTGAATTTTTTCATAATATTCCTCTTAAAAAATCAAGTTTATTTTTACCAATTTTAACTTATATTAGTTATGTAGTTATTTTTCATAGCGTACTGTACACTATAATAAATTAAATTTTAAACATATAAATTAAAATCATATATGGCAAATTTAAGCATACAATAAAAGACCATGGTAAAACATAGTCTAATATTTTCAAATAGACTATGTTATCTATTTAAGTTTGCTAAATCTTTAAGTGCATTTACTCTCTTTTTATTAACAGATTCCTTAAAATCTTCTTCGCTAACAACTCTTAATGCTGCTGTTGGACAGATTTCTACACAAGCTGGTCCATTTTCTCTACCAATGCATAAATCGCATTTATTAGCTACTAATTTTTCTATAGATTTTAACTTGCCAGAATCCATAGATTTTAATCCATTTTGCATTACCTTTTGGCCATCTTTATATTCTTCTACCATATCAATTGCTCCAAAAGGACATGCTATTAAACATGTTTTACATCCAACACATGTTTCCTTATTAATTATAATTACACCATTTTCATTAGTAATAGAGCCGTTTGGACATGCATTAGCACAAGGTGCATTCTCACATTGTCTACATTGAACTGCTACAGTAATATTTGCTTTTTTTACAACAGTTAAACGTGGATTAAATTCCATCTCATTTGGATCACCTAAAAACATATTTTCTTTTGTATGAGCTGCCACACAAGCTACTTGGCATGTTTTACAACCTATACATTTATTAGAATCTCCTATAACAAAACTATTCATTATTAAACTCTCCTATCTATATTTAAAACATTAATACATATGTATTTTATTAATTTTTATTTTTTTCTCACTGTATATTTGGTATGTAATAACTCATGAGAAATGTGTCCTAAAGGTTCATTTAGAAAATCATTATATAATTTTTTAATATCTGGATTTTCATGAGATTTTCTAATTTCAGAATCACAATCATGTTTATATATTGCTTCTTTTCTACTCTTATAAGCCAATTCTGTATCTTCCTTTAATAAAAGTTTAGGTTGACCACCTCCACTAATACATCCTTGTGGACATGTCATAACTTCAATAAAGTCGTACTCACACTTACCTTGTTTTACTTTTTCAAGTATTGGAACAACATTTTTCAATCCTGAAACTACAGCAATTTTTAATTGTAATTCTCCTACATTAACTACTGCATCTCTTATTCCTTCTCCCCCTCTAATAAATTCTAAATCTATCTTTGGGATTTTTTCTTTTGTTATTAGTTCATATCCTGTTCTTATAGCAGCTTCCATAACTCCACCAGTAACTCCAAATATAGTACCAGCACCACTATAATTTCCTAATGGTTTATCAAAATCTTCTTCTGGTAAGTTTTTGAAATCAATTCCATTATCCTTTATCAAGTAAGCTAATTCTCTAGTAGTTATTACAAGATCCACATCCTTAAATCCACTTGAATCCATATATTTTCTATCACTTTCATATCCCTTACATGTGCATGGCATAATAGCTACATTAAAAATTTTAGCTGGATCTATATCTTCAATTTTTGCTCCATAAGTTTTGAATATAACTCCTGCCATCTGTTGAGGTGACTTACAACTTGATAAATGACTTAATAATTCTGGATATTCTTGTTCCGCAAATTTTACCCATGCTGGACAACAAGATGTAAACATAGGTAACTTTTCTTTCTTTAGAATCCTTTGTATAAGTTCATTTCCTTCTTCAATTATAGTTAAATCAGCTGCAAAATTTGTGTCATAAATTTTATCAAATTTTAAGCATCTAAGTGCTGCCGCCATTTTACCTGGTGTTAATGTACCAAATGGTAGTCCAAATTCTTCTGCTAATGCAACCCTAACTGCTGGTGCACATTGTACTATCTTATGTATGCTACTGTTATTTAATATTTCTTTTACCTTTTTTACTTGTCCCATATTATAAGCTGCAAAAAGTGGTTCTGTTGTTTCTTCTAACATACCTCTCTTTTTAAGCTTTTCTTGTACTTTAATATCATTAATATTAAAAATTTGTTCATAAGAACTACAAGCCTGAACACATTGTCCACACATAACACAAATATCATTATTTATTTTTTGTGGATTACCAAACTCACCTTCTATTGCATTAACAGGGCAAACTTCTGCACATTGTCTACAACCTGTACATAATTCTTCATCTATATTAATTACATTTACATTTTGTAACATCAAAAAATCTCCTTCACTATTTTTTTCAATGTGCCTAGAACTTATTAACCAAACTATTTAATCCTAAAGCCGCTGAAATTTTTTTATTTTGCTTTTCTTCTGATGTATTAACTAAACTTAAAGCATCCTTAGGACATGCTTTTACACAAGCAGGAGTTCCAGTTTCTATACATAAATCACACTTATATGCAGTAACCTTTGATTTATCTTTAAATTCATTATTAGATTTTTCTTTTAAACCTTTTTGCATTAGTGATTTTCCACCTTCATATACTGGCAATACTTCTATTGCTCCAAAAGGACAAGCTAATACACAAGACTTACATCCTATACAAGTTTTTTCATCTATAAAAATAATATTATCTTGCTTCTTTATAGCTCCTACAGGACATACATTTCCGCATGGAGCATCTTCACATTGTCTACATTGAATTGGTGCTGTTTTTTTATTAACCTTAACAATATGTAATCTTGGTATAACAGGAACTTTTACAGTTCCTACTGTTAATCCAACGTTATTATCTTTGTTATGTGCTGCAAAACAAGCTAATTCGCAAGCTTTACAACCTACACACTTACTATTATCACTTATAACAAAAGAATTACCGCTTGACTTCAAACTTCTTCACGCCTTTCTTAATTTAATCTATCTAAAATAAAATTCTTTGCTTATTTGCATATATGTTCATCTTATTACCTCTAACAAAACCTATTAAAGTAATATTAAGTCGTTTAGCAAGTTCTAAAGATAAACTTGTAGGAGCTGATTTTGATATAATAATTGGTATTTGTAATTTTGCAGCTTTTAGTATCATTTCTAATGACACTCTCCCACTTAATATTATTATTTTATCTTTTAAAGATATATCTTTTATAAGTGCTTCTCCTATAACTTTATCTAGTGCATTATGTCTTGCTACATCTTCTGAAATAACCCTTATATCCTCTGTATCACATAATGCTACACAATGAACTCCCCCTGTTGTTTTAAATACTTCTGAATAATCAAGATTTTTCTTCATGAATTCAAAAACCTTATTAGATTCTAAAGTTATGTTGCTATCTACCGGTTTACAATTTATATCATTAAAAAAATCCACACTGTTATTTTGTAATTTAACTTTTTTTGAATAAACACTCTCTTTAACATTGTCTAGATTTTTTATTTTTACATCTACAACTCCATTTGCTTCATCTATATTAAGATTAATTATATCCTTCTTAGAATTGATAATTCCCTCTGTTCTTAAAAAACCAATTGTCAATTCTTCAAACTTTTCTGGACTGCAAAATAATGTTGCTAATTTCTTTGAATTCAAAAAAATACTTAAAGCATATTCACGAACTAATATTTCACTTACTTCAAATACTTCATCTTTTTTTATTTTAATAGCATTACAATTTAAAACTTTATCCATTGTTGTTTTCCTTCCATATACTCATTATGCTTGTACCCTAAAATTATCTATTAAATTAACAATGTTCATATAAATACAAAACTGTATAATAGATTAATTACATTTAGAAAGTAACAAATCAGTATAATTTTCTTTTTTATCTGTCTTATTAAAAATTTTTTGCTCAATAAAATTAGCTATAGAATATGCATCATTTAAATCTAGAATAGGAATATCTAAATTTAATTTTTCATTACTTGCCACAGCTAAAAAAGTTTCTTTATTAAAATTCATATCTTCATAAAGTAATTTATTATCAATTTCTTTTCTATAAACTTCTATTTTGGGATATTTATTACTTTTGAATCCTTCTACTATAACAATATCTATATTTTCAAAAAATTTTATAATATCCTCTATGTTCTTTTCCTCTTTTTGAATTTGAATCATAGCTAATTTCTCATTAGATGAAATAATTACATTATCTGCTCCAGCTTTACTAAATTTATAACTATCTTTGCCTTCTTTATCTATTTCAAACTTATGTGCATCATGTTTCAAAACTCCAACTTTATATTTTCTAAGCTTAAAAATTTTGATTAACTGTTCTATTAATGTTGTTTTTCCTGTTCCAGACTTAGTAGCAACTATTGAAATAACAAAAGGCTTATTATTTTCTAAATATAAATTTTCCATTAAAAACTTCTCCTGCTTTAGCATTTCCAACTTCTTTAGGTATAATTATTATTCCATTAGCTCTACTCATGGTCATTAAATGATTAGAACATTGAGAACCAACCTTATATGCATAATAATCTTTATCTTTCCTTTTTATTTCAACATACACATATTTTTGTCTACCTGGTTTTCCTTTAAAATCATCCATTAATGTAACAGGAAATTCTTCTAAATTAGAATTTCCTTTTCCCATAATTTTTTCAATAGTTGGCTTTACAAAGTTTTCAAAGCTAGTTATTAATGATGATGGATTTCCTGGAAGTGCAAAAAATAATTTTTCATTAAATGTAGCAAAAGTTACTGGCTTTCCTGGCTTAATTGCTATTTTTGAAAACTTAATATCTGCTCCTATTTCTTTTAAAGTATCTTTAACAAAATCATAGTCTCCAACAGATGCTCCTCCTGAGGTAATAACAATGTCTGCTTTTTCTAAAGCATACTTAATTTTTTCTTTTAAAATTTCTTTATCATCAGAAACAATTCCTAAAGATAAAGCTTCTGCATTTAAATTTGTTACTAATGCTTTTAATGAATATTCATTACTATTTCTTATTTGTCCATTTTTAATATTAGACTTTATATCAACAAGTTCATCCCCAGTAACAATAAGTGCTACAGTTGGTGCCTTATAGACCTTAACACTGCTATATCCAAGTGATGCTAATACCCCTATTTCTACGGGTCTTATAATATTGTTTTTATTGATTGCTAAATCACCTATTTTAATTTCTTCGCCAAATTTGATTACGTTGTTATTTTCCTTTACCTGTTCAAAAATAAGAAGTTTATCTTCTTTACTTTCAACTTTTTCAATTTCTATAACTGCATCTGCTCCCTTAGGAACCGGAGCTCCAGTCATTATCTTATAAGCTTCTCCATTTTTTAAAGTGCCATTAAGAAAATCTCCAGCTTTTATAATTCCTTTTATTTTAAGCTCACAAATATTTTCTTTACTACAGTTATATGTGTCGTTACTTTTTATAGCGTATCCATCCATAGCTGATTTATTAAATGGTGGTAAATTATCCTTAGAATATATATCTTCCGCTAAAACTCTATTAATACTACTTAATAAATCTTTATTTTCTATTCCAAGTATCTTTGTTTCTTTACAAATCATATTTAGTGCATCATCTATATTAACCATATTAAAATTCCTTTATATTCATTTTTCTTCTTATTTTTTCATATTCATCTTTTACATATGATTCTGCCCAATCTTGATCATCAATTTTTTCTACTTTAACTGCACAATATTTAAATTCAGGAGTTTTACATATTGGATCTAAAGAATCATTAGTTAATTCATTACAAGCTCCTATCCACCAATGATATGTCATAAATGTAGATCCTTTTTTTGTTCTTTCGCTTATTGAAGCTCTAGATATAACACTACCTCTTCTTGAAGTTATTCTAACTAGCTCTCCATCTTTTATTTTAAGATTTTCACCATCTTCAATACTCATACTAATGAAACCTGGCTCATCTGCTAAACTTCTTAATGCTCTACAATTTCCAGTCATTGTTCTTACTGAATAATGTCCTACTTCTCTAACTGTAGCTAAACTTAATGGATACTCTTCATCTGGAACTTCCATAGGTTGTCTCCATTCGCAAGCAAATAATCTTCCTTTTCCATTATCAGTTGAGAATTTATTTCCTGAATATAAATATTTAGTTCCATTATGTTGTTCATTAGGACATGGCCATTGAACGCCTCCTAGTTCATCAAGTTTTTTATAACTTGCTCCTGCAAAATCTGGACATAAACTTCTCATTTCATCCCATATTTCTTCTGTGTTCTTATAACTCATTTCATATCCCATAGCTGTTGCTATATCACATATAATTTGCCAATCTGTTTTTACATTACCTTTTGGTTCAACAGCTTTTCTAATTCTTTGGAATCCACGATCTGCTGATGAATAAACTCCATCATGTTCACCCCAACTAGTTGCTGGTAAAACTACATCGGCATGAAGGGCAGTTTTATTCATAAAAATATCTTGTACTATTACTAATTCCATTTTATCTAAAGCTTCTCTTAATTCAGCTGCATTTGGATCACTTTGTACTGGATCTTCTCCAAATATGTAATATGCCTTTAATTTATTTTCTTTTAATACTAAATGTGGTACTTCTGTTAAGAAATATCCAACCTTATCAGATAACTTAACGTCCCAAGCTTTCTCAAATTTTTCTTTAACCTTTTTATCTGTAACTTTTTGATATCCTGGATATACATTAGGTAAAGCTCCCATATCACAAGCACCTTGAACATTATTTTGACCACGAACAGGACCAATTCCTACATTAAGTTTTCCAAAATTTCCTGTTAAAAGTGCTAATGATGCTAATCCTTTTACTACATCTACAGCTTGTGAAAATTGGCATACGCCCATTCCATAAAGAATAGTTGCAGTTTTTGCTTTTGAATATTCTCTCATAGCCTTTCTTATGTCATCAGCTTTAACACCAGTGATCTTTTCTGCATATTCTGGAGTATACTTTTTAACATTTTCTTTATATTCTTCAAATCCTTCTGTATAGTTTCTAACGTATTCTTTATCATATAATTCTTCATTTATTAATACATTACCAAAAGCATTTACTAACACCATATTAGTTCCACCTTTTATAGGTAAATGTAAATCAGCAAATTTTGAAGTTTCAGTTATTCTTGGATCTGTAACAATTATTTTTGCTCCTTTTTCTTTAGCTTTAACTATTCTTCTTGCTACAATTGGATGAGTATCTGCTGCATTATAACCAAAAACAAATACTAAATCTGTATCCTCTATTTCTTCAATAGAGTTAGACATTGCTCCATCACCTAATGAGTAAGATAATCCTGCTACTGAAGGACCATGACAAACTCTTGCACAATGATCAACATTATTAGTTCCAATTACAGCTCTCATAAATTTTTGCATTATATAATTAGCTTCATTTCCAGGACCTCTTGCTGCTCCTGTTCCCATAATAGCATCTGGACCATATTTTTCTTTTATAGCTGTTAACTTTTCTGCGACAAACTTAGTTGCCTCTTCCCATGATACTTCTTCTAATAAACCATTCTTTCTTATCATTGGTTGCTTAATTCTAGCAGTTAATATTTTAGGATCATTTAAAAAATCCCAACCATAATGACCTTTTAAACATAATTTTCCTTCATTAGTTCTTCCATTAGCTGGTTCAGCTCTAACAATTTCACCATCTTTTACTACTAAATAAAGCTGACATCCACTTCCACAGTATGGGCATACCGTTAACACTTTCTTTTCCATATTAAAAATTCTCCTTTAGTTTAAAATATTTGTTTTTTTAACTATATTTGTAAAAATAAAAAAAGCCAGTACAAAGTGTCTACTAACACAAAGTACTGGCTTATCAAAAAGCTAAGATATTTCTTTCTCTTCAATCAAACCATGTTTTTATTGATTTTTATTAATTTTTATTACTATTTCTCTATCTCTATTTTCTAAATTATGTATTTCCCAATCATAATCAAAATCTTTTCCAATAACATCATGAACTTCATCTAAAAATTCATCTTCAAGATGTGGCTTTATATATTTCCAATATTTTTTCACTTCATTGCAAGCCCCTTGGTTAACTAAAATTTCAGATAAATTAGAAAGTATTCCTTTAATGTGTATAACTATAAGATTTTTATTTATATTTACTTTAACATTATCAGGACCTTTTCCTCTATAATATTTAACAATTCTTATTGATAATTTTCTTATTTTCTCTTGTAATTCTAACTCTTCACTAAGCAAACTTACACCTCAATGCCATAATAATGGTATTCATAAATATCATTTTAACTCGACAAAATTTAATAGTCAAATAAACATTTTATCTTTTTCGACTATATTCTGTAATTTTCAACCATATTATCATAATAGCACATGATTTTCTTTATCATTCTATATGATAATAAGTTTTAACTATATAATATATGATTCAATTTAAAAACTTGATAATATATAATTTAATTTGAAAACTTATTTAGTTATATTATAATTATGGCTTGTATATTAAAATATATAATATAATAAAATTATTAATTAGGAGATTAGATATGATAAAAACAGCTATACTTACTATGAGTGATAAAGGATATATTGGAGAACGTAAAGATATCACAGGACCAACTATTAAAAACATTCTTCCAGAAGATACATATTCTTTAGTTTATTATAAAATGCTACCTGATGAAATTGATAAAATAACTGAGGAATTAGTCTATCTTTGTGATGAACTAAAAGTTAACTTAATTCTTACAAATGGTGGCACTGGATTTTCCAAAAGAGATGTAACTCCTGAAGCAACTTTGCAAGTATCTGAAAAATTAGTTCCTGGATTTGGAGAAGCGATGAGAGCTGCTTCTTTAAAAATAACACCAAAAGCTATGTTATCAAGAGGTATTTCTTGTATAAGAAATGAAACCTTAATTATAAACTTACCTGGGAGTCCTAAAGCTGCTACTGAAAATTTAGAAGTAATTTTAGATGCCATTCCTCATGGTATTGATATATTAACAGGAAATGCAACTGAGTGTGCAACACCTAAAAAATAATATTTAGCTATATGTTAATTTAATTCTTATTATTGTAATAAATATATATTAATTTAATTCTTATTATTGTAATAAGGCACATGAAATAATTGAATGTGTCTAGATGATGTGTCTATAATTTTTTTCTAATCCACATCATAATTATGTATTAATTTTAATCATAAAAAGTGGACATACCTAATTATCAATTGAAAGTGGAGAATTTAGAGCTTAAAATTCCATTAAGGATTTTTGCCTTAACTCTCCACTTTTCATTGTTAATTCTCAACTAAAATTTAATTTGAATTACATTTTATCAGTCTTTTAAACTTTGAAACTTAATAATCTCTTATACATTTTATGATTTATCTTCTACATTTTATGATTTATCTTCTTTTCATTTTAATCTTTATTTTTACTGTTCAAGTACATGGTCAATCTTTTTTATTTATCTTTTTAGAAACCAATAACTTATTCACATTTTAATTTTTTTATCAACAGTAATAGAATTTATTATTATAAATTTGTGGATACTTTTTAAAATTTATATCTTTAAACTGTGGATACACTTTATCTTTTTCTGATATAATTAATTTTTCTATTTTTTCTAAAGGCCATTTTATATTTATATCTGGATCATTCCACATGATTCCACCTTCATCTCCTGGTGCATAAAAATCTGTACATTTATAATTAAATATAGCTTCATCTGAAAGTACTAAAAATCCATGTGCAAACCCTTCTGGTATATAAAATTGTTTTTTATTTGTCTCACTTAAAATAATGCTTTCCCACTTTCCAAAGGTTGGTGAACCATATCTTAAATCTACTGCTACATCAAAAACTTCACCTTTAATTACTCTAACTAATTTTCCTTGACTATGCTCTTTTTGAAAATGAAGTCCTCTAAGAACTCCCTTTGTTGATTTAGATTCATTATCTTGAACAAAATTCATATCTAGCCCAGCTTTTAAAAATGGTTTTTTATTATATGTTTCCATAAAATACCCTCTTTCATCTTTAAAAACTTCAGGTTCTATTACATACAATCCACTTATTTTAGTTTCATTAATATTAAAATTCCCCATATACCCAATCCCCTTACTAAAATTATTTTATATACTAATTCATACTACTTTATTAGCATTTTTATATCCAAAAACTTTATAAATAATATATTTTTAAAATTAAGTTAGAATTTTCTTCTTCATTTTGCACTCTCCCCTCTTAACTATTTATCCTCCTCTCAAATCTCAACTAATATTTAATTTAACTTAGATTTCATCAAGCTTTTATAATTTTCTGTCTAATAAAAAACAAGCTAGTAAATCGCCATTATCAAGTGAATAGAAGGCGATTTACTAGCTTGGACTTTTTTCTCATTTTAATTTGTGAATAAATAATCCACTTCTTAATTTAGGTTCAAACCACGTAGACTTAGGTGGCATTACCTCTCCTATATCAGCAACTCTCATTATATCTCTAACTTCTGTTGGATACATTGAAAATGCTATTTTCATATCTGTATTTGCTCTACGTTCTAACTCTTTTAATCCTCTTATTCCTCCTATAAAATCTATTCTGTCAGATGTTCTTACATCTTCTATTCCCAATATAGGATGTAATATATTTTCTTGCAATATTGATACATCTAAACTTAATATAGGATCTTCTTCATTAAAAGTTTCTTTCTTTGCTTCTAACACATACCATCTATGTTCTAAGTACATACCAAACATATGCTTTTTATAAGGCTTAAATGGCTCAGTAGTTGGAGCATCTGATATATAAAATTTATCTTCTAATTTCTCAAATAACTCATATTTAGTTAATCCATTTAAATCTCTAACTACCCTATTATAATCCATTACCATTAAATCATTATCAGGAAATGCTACTGCTAAGAAATAATTAAATTCTTCTTTTCCTGTATAGTTAGGATTTTCTTTTCTTCTTTTTAATCCAACTTTAACTGCTGAAGCTGCTCTATGGTGTCCATCTGCTATATATAAACAATCTATTTCTTTAAATAAATCTATTATTTCATCTATTATAATATCATTATCAATTGCCCAAACAATATGGGTTATTCCATCTTCTGATACAAAATTATATAGCGGCTTTCTTTTGCTTTCATTCTCAATCCACGCTTCAATAATTTCTGATGCAAGTTGATCTTCATTATAAGTTAAAAATATAGGTCCTGTGTTTGCATCACAATAATCCACATGATTTATTCTATCTTCTTCTTTATCTTTTCTTGTAAATTCATGTTTTTTAATAACACCCTTTAGATAATCATCAATAGACGCACAAAATACTATTCCAGTTTGAGATCTTCCATCCATTATTTGTCTATATATATACAGACATGGATTAATATCTTGTATATAATCACCATCATCAAGCATTTTATTTAAATTATCTCTTGCTTTTTCATAAACCTTTTTATCATGTACATCTATTGAAGGATCTAAATCTATTTCTGCTCTATCAATATGAAGAAATGAATGTGGATTTCCTTTTGTCATTTTTCTAGCTTCTTCACTATTCATAACATCATATGGTAGAGCTGCTACTTTTGATGCTAATTCGCTAATTGGTCTAATACTTTTAAAAGGTCTAATTACAGCCATTTAAACTTCCTCCTAATTATTTAAGTATTCTTATTTTATCTATAAATGTATATCTAAAATTCATTTAAAATAAAATATTTAATATCAATTAAAAGTATACTTCTTAGTATTCTTTATATATATTGTAAACAATCTCACCAAATTAATAAACCACTTTATTTATTTTTAGTACATTTTAATGTATATTAAAAAAATCGCTAATAATTGAAACTACCTCATCACCTATCCTATTTTGTGCTTCTTTAGTTGCTGCACCAATATGAGGAGTTACACTAACTTTAGGATGATTTATTAAAGCTTCATTCTTAGTTGGCTCTTCTTCAAATACATCAATTCCAGCACCTGCTATAACATCATTATTTAAAGCTTCTAATAATGCTGATTCATCAACAACTTTTCCTCTAGCACAGTTAATTAAATAAGCATTTTTCTTCATTAAATTCAATTCATCTTTTCCTATTAATGCTCCACTTTTTTTATCATATGGAACATGCAGTGATATAAAATCCGACTCCTTTAACACCTCTTGAAATGATAAAAATTTATAACTTAATTCTTCATGTTTCCCTTCTATTGTGTTATATATAACTTCCATTCCTAAAGCTGTTGCTTTTTTAGCTAAGGCCTGACCTATTCTACCCATTCCTATTATCCCAAGAGTCTTTCTGCATAGCTCTACGCCTTGATATTTTTTCTTATTCCACTCACCATTTCTCATAGTTACATTTGCTATTCCTATAAATCTTGAAAGTGCAAACATATGAGCTAATGCAAGTTCTGCAACTGAATCAGAGCTTGCTGATGGAGTATTAGTTACATGTATATTGTTTTTACTAGCATAGGGTATATCTATATTATCTGTCCCTACCCCTGCTCTAATTATTAATTTAAGCTTTCCATTTGCTTCTTTATCTATTACATCAGCAGTAACTTTAGTAGCCGACCTTATTACCAATACATCAAATTCTTTTAATTTTTCTCCTAATATATCTTGATCAAAATGTTCATTTACAACTTCAATGCCTAATTTTTCTAAGTTTTCTATAGCTTTAGGTTGCAAACCATCGTTTGTTAATACCCTAATCATAAAAATCCCCCATTCTTTTTTAAGTTGAAAGTGGATATTTAACTCCACTTTCAATTCTTAACTTTTTTTTAATATAATTTAGACATCTGAAAAGAACCTTTTAATAATGCTCTTTCAAATGCCTCAATAAGATAATATCTTGATTATTTTAGTGTTCCTAAGTTCAATTACTTAGTTCACAAACTTTATACTATAATTCCAACATAATCATAAAATACATCTACAGTCCTAAAATTTCTTCTATATTTTTAAGCAATTCTTCTATATCTTCAACGGTACAATCAGCCATATGAGCTATTCTAAATGTCTTTTCCTTTAAATCTCCATATCCATTAGAAATCTGAAACCCTCTTTTGCCAAGCTCTTTATTTAAGTCTGCTACGCTTATTCCCCTTGTATTTTTAATTGTTGTTAATGTATTAGATAAATAATTTTCATCTGGGAAAATAGCAAAATATTTTTTAGCCCATTTTCTAACTATTTTTGCCATTTCAACATGTCTTGCAAATCTATTTTCTAATCCTTCTTTATTTAATATATTATCTAGTTGATAATCTAATGCAAACATATGAGAAAGTGATGGTGTTGAAGGGTATTGATAATCTTTCTTTTGAATATATTTATATAGTTTTAATAAATCTAAATAATATCCTCTATTAGGAACCTTTTCAGCTCTTTCTTTTGCTTTTTCTGAAAAAGTACATATTGATAATCCTGGTGGTAAGCCTAATGCTTTTTGAGATGAAGTTATACAAACATCTATACCCCATTTATCAACTTCTATTTTTGTTCCTGCTGCTGAACTTACTGCATCAACAATAAAGACTATATTCGGATACTTCTTAACTATTTTCCCAATTTCATCAACTGGATTCATTATTCCTGTTGAAGTCTCATTATGGGTAACAGCAATTAAATCGTATTTACCTGTACTTAATACTTTTTCTACTTCTATAGGATTTATAGCATGTCCCATTTCAATATCAAATAAATCTACTGGAACATTATTATTTACTGCCATCTCATACCATCTTTTCCCAAAAGCCCCTACAGAAAATACAGCTGCTCTTTTAGCAGTACAACATCTTATAGCACCTTCCATGAGTCCACTACCAGAAGTTGTAGAAAGCAATATTTCGTCCTTAGTGTAAAATAGCTTCCTTAAATTATCACTTATTCTTCTTTGTAAAATTGATGCATCTTTGCTCCTATGCCCAATCATAGAAGTTGCCATTTTTTCAAGGACATCTTTTCGAACCTCTACTGGTCCTGGAATAAATAATTTCTTATGCATTTAAAAATCACCCCATTTTATTGATAAGTTATATTGCTTATTAAGCTTATCTTTACATTAATTTATTTATATATTTCACTTTTTATTTACACATAACTCAATATCTCAACAGTGAAATCCCACTATTTACACTCGTTAAATTTTTAACGATATTTTTGATATTCTTTCACTTTTCTTGTTAAATTTTTAACGATACCTTTTAAGCCTTATATATTGCCTTATAATCATATAAATCTACATACTCTAGCATTTTTATATACCTTTAATATATTTATGCTGATAATATATCAATTGTGAAATATATTCATTATTTATATATTGATTATCAAATATATTTGTGAAATATATAAATAATTCATAAAATAAATGGAGTTATTATTTTTAAATTTAACATATTTTTACATTTATTATTATTGTATAATAATAACATTATTGTATTATTTTTTCAATATTTTCTTATTGTAATAACATATTTTCATTATCAATAAATTTAAAATCTTATATTTGATTTTTTTAATCTATAAAAAATATAAACATCTCCTTAGCCTATCCCCTATTATTATTTGAAATCAAATAACTTATATTCATATATGTCATTCTTTTTCAATTAAAATTAGAATATAAAAAAATCACCAAGGCTACTGTGGAGCCGTCGATTTTTTTAGCCATGCACCCTTTTTAAACTTGGTTGAAAGTCTTAAGAATTTCTAAAAATATATATTTTAAAATTCTGCTAGGAATTTTTTCCTTAACTCTCCACTTTTCACTCTCAATTATCAACTAATACTTGATTAAGCCTAGATTGTATCAGTCTTTCAAGCTTTAAATATTCTATAATTTCACGGACATAAAAAAGAACATTTAATAATTTTTAAATTATTAAATGTTCTTTTTTTATATTTATCTTATTTTTCATTTAAATCTATTCTTTATCAAAATATAATACCGATTCCGTCTCTCTACAATATTTTACGCATATACATTGTGCTAATTTTCTTGGACATCTATAACATAAACAAGTTATATCATTTGAATTACATCTTCCACTTTTAAATTCTGGACAGTCTTCACAATTGACTCCATTTCCTGCTGGCATAATATCAATTCCTTTCTTTCAGTTAGGCACATTCAAGTAATTTATTTTCATATGCCTTATAATATAATAATTGTATTACTAAACTATAATACCATTATTTAAAATATAAATTCAAAATTTAAATTAATATTTCTCTTTTCTTAAACACAAAATGTGCAATTGTATAACTTATAATTGTTGTTATAACCATTATTATTATCCCATTTATAGGGGTCATATTTACATTTCTATATATATACGCCACATTACCTGTTATTACAGAGCTTACTGCAGCATAACTTAAAAAATTAAGATGTGCAAAATTTGATAAAAAATGAAATACTTGAAACATTATAGTTCCTGATGCTGTTATAATAATAGATATTGCTGCTGTAACATTAGTGCTCTTAAATACTGTTGATATCAAAAACACTACAGAACAACAAGTTATTATAAATATCATTTGTAATAACAATGATTTTACAATCAATTCATTAAAAGTTCCTATGTTTCCTGTATTAGATATTCTAATTAAATCTGGATATTTCTCAGATGATATATTAGAAGCTTGTAACATATATCTCACTCCCATTGTTTTAGGATAAGTTCCAACATCAAAACCTTTTATAATTCCAATTCCTAAAAAAGTTAATATTTCCGTTGATACGATCATTGTTAATACTGTGATTGTAATTGCTATAAATTTGGATAATAATATTTTTCCTCTTGATATTGGTTGAACTAATAAAGTTTTTAATGTTGCTGGAGTATATTCTCCTGATACAATGTCACTCATAAAAACAGATATTCCTACAGCTAATAAGCCTATTCCCAACATAGCTATAACAGAATCAATATAATTATAAGTATTAAATTCATATCCATTTAACGGTTTTATATTATTTTCTTTTAAATATTTAAGTTTATCTATCCTTTCAGAAATCCATGTTTTGTTTTCTTCTGTAATATCTTTATTTTTTAAATTCTCTTCATTTTCTCTTATTTCTTCTTCAACTTCAATTTTCCATTGATCTGGATTATTGGGTTTGTTTATTTGATCTTCATATCTTTTCTTTTTTTCTTGGTAACTTTTTAAATCTCCATTTAATTTTTTTAAATATTCTTCGTCATTACTATTTTTAATATTATTCATTTCATCTTCAGCATATTTAATACTTTTTTCAACTTGTTCTAATTTATATTGTGGAGAATTATATAGCTGTCTATTTTTATTCTCATGATATAATCCAAACATACAAATACCCATAAATACTAAAAATAAACTAAATACAATCCATGTTTTAGTTCTTTTAAATATCTTTATAATTTCATTTTTTATTAATAAAAATATCATTCTATGAAAGAACCTCCATTCATAAGTTCCATATATCTTTCTTCTAAATCTTGTTTATTTTTATAAACCTCAGAAATTTCCACGCCTTTACTTACTAATTTATTTACTAATTTAGATGTCATATCTTTCTCTAAAAGCAACGTTATTCTTTCTCCATTAACTTTACTTCTAATAACATATGGCAATTTCTTAATTATATCTAGTACTATATTTATTGGAGTGTTAGTTTTTAAAATTATATCATCTTTTTCAGAATATATACCTTTATTGTCCATTTTCTCTATAGACTGAATTATACCTTTGTTTATAAATGCTACTTTATCACATAAATTCTGAATCTCGCTTAATATATGAGAGGAAATAAATACTGAAATTTTCTTTTCTTTAGATGCCTTTTTTAAAATTTCTCTAAATTCTAATATCCCTGCTGGGTCTAATCCATTCGTAGGCTCATCTAATATAAGTAATTTAGGATTTCCAATTAAAGCTGCTGCAAGGCCTAGTCTTTGTTTCATTCCAAGAGAATACTTTGAAATTTTATCATTCATCCTGTTTTCAAGGCCAACAAGTTTTATCAACTCTTCTACCTCTCTTTTAGATACTCCTCTAATTCTTGCTATTTGCATTAAATTTTCCTTTCCTGAAAGATATCTATATAACTCAGGACTTTCAACTACAGCACCCACATTTTTTAATGCTTTTTCTTTATTTTTGCTTAAATCATATCCACAAATCTTTATTTCTCCATTAGTTGGCTCTATCAATCCGACTATCATTCTTATAGTTGTAGTCTTTCCCGCACCATTTGGACCTAAAAAACCAAATATCTCTCCTTGATTTATAGAAAAATTTATTCCTTTTATTATTTCAGTATTTCCTAATGTTTTATGAAGATTTTTTATTTCTAAAACATCCATTTGTTTTCCCCCTTAACATTACCTATAATTAGAATTATAAGTACAACTAATTAATAAATATATATATAAATTCTTAAAATTTATTAAATATATATTTAAATTGTAAATTCTAGCATAAAACATATCTTTAAATTTATTATTTTATTAACACTAGTATCATATATTCCTTAAGAACATTATATTTTTCTTATATATTAATAATTTTAATATAGAACAAAAAGCTCATCCCTTTTTAGTTGATTAAACCTAGATTTTATCATTCTTAAAAATTAAAAAACGTTTATAATTTCCTAGACATAAATAAAAATAGAGCTTGTATTATTTAATCTAAATAATAAACACAAAACTCTATCTCATATAATTATTCGTTTTTATAATTTTCATATAGTAATATATTCTTCTAAATAATAAAAAATTCTACTTAATCTATTACAAAAATATCTGTACTATAGCTAATAGTATTACCCCTGGTATACCTAAAAACCCTGCAATTAATGCTGTGATTGGGTTTATTGGTAATTGAAAATTAAAATTAACTCCTACAAAATTTACTGCATATAATATAACAACTCCAAGTATTCCATTTATAAGGATTTTTAATGGCCATTTTAGTAATTTTATTATAAAAAATAATAAAACTAGTCCTATTAATCCATATATTATATATTGTTCACTCATACCCCTGCTCCCCTCTAAGGCACATTCAAATAAATAACTAGTCATTATGCCAATTTATTTTGTGAGCTCTTTCTTTCTTGGAATCTACTAATAGCACAACTATTAGCAAAATCCAAGTCATTATATTTCACAAAATATCCCTGGCATCTTTGACTTGGTATTTATTTTCATATTCCTAAATTTATTATTTTATACAAATATTTTTTTGCCAAATATAATTATCAGTTACTTTAATTCCTTTAGATTTAGCTATAAGTAATAAATAATCATATCGTTTCTTTGCCATTTCCTCTGCATATATAGCTACTTCTATTAATTTAGGATCATCAACATTATCAAACATGCTTCTTGCTGCATCAATCTGAAACTTAGCATCTTCTAGCTGTTCTAATAATTCTTCATTAATATCTACTTTTTCATTTTTATTAATTAAATACTCAATTATTTTATTTTTATTCATATAAATACCTCCAAACGTAGCTATTACAATTTTTGCCATAGGTTTGAATGTATATACTTAAATTATGAATAATTTTAATTATTTACTAAATTATATAAAAGTTCAATGAAAAAATAAAGGATTTAAACTATTCTCCCTAGTTAAAAATAAAAATATATAAAATTAAAAACTAAGAATTTCTTTATTAAATATATAATTTCAACCATTTTTATATAATCTAAATTATATTTTTTTAATATTTAATAAATTAATATATAAATAATAGTAACAAAACTTTATGAAATCCATATTATATTACTATAAAAGCTTTTCACTCATATCAAATAAAAAAAGTTCTAACTCCCATCTATATAACACCTTTTTTATGGAACCCAATTCCTATTGGGTTCCATTTTTATTTTCTATAAGTTACTTTTAAATTTATTTTCAATTAGACAGTAATTTTAAACCATCTATATTTCTTTTCTTCCTTCTAATGCTTTAGATAGTGTTACTTCATCTGCATATTCTAAGTCTCCACCTACTGGGATTCCTGCTGCAATTCTAGTTACTTTCACATCTAGTGGCTTTAATATTTTAGCTATATACATAGCTGTTGCTTCACCTTCTATATTAGGATTAGTAGCTAATATAACTTCCTTTATATCTTCATTCATTCTTGCTACAAGTTCTCTTATTTTTATATCTTGAGGACCTCTGCCTTGCATTGGTGATATATTCCCATGCAAAACATGATATAATCCGTTAAATTCTTTTACTCTTTCCATTGTCATTATATCTTTAGGTTGTTCAACAACACATATTATACTCTTATTTCTACTAGGATTTGAACATAATGCACAAGGGTCTGTATCTGTGAAATTTCCACATACTGAACAATATTTTATTGTTCCTTTAGCTTTTACTAACGCAGTTGCAAACTCTCTTACTTCATCATCTGGAAGATTTAATATGTGTAAAGTTAATCTTTGTGCTGTCTTTTTGCCTATGCTTGGCAATTTGGCAAACTCTTCAATCAATTTTTCTATGGCTACTGGATAAAATTCCATATTTTAATCTCCTTTATGTGTTTTTAGATATTTAAAAGCATACAGCTTGAAGATACACCTTCTATTCTGTATGCTTTATTTATGCTTAGGATCTTAATTTTATCTTTTAAAATAATCCTCCTGGCATTCCACCAGTTAATTTTCCCATTTTACTAGCAGTTTCTTCTTCTGCTTTTCTTAAAGCTTCATTAACTGCTGTAAGTACTAAATCCTCAAGCATTTCTACATCATCTGGATCTACTACTTCTGGCTTTATATTAATAGATTTAATTTCTTTTTTACCAGTTACTGTTACAGAAACAGCGCCACCACCTACTGATGTTTCAAATTCCTTTGTTTCAAGCTCTTTTTGCATATCTTCCATTTGTTTTTGAAGTTTTTGCGCTTGTTTCATAAGATTGTTCATGTTTCCTCCGCCGAATCCGCCGGGAAATCCTCCTTTTGCCATACAAATCCTCCTCTTAGGCACATTCAAATAAATAACTAGTCAATATACTAGTTTGTTTTGAGAACTACTACTTCCTTGGAATCTACTAATAACATAACTATTATAAATACCCAAGTCATTATATTTCACAAAATACCTTTGGCATCTTTGACTTGTTATTTTTTTATATACCTTAATAAATTTCTACTATTTATTATAAAACATTTCTTTATTGTTTACTACATTAAAATATCTATTCTATTCATCTAATACTTCAAAAGGAACTCCTTCTAATTTTTGCTTTAATAATTCCTCTTTACTCAATTCATCAGCTTGATTATTTTCAACTTCATATCTTACCATTATTTTATCTTTTAGTACTTCTGAAAATACTTCATTAACAGTTTTTCTGTATTCTGACTTTTCTAATCTATTTTTATTAAATGCATATGAAGATTCATATATTAAAGTTACTACCCCTTTATCAAATTTATATGGCTTTGCTGTAACTATAGATGCATATATAACCATAGCTCTTCTACCTTTAAATGCTTCTAATATTTCTGACCAAGCCCTCTTTATATTATCTATTGTTAAAGATGATTCTACATTAATATTATTTTCATTTTGTAAAATATGATTTTCTTCTTTCATAACTTTATTTTGCTTAGTAACTTTTTTATTAGATACTAATTCATTTTCAGATACATTTTTACTTGTTTGCGAATTTGATAATACCTGTATCTTTCCACTTTTTAAATTTTCTTCTAACTTATTTATTCTAGCAAGCATAACCTCACTTGATGTATCATACTCTATTTTACACATTTTTATTATACTAAGCTCTAAATATAATCTACTTTGTTTACTTACCTTAGAATTATTTTCTCCTTCTTGAAGAATTCTAATACCTCTCATTATTTCTTCAATACGAATCTTCTTTCCTTGCTCTTTTATAAGCTCAATATTTTCAAGAGACATATCTAAGATTTCTTCTGGTGTATTAGATACTTTAACCATAAGTAAATTTCTAAAATGACCTATAAGATCTTTTATAAATAAATGAATATCCTTACCTGAAAAAACCATCTTATCAATAATAACCATAGCTTTTTCTATATTTCTTTCTATTATTGAATCAGTTATTTCAAACAAATATTCATTTGTAACCAATCCTAAAATACTTATTAAATCATCGTATTGGATATTATTATCTCCCATAGCTATCGCTTGATCTAATATACTTAAAGAATCTCTCATAGCTCCATCAGCAACTCTAGCGATTAAGTCTAAACTTTTATTATCAACTTTAACATTTTGTGCTTCTGTTATCTTTTTTAATCTAGCTGAAATTTCTTTTTGATTTATTCGCTTAAAATCAAATCTTTGACATCTAGATAATATTGTTATTGGTAATCTTTGAGGATCAGTTGTTGCTAATATAAATATAACATTACTTGGTGGTTCTTCTAATGTTTTTAAGAAAGCATTAACTGCTCCTACTGATAACATATGAACCTCATCTAGTATATATATTTTATATTTTCCCTCTTGTGGGGGATATTTTGTATCATCAATTATATCTCTAATTCTATCTATACCATTGTTAGATGCTGCATCTAATTCTGTAACATCCATTGATAAACCTTCATTTATTTTTTTACACATTTCACATTCATTACAAGGTTCACCATCTTGAAAGTTAAGACAATTTAAAGCTTTTGCCATAACTTTAGCAGTGGAAGTTTTACCTGTTCCTCTAGTACCGCAAAAAAGATATGCATGAGCTATTCTATTATTTAAAATTTCATTTTTTAATGTTGTTGTTATATGTTCTTGACCTACTACATCATTAAATGTCTTAGGTCTCCATTCTCTATATAAAGCTGTATATCCCAAAGGTTTACTCCACCTTTCTTTTTTCCCTTAAATCTTATATTTATTATACACTAATAATTATAAAATGATAAATTATATATAATATTAAACTTAAGCTTTAATATTTTTTTAAAATCATCTTTTTAAATAGTATAGTTAATCTGTCTATCTATAAATATGTAATCTTATAATATATATTTATCTATGATAAAATACTTAAGAATACATTTAATAAAAAATAGGAGGAATATAATTATTATGAGTTTATATGATGATAAATATTTAGCTATAGCTAGTGATATCCTTGAAAATGGTTATTATGATAATAATAGAACTGGTATGCCAACTTATAAGCTACCACATCAAATAATGCAATTTAATTTAGAAAGAGAATTTCCTATATTAACAACTAAATTTGTCGCTTTTAAAACATCTGTTAAAGAAATTTTGTGGATAATGCAAAAACAAAGTAATAATATTAAAGATTTAGATGGTCACATTTGGGATGAATGGGCTGATGAAGATGGTTCTATAGGTAAGGCCTATGGATATCAAGTAAAAAAATATCACCAAATTGATAATCTTATAAAGTCATTAAAAGAAAACCCACAAGATAGAAGAATGATGATTAATATATGGAACTGGGAAGATATGCCTGAAATGAATTTAGCTCCATGTTGTTTCTTAAGTATGTGGGATGTTACAGATGGTAAACTTAACTGCATGCTAGTACAAAGAAGTGGAGATTTACCACTAGGAGTTCCATTTAATACTAGCCAATATGCTGTATTAACACATTTAATAGCTCAAGTAACAGGACTTAAACCTGGATTATTTACTCATGTAATAAATAATGCACATATTTACGAAAATCAAATTGAAGGAATGAAAACTCAATTAGAAAGAAAAGATAAAGCTTATGAGGCACCAAGACTTTGGATAAATCCTGAAATTAAAAATTTCTATGATTTTACGCCTGATGATATCAAATTAGAAGGATACAAGCATCACGAAGCGATAAAAATGCCTGTTTCTGTTTAGAAGTTAAAAATTTAGAGTTAAGAATTGAAAGTTTTGATATATTTTAAAATTACATTATAAATTTTTATTAACTTTCTGTTTTTCTCTTTAATTCTAAATTCAAACTTTTTTATATAGTTTAAAATTCGGTCTATATTTAGTAAAGTATTAATATATGCATAGATAAATTTAGATAAAATAATTAAACTTAAAAATATTAAATAAAAAATATATAATAAAAAATTATAAACTTTTAGTTACTTATTTAAAAATTTCAAAAAAGTTTATTTAAGAATTTTATGATTTAAATAAAAAGTAAGGGGGCTTATATATGTTATCAATAATAGTAGCTATTGCTGAAAATAATGTTATTGGAAATGATAATAAATTAATATGGCATATTTCTGAAGATTTAAAAAGATTTAAAGAGATTACAAGTGGAAAAACTATTTTAATGGGTAGAAAAACTTTTCAATCTCTTCCTGGAATATTACCTAACAGAAAACATGTTATATTAACTAGAGATAAAAATTTTAACATTGATTCTAATTCTGTGGAAATATTACATAATTTCGATGAACTATTAAATAAATATAGTAAATCTGATGAAGAAGTATTTGTAATAGGTGGTGGAGAAATCTATAAACAACTATTACCTCATGCTAATAAATTATATCTAACAAAGATTTATAAAGAATTTGATGGTGATACATATTTCCCACAAATAAATTATAATGAATTTAAAATCGATTATGAATCAGATATTAAAATTAATGATAAAAACCAATTAAAATACAAATTTATAAATCTAAGCAAAATAAATTAAATAACGCTTTTTTAGTTAAAAGTGAATATTAAAAAGATAAGAAAATGAGGGTATTTAAAAATAAATACCCTCATTTTCTTATCCTATTGATTTGTCCTATATTGTTAATCCTATTGAAGAATAACCTAATTTAAGTCGAAAAAAAATCCTTCATTCTTAGTGAAGGTTTATGTATATAAACCGTGCACCTCGCTTCGATAAAAATTTCCTATACGTTACCTCTGCAGTTAGCTCAGACCAGATTGATCCACGGCACATGCAGTGTGCACTTATCGCTGCTTCCTTCCGGATCTGACGAGGTTCATACGCTTTCATTGCGTGGGACCCAGTCATCAACACCACTTACAAAGGTCAGACTATAAAAAATCAATACCTCTACGAGGAATTAAATCCTGCTATAGCGGATTGCAGGTTACAGGGCACCGCTAACTCCCCATCTAGCACGGAATGGTGGTATGAAGAGGATTCGAACCTCAATAACATTTTTTCTTAATGAAAAAACTATGCCTCCATTAGGCATCAAACCATATAATCACTATGCTTTTTTGATACTTTTATATAATAGCATATAAAATTTATAAATACAAGACTATAGTAACAATATACTTTTGTAAATTCATACGTTTTTATGAATTTATTTTAGATTTTTCCTTTAATGTAAATAACTAAAACTTAAAATAACATTTTTAATACTATACTTGCTTTTAAATTTTCAATAACTATTAAAATATATCTATTTTTAATTTATAATATCATATATATTTTTTTCATTCAACCTTTTCATTCTAATATGATTTATTATATATCACCATAATTTATATTTTTAATAACACCATAATAAAAAAAATTGCTAAGCAACCATGGAGTGTCGATTTTTTTTAGCTATGTACCCTTTCCAAATGTAGTACAGGAATAATGATACGGTATATAATTATTTTTTTATCCTTTATGGATACTCATAATATCTTTAAAATTCAGTATTTTATAAGTTATCTACATATTCTTTAGTAATATAATTTTATAAGAACTAAAAAAAATCTCTCTCTACAAAAAGTAGAAAGAGATTTTTTGGCGGAGAAAAGGGGATTTGAACCCCTGATAGAGCTCGCACCCTATACACGCTTTCCAGGCGTGCTCCTTCAACCACTCGGACATTTCTCCAAAGGTATAATGCTTTTTTATAATATCATATAAAAAAAGCTAATTCAACTGAATATTTTGGTTACTTATTTTTAATTTTTCTAATATAAATAATAAAACAAATCCCAAAAATTATTCCTACTATACTTATTAGTTGGGCAACTCTCATTCCTCCAAACATCAAACTGTCAGTTCTAAGTCCCTCAACAAAAAATCTACCTATAGAATATAAAATAATATAACTAGAAATAACTACTCCATTATTATTTTCTTTCTTCTTATAAAGTATAATAATTAAAATAGTACATATTATCAAATTCCAAACAGATTCATATAAAAATGTTGGATGATAATATGTTCCATTAATGTACATTCCTTTTTGTATGAATTGTGGAAATTTACTTATAAATTCATAAGTTACTTCTCCTCCATGTGCTTCGCTATTCATAAAGTTACCCCATCTACCAATAGCCTGAGCTAATATTATAGATGGCGCTACCACATCTAAATAAGCTAAAAAATTTATTTTTTTACTTTAGCATAAATAAATGCTGCTATTATTCCACCTATTAATCCACCATGTATAGCTAATCCACCTTGTCTTATATTAAATATATCTATTAAATTATCTTTATAATTTTCAAACTCAAATAAAACATAATATAATCTTGCTCCAATAATAGCAGCTGGAAAAGCTACAAGAAATCCATCACTTAAAATATCAAAGCTTAGATTTTTCTTATTACAATTATGATAAGCTAGTATTAATCCAAAAAAGACTCCCATCAAAATAATTACTGCATACCATCTAATATCAAAATTTCCTATTTTGAAAGCTACTGGATTCATAAATATCTCACTCCTTTTCATTTGTATCTTATATTATTAATTTAAAATTAACCAAACTTTTTATCATACTTAGAGCTTATAACCTTATAAATAACATTGCTTAAAGTTATTCCTAATATACATCCTACTAACACATCTGATGGATAATGAACATATAAATACATTCTTGAAAATCCTATAAGTGCTGCTAATATAAATGCACCAATACCCATCTTTTTATTTGCTATATAAACAATAGTCGCTGCTGCAAATGAAGACATAGTATGTCCAGATGGAAAAGAAAAACTTGTAGGTGCCTTTATAAGCAATTCTATATTTTCAATAGAATTAAAAGGTCTCATTCTGCCAACTAAAGGTTTTATAATTCCATCGCCAATTAGTGCTCCAATACATAATGTACATAACATTATGAAACCATATTTTCTGTATTTTTCGCTACATATAAATGCTATTCCTATAACTATCCATATAAATCCCATATTTCCCAAAGAAGTTATTATCGGAATTATCTTGTCCATAAATGAAGTATGTAAATTATTCTGTATAAACTCCAAAATTTTATTATCAAACATTTGAATATACTGCATTAAATTCCTCCAAAATAATAGTTTTTTTATAATATATATTGTAAATAAAAATTATTATAACAATTACTATTTAAATTTATTTTTATTATTTTCTCTTTTTAATCTAAAAAATTCTATAAGTAAATTAGAACATTCCTCATCATATAACCAATTAACATTAACAAAAGACTCTAATCTTCTATTATGTATGAGATTTATCACAGATCCACAAGCTCCCATATCTTTATTAAAAGTTCCTATACATAACTTAGATATTCTGCTTTGAATTATGGCACTGGTACACATAGAGCATGGTTCTAAAGTAACATACATCTCTGTTCCATTTAATCTCCAATCGCCTAAAATTTTAGATGCTTTTCTTATAGCTAAAATTTCAGCATGAGCTGTTACATCTTTTAATGTCTCTTTCAAATTATGTGCTTTTGATATAATAACTCCGTTTTTCACTATAACTGCACCTATTGGGATTTCACCTTTTGACATTGCCACCCTAGCCTCTTCCTTAGCAATATCTAAAAAATTCATATTTCTTTCCTCCATCAAAGTTTCTGTAAAACTAAATATTATATTTTCTACACTTATATTTTAATAACTTTATATTTAAAATTCTCTAAAAAATTTTTTTCCTTAACTCTTAACTTTCAACTATCAATTCTTAACTTACCTGTCATCTATAATATTAACTATTATTTGCTAATAAATATATACAAATAATGATTAAGAGACTGCTGATTATTCTAGCAGTCTCTTATAATTATTCATTTTCTGTTTCTCTCTCTGGTTCTATCTCTATAAATATTCTAACTTTTTTAATTCTATTCTTATCTATATTTTCTACGACAAATCTTATATTATCGCATTTAATTTCTTCATTTTCTTCTGGCATTCTTCCAAGCTCTCCAATAATAAATCCTCCAACAGAATCAAACTCATCAGATTCCATATCAATACCTATTAAATCTCCAACATCATGAAGTCTTACACTACCATCTACTATATATTCATTATCTTTAATAACTTCTATACTTGTATTAACTTCATCATACTCATCTTCTATATCTCCGACAATCTCTTCTACCAAATCTTCTATAGTAACTATTCCAACAGTACCACCATATTCGTCTAATACAACTGCTATATGATTTCTTGTTTTTTTCATCTCTTTAAATAATTCTAAAATCTTTTTAAATTCAAAAGTATAAAAAGGTTCTCTTATATATTGTGACATATTAAAATTTTGTCTAGGATTTTCAATCATTAATAAATCCTTAACATTTAATATACCAATAACATCATCTATAGTTTGATTATAAATAGGTATTCTTGAAAATTGCTCTTCTTTTATAATTTTTAAAACATCTTCATAAGTTGACTCTGAGTCTAATGCAGTAACATCTACTCTTTGAACCATTACATCTTTTACTTGGAGATCTGCAAAATCAAATACATTGAAGATCATTTCTTTTTCAACGTCTTCTAATACCCCTTCTTCTTCACTTACATCTACCATAGTTTTTAATTCTTCCTCAGTAATAAAAGGTTCTGTAGCTTTAGGATTCCCTCCTAAAATTCTTATAAAAAATGATGATATTGCTGTAAATATATATACAAAGGGCTTAAATATAATCACTGTTAACTTTATAGGTTTACTAACTTTTAAAGCAACCGATTCTGATTTTTGCTTAGCAATGGATTTAGGTGTTATCTCACCAAAAATTAATACTAATACAGTCATAACCCCTGTAGCAACTCCTACACCACCTGCACCAAATATATTTGTTGCAAGCATAGTAGCAAGACCTGACGCTGCAATATTTACTATATTATTTCCTATTAATATGGCTCCTAATAACTTATTAGGATCTTCTGTAAGCTTATCTACTAACTTAGCTCCTGGTACACCTTCTTCCACCATATGCCTTAATCTAATTTTATTTACTGACATTAGTGCTGTCTCTGACATTGAAAAAAATCCTGATAACATAAGTAAAATTACTAATGTTGTTATCTCCCACGTATAACTAGGGTCCAAAAAAAATCACTCTCCTAATTGTTTTAATAATTATATTTTACTCAACATTATATCATAATATTATAAAAAGTAATATCTTGGATTAATATAAAAAACATCAGCTAATTTATAATACTGATGTTTTTAGTTGATTTTTTAATAATATCGATATCTAGCATTCTTAAAGTAACTTTATTAGTCCTTAAATCTTTATACTAGATATCAATCTATTATTAATATAAATTTATTATTTTAAATCTTTTAATGTAGGCATTGATGATATTGCTCCATAATTAGTACATGTTATTGCTCCTACTTTATTAGCAAATTTAATTATATTTTTCCATTGTTCAAAATCTATATTCTTCTTATCTTTAATTTCTGAAACTTGCTTTAACACAGCACCTACAAATGAATCTCCTGCTCCTGTTGAATCTACTTGTTTAATTTTTATTGAAGGTATTACTTCGTTTTCACCAAGTACACTTAAGTAAGTTCCTTTTGAACCTAAAGTAATAGTTACTACTTTAACTCCTAATTCATGTAATTTTTTAACTCCTTTTTCTAAATCCTTTTCTTTTGTTATTAATGTTAATTCTTCATCACTTAATTTAGTAAAATCACTCTTCTTTAAAAATTCTATGCAGTCTTTTACAAATAACTCTAATTTATCATCAGTTATTAATGCGTCTCTGTAATTAGGATCAAATGATATGTATATATTCTTAGACTTAGCATAATCTAATAATTTATAATAAGTATTTTTTAATTCACCATCTAAAAATCCAGTTGCTGATCCAAAATGTACTATGTCATTCTCTTTTATTTCTGATATATCAATATTATCAAATGAATATTCACCATCACTACCTCTTAAAAAGTCAAAATTACGTTCACCGTTTTCATCTATTCCAACTAACGCAATTGTAGTACTTCCTTTTTCAACTGTCATATCTGTATTTATATTTAACTCTTTTAATAATTCAACTAAATATTTACCAAAGAAATCATCTCCAACTTGTCCTAAAAAGTATGAATTTCCTTCTAATTTACTTATACTAGCTGCAACGTTTGCCGGTGCTCCACCTGCTTTTTTCTCAAATTTTTCTCCATATTTTAATCCTTTGTTATCAACACATACCATGTCTATTAAAAGTTCGCCAATACAAAAAACATTACTACTCATATACTACACTCCTTAAATTTCATACATTTAATTTATTAATACTCTATCTATATTATCACATTTTTTCTATATTTAACTGTAATTTTATTTCTTCACTTAAAATTAATTTTATAATATATGTATTTTAATAAATTTTTTACATATGTGTTAGTATGATGACAGTCATAGATTAGATTTTGTTGAAGTTTATTAATTGTAACTTATATAAATCAAATTCCTTATCTCTGACTTCTATATCTTTATTTTCTCTTAAAAGTTTTAATTTCTTTTTATTATAAAACCAACAAAAAGGAATTTTTTCATCAACTCTTAATTATCCATTGTCAATTCTAAACGTACCTATATTCTTAATTAATATTTGCTTATATTCTTAATTAATATTTACTTATATTCTTAATTAATATTTACTTAAACTAGATTTTATCAAGCTTTTAAGTTTTAAGAATTCTATAATTTTCTGTAAAATAAAAGTCATATCACTTAAATGACATGACTTTTGATTTACATATTATTTTTAATATAAATATTAACTAATTTCTCTATTTCGTTATTTAATGCTAATTGAACTATTTTCCCATTATTTAACTCAAAGTTATATTTATTAAGACCTTCAATATTAGTTGTATAAAATTTCTTTATTCTTGAATTATTTTCTTTATTAGATTCTGATAAATATAAATGTGTTACCGAATGTTTGTCCATCTTTAAAACAACTTTTCTCTTACTCATATTAAATATTTTTGTTATAGTTAACGTTCCATCAAAAAATTCATATTCATAATCAACATACATACACATGCTTGTCAAAAATAAAACCACTGATAATAAAATTAATGATATCGCTATTAGTAATGATAAAAAAATTATGAATAATGATAATATAAATAACACTAGTGAAATCTTTTTCACAACCTGGCTACTTTTTTGTGATCTATCTGAAGGAATAAATTGTTCAGCAAAAATCTCCATGCAATATACTTCCTCTCTTTGTATTATAACTTATACTTTTAATAATTACTTAATTTGTATAACATGAATTTAGTTTACATATATATATTTTAATTGAATTTACTAAAAAATGCATTATAAAATTTAATATTTTTACATTTTTGTTAAACTGCACAAAAATAAATACATAATTATCCATAGACCTTCCAACAATATAATTTCCTAAAGAATAAAAAAGGCTTAACCATTACAGTTAAGCCATTATCCATATAAATATGGTATCCCCAGTAGGAATCGAACCTACATCTGTCCCTTAGGAGGGGACTGTTCTATCCATTTAACTATGAGGACTTAAATTATTAAATTATATTATAAATTTTATTATAGTTATTATCTATTGTCAAGTAATGCTATTTATTCAAGGCATCTCCACAACGCTCATCTAAAATATCATCTTTTATTGATGTTAATATTTTAATATAAAGATGAATCTACTTTTTACAATCCTTAAGCGAGAGTCAAAAAACAAATATCTAAATTATATATATTGAGATATGGAATATATAAAGTGACATTGTAATTAGACTTTGAGAATTGTTAATTAGTATTGTTACATTTATTGCTTATCTCAATTTTATATTAGGAGTAAGCTAAAATGGAACTATGCTCATTTTAGCATTCCTAAGTCCAATTACTGAGTCCACTTTGCTTATACATATCTCAACATGCTTATTTAAGTTTTTTACTAAGTTCTAAATAGCTATCTTCTACTTCTTCTAATGGTAAATTACCTTTTATTAGTTCTTCTTCTGATTTATGTTTTAATTTATTATAAAATTCTAATCCCATTTCTATAATATTCTTATCATTATTAGTTTTATCTATAATATAAAATAATATATCCTCTGCTTTATCTAACTTATTCATCAATTCATAGAACTTAAAGATTTGCATATCACTTTCTAATGGAATATCATATTGTCTTAAATTATTTATTAAGGTTTCTATGTCTTTAATATATTTATCAGTATTTAATTCTTCTTCATCATATATTTCATAAAAAGCTTCTAATGACTTTAAATAATAATTTAGCATCTTTGTTTCATCATTATCTTTTAAACATATTTTTCCTTGTAGTTGTAATAATTCACCTAATGCAATATATTTTCCTAAATTATATGATGCATCTCTACTAATTATTTCTCTAACACTATTAAATGATAATGTATCAATAGCATTTATATCTAACCCAACTAGATTTTTAAGCTGATTATTTACTGAATTTTTAGCCTTTTCTATCTCGCCATTTATTAAATCCTTATCTACTTCTTCTTTTATTAAATCTAAGCTATTTTCCATCTCTTTCATATAATCATTTTTAAACATATTCTCTCACTTCCCAATACCTAATATTCAAATTTAAATACCTTATTAACTTTCTTTCTTACTACATCAACTATTTTAGTGATTAATGGAGCTGATAATACTATTATTGCTAATGATATTACCCAATGTCTTAATTTTAACTTTTCTAATGTAAAAATTATTCTTCCTATTGGTGTAATAAATGCAAGTACAACTATTCCAAACATCAAAATTACCAAGCAAAACTTAAAAGTAGTTAAGGGTCTTGATACTTTTAATAAAATAATCATACTAACTCCTGCAAACATAAGTAGTGCTAATGTTCTACTATAGTCTATTGAAGCTCCTATATAAAATGCACTCATAAATGTTAATGTTGTAAATAAAGCCAAAAATATACCATTTGGAATACTTACAGTTAAAATTCTATGTAAAAATCCTTTCTTTACTCCACCTCGATTAGGAAGTAAAGCTAAAAAGAATGCCGGAATTCCAATAGCACAACTTCCCACTAATGACATTTGTATTGGTAAAACTGGGAATGGTAAAAATAACAATGAAAAAACCAATGCTAATATTATAGAATATACTGTCTTAGATAAAAATAATTCAGCTACTCTTTCTAAATTATTAATTTGCTTTCTTCCTTCTTCAACAACTTTAGGTAATGCTGAAAAATCTGATTTTAATAATACTAGCTGGGCTACTGCTTTAGTTGCATCTGATCCATTGGCCATAGCTATTCCACAATCTGATTCTTTTAACGCAAGAACATCATTTACTCCATCACCAGTCATGGCAACAGTATGATCTAAAGCTTGAAGTGATTTTACTATTCTCTTCTTTTGATGAGGTGTTACTCTTCCAAAAACAGTATTATTTTTAATCATCTCATTGAATTTTTCTTCATTTTCAGGAAGAGTTCTAGCATCTATTACATTTTCCCATCCTTTTACTCCTGCCTTTCTAGCAACAGTTGAAACAGTAAGTGGATTATCACCTGATATTATCTTTACTTCTACATCTTGCTTATCAAAATATTCTAATACAGCTGGTGCTTGTTCTCTAATTATATCTTCTATTAGTATTAATGCTACTGCTTGAATTTCTCCTGTTAATTTATAGTTAAGTTTATTGTTTCTAACTTTAGCTAATAATAATACTCTTCTTCCTTTTGCAGCTTCATCTTCTACTAATGATTTAATTTCACTATATTCTTTATTTAATATAATTTCTGGTGCTCCCATTACCCAAGTACCTAATTCTTCAAAAGTAGCACCACCCCATTTTCTTTTAGATGAAAATACTATTTTATCTGTACATTTTATTTCAGTATTGAAATCTTTATATCTTTCTACTATAGCCTTTTGAGTTGCATTATTACTTGGTAAATTATATGTAAGCGCTGATAATACTTTATCTATTTCTTGTGATTTAATATTGCTAATATTTTTTATGTCAACTAACTTTAAATTTCCTTCTGTCAATGTTCCTGTTTTATCTAAACATAATACATCAACTCTTGCTAACACTTCTGTTGAACACAATTCTTGAACTAGTGTGTCATATTTAGCTAATTTTACTATTGCAACTATAAATGTAGCACTTGTTAAAAGAACTAATCCTTCAGGAACCATTCCTATAATTCCAGCAACCGTTCCTATAGATGCTTGTTGCCATGTTACATTGTTTAGCATAAGTTGAGTTACTGTAAGCAAAATAGATAAAGGTATTATTATCCAAATTATTACTTTAAATATTTTATTTATTGATTTTTGTAACTCTGAATTTATTAACTTAAACTTTTTAGCTTCTTCTGCAAGTTTAGATGCATATGTTTCCTTTCCTACACTGGTTACTTTAGCATATGCTTCTCCCGCTACAACAAAGCTTCCTGAAAACAATTTATCATTACTGTATTTTATTATAGAATCTGATTCTCCAGTTAGCATAGATTCATCAACCTCTAGTTCCTCTGATGAAATAACTTCACAATCAGCTAATATCTGTGAACCTGTATCTAAATATAATATGTCATCTAATACTATTTTCTCTAAAGATATTTTTTTTATCTCTCCATTTCTTAAAACGTTAGCATATGCCTCACTTATAACAGATAATTTTTCTAATGTTTTTTTTGCTTTCAATTCTTGTACTATACCAATTAAAGTATTAACTAATATAACACCTGCAAATATTGAATTTTTAGGTGATCCAGCTATTATAACTACTATTGCTAATATAATATTTATAGCATTGAAACTAGTAAATAAATTAGCTCTAATTATCTGCCATAATGTTCTTGAAGGGGCTTTAGGAACATAGTTAACTTTTCCCTCTGATATTCTTTTAGCCACTTCCTCATCACTAAGACCTATAATATCATTGTTTTTCTCTAGTACATTTATACTCATTTAATCCTCCTATCTTTTTTATTTATAGTAATATTTTATAAACTAACAATACTTTATACCTTAATTATATACTTTTTTGTATTATTTTCCTTTAATTTTATATTAAAATAATTTTAAATATATCTTGTTATTTTAAATATATCTTTCTATAAGTTTTAAAAATATTATTTAAGGATACAATTAAATTATATACTTATTGTATTAAAATTATATACTTATGTTTTAAGTATTTGTTGCTATCTTTTAAATAATTCATTTTTATAATATACTATATTATGTAGTAATTAAATTTAAGGATGTGTAAAAATGATAAGAACCATAATATTTTTTATAATTATTGTTTTTAGTTTATTATTGGTATCTACGCATACATTTAAAATTAAATCTTTAGAGAAAAAAGGAAAATTAGAAGAAAAAAATAAACTTATTCATAAAGTTACTTCTAATTGGGCAAAATTTATAATGAAAGCTTCCGGTGCTAAAATTAATGTAATAGGTTTGGAAAATATTCCTAAGGATGAGACCATACTATTTATATCTAATCATCAAAGTAATTTTGATATTCCACTATTGATGAGTTCTATCGATGTACCAAAAGGATTTATTGCAAAAAAAGAATTAGAGACAGTTCCTTTTATTAGTACATGGATGAAACATATAAATTGCGTATTCATTGATAGAAAAAATTTAAGAAAATCTGCTGAAGCAATAGTTCAAGGAATTAAAATACTTAAATCTGGCTATTCAATGGTTATATTCCCTGAAGGAACTAGAAGTAAAGGAAAAGATATTGGAGATTTTAAATCAGGTAGTTTTAAATTAGCTTTAAAATCAAAGTGTGTTATAGTTCCCCTAACTATTAATGGAACATATAAGTTATTAGAAGAAACTAATAGAATAAAACCTTCTGATATAGAACTTATAATCCATAAACCAATTTATACAAAAAATTTAACAAAGGAAGAACAAGAAAAACTTCCTAATACGGTTAGAACTATAATATGTAGTAGATATAAAAGTAATTAATAATCATAATTACAAATTCTCAATACTTTCAAAATTTGTAATTTTTTTAGATTTGACATTATATAAACTACTCTGTTAAACTTATTTTATTTGGCTTATGTAAATTAAGTAATATTAAAGTAACTAATTTTAGATAAAAGAAACGAGGATATTTAATGAACGATAACAAATTTTATTCTTTAGGTCTTAAAGACACAATTGTAAAAGCAATCGAAGATTTAGGATTTAAAAGCCCTTCTCAAATCCAAGAAGAAAGCATACCTGTAACGTTAGAAGGTTTTGACTTAATTGGTCAAGCACAAACTGGTACAGGAAAAACTGCTGCGTATGGTTGTCCTATACTTAGCAGATTAAATGATACGAACGGAATTAAAGCACTTATTTTAGCTCCAACAAGAGAGCTTGCTGTACAAGTAAATGAAGAGTTTAAAAAACTTTCAAAATATGAAAAAATAAATGTATTACCTGTTTATGGTGGGGAATCTATAGATAGACAAATTAAAGCATTAAGAAGAGATAATATTGATATTGTTGTTGGAACTCCTGGAAGAGTTCTAGATCTTACAAAAAGAAAAATACTTAAATTAGATAAGATAGAATTCTTAGTATTAGATGAAGCTGATGAAATGCTTAATATGGGATTCATTGATGATATTGAAACTATAATAAGTAATACACCAGAAGAAAGACAAACTTTATTATTTTCTGCTACAATGCCTGGTCCAATAGCTAAATTAGCTAAAAATTATATGAAACCAGATGCAAAACACGTTGCAATAAAAAGAAGTTCTCTTACAGTTTCTAAAATAGAACAAAATTATTTTATGATTAATAACAAACATAGACTTGAAGCACTTTGTAGATTATTAGATTTAGATAACCCTTCTTCTGCTATAATCTTCTGTAGAACTAAAAGAGGTGTTGATGAGTTAGTTCAAGAACTTCAAGCTAAAGGTTATGTAGTTGAGGGTATGCATGGTGATATGTCTCAAGTTCACAGATTAACTACTTTAAAGAAATTTAAAGAAGGTTCATTGAATTTACTTATAGCAACTGATGTAGCTGCTAGAGGTATAGATGTTGATGGTATTACCCATGTAATAAATTATGATTTACCACAAGACGTAGAATCATACGTTCATAGAATCGGAAGAACTGGTAGAGCAAATAGAACTGGTACAGCTTATTCTTTAGTAACTCCAAAGGAAATGAGTATGCTTAAACAAATTCAAAGAGTAACTAAGAGTACAATAAAAGAAAAACCTGTTCCAACCGCTAAAGAAATACATAATAGAAAATTTAATAATATTGTTAATGAAATTAGAGAAACTATTGATGGTGGAGATTTTGAAAAATTCATTCCAAGTGCTATAGAACTAAATGAAGCTTATGATCCTGTTTCTATAATAGCATCTTTAATGAAAATAAAATTTGAAAGTGAAAGCATATTTGAATATAATACTGATAGCTTAGATGCACCAAGTGCAAAAAGTGATGTACGTTTATTCTTCTCTGTTGGAAAAAGAGATGGCTTAACTCCAAAAATATTAATAAATTATATTAAAGATAAGAGCAGAATAAGACCTGCTGCTATAGGTAAGATAGATCTTATGGATAACTTCTCATTTGTAACTATAGATTCAGATGTTTCTTCTAAAGTTTTAGATAAATGTATCGGTGGAAAAATTAATAGAAAAAAAGTTAATGTTGAAATAGCTAATAAAAGAAAATAACATTTAAAACTTTGTAAAAATTAGGGGAGATTCTATCTTCCCTAATTTTTATTTTCTATATAATTTTTAACATCTATTATTTTTGAATTTTTATTTAGTGCATATTTTTTAGGCATACATATTCTAAGCATGCCATTTTCTAATATTTTCATAATTTTGCTTTCATCTACAGATTCTATATTTTTAAATACTTTCTTATAATTTTTCCTCATTCTATAATTTGAAGAAAACATTCCTATATGTTGTGCTTCTTTTTCTATCTTATTTAAGTTTATAGATATTACTCCAGGATTATATTGTATACTGGTTTGTCTTAAATCAACCCCCTCTAATTCAATAGTTAATATATATATATCCTCATATTCTTCTAATCGTATAAACTCAGCTTTATCTTCTTCTTTTTCTTGTGGTTCTTCATTATTTTCTTCTTCATGCTCATTATATTCATTACTAAATTCATTCATTAAACTTGATAAATCTATATCATTAAAAAATGAACTTATCATATTTCCTAAATTATCTATATTTATACTACTCCAAAAATTAAATGGAAACATTCTAAACATAAATTTACTCCTTAATAATTGCTTTAATTTATATTATTAAAAATAATTTTAAATGTTAAAATTATTATTTTTATAGTATTAAGGAGTTAGATTTTGTTTTTTTACTAAGTTTACTTTATTTACTTCTATATTAATGTATCCTATTTTTACTATTTAATACTTTCCTAAAAAATTCTATATCATTTATTGTTTGACTTCTTAATGATTCATCTAAGCCCCCTCTCCCCAATCTATCACATAACGAAACTAACACTATATCATCTATATTAACATCTCTTAAAATTCCTTCTATATCTTGAAATTTAGTATTTTTAATAACAAATAAACTTTGCATATGCCATCTTATTAATCTTGCCACATACTCCACAAATTCTTCGTTTTCATTAAAATAATCAAAAAATGATTTAACCATTTTTGCACCTACTTTATCATGATCATAAGAAGTTAATCTTCCTTTTCTCATTTTAGTAGTAGGCTTTTTACCTATGTCATGTAATAATAACGTCCACATAAATATTTTTTTATCACTACTAAGCTCTCGTCTTTTAGCCCCTTCATCAACTACCATCATAGTATGTATAAATACGCTTCCCTCTGGGTGATACTTTGGGTTCTGAGATACTTCATTCAAGTCTTTAATCATTGATAATGGATATTTATCAAATTTTCCTTCATGTAAGGCTTTGCTTAAAAACAAAGATGGTTTTTCATCATTAAGTAAATGCTTTTCTATATCTAAAAATATTCTTTTCTCTTCCATTTCACTATTCTCCTAATTAAAATATATAACTAAAATTAGTATTCCAAAAAAGCATTTTTATTATTATTTTAATTTAAAATAAATTAATACACATTCAAATAAATAACTAATCAATATGCTATTTTATGAACTACTTCTTCCTTTGAACTACTAATAGCACAACTATTAGTAGAACCCAAGTCATTGTATTTCACAAAATATCAGTGGTATCTTTCACTTGTTATTTATTTTCATATACCTAAAGTATCTTTAAGCTCTCTATTATAAGTTGTTTTATTTCATCAAATTTATTAGGCATTTCTCCATCTTTCCCTATTAATTGTAACAAATTTATCATATCTCTTAATTTCGATATCTTATACCAATCCTTCGTTAATTTTACTGTAGAATAATTATTGTATTCTTTTTCAAATATATCTAACAAATTTTTATTAAAATATTTATAATATCTAAAAAATTGTCCTATATCAGCTATTGCATGTCCAGCCATTGTAAATTCCCAATCTATTATACCAACTAGACTATCATTATTGATTAATATATTAGTTCCTTGAAAATCTCCATGAACTAATGAAATATCTTTATCTAAATCCACTAATACATCTTTATAGTCTTTAGCTATATTAAGTATTTTTTCTATTATATCTTTACCAAGTCTCTTATAACAATTATCATTAATAAATAATTCATACCATCTATATGTTGGAGAAAATACTTTTTTTGTATTTAAATTACAGTCCAAATCACCTAATTCATTAAATTTATAATTATGTATGAATGCTAAACTTTTCGCTACTTCCCTAACTAATTTTTCATTAATACAATATCCATTTCTTAAAGCTTGTGATAATGTTTTTCCATCTATATATTCATATATTCCAAAAGTTCTATTATTTATAATATTACTATTACATATAATATAAATATTTTGAACTGAAATATCATTTTTAAGTATACTTAATAGATTTTTCTCTCTTTCATAATGGTAATCATACTCTGGAAATATTTTAAGCATATACTTATTATTTTTATTAGTTTTTATTATATAATTACTGCTTCTACACCCTTCGTTAATAGGTTTTATACTCTCTACCCTCTCACTTAATAAAGTCTTCTTAAAAAGCTTATTTGCTATATTTAAATCTATACTAAAGAAAGGCAAAGTCCTTTCCCAATTGTATTCCATAAAATATCCTCCATATTTAACTTATATTTATTATTTACTTTTCAAATATCATTTCTTCATAGCATACTTTACACTATCTTTATTTATAAAACTTTTTTCTTTAAACTATTAAATGATTTTACCTTATAGATTATTATTTTATATACTATTTAAAATATAATACTAGATTTAATTATAATAGAAAAAGAGATTTAAAGAAAAATTTTCTTTAAATCTCTTTTCTAATTATTGCTATTACATATTAATTAAATTATCTTACTTCAAAAGATTCACAATCTGTACATTGTACTTGTCTTGGATTTGATTCATGTGTACCAATACTAATTTCATTTAATGTACAATAATTTTGTGACCCATTATGATGTCTACATGCTGAAACAGAACATTTTATACTTGAATTTTTTTCCATTCTCCTCACTCCTCTTATAATTTGTTACAAGAGTATTATGTGCCTTTTATATCTCTTTATACTTCTATTAAATTTTAAATTGCTGATAATTATTTAATCTATGATAGTGCATTTTTACTTGAATAATTTTACAGTTGAATAACCAAATAGATTTCTAAGCTATTTTTAATGTTTTAAAAATTTCGTCTAACGGCTTTCCGTTAGCGGCAGCCTTATAGATATATATAATTTTAGATTTTTCTAAATCTTTCTTAGCACAGTTATATCCAGTATTAAAGTGGTATGAGCTATTAGAATACAATTTACAATAGGTATAATTTATTATCATTATTGTAAGATATCTGTTGATGCTCTTTTCACTTCTTACTTGATATCCATTAAGACCTAAATAAGATTTACAATCTCTAAAAAATGGCTCAATCGCCCATCGGTCAGTATATTGAGTTAAGATATCTAAAGGATTTAGTGATGTATCTAAAGAAATAAATGTTTTTAATGCTCCTTCTTTTTGAAATGAATCTTTAGGGTAGCTAAGAACAATTGAAACATTTTTTCTATCTTTTAAATCACCAACATAGTTGTAAATATAGTATTGTTTATCTTTAACGGTGACAAGGTTAAAATCATCTATATTTAAAGTTGTTGCAAATTTGTGAAGTTTGATTCCTAATCTTTTATGTCCTTCGGGATAAATAACTCTATTAGTTTTTAAAGCTCCTATATAGCTGTAACCAGCTTTTATGGAACTATTAAAAATAGCTTTACAACTATACCAGCTATCGCACAAAACATAACCTTTATTTTCAGGTTTAGGTAGTGATTCAACTAAATTTTGAGTTAATTCTATTTTACTCATAGAATCTTTATCATAGATATCTATTGAGTAAGGAAGTACTAACCCATCACAAGAAAGCAATGAAACTAAAATTTGATGACCATATACTGTTTTACCTTTTAAATGAGAATTATGAAATGAACACTTTTCAATAATATTTTTAGCCTTTGACGAGGGCTTAGTTTTCTCTGAAATAGTGTCATCAATAATAAAATATATAGGTTTTTTAGTTTCTTTTGATTTATTCCATATTAGTTGTAAAACTAGGGACTTCAATGATTTGCTTAAAAGTGTTTCATTCCAAGTACTCTTTGATAAAAATCTTGTGATACTTGTTCGATGCGTATGCGAAGCAAGCTCCGCTATATCAGACACTTTACCATTGTAACCTCTTGAAATCATTGCATTCATGATACTTTCTAGATGATTTAATTGTGGCTTAGTTAGATATAAATCAAAATTTAGTTGTTTAAAAAAATTGTGTATTGATAGTTCATCTGATATAATTGTGTTCTGAAACATTTATGTATAGCTCCTTGCTGTCGTTGTTGTGTGGGAACTCAATTATAACAAGGATTTATCATAAATGTTTTTTTATTTTATTCAGTTGTAAAATTATTCAAGCATTTTTGCACTATTATAGTTTAATGTATATTTTGGTAAATTTACACATATAAAATTTCTAGTAATATAATATTTAGTGTTAAAACTATTTTAATTTAGGAGTTGATGAAATTGTCAGGTAATATTTTAAATTATTATGCTTCTGCCAACACTTCAAAAGGATTTCGTAATTTATTTTCATCTAATTTAAATAACTTAGATAAAATATATATTCTAAAAGGTGGGCCTGGCTGTGGAAAATCTACACTTATAAGATTTATTGGAGACAAATGGTGTAATAAAGGTTATGACATAGAATTTATTCACTGTTCTTCTGATAATGATTCTCTCGATGGAGTAATAATACCAAAAATTAAATTAGCAATAGTTGATGGTACTGCTCCTCATGTTATAGAACCAACCGCTCCTGGAGCTATTGAAGAGTATGTAAATTTAGGTGTAGCTTGGGATACTAAAAAATTAAAAAACTATACAAGAGATATTTTAAAAATAAAAAATCATATTTCATTTTGTTACGATAATGCATATAAGCTATTTGAAAAAGCCCTTGTAATACATGATGATTGGGAAAAAATATACATTGAAAATATGGATTTTGAAAAAGCAAATAAACTAACAGAAAATGTTATAAATAAACTTGTAGAAAATAATAAATTCAATAAAACTGCTATAGTAAAAGATAGATTCTTAGGAGGCTCTACACCTAAAGGTCCAGTTAATTTTGTTGAAAATTTGACCAAAAACGTTTCTAACAGATATTTTATAAAAGGAAGACCTGGCTCTGGAAAATCCACTTTATTAAAAAAATTAGTTAAAGAATGTATAGTACGAGGAATTGATGCCGAAGTTTATCACTGTGGATTTGATCCTGATAGTTTGGATATGGTAATAATGAGAGAATTAGATGTTTGTATTTTTGATTCAACTGCCCCTCATGAATATTTTCCTGTTAACGAAAAGGATTATATAATAGACATGTATTCAGAATTAATCACTCCAGGTACTGATGAAAAATATGCTAATAATTTATCCATTATTCAAACTAAATATAAAGAAACAGTTTCAAAAGGTACTTTATATTTGGCAAAAGCTAAATCTTATCATGATGATCTAGAAAAGATTTATGTAAATGTAACAGATTTTAATAAAATAAATGAGATAAGAGAAAACTTAATAGAATTAATAAAAACATTTGAATAAAACTAAGGCATATTTAAATAAATAATTAGTCAGTATTCCCATTTGTTTTGTAAACTACTCCTTCCTTAGGTTCTACTAATAGCACAACTACTAGCATAACCTAAGTTATTGTATTTCACAAAATATCAGTCACATATTTCACTTGTTATTTCTTTTTATATGCCTAATATCTTCTAATAAATATTTAAACTAAAAAACTTTTAAACTATTTATTAATTTTAATTATTAAAAAAGGACTGTAGTAATGAATATTCTTCATTATTTCAGTCCTTTTTAATATATTCTAATTTATATATTTATTAAAATTAAAAATTATTATATCTAAATCTAGTTTACAAAAGTAGCTATATTTTTTATGTATCTACTTGCTACTGTTATAGCTTCTCTCTTAGTATCATATATGCTTTCTTCACCAATTAAAGCTGCAATTCCCATATTTCCAAGAACATTTCTTGGTTGCTCTTGAATATGTGTAATTAAAAGTTTTATCTTATTTTTTTTACACTGTTTAAGTAATTTCTTTAATGCATCTATTGCCGAAGCATCTATTGCATAACTATGTCTCATGTCTAATATAAGAACTTCTGCTGTTGGTTTTACAGAATTAACTTTAAATAAAAAGTCTTGTACTATTCCAAAGAATAACGGTCCATCAACTTGGTATACTAATATCTTTCCATCTGCTTCTTTTAGCATATCTAAAACTTCTTTATCAAAAACCTCTTCATCTACTAAATCTCTAATAGCAGTTGTTTCACATACCCTCTTCATAAATAAGAACATAGCCATAAGCATACCAAATCCAATTGCTACTACCAGGTCAAACACTATAGTAAAAAAGAAAGTTACAACTAATACAATAACATCACTCTTAGGAGCCTTTAATAATGACTTAAATGCTCTCCATTCACTCATATTATAAGATACAACAGCTAATATTGCTGCAAGAGATGTCATTGGTATTAATTTAGCCACAGGCATTAAAATTAACATTATAGCTAATAATGTTATAGCATGTACAATTCCTGCAATTGGACTTTTTCCACTATTTTTAACATTTGCTGCTGTTCTTGCTATAGCACCTGTTGCTGGTATTCCCCCAAATAGACCTGATACAATATTACCAACACCTTGTGCAACAAGTTCCATATTAGAATCATGAGTGTCTCCAATCATTCCATCAGATACTACAGCTGATAATAACGACTCTAATCCTGCTAATATCGCAATTGTCATTGCTGGAGCAAACAATTGATTTATTGTACTTATACTTAATTTAGGTAATATTGGCATAGGTATTGATGATGTTAATGTGCCAAATCTATCTCCTATAGTCTCTACTGGTAATTTAAATATCATTACTAATAAAGTAGAAACAATTAGTGCAACTAATGAGCCTGGTATTGTTTTATTAACTTTTGGCCATAAAACAATAATAAGTATACATAAAATTCCTATTAATAATGTATAAATATTTAATGTATTCATATGTAAAAAATAACTTTGCCATTTTTGAATAAATTCTGCTGGAACATTATCTATTCTTAAACCAAAAAAATCTTTTACTTGAGTAGATAATAAGGTTATTGCTATCCCGCTAGTAAAACCTACAGTTATCGTTTGAGGTATGTATTTAATTACTGTTCCAAACTTTAATAGTCCCATTATAACTAAAATAATTCCAGCCATTATTGTTGCAGTAATTAAACCATCTAATCCATATTGTTGAATAATAGAATAAATTATAATTACAAAAGCTCCAGTTGGTCCTCCAATCTGTACTTTACTTCCACCTAGAAGTGAAATTACAAACCCTGCAAAAATAGCAGTAATAAGTCCTTTTTCAGGAGATACCCCTGATGATATTGCTAATGCTATTGATAAAGGTAACGCTATTATAGCAACTATAATTCCAGATATAATATCTTTTGCTATCTGATTTTTAGTAATTTCTTTTCCCTTTATCATTGTAAGTAGTTTAGGTAACATTATTTATATCTCCCCTTATCCCTATTGTTTAAAATTATATTTTTAATTAAATTTTACGTTCTAATCAAAAATAAAAGTTATGTCAAAATTAGACGCAACCCTTTTATATTACTCCTAAACATTTCAACAGTCAAAAGTATTTTAATAACTTGACTTGTGCACTAAATTCATCAATTTTACCAAATGGCTTAAAATCAAGGTTTATTAAATATTAAAGAATAAATTTTAGATATACTCTACTCAATCTTTTATACAAATTTAGTTTATTATTTTAATATAACTAGTTAAAGTCTATTTAATTCTAAAATTTATGCTTAAAAATAATAGAATGTTGGCTTTTTAGAATATATGTCCAAATCGCTGCACAAATCTAGTTAATAATTAAATATAAATACGTATTAAAAATAAATATTAGAAAAAAACAAAATTAAAGAGATTTGAAATCTCTCTAATTTTATTTAAAATCACCCTCAATTTTTCACTTATTACTTATTGCTAAATTTCCTAGCCCCTATATAATAGTTATTTATAAAAATAACATATTATCTAATTTTTCTTTGAGTTTATCAGTTATATTAGTTAGTGGTAATCTAACTTCATCAGAATCAATTAATCCTATCTTTTTTAAACAGTATTTTAATGGAGTTGGATTAGGTTCTTGAAATAATAATGGTATAAACTTTGAAATATCACTCCATATTTTTAATGCTTCTTTATGATTATTATTTTGTATATAATCATATATTTTTATAAAACTTTCTGTATTTAAACTTGCAGATGCTAAAATTCCACCATCTCCACCAAGTGCTAATGTTGTATAAAAAAGAGCATCTTCTCCTGTTAATATTGAAAAATTATCATTTGGTCTATTTAATAATAATTCAGAAGTTTGATTTATATTTCCCGAACAATCTTTTATCCCAATGATATTTTTTAGCTCTGCTAATTTATATATAGTCTCATTTTCTATATTAACTCCAGTTCTATAAGGAATATTATACATTAATATATTCATATCTGTTGATTCTGATATACTTTTAAAATGTTCATAAATACCTCTTTGGTTTGGTCTAGAATAATATGGTGCTACTGATAATATTCCATTTACCTTATTATCTTCTGCTATCTTTAATTTTTTTATTACATCTAAAGTATTATTTCCTCCAAGTCCTACATATACTTTTGTTCTACCATTATTATATTCCATTGTTTTTGATAGTACTTCATTATATTCAAAAGATGATATTGTTGAACTCTCCCCAGTAGTTCCTAATGGAATTATTCCATCTACGCCTTTTTCTATATAATAATCCACTAATTTTTTATAGCAAACAAAATCAACACAATTATCTTTAAATGGTGTTACAAGTGGTATTATTACGCCTTTTATTTTCACAAATAGCCCCCCTAAAAATACAAACATATTTTCACTAATTTTAACTGTTATTTAGTTATTCAATTTTGTATTTATTTTTCATAGCGTTTTACACTATTAAATATTAATATAAGAAAACCCGCTATAGAATTACTATAACGGGTAGAGTTCGATTGCTAAAGCTTATAAAGATATTGCTATTATAAAGAAATATTAATAATATCTCATTACATCCTTGTAGCTCTCCACTTACGTGACAGTTATACATATATTTTATGCATACCCAGAAATAAATTTTTGCTTGATTCATTTCTTCGGCCATTATACCTTTCCTTATTAATCAACATCTGCCGACTCCTAATAAGTACTCTTTATAAACAGCTCCTCTACCTTAGGTTTTCCCTATTCATTTTGCTCATTATATCATTTTTAAACATTACTGTAAAGTACTTACAAGATATATTTTATATAATAGTTATCTTTTTTGTTTATAAAATTTAAATCCATATCTATATATTTAACTTTAATTAAAAAATATAAATTAATTTACTTGACTTACATATTAAATTCTAATATTTTACCACATTATTTAAAATGAAGATTTATTAAATATAGAAAATAAATTATATATATCATATTTAATTTTTTATATAAATTTCATTTACTTTCCATATATAAGAATTTAAATTTATACAATTCTAAAATGTATACTTGAAAATAATAAAATATTAACCTTTTGTTACATATATCCATATAACTGTATAAGTCTAATTATATTTTTTTAATCAACTAGGCAATTGCTCAACTAAAATTTTTTATTTTAAAAAATAAATCATATATAATATATTTAATTTTTCCTACTTATTGTTATAAATATACATACCATCTATAATTATATTATCTTAAATAATAAGTTATAAAGGAGAAAAATTTTATGGAATCTATAACTATGCTTGGTACTGGTTCTGCTATGGTAACTAAATGTTATAATACCTGCTTTACCATATCAAAAGATAATGAACATTTTCTTATAGATGCTGGTGGCGGAAATACTATATTATCAAATCTTGAAAAAGTTAATATAAAAATAAATCAAATTCATAATATGTTTATATCGCATAATCATAATGACCATATTCTAGGAAGCATATGGATTATTCGTGCAGTTGCTAATGGAATTATAAATAACAAATATGAAGGTATCTTTAATATTTATTGCAACAAAAAATCTATTGAAGCTATAAAATCTATTTGTTCTTATGTTCTTCAAAATAAATTTCTAAAATTATTTGATGATAAAATAATTTTTAATGAAATTGAAAATAATACCCAAGTTGATATATTAGGACGAAAAACAATATTCTTTGATATACATAGTACTAAAGAATTACAATTTGGTTTTAAAACCTACTTAAACACTGGAAAAGTATTAACTTTCTTAGGAGATGAACCATATAGAGAAAATGTAAAAGATTTTTGTAAAAATGTAGATTATTTACTTCATGAAGCATTTTGTTTATATTCTCAAAAGGATATATTTAAACCATATGAAAAACATCATGCAACTGTAAAAGATGCATGTAAAAATGCCAAAATGTTAAATGTACAAAATATTATACTATATCATACCGAAGATAAAAATTTATTACATAGAAAAGATCTATATGTTAATGAAGGTAAAAAAGAATTTGATGGCAACATATATGTTCCAGATGATTTAGATGTAATAAACCTATAAATAAAATATTTGTTACATAATCATAAACGATTAAAACCATGCATTTAACAAAACTCACCTTTTTATTAATGCATGGTTTTTATTCATAAAAATTTATAAATATTAGTTTTAGCCACATTCCTTTTATTTTCTTATTATATTCAGTCAATTATAATTATTAAACGTAAATATGTATCTACATGTAGTTTAATCTAAATTAAATCAAATATAATCTTTATAAATAATAAAGCAATAGTTATAAATATTATTGGCCTTATTATCTTATCTCCACTCTTAATAGCTAAATGAGCTCCTAAATAGTTTCCTGCTATAGCACATACTGCTGCAGGTATTCCAATAGAAAACATAACTTTTCCACCTATTATATATGCAACTAATGCAGAAAAATTTGAAGCTAAATTTACAATCTTAGCATTTCCAGATGCAGTTATAAGATTAAATCCTAATATTCCTGTAAAACATATAACTAGAAATGTACCTGTACCTGGTCCAAAAAAACCATCATATGCACCTAAAAGTAATCCAATAATAAAAGATAAAAAGTATAATTTCCAATCTAATATTTGTTTTTTAGTTTTAACACCAAAATTTCTATTAAGCAACAAAAATAGTGAAACAATAGGTAAAATTATTATTAAACAATAATTTAAATATTTTTCGTTTAACAACAATACCATTTGTGCACCAAACCATGATCCAATTAAAGCTCCTCCAGCAGATAATACTGCTGACTTTATTTGCATATTTCCACTTTTAAAAAACTTCATTGATGAAATTGAAGTCCCAATACAATTGGCAAATTTATTAGTTCCATATGCTATATGAATTGGTATTCCAGCAAAAATATAAGCAGGTAAAGATATAATTCCTCCTCCGCCTGCTACAGCATCTACAAACCCTGCTAAAAATACAAGTGGACATATTATTAATAGCATTCCCATTATAATTCCCCCAATTATTTATTTCTTATAATTTTAAGTAGAATATAGATAAGTGTCAAACTATTAAACATCTGTCCTTACTCTATTATCAATTATTTTTATAATAATATATTTTAGCTCCTAAGGCTTGTAATAATATAAATATTAATATAACTATACTCATTATCATAAAAAATTCTTCTGGTAATACATTAATTATTGGATCTACTCTTGAATCAAATAACCAATAATTATTTCTAAAAATAATGCGATGAAATAAATTAAAGGTTTTAGAAAAATTGATTAAAATACATAATATTACAAATGTAAAAAATATCAATATATAATTAGCACTGTTGTTTAATATTTGTGTTAAATCCACATAATTTGAATATTTTATTTTATGTTTTATAAGAATATAAATCCCTAAAAGTATCATAACTACAAAAATATATATGTTAATATACATAAATATATTTTTTACCTCTTGGAAATGAATTTCACCTTGCATACTCATAGAGAAATTTGGAAATGATAATTTATCTATAAATGGATTCTGTAAATATACTATTAACTTTCTATAATTAAACATTAATTCTTCAACAGTTAATTCACTATATTGTGATAAATTATATTTATAAATAGTCCATTTATATATTGGAGTTAAGTTTAGAGTTATAATTACAGAAATTGAAATCATAAATAGAGCATTAAACATACCTAATATATAATTTATAAATTTTTTTGTTTTATATGAATTCTGTAATTCATTAATCATGACTTATTACCTCCAATTACTAATTTTTAATATGATCATACAATTTAATATACTATCTATCTTTTAATTATATGCTAATAAAAATTTAAATAATATAAATTATGTAATATATTTAAATAATCACTAATAAAAAATATATATAATTATGGTTAAACTAAAATATTATATATATTCACTTATTAATTTGTTATATTAATTAAAATTTTATTACTATAAATTAAATATAATAATTAGAATCAGTTCTCTATATAACTTTTTATAAACTAAAAAGAGATAGTTATTATAACTATCTCTTTACACTTACCTGGCAACGTCCTAATCTCCCACACAGTCTCCCATGCAGTACCTTCAGCGCTATGGATCTTAACTATCCTGTTCGGAATGGGTAGGAGTGTTACTTCCATGCCATCATCACCAGATGCTATGATTCTCCAAATCTTTAATTTGGTTAAGAATCTTATACTCCTCAATTTATCTGAGTGAGTTTCATTTGAAAGAATGTTCTTTCAAAATTGCACATAATTTGTATACAATATTTATTGGTCAAGCCCTCGACCTATTAGTATCAGTCAGCTAAATATGTTGCCACACTTACACCTCTGACCTATCAACCTTGTAGTCTTCAAGGGGTCTTACTAGCTTACGCTATGGGAAATCTCATCTTGAAGGAGGCTTCACGCTTAGATGCTTTCAGCGTTTATCCCGTCCCGACTTAGCTACCCAGCTATGCTTCTGGCGAAACAACTGGTACACCATAGGTCGGTCCATCCCGGTCCTCTCGTACTAAGGACAGCTCTTCTCAAATTTCCTGCGCCCGCGACGGATAGGGACCGAACTGTCTCACGACGTTCTGAACCCAGCTCGCGTGCCGCTTTAATGGGCGAACAGCCCAACCCTTGGGACCTACTTCAGCCCCAGGATGCGACGAGCCGACATCGAGGTGCCAAACCTCCCCGTCGATGTGAACTCTTGGGGGAGATCAGCCTGTTATCCCCGAGGTAGCTTTTATCCGTTGAGCGATGGCCCTCCCACGAGGTACCACCGGATCACTAAGCCCGACTTTCGTCCCTGCTCGACTTGTAGGTCTCGCAGTCAGGCTCCCTTCTGCCTTTGCACTCTACGAACGATTTCCGACCGTTCTGAGGGAACCTTTGGGCGCCTCCGTTACTTTTTAGGAGGCGACCGCCCCAGTCAAACTGCCCACCTAACAATGTCCTGTCACCAGATTCATGGCATCCAGTTAGAATTCCAGTACTATCAGGGTGGTATCCCAAGGATGACTCCATCAAAGCTGACGCTCTGATTTCCCAGTCTCCCACCTATCCTGTACAGACAATACCGAAATTCAATGCTAAGCTACAGTAAAGCTCTACGGGGTCTTTCCGTCCAATCGCGGGTAGCGAGCATCTTCACTCGCACTACAACTTCGCCGGATTTGCAGTTGAGACAGTGCACAAGTCATTACGCCATTCGTGCGGGTCAGAACTTACCTGACAAGGAATTTCGCTACCTTAGGACCGTTATAGTTACGGCCGCCGTTTACTGGGGCTTAAGTTCACACCTTCGCTTACGCTAAGTGTTCCCCTTAACCTTCCAGCACCGGGCAGGCGTCAGCCCCTATACATCAGCTTTCGCTTTAGCAGAGACCTGTGTTTTTGTTAAACAGTTGCTTGTGCCTATTCTCTGCGGCCTGCTCTCGCAGGCACCCCTTCTCCCGAAGTTACGGGGTCAATTTGCCTAGTTCCTTAACTGCAATTCTTCCGCCGGCCTTAGGATTCTCTCCTCACCTACCTGTGTCGGTTTGCGGTACGGGCACTACTTCTCTTTCTAGATGCTTTTCTTGGAAGCATGGAATCAGATACTTCGGTTCCGTAGAACCTTCCCCATCACGCCTCAGGATTGTTAGAACGGATTTGCCTATTCTAACTCCCTAAACGCTTAGACTAGCATCCAATAGCTAGCACATCCTATCCTTCTCCGTCACACCATCGATAATAACGATAATAGTGGTATCGGAATATCAACCGATTGTCCATCGCCTACGCCTTTCGGCCTCAGCTTAGGTCCCGACTAACCCTCAGCGGACGAACCTTCCTGAGGAAACCTTAGGTATTCGGCCTGTAGGATTCTCACCTACATCTCGCTACTAATGCCAACATTCTCACTCGTAATCAGTCCACCGCTCCTTACGGTACGACTTCAGCCCGATTACGACGCTCCTCTACCGCTCACACAAAGTGTGAACCCGTAGCTTCGGTGGTAAGTTTGAGCCCCGGACATTTTCGGCGCAGGATCTCTTGACTAGTGAGCTATTACGCACTCTTTTAATGAGTGGCTGCTTCTAAGCCAACATCCTAGTTGTCTTAGAAATCCCACATCCTTTTCCACTTAACTTACACTTTGGGACCTTAGCTGACGATCTGGGCTGTTTCCCTTTTGACTACGGAACTTATCTTTCGCAGTCTGACTGCCGGACTGATAGTATCTGGTATTCGGAGTTTGATAAGGTTCGGTAAGCGCTATGCCCCCTAGCCCATTCAGTGCTCTACCCCCAGTACTCACATTTTCCGACGCTAGCCCTAAAGCTATTTCGAGGAGAACCAGCTATATCCGAGTTCGATTGGAATTTCTCCGCTATCCACAGCTCATCCCATGCTTTTTCAACAGCAACGTGGTTCGGTCCTCCACGAGGTTTTACCCTCGCTTCAACCTGGCCATGGATAGGTCACCCGGTTTCGGGTCTACAGCATGCAACTAGTCGCCCTATTAAGACTCGGTTTCCCTTCGGCTCCGTACCTTAAGTACTTAACCTTGCTACATACCGTAACTCGTTGGCTCGTTCTACAAAAAGCACATCATCACACACATAAGGTGCTTTGATCGGTTGTAGGCACATGGTTTCAGGTTCTATTTCACTCCCCTCCCGGGGTTCTTTTCACCTTTCCCTCACGGTACTGCTTCACTATCGGTCATCAGGTAGTATTTAGCCTTGGGAGGTGGTCCTCCCTGCTTCCCACAAGGTTTCACGTGTCTCGTGGTACTCTGGATCAGAACTTGATTGTTATAACTTTTACTTACAGGACTATTACCTCCTACGGTCCAACTTTCCAGTTGTGTTCGGTTAATTATAACTTCTCGTTAATGTTCTGTCCGCAACCCCAAAGATAAATCTTTGGTTTGGGCTCTTTCCCTTTCGCTCGCCGCTACTAAGAAAATCGATTTTTCTTTCTCTTCCTCCAGGTACTTAGATGTTTCAGTTCCCTGGGTTTACCTTCATAAAGCTATGTATTCACTTTACGATACATGGGGTTTCCCATGTGAGTTTCCTCATTCGGACATCTCCGGATCTCTGGCTATGTGCGCCTACCCGAAGCTTATCGCAGCTTATCACGTCCTTCATCGGCTCCTGATGCCAAGGCATTCACCATGCGCCCTTTGTAGCTTGACCTATTTATCTAATTTTAACAATTAATGAATAGTTCTTGTAAATACAAAGAATAATTCTTGGCTTGGTGTATTATATACAATTTATTATGTGCAATTTTCAAAGAACATTTTGAAAGACTTAATCTTTCAAAATTGAACAGAAATCATTAAATAAACCTTCTTATATTAATAAAGCATCATTTTAATTACTAGTTAAACGTCTTGTTAACTAGATTTCTCCATAGAAAGGAGGTGATCCAGCCGCAGGTTCTCCTACGGCTACCTTGTTACGACTTCTCCCCAATCGCTGACCCTACCTTAGGTCGCTGCCTCCCTTACGGGTTAGCTCACGAACTTTGGGTATTGCCAACTCTCATGGTGTGACGGGCGGTGTGTACAAGGCCCGGGAACGTATTCACCGCGACATTCTGATTCGCGATTACTAGCAACTCCAGCTTCATGTAGGCGAGTTTCAGCCTACAATCCGAACTGAGACTGGTTTTAAAGTTTAGCTCCACCTCACGGTATTGCGTCTCTCTGTACCAGCCATTGTAGCACGTGTGTAGCCCTAGACATAAGGGGCATGATGATTTGACGTCATCCCCACCTTCCTCCGCGTTAACCACGGCAGTCTCGCTAGAGTGCTCAACTAAATGGTAGCAACTAACAATAAGGGTTGCGCTCGTTGCGGGACTTAACCCAACATCTCACGACACGAGCTGACGACAACCATGCACCACCTGTCTTCCTGTCGCCGAAGCGACTTCCTCTATTAAGAGTAATTCAGGAGATGTCAAGTCTAGGTAAGGTTCTTCGCGTTGCTTCGAATTAAACCACATGCTCCGCTGCTTGTGCGGGCCCCCGTCAATTCCTTTGAGTTTTAATCTTGCGACCGTACTCCCCAGGCGGAATACTTAATGCGTTAGCGGCGGCACAGAAGCCATGACAGCTCCTACACCTAGTATTCATCGTTTACGGCGTGGACTACCAGGGTATCTAATCCTGTTCGCTCCCCACGCTTTCGAGCCTCAGTGTCAGTTACAGTCCAGAAAGTCGCCTTCGCCACTGGTGTTCTTCCTAATATCTACGCATTTCACCGCTACACTAGGAATTCCACTTTCCTCTCCTGCACTCTAGATATCCAGTTTGGAATGCAGCACCCAGGTTAAGCCCGAGTATTTCACATCCCACTTAAATATCCACCTACGCTCCCTTTACGCCCAGTAAATCCGGACAACGCTTGCCACCTACGTATTACCGCGGCTGCTGGCACGTAGTTAGCCGTGGCTTCCTCCTTGGGTACCGTCATTATCGTCCCCAAAGACAGAGTTTTACAATCCGAAGACCGTCATCACTCACGCGGCGTTGCTGCATCAGGGTTTCCCCCATTGTGCAATATTCCCCACTGCTGCCTCCCGTAGGAGTCTGGGCCGTGTCTCAGTCCCAATGTGGCCGATCACCCTCTCAGGTCGGCTACGCATCGTCGCCTTGGTAAGCCATTACCTTACCAACTAGCTAATGCGACGCGGGCCCATCTCATAGCGGATTGCTCCTTTTATTGCTGTTTCATGCGAAACTACAATCTTATGAGGTATTAATCTTCCTTTCGGAAGGCTATCCCTCTCTATGAGGCAGGTTGCCCACGTGTTACTCACCCGTCCGCCGCTAATCCACTCCCGAAGGAGCTTCATCGCTCGACTTGCATGTGTTAGGCACGCCGCCAGCGTTCGTCCTGAGCCAGGATCAAACTCTCAATAAAAAGTTTAATCTTGACTTACTTTAATAAAGAATTGCTGGTTTATTTTAATGTTTCTTCTGTTCAATTTTCAAAGACCAAATTTTTCTTTCGTTGACTTTCTTGTCAACTTTTGTTTTATCTCGTCACCCTCAAGCGACTTAATCAGTATAACACTTAATCAAATCTCTGTCAACAAGTTTTTTTAATAAGTTGAAATCTTATTTCTTAACTCTTTTATTAAACTTGTTTGTTGCTTTCATCAGCGACGTGTTTTATCTTATCACTTTATTTAAATGATGTCAACACTATTTTTATTCTTTTTTTATAAATTTATTTTTAACATAATTAATTACTTTTTGAGGATCAACTTCTGGTATAGCTTTGTGTTTAAAAATCAATACTCCCAAATCCATAATTGGCTTTAAGTAATTTATTGTATCAATATACCCTAATTTCATTCTCTTCTCAGCACTTTCTGGAACAAAATCTAGTATACCATCTAATACACCTTCTTCCATAGCAGATGGATATATTTCTATTATTCTTGTATTAGGAAACAACTTTTTATTTATGTGAGAATCCTTAGAAAGATGGACAACTATTATCATGTCACAATTCTCACCATAAACAGGTTGAACTGGAACATTATCTGCCATTCCTCCATCTAAATATTTTATAGACTCAAACTCTTCTGATTCATATATCATAGGTAATGCTGATGATGCAAATAAAATACTTTTTATATTCTCTTCATTGTATCTATTAATTTTAAAATACTTTGGTTGAAATGTTGTTAATTCTGTACAAGCTACATAACACGGTTTTTCACATTCTTCTATTATTTTAAAATCAACATATTTATTCATTATATCTGTCAATCCCTCTCTTGAAAGATTTCCAGTATCAATCATTTTAGGCATACATTTTTTTACTAGATTCATATTTTTTAATCCTAATGATATTAAAAATCCCTTAATATTTAAATCCTTTTTATCTATAGGAAGCACCTTTTCTTTTGATATATTAAGCCATGCTTCAATTGCTTTTTCTATATCACCTTGACAAAATAATATAGCATTTAATGCACCAATTGATGTTCCTGAAACAACTTCTATATATCTATCAATTCTCAATTCTTTTAAAGCTTTCCATACTCCAATTTGATAAGCACCTCTTGCTCCTCCCCCTGATAACACTAATCCTATTTTCATATTAAATTATCCCCCCTAAGATGTTAATAGATATACTAGCTATTCGTACTCTTATTATATCCAATTGATTCTAAAATAATTAAAGCTGTATCCTCAATAGCTCTTTGTGTTATGTCTATTCTCTTACAGCCTAACTTCTTCATTATCTTATCTGAATACTCTAATTCTTCTAATATTCTTTCATCGCCAGCATATTCAATACTAGAAGATATTCTATGAAATTTATCTAATCTCTTTTTTCTAATTTCTATTAATTGAAAAGGATCTATTGTCAAACCAAAAACTTTCTTTTTATCTATATTATATATTTCATCTGGTACACCTATTTCGGGCATAAGTGGTATATTTATAGCTTTAATCCCTTTATTAGCTAAATACATACTTAAAGGAGTCTTAGAAGTTCTTGATAATCCAATTAAAACAACATCTGCATTCTTTAATCCACCATAATCTTTGCTATCATCATATTGCATAGCAAATTCCATGGCTTCTATTCTTTTGTAATATATCTCATCTATCTTTCTCATAGCTCCTGGTTTATATTCTGGTTTAGCATCTAATATACTTGATATAGAATCTATAATAGGACCTAAAACATTCATTATATAAATATTTTCTTCATAACATTTTTTACTTAAATATTCTCTAACTTCTACAGTTATTATTGTTGATATTATTATTTTTCGTTTAACTTTAGCTATTTCAGGAAAAATATAATCAACATCTTCTATTGTTTTAATATATGGAACCCTTCTTATTTTTATTTTTTCTTTAAATTGAGTAGCTACTGCCAATGTTACTTGATGAGCTGTTTCTGCTATAGAATCTGACATAGCAAAAATAGTTAACATAATTAACTCCCCTCTCAAACTTTTATACTAAACTTTTTCTCTAATATAATATTTTACTTAATTTTACCATTTTTTATTACATTCATTATAAAATTTTTATAAATAAAAATATATAAAAAATTATTTTTACGTTAATTTATATAGTAATAAGAATGAATTTTAAAATTTTATATGATAAACTTTAAGATAATAAAATAAAATTATACTAAAAACTGTAGCAAGGAGAGAAATTATGAATAATAAAAAACTTTTAACAGTAGGAATTTTACCACTCATGTGGTTTTTATATTTTTTATTTGAATTATTTACAGGTAGAATTATAAATACACCTACAATAATATTAAATATATTTCTTATGTTTTTATTTGCTTTAGTTGGATTATTTATTTATAAAATAAGTTGTACAAATAACAATGGTTTTAAATTTAAGACAATATTTAAAATATTTATCTCTTTAATGTTAATTGATCAAGGAATAAAAATACTTATAAAGCTTTTCTATTTTGATAGCTATATAAATATACTTCCTAATCTATTGTCTTTTAATCCAATAATTAATACCGATGGCTCATGGTTAAATGCAAGATTTGGGACTGATATAAGCTTTTCCATATTAATATTTTTTAATATTATTGCTCTTCTTTTATTTATAGAAATATATCGTTACTACTTATATAAAGATAATAAAGACTTTTGGGCAGATATGTCATTTTTATTTATATTTTGTGGAGCTCTTTGCTCATTGATTGACAAAATATTTTATGGTGGAAGTTTAGACTTTATTGGGATTAGCAATTTATTTATTGCAGATATAAAAGATATTTATATAAATTTAGGAATATTATTTTTCATACTTACTTTATCTAACAATGGATATCTTTCTTCAAATGAAGAAACTACATTAAAAGAAGATCTAAAAAACTTAAAATGTTTTTTAACTTTTATAAAAAAAGATATTTCTAGCAAATTTAAATTATTAAAAAATAAGTAAATTAAAATATTTTAATTAATATATTTACTTTTTAAATAATTAACTACATTTCGTTTTTATTGAAAAATTTAAAATAAAAATTAAACATTAATATATAAAAGGAGAAATACTTATGATTAATACACCAAAAGCAAATAGATTACATATATCTATTTTCGGAAAAAGAAATGCTGGTAAATCAAGTTTAATTAATACTCTAACAAATCAACCACTATCATTAGTTTCAAATACTCCTGGAACTACAACAGATCCAGTATCAAAAGCCATGGAACTACTTCCCTTAGGGCCAGTTGTTATTATAGATACTGCTGGATTGGATGATACTGGTGATTTAGGTGAACTAAGAGTTGAAAAAACAAAAGAGGTAATGTTAAAAACTGATTTAGCAGTATTATTATTTTCTGCTGAAGAAAATGATATTGAAGATGAAAAAAAATGGCTAAAAGATTTAAAAGAAAAAAATATACCTACAATAGGGGTAGTAAATAAAATAGATTTAGGTATTAGTAATTTAGATATATTGCAAAATGAATTTGATATTCCCTTTGTAGAAGTAAGTTCTAAGGAAAAAATAAATATAGGTAAATTTAAAGAACTACTTATAAAAAATGCACCAATTGACTTTGAAATGCCTACTATACTTGGAGATATTGTTAAACCAAAAGATAGAGTTATATTAGTTGCTCCTCAAGATATACAAGCTCCAAAAGGAAGGCTTATATTGCCTCAAGTACAAATAATCAGAGATATTTTAGACAATGATGCTATGGCTCTTACAGTTAAAGATACAGAACTTGCAGATTTATTGAACTTAATTAAAGATCCTTCTTTAGTAATAACTGATTCTCAAATGTTTAAAAAAGTAAATGAAATAGTACCAAAAAATATAAGACTGACTTCATTTTCTATATTAATGGCAAGATATAAAGGGGATTTAGATTTATTTATAAGAGGCGCTAAAGCAATTAATGAACTAAAGCCTAATGATAAAGTACTAATAGCAGAAGCTTGTACTCATCATGCACTAAAGGGTGATATAGCAAGAGAAAAATTACCTTTATTACTTGAAAAAAAGGTTGGTGGAAAATTAGATATAGTAAATGTAACAGGAAACGATTTTCCTAAAAACTTATCTGATTTCAAATTAATTTTACATTGTGGTTCTTGTATGTTTACAAGAAAGCAGCTATTATCCAGATTAGAAATAATTAAAGAAAAACATATTCCTATTACTAATTTTGGAGTTGCATTAGCAGAACTTAATGGAATCCTTGATAGAGCCTGTAATATATTAATTTAAAATTCTATATGTTATATATACTTTTAAAACTATAATGGAATTTGTATTGTTATTTCATAGAAACAATCTTTAATAAAACTATAAATATAAAATTAACATAATATATTATAAAAAAAGATATCCTATTAATTTATAATACATAGGATATCTTTTTTATGTTATTAGATGTATATTTTAATTATTTAAATTAGCTTACTACTTTAAATAAAAAAATCGTTCCTTTAAAACAAAGAAACGATTTGGTGGCTCACCCGGGAATCGAACCCGGGACACCATGATTAAAAGTCATGTGCTCTACCGACTGAGCTAGTGAACCATACTTTACCTGGCAACGTCCTAATCTCCCACACGGTCTCCCATGCAGTACCTTCGGCGCTATGGATCTTAACTGTCCTGTTCGGAATGGATAGGAGTGTTACTTCCATGCCATCATCACCAGATCTTTTTGAAAGAATTATTCTTCTAGTTGAAATCATTTATTTTATTTAGTGACCTCAACAAGACATTATTATATAGACTTTCTATTATTATGTCAACAATAAATTTTGACGTATATCGACATTATATTAAAAATACGATTAAATTCTTTAAATTACTATTAATTGCTTGTATTTTCGATTGTTTGTTGAAATAATATTGTTAAAAAGCTTATGAAGAATTTAAACATATAATTCTTTAATCTAGCTGACTCTATAGATGTACTGGTTCCAATAATATGATTTTTAGGAAGTCCTAATATCTTATACACATAATAATAAATTATATTAACATATTGGAAACAATAACAAAGTATCCCTTAAATCTACTTTCCATAATAGGTTTAACTATTGATTTTATTATCTTAGATGATAGTTCTAATGTACCTAATCTTGTTTGTCCTGGCTTAGGAGGTGACCATTCTGTTATAACAACTATATCAGCACCTTTACAATCCTTATATTCTCCTGTTGCAACCATTGTATTTCTATTTAAATACTCAACACAATGATTTAAATCCATAACTTCTACATATGCTTTTTCTTTATTGATACCAATCATTAATATTTCATCACATACCCCTTGAGTTCTCAAGTTAAATGGAATTGTAGAACCTACAAATCCAGCTCATACTATAGCAACTTTACTTTTATTTAAAGCAATACAAATTCCTGCTCATATCTTTTAACTTTAGTTTAAATCCTTTACATGCAATATAGAATACATTATATTATGTATATATTTATAAATATGTACAATAAATTATTAACATAATTAACATGCCAACTAATAATATGTGTATAAATCTTTATAAATTTATTTAATTGTGAATAACTTTTAATCTATAAGATTAATACATAATCTTTCATATATTATAATAATATAAATAAAAAAACTACTGACATATATCAGTAGTTTTCTTATTTGGTGCGCGATCAGGGGTTCGAACCCTGGACACCCTGATTAAGAGTCAGGTGCTCTACCAACTGAGCTAATCACGCAAATAAACCTGGCAACGTCCTAATCTCCCACACAGTCTCCCATGCAGTACCTTCGGCGCTATAGATCTTAACTATCCTGTTCGGAATGGGAAGGAGTGTTACTTCTATGCCATCATCACCAGATTGAGTAAACTTCTAAATTTTATATTTAGCTAAACAAACTTATACAAATCACATTAATGATTTGTATTGCCTATTCAATCAAATAACTCTTGTAGTCTTTAGTTTACTTAAAAGACTTCTATTTTGAAGAAACAATGTTCTTTCAAAATTGCACATATTTGTATATAATATTTATTGGTCAAGCCCTCGACCTATTAGTATCAGTCAGCTAAATATGTTACCATACTTACACCTCTGACCTATCAACCTTGTAGTCTTCAAGGGGTCTTACTAGCTTACGCTATGGGAAATCTCATCTTGAAGGAGGCTTCACGCTTAGATGCTTTCAGCGTTTATCCCGTCCCGACTTAGCTACCCAGCTATGCTTCTGGCGAAACAACTGGTACACCATAGGTCGGTCCATCCCGGTCCTCTCGTACTAAGGACAGCTCTTCTCAAATTTCCTGCGCCCGCGACGGATAGGGACCGAACTGTCTCACGACGTTCTGAACCCAGCTCGCGTGCCGCTTTAATGGGCGAACAGCCCAACCCTTGGGACCTACTTCAGCCCCAGGATGCGACGAGCCGACATCGAGGTGCCAAACCTCCCCGTCGATGTGAACTCTTGGGGGAGATCAGCCTGTTATCCCCGAGGTAGCTTTTATCCGTTGAGCGATGGCCCTCCCACGAGGTACCACCGGATCACTAAGCCCGACTTTCGTCCCTGCTCGACTTGTAGGTCTCGCAGTCAGGCTCCCTTCTGCCTTTGCACTCTACGAACGATTTCCGACCGTTCTGAGGGAACCTTTGGGCGCCTCCGTTACTTTTTAGGAGGCGACCGCCCCAGTCAAACTGCCCACCTAACAATGTCCTGTCACCAGATTCATGGCATCCAGTTAGAATTCCAGTACTATCAGGGTGGTATCCCAAGGATGACTCCATCAAAGCTGACGCTCTGATTTCCCAGTCTCCCACCTATCCTGTACAGACAATACCGAAATTCAATGCTAAGCTACAGTAAAGCTCTACGGGGTCTTTCCGTCCAATCGCGGGTAGCGAGCATCTTCACTCGCACTACAACTTCGCCGGATTTGCAGTTGAGACAGTGCACAAGTCATTACGCCATTCGTGCGGGTCAGAACTTACCTGACAAGGAATTTCGCTACCTTAGGACCGTTATAGTTACGGCCGCCGTTTACTGGGGCTTAAGTTCACACCTTCGCTTACGCTAAGTGTTCCCCTTAACCTTCCAGCACCGGGCAGGCGTCAGCCCCTATACATCAGCTTTCGCTTTAGCAGAGACCTGTGTTTTTGTTAAACAGTTGCTTGTGCCTATTCTCTGCGGCCTGCTCTCGCAGGCACCCCTTCTCCCGAAGTTACGGGGTCAATTTGCCTAGTTCCTTAACTGCAATTCTTCCGCCGGCCTTAGGATTCTCTCCTCACCTACCTGTGTCGGTTTGCGGTACGGGCACTACTTCTCTTTCTAGATGCTTTTCTTGGAAGCATGGAATCAGATACTTCGGTTCCGTAGAACCTTCCCCATCACGCCTCAGGATTGTTAGAACGGATTTGCCTATTCTAACTCCCTAAACGCTTAGACTAGCATCCAATAGCTAGCACATCCTATCCTTCTCCGTCACACCATCGATAATAACGATAATAGTGGTATCGGAATATCAACCGATTGTCCATCGCCTACGCCTTTCGGCCTCAGCTTAGGTCCCGACTAACCCTCAGCGGACGAACCTTCCTGAGGAAACCTTAGGTATTCGGCCTGTAGGATTCTCACCTACATCTCGCTACTAATGCCAACATTCTCACTCGTAATCAGTCCACCGCTCCTTACGGTACGACTTCAGCCCGATTACGACGCTCCTCTACCGCTCACACAAAGTGTGAACCCGTAGCTTCGGTGGTAAGTTTGAGCCCCGGACATTTTCGGCGCAGGATCTCTTGACTAGTGAGCTATTACGCACTCTTTTAATGAGTGGCTGCTTCTAAGCCAACATCCTAGTTGTCTTAGAAATCCCACATCCTTTTCCACTTAACTTACACTTTGGGACCTTAGCTGACGATCTGGGCTGTTTCCCTTTTGACTACGGAACTTATCTTTCGCAGTCTGACTGCCGGACTGATAGTATCTGGTATTCGGAGTTTGATAAGGTTCGGTAAGCGCTATGCCCCCTAGCCCATTCAGTGCTCTACCCCCAGTACTCACATTTTCCGACGCTAGCCCTAAAGCTATTTCGAGGAGAACCAGCTATATCCGAGTTCGATTGGAATTTCTCCGCTATCCACAGCTCATCCCATGCTTTTTCAACAGCAACGTGGTTCGGTCCTCCACGAGGTTTTACCCTCGCTTCAACCTGGCCATGGATAGGTCACCCGGTTTCGGGTCTACAGCATGCAACTAGTCGCCCTATTAAGACTCGGTTTCCCTTCGGCTCCGTACCTTAAGTACTTAACCTTGCTACATACCGTAACTCGTTGGCTCGTTCTACAAAAAGCACATCATCACACACATAAGGTGCTTTGATCGGTTGTAGGCACATGGTTTCAGGTTCTATTTCACTCCCCTCCCGGGGTTCTTTTCACCTTTCCCTCACGGTACTGCTTCACTATCGGTCATCAGGTAGTATTTAGCCTTGGGAGGTGGTCCTCCCTGCTTCCCACAAGGTTTCACGTGTCTCGTGGTACTCTGGATCAGAACTTGATTGTTATAACTTTTACTTACAGGACTATTACCTCCTACGGTCCAACTTTCCAGTTGTGTTCAGTTAATTATAACTTCTCGTTAATGTTCTGTCCGCAACCCCAAAGATAAATCTTTGGTTTGGGCTCTTTCCCTTTCGCTCGCCGCTACTAAGAAAATCGATTTTTCTTTCTCTTCCTCCAGGTACTTAGATGTTTCAGTTCCCTGGGTTTACCTTCATAAAGCTATGTATTCACTTTACGATACATGGGGTTTCCCATGTGAGTTTCCTCATTCGGACATCTCCGGATCTCTGGCTATGTGCGCCTACCCGAAGCTTATCGCAGCTTATCACGTCCTTCATCGGCTCCTGATGCCAAGGCATTCACCATGCGCCCTTTGTAGCTTGACCTATTTATCTAATTTTAACAATTAATGAATAGTTCTTGTAAATACAAAGAATAATTCTTGGCTTGTTGTATTATATACAATATACTCGTTTATTGAATCTTATTACTTCGTCATCTGCATAATTTTTTCATTCACGTATAAAATACGCTCATTACAAAAATCATTTGATTTCTTGTACTAAACTTCACTAAACTTCGTATTATTATGTGCAATTTTCAAAGAACATTTTGAAAGACTTAGTCTTTCAAAATTGAACAGAAATCATTAAATAAACCTTCTTATATTAAGTAAGCATTCATTTTAATTACTAGTTAAACGTCTTGTTAACTAGATTTCTCCATAGAAAGGAGGTGATCCAGCCGCAGGTTCTCCTACGGCTACCTTGTTACGACTTCACCCCAATCGCTGACCCTACCTTAGGTCGCTGCCTCCCTTACGGGTTAGCTCACGAACTTTGGGTATTGCCAACTCTCATGGTGTGACGGGCGGTGTGTACAAGGCCCGGGAACGTATTCACCGCGACATTCTGATTCGCGATTACTAGCAACTCCAGCTTCATGTAGGCGAGTTTCAGCCTACAATCCGAACTGAGACTGGTTTTAAAGTTTAGCTCCACCTCACGGTATTGCGTCTCTCTGTACCAGCCATTGTAGCACGTGTGTAGCCCTAGACATAAGGGGCATGATGATTTGACGTCATCCCCACCTTCCTCCGCGTTAACCACGGCAGTCTCGCTAGAGTGCTCAACTAAATGGTAGCAACTAACAATAAGGGTTGCGCTCGTTGCGGGACTTAACCCAACATCTCACGACACGAGCTGACGACAACCATGCACCACCTGTCTTCCTGTCGCCGAAGCGACTTCCTCGATTAAGAGTAATTCAGGAGATGTCAAGTCTAGGTAAGGTTCTTCGCGTTGCTTCGAATTAAACCACATGCTCCGCTGCTTGTGCGGGCCCCCGTCAATTCCTTTGAGTTTTAATCTTGCGACCGTACTCCCCAGGCGGAATACTTAATGCGTTAGCGGCGGCACAGAAGCCATGACAGCTCCTACACCTAGTATTCATCGTTTACGGCGTGGACTACCAGGGTATCTAATCCTGTTCGCTCCCCACGCTTTCGAGCCTCAGTGTCAGTTACAGTCCAGAAAGCCGCCTTCGCCACTGGTGTTCTTCCTAATATCTACGCATTTCACCACTACACTAGGAATTCCGCTTTCCTCTCCTGCACTCTAGATATCCAGTTTGGAATGCAGCACTCAGGTTAAGCCCGAGTATTTCACATCCCACTTAAATATCCACCTACGCTCCCTTTACGCCCAGTAAATCCGGACAACGCTTGCCACCTACGTATTACCGCGGCTGCTGGCACGTAGTTAGCCGTGGCTTCCTCCTTGGGTACCGTCATTATCGTCCCCAAAGACAGAGTTTTACAATCCGAAGACCGTCATCACTCACGCGGCGTTGCTGCATCAGGGTTTCCCCCATTGTGCAATATTCCCCACTGCTGCCTCCCGTAGGAGTCTGGGCCGTGTCTCAGTCCCAATGTGGCCGATCACCCTCTCAGGTCGGCTACGCATCGTCGCCTTGGTAAGCCATTACCTTACCAACTAGCTAATGCGACGCGGGCCCATCTCATAGCGGATTGCTCCTTTTATTGCTGTTTCATGCGAAACTACAATCTTATGAGGTATTAATCTTCCTTTCGGAAGGCTATCCCTCTCTATGAGGCAGGTTGCCCACGTGTTACTCACCCGTCCGCCGCTAATCCACTCCCGAAGGAGCTTCATCGCTCGACTTGCATGTGTTAGGCACGCCGCCAGCGTTCGTCCTGAGCCAGGATCAAACTCTCAATAAAAAGTTTAATCTTGACTTACTTTAATAAAGAATTGCTGGTTTATTTTAATGTTTCTTCTGTTCAATTTTCAAAGACCAAATTTTTCTTTAGTTGACTATTTTGTCAACTATTGTTTTAATGTGTCACCCTCAAGCGACTTAATCATTATAACATTTAGTTTGTTTTTTGTCAACAAGTTTTTTAAAGTTGAAATCTTATTTCTTAAAACTTATTTAAACTTGTCCGTCGCATCTCTCAGCGACGTGTTTTATCTTAACACTATATAATATACATGTTTGTATTAATTATATATATATTCTAAGATTATAGTTATAATACTCTTATTTTCTCTTAATAATTTCTATTTTCTAGTATTGATACACGTGGACAGGTTATTATTAAGTCCTTTTTAAAATAACTTATCTTAATACCTTTCCCCCTAAAATCAAATAATAATCTTAATTAATTTACATATTAAATTTACAAACAATTATCATAAATCAGTTAAACTACTTTTAAATTTACAAATTAATATAATTAAGGTAAACTATGTTTCTATAATATTAATTTTCAAATAAAGGAGAAAACTAAAAGATGCACGCTTTAAAAGTAAAGCACTATTTAAAAGGGTTTAATAAAATTCAAAATAAACTCATGATAATAATAAGTATTATTTTAATAATAAGTTCTACATTATCTCAACTATTATCTTTAATTTTTTAGGCAATGAATTATTTAAAGGCAAACTTAAAAATTCTGAAGCAGAAACTCGTGGAATTTCTACTACAATAGAAAATCTTTTAGACAAAGAATTAGCAGAATTAAATCAATTTGCATATGATGATGATTTTATTAATTTTTCAAGTATTGATATACAATTATTAAAAGATAAAAACTCTCAATCAAGTAAAATACAATCTTATTTAAATAAATTACTAAAAAATTATAGTAACAAAAGTTATTTAGAAACTGTCTATCTTATAAATATAGATGGAATAATGATAGCTTCAAGTGATAAAAATGCTATATTTACAGATGTATCAAATAGAAAGTATTTCAATGCAATAGTTAATGGAGAAAATTCATATATCTCAGATATAATTAAATCTAATGAAACTGGAAATTACATTAATGTTCTAAGCAAAGGAATATATAATAAAGAAGGCTTACTTGTAGGAGTTATCTGTAAAGATATAGTTTCAACTATATATACACCAATATTAAATGAATATAATTATGGTAGATTTAATGTATCTTTAACTGACACAAAAGGTTCTATTATATATGATCCAAACATAAATTTAGTAGGTAATTTAACTGGAATAAATGAAATAGATACTACATCTACTGAAAATTTTGATAAAACAAAAGTTATTTATTACTCATATAATAATGAACCTAAAATTGCCACGTGTAGTAAAATTAAAAATTCAAATTGGACTGTATATTCTTCTGCTTACATAAATGATATAAAATTACCTATAAGAAAAGCTGCTAAATGGGTTACTTTACTATCAATAATAATATTAATTATTATGATGATAATTACTAAGTTCTTAGCTAAGAAGTTTTCTTTACCTATACAAAATATAACAAAATATATGAGTATAATAGCTCAAGGAAACTTAAATGTTGAAATAGAAAAGATAAATACAGGAGATGAAATCGAAGAATTAGCTAATTCAATAAATACAACTATTAAAAATTTATCTTTAATGCTAAAAGAAGTAAAAAATTCTATACATACTGTTCATTGCAGCTCACAAAATTTAGCTACTATGAATGAAGAATTTTTCGCTTCTAACTCAGAAATAACACAAGCTGTTAATGATATAGCTAAAAGAATATGTAATGTAGCTGAAAAATCTCAAGAATGTGAAAGTATAACTAAAAATCTTGATTATGCTATAAATAATTTAAAAACTAATAATATTGAAATGAATAATCAAAGTAATGAAGTTATAAGCTCTGTTACGCAAAGCAGTGATAAAATAAATTCTTTAATACAATCAAAATTAGAATCCTTAGAAAGTTTTAATGATTTAAAACAGACAATAGAAGAATTATTCTCAGGAATAAATAATATATCTAATTTTTTAAATTTAATAAGTAATATTGCTCAGCAAACAAACTTATTATCATTAAATGCTGCAATTGAGGCAGCTAGAGCTGGAGATTCTGGAAGAGGTTTTTCTGTTGTTGCTGAAGAAATAAGATTATTATCAAATGAAACTCAAACAGCTACTAGAAATATCAATAAAATAATAAAAGCAACAGATTCTTTAGTTACTAATACTAAATACACATTATATAATACAGAAAAAATCAATACTCAAGAAAGAGAAGCATTTGAAAATATGAATGAAGCATTTATTTCTATGCAAAAAACTTTGGACAAGATGGTTATAACTTCAAATCAAATATATAAAAACATAAATGTGGTAAGTATTGAAAAAGTTCAAGTGTTAGATTCCATTATGGATGTTGCAAATTCATCTGAACAGATAGCTGCAATCACTGAAGAAGTTAATGCCTCTGTAATTGAGCAAACTAATACATTTAAAACAGTAAATAGTAGTTCTGAAGAACTCAAAGATATAGCTGAAAATTTAAATACAGAAATAGACGTTTTTATTGTATAAAAACACTCTAAAAAGGATCATATATTTTGTTTCATATATATGATTCTTTTTTACAAAATATTCAATTTATATGTAGTTAGTTTCCCTGCTATTAAACTTATTCATTTATTCTCAGTTTTTGACTTTATCTATTTCTAATATGGTACTCATTTTTTATGGCAATATTATAACTAAACAATTTTAAATTACATATCTGTATTTTTTCATTTAACTTATATATTTCAAAAATGAAAAACAAATCATTTATTAAAGTTTGATTATAAAAATATTTAACTAATGGAAATAATAAAAAAGATATCTTAAAAATATCTTCTAAGCTCACACATTATTTAAGACTATCTAATAAATTATCTAAGTTTTCTTTTAAAACTTTAGCTTGTTCTTGTGATATATTTATTTTGCAACAAACATCATTAGGAACACTAATTATATTATCCTTTAAAGTTCTTCCTTTATCAGTTAATTCAACTACAACTACTCTATCATCATTTTTATCTCGGTATCTATTAACTAACTCCATTGATTGCAATTTTTTTAATAATGGTGTTAATGTTCCTGAATCTAAATGAAGTCTTTTGCCAATACCTTTTACTGTGATTTTTTCTTCTTCCCATAAAACTAGCATTGCAATATATTGAGTATATGTAAGATTAAATTTATCTAAAACAGGCTTATATAGTTTAATTATTTCTCTAGATGCTGCATATAAAGAAAAACAAACTTGATTTTCTAATTTAATGCAATCATATTTACTCATAAAATTCTCCTATTCTTAATATATATATATATATTTTCAGTTAAAATACCAAAATTAAATTTTAAAAAATTAAATCTATTAAAATAATATTATAATTATATAAATTTTATGTCAATATGTCTAAACAATATGACTTCATATTATAAATATAAAAACTACAAGCTTCTTATTATATTAAAACTTAATATAATAAGAAGCATTTTTTATAAGTTATCTTCTATGTTTTTCTTTAATATATCTTTTTGTAAAAATCCATTTAATTTACTTACTTCTTTACCATTTTTAAATATCATGATAGATTGAATTGAAGGAATGTCATATTTTTTTACTAAATCTCTATTTTCATCTACATTTACTTTTAAAAATTTCACCCTATTATTTATTTCATCTTTTACCTCATTAAATACAGGTGTAACTAATTTAGAAGGACTTCCTAAATTTGAATAAAAGTTTACTACTGTAGTTCCATTTTCTATTTCTTTTTTAAAATCGAAACTATAAACTTGTTTTACCATAATTCTAACCTCCAATTTAAATTTTTTTTGTTAGAATTATTTTTAGCTTCTTTTTTTTCTATATACATAAAATTTATCTTTATCTAACATTATTATATATAACTACTCTATCCTCTTTGGTTATGTATATTAATTCAACACTTAAAAATATCTTTTCTTTTAAATATTCCTTATAAAAACTTATTTAATAACTCTCTATATTCATTTTTTAGATTTTCATATATTTTTATTAAATCATCTGTTTTTTCTTTTACTTTTTTAACTATATAATCATAATTTTCTATAACTAACTGAACTATGTTGTAGTCTATTTTATTGCTATTAGCCATATTTTTTAATATTTCAATTATTTTTTCCTTGCTAAATTCATTTTTATAACTTCTAACAGCCATTAACGCACTAAAAATATCTGCAATTGCTAATATTCTAGCTTCTCTTGATATTTCATTATCTTTTAAGCCAAAAGGATACCCTGTCCCATCTAATTTTTCATGATGAGCCATTGCTATATCTCTAATATCATCTATCTCTAAATCGCTAAGTATTTTATATCCTATAATAGCATGGTTTTTCATTGTTTCAAATTCTTCTTCAGTGAGTTTCCCTGGTTTCTCTAAAATCCTTATAGGAGTAGCTATTTTTCCTATATCATGAAGCATTGCTGAAATTTTAATTTTTATACATAAATCATCATTAAAATTCATTAGTTTAGCTATTTCATAACTCATAGCTTGTACTACTATGGTATGTTTTACTGTTACTTCACTTCTAAAATCTATTGCATATGTTAACATTTTTATATAATCTATTATTTCTTCTCTACTAATATACTTTTTATCAAAAAAATTAAGAAGTTCATCTTTATACGAATTATTTGTAAGCCCTTTATTAAAATCTGTTGTTTTTAAAGCTTTTAAATACAAATCTACATTTTCTTTTTTATAATCTTTTATTTTATCTTTAATCAATATGTTATCTATTTTATTATATCTTAAATGAATTAAAGAAATATAATCTGATAAACCTAATAATAATGCTTCATTAGGTATATCTTCTATATTTTTTTCTTGGATTTCCAATTGTGTAAAATGATGTCCTAATACAACTTTATTTAAATCAGATACCGGTGAAAAATATTTAATAAACAATGAACCATATATAGCATGATTTATTGGTGCTATAGAATCTATATCTAAAATCCTATTTCTTTCAGAAACTTTATATACTCCTATATCATGAAATATTGCTACAGTACATAATCTAAGAATTTCTTTATCACTATAGTTTCCACTTGCTTGTAATAACTTTAATAATATATATGATACTTTTTCACCATGATCTAATAATCTTTTATCCATAGCATTAAACGCTCTTTGAATTATTGTTATTGCATCTTTTAAAGTAACATTTTTCATTATAAATATTATTTACCTCCTTGATAAGTTTTTCTATTTAAAACTATATTATACTTATTTCACTCTAATTCCAATAATAATACTTATTTATATTTAAAGGTTATTTATCCTATTTTTAAAATTTAGAGTATTTTTATCTTATTTATACAGAAAAATTCTTTTTTTGTATTTAGATTTAATTTTTTATACTATAAGATAAAAAAAGAAATATATCCAAATACTATTTGAAAATTTGGATATATCTCTTTTTATTTTAAATATATTAATATTAATTTTTTACTTCTTAACTTATATACAATATTTTTATTCTATAAGATTACAGAAAAAAATATTTTGTTTATTTAATTCTCTTTGATACCAATCTGTTTTTATTATACTTATATATCCATCTACTATCTTCTTAACTCTTTCTTCTTTTGTAAATTGAACGGTTAACATAGCTAAAAAAGATCCTACTATTACTATTACCATTATATATCTAATCATATTAGATATATTTAAAAATACACATAAAGATATTGATGTTAATATAACTAAGAATATTGAAAAGTATGTAATAAAATTTATAATTTTTTTAGTTTCTTTTATTTTCTTTGTTAATTTGTCTACTGTAACTACATCTTTAAAAAATACATCAAGCTTGTCTTTATATAAATCTATAAATTGATTTAATATATGCTTATATATATCTTTATTTTTTATTTCTGAAATTCTCATACACATAACTAATGGATAATCATAGTCGCTAATTTCTTTATATTCATATTCATTTTTATTTTGTAAACTTGGAATTCTTACTTTTAATTGTCCTTTTACATCTAAAACTAATTCATAATTGTCATTAACTAAATTTATAAAATTATCTTTAATAATTTCTAATGATCTTATAATTGATGGATTACTTGAATATTTTTTTTCTAAAATATCTATAATTGTCATAATCTTATACCCTTTCACTAACTATAAATTTATAAAAATAAATAATATAAATACTATATTTAAAATTATATCAATTTGTGGACAAATTGTCTAAATATTGTATTTTAATTATATATATTCAAAAAAATATAAATATATTTAAATATTTACCCCTACTTTATGATATCGAGTAATATTGGAATATATTTATATCTTTAAATTTTTTTATTTTATTATGACATACCTATAATCATACCTATAATATATGGAATTAACCACACTATCCATACAGTGATACTAAATTTATGAAAAACTGCTTTTTTATTTTCATCATCTTTATATAATACCCATGTTGACCATAAAGCATGAAATAACATTAATACTATTGCTAATACCCCTGTTACTCCATGAATGGTTTGTGTTGCTGTATTTTCAATCTGCACTTGAGATTTAGATATTTGTCCCATTAAAAATGTACCTATAGCATCACATAAAAGTCCTAACCAAAATATAATTACATGACCCTTCTTCAGTGTTTTGGCCTTTCTTTCTCCAAATACACCTATTGTATAAAATACAAGTGCTAATGTTATTGGGATAATTGCTAAAATTAATTTCATATTCATACTAGTCATTCCCCTTTATTTTATCCCTAAGTTTTAATAAACTGCTTTTTACTTCTTTGATTTCTTCTTCTGTTAAATTTTTAAATACTTTATCAAAGCTCTCATTAATTTTATTTTTATATTCTTTTGCAAACTCTAATCCTTCATTTGAAAATGTAACATAAGTATTTCTCTTATCATTCTCTAATTTAATCTTTTTTACATATCCTAACAATTCTAACCTAGTAACTATTCCAGATATAGTTCCTTTAGATAAAGACATCTTTTCACATAATTCAGATATATTAACTTTTTTATTATGTGCTATTAATTTAATGACCATAATTTGTTGATGTGTAAGTCCTACTTCCTTTAAACCACAACTTACTGATCCAACAGTACTTGAATATATCTCCTTTATTAACATTGCAATCTCAAATGAATCGCTCTTCATTTATTTTTCCTCCAAAATCTAATTATTATATCTTAATTTTACTTTTTTAAAAAATAATAGCTGCACATATTAAATCAGCAATTAAATTACCATTATTATTTTTTACATCTCCTATTCCTAAAGTTAATACTCTAAAACCAGCAAAAGACCAAACTAATCCTGCTACTAGTAATAATATCTTTTTTTCTACTTTTAAAAACCTATTTAAAACTTCAATAATTTTTCCTCTTTAAAATAGTTTGTATAGAAACTATTTGGTTCCTATGCAAACTAGTTTACCACAAAATTAATGATTGTCAATAAAATCTATGTACTATGAATAAATTACCAAAATAAAATAAAACTCTGCATCAAAACAATAAGGATGTATCAAAACAAAATATTGATACATCCTTATTTTAAGTTATATAAATTTTATAAACTAATATTACTAATTTGTACATAATACTATAAACTAAAGTTTCTTATGTTTAAATCTACTTAATATCTAAGGTGCTATTTTATCACCTTAGATATCTACATAAATTCCTATTATGTTGGAAGCTACTTTATTATTTAAAAAATAACTAAATATTATAGTATTTCTACATTTTTAGTAACTATTTAACTAATTCTTTAGAAACTTTTTTAATGTTTTCAACCGTTAATCCGTGTTTTTCTAGTAATCCATCTGGATCTCCAGATTCTCCAAATACATCTTTAACACCTATTTTTTTTACCTTAGTTGGATAATTGTCACAAACTACACTTGCTACTCTATCTCCTAATCCGCCTATTATTGAATGTTCTTCAACTGTTACAATTCCTTTTGTTTCTTTAGCTGCTTTTATTATTATTTCTTCATCTATAGGTTTAATAGTAGAAATATTTATAACTCTAGCATTTATACCTTCTTCTTTAAGTTCTTTAGCTGCTTTTAATGCTTTATGAACCATTATTCCAGTGGCAATAATAGATACATCATTTCCTTCTACTATAGTATTTCCTTTTCCTATTTTAAAATTATAATCTTCTGTATATATATCATCTAATGCAATTCTACCTAATCTTATATAAACTGGAGATTTAATTTCTGCTGCTACTTTAATGCATTTACAAGCTTCAATATCATCAGCAGGTGATAAAACTATCATATTAGGTAATGATGACATAAGAGCAATATCTTCTATCGCTTGGTGTGAACCACCATCTGGACCTACTGTTATTCCTGCATGAGTGGCAGCTATTTTAACATTAACATTTGGATAACATACTGAGTTTCTTATTACTTCAAATGCTCTACCTGCTGCAAATACTGCAAAAGTAGTAGCAAAAGGTATTTTTCCACCATTAGCAAGACCTGCTGCCATACCAATCATGTTTTGTTCAGCTATACCAACATTAATAAATCTATCTGGATGTGCTTTTGCAAAAATTTCTGATTTAGTAGCTTTTGAAAGATCTGCATCTAACACTACTATATTTTTATTTTCATTTCCCAATTGAGCTAAAGTTGCTCCATATGATTCTCTAGTTGCTCTTTTCATGTATCTTCTCCTCCTACTACTTACTTAATTCAATTATAGCTTCTTCTTTTTGTTCTTTTGATGGTGCCATACCATGCCATGCAACATTATCTTCCATAAAAGATACACCTTTTCCCTTAATTGTGTGAGCTATTATTACTGTAGGCTTTCCTTCTACTTGTCCTGCTTTATTAAAAGCTTCATCTATTTCATCAAAGTTATGACCATCACATTCTATAACACTCCATCCAAAGCTTTTCCATCTATCACTTAATGGATCTACATTCATTATTTCTGATGTTCTACCATCTAATTGAATTCCATTTTTATCAACAATAGCAACTAAGTTATCTAATTTAAATTTAGCCGCTGACATAACGGTTTCCCAGACTATACCTTCTTGTATTTCTCCATCTCCTAATATAACATAAACCTTTTCATTCTTGTTATCCATTTTAGAAGCTAACGCTAATCCACATCCATTTGAAAATCCTTGTCCTAAAGATCCAGTAGAAATTTCAACTCCTGGACATTTTTTAGCATCTGGATGTCCTTGCAAGAATGATCCTAGTTTTCTTAAATTTATTAATTCCTCTCTTTCAAAAAAACCTTTTTTAGCTAATGCAGCATATTGAGCTGGAGCTGCATGACCTTTACTTAATATAAATCTATCTCTGCCTTCTAACTTAGGATTTTTAGAATCTATATTCATCTTTTCAAAATATAAATATGTAATTATATCTATTATAGATAAAGATCCCCCCGGATGTCCTGAACCTGATTCATAAATCATTTCAACAATATCTCTTCTTAATTCTTTTGATATACTTTCCAAATACTGCTTATTCATAGATTTTTACCTCCAATTTTATATTTGAAAAAATGAGGAATTAATTCCTCATTTTTAATATATATTTATTATTTTTGTACTTGTTTTTTATTACTTACTACAGTTAAACCTATCATTATAACAACTATCCCTAATAATGTTGCTGTTAATCCTACTCCTCCAATAAACTCTTGAACTTTTCCAAGGAATATACCAGCTATTCCGAAGTCACCATCTGAAAATGTTGAATTAGCAAAACCCAAATTACCTAATACAGGTAATAACCCTACTGGTAAAAATGATATTATAACTCCATTTACAAATGAACCTATCATAGCTCCTCTTCTACCACCTGTTGCATTACCAAATACTGCTGCTGTAGCTCCTGTGAAAAAATGAGGTACAACACCTGGAATTATTATTACTAATCCTAATATTCCTAATACAAACATTGAAACTATTCCACCTAGGAAAGAGAATATGAATCCTATTAATACAGCATTTGGTGCATATGGAAATACTATAGGACAATCTAGTGCTGGTTTTGAATTAGGAACCAATTTAGTTGAAATTCCTTTAAATGCAGGAACTATTTCATTAAGTACCAATCTAACACCATTTTGTATTAATATAAATCCAGCTGCAAAAGTTAATGCTTGAATCATTGAATAAACTATAAAGTTCTTTCCACCTGATAACTCAGTTTCTACAAATTCTGGCCCTGCTGCTATAGCAACTGCAACATATAATACTAACATTGTAAGTGATATTGAAACTACTGAATCTCTTAAAAAACTTAAAGATTTGGGAACTTTCATTTCTTCTGTTGATTTTGATCCTTTTCCTACTACTTTACCAATTATAGCTGATATAGCATAACCAGTCCCTGAGAAGTGACCTAATGCAACAGAATCATTGCCTGTAATTTTCTTCATAAATGGTTGTAATATTGCTGGTGACAAGATCATTATAAGACCTAATGCTAGTGAACCTGTAAAAATTAAATGAGCTCCACTCATTCCAGCTGAACCTAATATAACTGCTATCATACATGCCATAAATAATGTGTGATGACCAGTTAAGAATATGTATTTATATTTAGTAAATCTTGCTATTAGTATATTTACTAACATACCAAATGTCATAATTAACGCTGTATTTGTTCCAAACTTGTCCATAGCCATTGCAACTACAGCTTCATTATTAGGTATAACTCCTGATATATTAAATCCTGCTTCAAACATAACACCAAATGGTTGTAATGATCCAACAATTACTCCTGCTGATGCTGCTATAACTACAAATCCAACCATTGCTTTTAATGTAGCTTTTACTATAGCATCAGCAGGTTTCTTTTGAAGTATTAATCCAATTAAAACTATAAGACCTATTAATACTGATGGTTCTGACAAAAAATCTACAACAACTTTTAAAATACCCCCCATTGTAATTCCTCCTAAGCTTATTAAATATTTTATTTTAGTAAAGTGGCAGATTAATTACCACTTTACTTGTTTTAAAGACCTATTTTTTCTTGAATTTTTGCTTTTAATTCATCTCTATCCAATAAAGAATCTAAAACTATAAGTTCTGGTAAATGACGTGCACTATCTGCTAAATCTGCTCCTGTTACAAATATGTCTGCATCAGATGCTGTTACATCAGCTAAAGATGTGTGGCCTGCTTCATATTGATCATCTGCTCCTAATTCTCTTAATATATCGGTAATATTCATTTCCACCATAAAACTTGATCCTAAACCTGATCCACAAACTGCCATAATCTTTTTCATAACTAAATTACCTCCTTAATTTCCTTTTCACATTTTGAATTTATTATTACATCTAATTTTTCTTTATTCATACAAACTTCTGCAATTTTTCTTAGTAAATCTAAGTGTGATTCATTATCTTTTGCAGAAAGTGTAAAAAACACATTTATTTCTTTTCCTAAAAAATCTACTGAATTATTAAGTTTTACAATACTAACACCCTCTTTTAAAGTTCCATCTTCTGGTCTTGCATGTGGCATTGCTACTCTGTCAGCTATACAGAAATATGGACCAAGCTCTTCTATCTTTTTTAATATAGAATCATAATATCTCTTTTCAACTATTCCATTTTCCTCTAATATGTCACAAGAAATCTTTATCGCTTCTTTATAATCCTCTACTCTGTCAACAACTTTTACTAGCATTTATGTTACCTCTCCTAAGTTATACTTTTTATTTCATCATAATTTATTGCATTTTTAAATTTATCTATATTATTATCTTTTGTAATTATTTCTAATAAGTTTACTAAATTCATATTCTCAGTCTTATTTGCTAATACAACCATTGCCTTAACTGGAACTTTGTTTTTACTGCCAAATTGTATTTCTGACTTAAGAGTTAATAAGGCCATAGAATTTTCTAAAACATTATCTGGTGTAGCATGAACAAATGCTACTTTAGGTATAAATACCATGTAATTTCCTAGATTTTCTATAACTTTTATTATCTCCTTTGAATAATACTTAGTTATCTTGTTTTCATCTACTAATGGTTTTGTTGCTACTTCTATAGCTTCTTTCCAGTCAGTAATATCCGCATCTAATTGAGTAACTCTCTCAGGTAATAATTTAGTTATTTCACTTTCATTATCACCTTTAACTAAATCTATTAAATATTCACAATTTTTTTCATAACGTTTATTATAAATCTCAGTTTTAATTTTCTCTACATCGCTATTGTCTAATAATGGGTTAACTTTTATAACTTTGTATTTATCTGCTTTTACTGGGATAGTGCTTACTATAAAATCTATATCTGTACTTTCAAGTTCTTTATCAAGATCTTTTAATCTACACACATTTTTTATTACTAATTCGGGAATCATAGCCCCTATTCTTACTTTTAAAAGACTTGATGTTGCTAATCCTCCATTACATACTAGTAAGATTTTATATGTAAATTTAGATTTTATACTTCTTTCAAAGATAGCATCAAAGTACATTGCCATATACGCTATTTCTTCTTCTGGAAATTTTACACCTATAATGTCTTCTTTACTTGATAAAATATTTTCTGTTATTTGATATATAAAAGACATCTTATATTTTATTTCTTCTAACATAGGATTTTCTATGACTAAATTATTTTTTATTCTATGAATAGCCACTTTTAAATGCATTGCTATTTGGCTTGTAAATTCTAGATCATTACTACAATCTATATTAAGTACTTTGCAGAGTTCATCTAATATTTCTTTTGTTATGTTATTTACTTCTCCTCCAACAGCTCTTCTAGATCCATCAGATATCTTTAATAAATAACATATTTCTAAATCTTCTAATTCTAAGATTGCTTTTAAAACATTAAATTCTCTTCTTTTAATTAGATCATTTTTTTCCCTCCCAGAATATTTAATTTTGAAGTTATTATTACATCTACTTATTGATAATAAAGTTATAATTTCTAATTCTTCTATTGATTCTTCAGAGTATATTGTATCTATGCATTTTTCTATTTTCTCTATTTTTTCTTTTATAACAGAATATTTTAAATTAGTTTGATTTGTTAGTATTTCTTTAACATCATGTTTTAGTTCCTCATTCAACTTGCTATATATACTGAAGAAAACATTTCTTATTTTTTCTTCATTTTCATTTATAGTTATTCCATAATAAGTTTTCTTTGAAACTTTTATATCATACTCTTTTAATTTAGCAGTTACTAACTTAAAATCTTGAACTAATGTATTCTTACTAACATCAACATCTTTTGCTAATTCTTCAATTGTTACTTTTCCTTTTATTATTAAAAGCAATATAATCATTGTTATTCTGTCATCAGAAGAATAGACTTTATAATATTGTTCATTTATTATTTCTTGAATATTTTGATCATTTTTAAGGAATAACTTAATTCCCACTCGTGGTTTTCTTTCAAGAATTATATTAAACTCTTTTATCAATTCTTCTATAGAGTCTAAATCATTTCTAATTGTCCTAGAACTAACTTCAAAAAACTTAGCAATACAATCAATCGTTACATATTCATCTTTTAATTCTAAAAAATTAATTATATCCTTCTGTCTCTTGTTAAGTGTAATCAACTTTTCCCTCCTTAAGCTACCTTATATATTTATTGTATTCGGTTTCATATATTTCTTCTATACCAATTTACTTCACTAATTGTGGCAACTTTTATAATATATTTAGGTTTTAACCTGTATTCATAGTACACTAGCGAAACGTTTTACGTTAATATCTTTTATATTTTATTAATATGATGTGTACTTTTTCTATACTTTACATTTATAATTTCCTAGGAAATTTTTCCCTAATGTTGAAATTACTTTTTCTTAACTAATAATATTCTTAATAAATATTACTCTTTAAATTTCAGATAAAATATTACGTATAATTATAAGTTAATAAATTTAATTAATAATTTAAATTGTTAATGTAAATTCTTTATAAATATTTATTTTCCCTAATTAAAAATAGCTGTTACAAAATTAACTTAAAAGTTAGTTTTGTAACAACTACTTATTTTAAAAATAATATTATGAAATTTAAATTTCTAAAATTAATACTTGATATCCTTGTAATTTTAGTTTATTTTCTTCAGCATTTACTGTTTCATAATTATTAATTAATACATTCTTGTAACTTGGCATTTCAATTTCCTGTTCATCCCTTTGATAATTAGCTATTATCATTATATTTTTATCTTCTCCTTTTCTATAAAAAGCAAATATATTATCATACTCTTCTAATATTGGTTTAAATTCACCATATATTATTGCATCTTTAAACTCATCAGATTTTCTTAAATTTATAAGTTTTTTGTAAAATGTAAATACAGAATTTTCATCATTAATTTGTGATTCTGCATTGATTAACTTATAGTTTTCATTAACTTTAAGCCACGGTTCTCCATCTGTAAATCCTGCATTTTTGCTATCATTCCAATGAAATGGTGTTCTAGCATTATCTCTACTATATTTATTTATAATTTCAAATGCTTCTTCTTCTCTAAATCCATGATTAATTGCCACATTATATTGGTCTATTGTTGATATATCATCAATTTCTTCTATTGAATTAAATTTATTATTTGTCATTCCAATTTCTTGTCCTTGATAAATAAAAGGAATTCCTCTTAGCATAAGTGATATAGCAGCTAACATCTTTTTGCTATAATCATTACAATCTTCAACAGGAATATATCTGCTTACTCCTCTTGGTTCATCATGATTTTCAATAATATTAGCTTTAAACCCTATCTTAGAAGCTTTTATTTGACTATCAAAAATTACTTTTCTTAATTCATTTGGAGTAAAATCCGTATAACCATACCATCCTTTTTCATTTTCGCCTAATATATTCATACTAAAATCAAACATAGAAGAAAAATAACCATCTTTTCCTATAAATTTATAAAGCTCGCCTTCTTTTTCATTAAATACTTCTCCAACAGTAAAGGCATCAAACTTATCAAAAGTTTCTCTTTTTAATTCATTAAGCATATCGCCAACACCTTCAGCTGCATTTAACATATTATAAAGACTGCAAAGACCATCTTCTCTATCAGCTGGGAAATCTTTAAATCTTAAGTCTTTCTTTATATTAATAATTGCATCAATTCTAAATCCTGATAATCCTTTTTCAAGCCACCAATTAATCATATCATATAATTTTCTTTTTAATTTAGGATTTTCCCAATTCAAATCTGGTTGCTCTTTTGCAAATAGATGCAAATAATATTTATCACTGTTAGGTATCTTTTCCCATACACTTCCACCAAAATATGAACGCCAATTACATGGTGGATTACCATCTTTTCCTTCTCTAAAATAAAAATAATCTGCATATTCACCATCTGGATCTGCTATTGCTTTTTTAAACCATTCATGTTGATCTGAACAATGATTAACTACTAAATCCATTAATATATGCATATTTCTAGATTTAGCTTCCTTTAATAACTCATCCATATCCTCCATTGTTCCAAATCTAGGATCTATATTATAATAATCAGAAATATCATATCCTTGATCTACCATTGGAGAACAATAAACTGGAGAAATCCAAATTATATCTATTCCCAATTCTTTTAAATAATCAAGTTTATTAATAATCCCCCTTAAATCACCTATTCCATCTCCATTAGAATCATTAAAACTTTTAGGATATATTTGATATGCCACTTTATCATGCCACCATTTTTTTATCATAATTATATTTAGTAAGAATTTTTAAATCATATGAAAATTTAACTACTTCTTACTAAAATTCACCTCCTCATAAAACTCGCTTTTCTTTACTATGATTATATAATACAGTCTTATTATTAGGTTTTCTTACGTATTAATGATTTAAAGTTACGTTTTTATGACTTTTTATTATCAAATTCTTTTCTATATTTCATAGGACTTTTTCCTGTATACTTTTTAAATACCTTAATAAAATTACCCATATTATGAAATCCACATTCTAAACATATATCCATTACTTGCCTATTAGTTTCTTTAAGTAATTCCTTAGTTTTCTTTATTCTATATTCATTAACATATTCCATAGGAGTTTTACCAATCATCTTTTTAAAGAAACGACAGAAATACTGTTCATTCATATTGATTTGCTTAGCTAAATCCTTTATATGTATCTTTTCAGAGTAATTATTTTGAATGTAAGAAATAGCTGTTTTAATATACTCTATCCTATAATCTTTATTCTTATCACTATTCTTTATAAGTAAATTATTTTCATACAATAGAGCTAAAATTTTTAATAAAGAAGCCTTTATTTTTATTTGTGAAGATAGATTTTCTGTAATATTCCCCTCTGGCTTTTGTGATATTTGACCACCTATTTTATATGATTCTAGAATTTCATAATACTCTTTTAAAATTTCTTCTCCATACTTTTCTTTTTTAAAAATAAAATGTGGCATTTTTAGTTCACCATTTAATAATGGTTGTATTAATGAGCCTTGTATAGAATCAAACATTTCAAAACTAAGCATTTTTAAGTCAAATACAATAGCACTTTCTTTACACGGATGATTGGATTTAACAAAATGAAGTTCTTCACTATTTATAAAACAAATACATTCCTCATTTACAATATATTTGTCCATATCAATTTCTATATGAAATATTCCTTGTCTCATGTAAATTAATTCTAACTGATCATGCCAGTGATGTTTTACAATCAAATCTTTTGAATCACTCTCTGTACAATAAAATGCACATGGGAAATTTACAGTTCCATGTTTTTTAATTTCCTTAAGTTGATTTTTCTCCATAATATAACCTCTAATTCAAAATATAAATTAAATTTTCCACTAATTTTTATATAATTTTACCATACAAAAAATGTTTAAAAACAATATTATTCTAATAATAAATTAATTTCATATATTAGATTTAGTGAAGTAACCTTTAAATTATTAAAAGTTTCTAAATTTGCTTTCTTTATTAAATTACTATATTTATTTTTACTTAACACTGAATCTGCAATATATTGGTATAGAATAAAACCTGTTAAAACAAATAAAAAAGTGCCATTTCATAAAAATTGGCACTTTTTTATAAGCAACTATAAAAATATTTTTATTTCGCATATTATGTATTTATTGCTATATAAATAATTTAATTATTAATATAATTATTCCTGAAAATATTGCTGTTATAGGAATTGTTAAAACCCATGCCCAGACTATTTGTTTTGCTACTCCCCATTTTACATTTTTAAATCTTTTAGATGCTCCAACTCCCATTATAGTTGTTGTTATTATATGTGTTGTACTTACTGGTGCACGAAATAATGTCGCTGTTAATATTACACATGCAGCACCAGTTTGAGCTGCAAATCCATTTACAGGAGTTAATTTAGCCATTCCACTTCCCATGGTTTTAATTATTTTTTTACCACCTATAGAAGTTCCAAGAGCCATTGATAATGCACAAAGAAAAATTACCCATATTGGTACTTCAAAGTTACCTATTAACCCACCACTTAGTAATGCCATAGTTATTATTCCCATAGATTTTTGAGCATCATTTCCACCATGATTTAATGCCATAAATGCTCCTGCCAATACTTGTAATTTAAAAAATATCTTATTTACAATTGTTCTTTTATAAGATTTTAATACAAAATTTAATATTACCATTAATATATATCCAACTATAAACCCTATTAATGGTGAAATAAATAACCATAAAACTACACTATGAAAAAGATTATACCAATTAACCACATTAATAGTGCTAGTGTATGCAATTCCTGCTCCAATAAGAGCTCCTATTAATGCATGGGATGAACTACTAGGAATTCCAAAATACCATGTTATTAGGTTCCAAATTATAGATGAAATTAATACACACATTATTACCCATTGAGGTATAGATGCATGACTTACTATATTATCTCCAACAGTTTTTGCAACAGATGTTCCCATAAAAGCACCAAAAAAATTACATACACAACATATTATTATAGCTTTCTTTGGAGTAAGTGCTCTTGTGGTTATTGAAGTTGCAACTGCTGTAGCTGTATCATGAAACCCATTTATAAAATCAAATGTTAATGCAAAAATTATTATTAATACTGTTATAATTAATGAACTATACATTTTTAATTACAACTCTTTCTACTATGTTTGCTACTTTTTCACAATTATCTACTGTATCCTCAAGAATTTGGTATATCTCTTTCCATTTCATAATTATAATTGGATTCTCTTCGTACTTAAGTAGTTGTTGTACTGTTTTTCTAAATATTTTATCTGATTCACTTTCAATTTTACTTATATTTATTATTTTTTTATTTATATCTTTTGATTTGCAACCATGTAATTTTAATTCACTCATTAATATTACAAGTTCTTGAGTAGCTTGTACTAACATATTGCATAATTCTTTTAATTCTTCTGTGCTTTCTGTTATTTCAAACATTATAAACCTATGAGCTAATGAGTTAATTAAGTCTAAAATATTATCCATTTCTTTTATGATTTCATATATATCTTCTCTATCTATAGGTGTTATAAATGCATCGTTTAACTCCTTAATTAAAGTGCGAACTAATTCATCCCCAATATTCTCTAATTCTGATGTCTTTTTTACTTGTAATTCTTTTTTTTCTAAACACTCCAAACTATTTTTTAATTCAACGGCAGACTTATTAACGATTTCAGCCGATTTTAATAACATCTGATAAAACTTATCCTCTTTACAATTATTAAACATTATTTCATCTCCTAGACTAATATAAAAAATCTTACATCCTATCCCCTAAATAATTATATTCCTTTTATGGTAATTTTTTAAACTAGTTTGGACAAAATTTTAAAAATTTAACATGGATTTAATATTTTATGTAAAGTATTTACCTTGTCTTTATTTATTAATAAACCTATAATATAGTTTTGAAAAATTTATAAAACTTATTTTTATAAATTCTAATTATATATTTTTAGTAATATTAATATAAAACAAAAAATAACTGTAGCTATCTTAGATAAAGAATTTTTAACTACAGTTATTTATTAAGAGTATTAAATTTTTAATTTTATTGGTTATTTAAACATGAACCATTCTTCATTCCCATTCCATTTCCTTTTCCATTCCCATTACCAAATTTAAATTTACCTGAATTGTTTGAAGCCTTATTTAGTCCATACCCTGATTTATTTATTTTGTTTTCACCTGGAGTTGTGCAAGATTCTGATCTTGTTCTCATTTCCTCCTTAATTTCTTCTCCTCTTTCTGCTGTAATATTTCCATTCTCTACTGCCTTATCTACTCTTTCAAACTTAATATTCAACATTTCATTTTTTGCATCTTCAAATGATAACCCATTATCTATTAAAGCTTGAACTCCTGCTGTTTTATTAGATTTAGATGTAGACATTTCATCAGCAAATGCTAATACACTTCCACTTACTGTTAATATACCTACTAATGCTAAAGTTAATATTGATTTTTTCATCTTAATCCCTCCAATTAATAATTGTTCAGTTTTTTTATATAATTTATCTGATACATTTATATTAACTGGTTAATGTAACATCTATGTCACAATAATATAATACTTGTTTAACATTTATAATAAATTTACTGTATTAAAGGAATTTTAATCCAAAATTCAACTCCACGATCTTTATTCTTTACTCCATACTGACCTTTATGAAGCCTAACTATTTCTCTCACTATAGTTAATCCAAGACCAACTCTTTTTTCTTTGTAATTTCTAACTTTATCAACTCTAACAAATCCATCCCATATTTTTTCTATATATTTATCTTCAATATTTTTTCCACTATTAAATACCTTAATTATTCCAGAAGATAAAACAATTATTTCGATAATATTTTCTTTATCTACATGACTTAAAGCATTATTAATATAATTTTGAATTGCTTGTTCTAATCTAATTTCATCTGCAATTACTAATGCATTTTCAAATTTACAGATTAAATTAATATCTTTTTTTTTAAATTGTAATGAATTCTTTTTTACTATTTTTCTAACTAAATCAGCTAAATTTACTTCTTTGATTTCTAATCTAAATGTATTAGATTCTAACTTATACAAATCTAAAATATCATTTACTATTACTTGCATTCTTTCTGCCTCATCATTAATAACTCCTATATAATATTCTTTATCATTATTTGAACATACAATCCCACCTGAAAGGGCTTGCGTATAACCTAAAATTACTGTAATTGGACTCTTTAACTCATGAGATACAGATGAAACAAATTCTTTTCTTAAATTTTGATTTTCTTTTTCTTTTTTTATCATACTTTCAAGTTTTAAATTTTTATAATTCAACTCATTTAAAGTATTTTCAATTTTATAAGAAAGACTATTTACACTATTGCTTAATACTGCTACTTCATCTTTGCCTTTTACATTAATGTCATCACTAAAATCTAGTTCTTTAATTTTCATAGTTTTCTTAGTAATCTCTATAATTGGCTTTGTAAATTTATTAGAAAATATTAACGTTAAAATAATAATTAAAAATACAATAGGACTAAATATCATTATTAAAAGATTTATAGACTTAGACTTTGCTTCATCTATAATATTTATTGGTGTTTTTACAATTATTCTGTTTAAGTTATTATTAACATCCTTCATTGCTGTTAAAAAATTTACACCAGTAGATTTATCATAAAGAATTAATCTGTCTATTTCATTAAATGTTCCCATATCTTTTATATTTTTAAATTTATTTTTTCCAAATACCCAATTATTTTTTCCTTCATGTGTAGCATATATAGTTCTTTCTGAAATTTCATCTTTTATATCTATTTGAACATTATACTTATCTGCTAATTCATCTACTATTTTTCTTAAATCTTCATTATAATTTGTATTTATGGTAGATTCTATTTGTAATATTATTGTTTCCATTTCTTTTAATTTTTCTTTTTCAAAATATACTTTAAATATAGTTCCATAAATAATTATTCCTATGATAAAAATATTTAAAATTAATATTATTCCAAAGAACAATTTTAGTTTTATTGATTTCATTACTCTTCACCTAATTTATATCCAAAACCTCTTATGGTTTTTAAATTAATAGCATAATGTTCTAATTTATTTCTTAAACGATTAATATGCGTATCTACTGTTCTTGTATCTCCAAAATATTCATCTTTCCATATAACTCTAAGAAGTGTATCTCTATCTATTACTTTATTGACATTGTTTAAAAAATAAATAAGTAATTCATATTCTTTTGGACTAAGATTTATAAATTTCTTATCTAACTTTACTAAATGTTTATCTTTATCTACCTCTATACCTTTGAATTTTAGAATATTATCGTTTTCTTTTATATTATTATTTTTTAGAAGTCTTTTAATTCGTGCTAATAATAATTGTATATTAAAAGGTTTAGAAATATAATCATCAGCTCCAATATCAAAACCAAACAACTCATCCAAATCACTATCTTTTGCAGTAAGAATAATAATAGGTATTAAAGAATTTTTTCTTATTTCCTTACAAACAATCCATCCATCATAAATAGGCATCATAACATCTAATATAATAAGATCAAAATTTTCTGAATTATACCTTTCCAAAGCTTGCTTTCCATCCGTCACTGTAACCACTTCATATTTATTAAATTTAAGAAAATCATATAATAATCTTAAAATTCTCTCATCATCATCTGCCACTAAAATTTTCATATATAATTCTAACCTCAACTTTCTTTGTAAAAATATGATTTAATTATACTAAATAATTTTAATATCTATTTTATCAGATAATTTATTATAATATCTATTATTTTTATGTCTAAATTTGAAATAAAAAAACATTAAATTAGTACTTGCTAGATTCTTAAATCTGTAGTATCATTCAATTATAATAGTAATATTAACCATAATTGAATAATATTTTTAGTAAGAGAGTTTTTGAACGCTATTTTTAACGGTAATTATATTACCGTTAAAATAGCGTTTTTTTAATCTAATTGCTACATTATATTAATAAAAATAGAATTATAAATTCAATGTAAACGTTTAGGAGTGATATTGATGAAAAAAATACGTAAATTAGTGGCTTTAGCTACTACCTTAGTTTTAAGTTTAGGTCTTGTTGTTTGTGGACAAGTAAATTGTAATGCAGCAACTATATCAACTTCAAGAGAAGCCAGCCAAAGTATTGAACAATCTGATAAAATAATAATTGCTCATAGAGGTGCTTCAGGCTATTTACCTGAACATACTTTAGAAGCATATTCTTTAGCATATGCAATGGGAGCAGATTATATTGAAGCAGATGTTAATATTACAAAAGATGGCGTTCCCGTAGTAATGCATGATACTCATCTAGATACAACAACTAATGTAGCAGAACTTTATCCTAATAGAAAACGTGCTGATGGAAGATATTATATAGTTGATTTTACTTTAAAAGAAATTAAAAATCTTAGCGTACATGAACGTATAGACCTTGATACAGAAAAAGCTGTTTTTAAAAATAGATTTCCTTTAAAAAATTCTCATTTTGAAGTGCCTACTTTGGAAGAAGAAATCCAATTAATCCAAGGTCTTAACAAAAGTACTGGTCGTAATGTAGGAATATATCCTGAATTAAAATTCCCTAAATTCTACTTACAAAATGGACATGATATTGGATCTATTACTTTAAATATGCTTGATAAATATGGCTATAATCAAAAAGATGCAAAATGTTATATCCAATGTTTTGATCCAACTTACTTAAAGAGCTTTAAAGAAACTTTAAATCCTAAGTGTAAATTAGTTCAATTAATAGGTCACTCAGATTGGGAAGATAATAAAGGTGATAATGTTCCATATATGCTTTCTGATAAAGGATTAAAAGATATCGCAAAATATGCTGATGGAGTTGGCCCTTGTACAGATCAAATCTTAGATGAAAATGGAGAACAAAAAGAAAGTGATTTAGTTTGTAATTCAAACTTTGTAAAAGATTCTCATAATAATAATCTTGAAATTCATCCTTATACAGTACGTAAAGATGCCCTACCAAAATACGCTAAAGATGCAGATCAATTTATAAGAAAATTATTATTTGAAGTTAATGTAGACGGTTTATTTACAGATTTTACCGATATCGGAGTAAAAGCTAGAAATGAAGGACCATTAAAATAAAAAGTTCATATATTTTAATAAATTTTTGAGATGTAGTGAGATTTTCTTTTACACAAACCTCACTACATCTCAAATAAATTATAAACCTGAAGTACTTATATTAATCTTTAAGCATTTTTATATTAACCATATTATTTTTTGGTACAAATATACTTAATCCTATAACTTATATTCATTAATATTTTAACTTAAAATATATTATTCCTATATTAATACTCTGATTTATAAAAATAGTACATTCTTTATTTTAATTTATCAATACATTTTTCTTTCTAAAGCTAGTTATATAACTTTAGCTCTAGAAATTTCTGATTTTCTCTTTTGATCAATTATATACTTTCTTATTCTTAAAATTATATATGTTCCAAAAATTAAAGTATAGATTATTATATTAATCATATGCTTATCAAGCTTTGTAGAATACAATACCATTACATGAATATATATCATAATAAAAAATGGATATGCTAATCTTTGAACTTTTTTCCAAGTAAATGCCTTCATTTTTTTTCTTATGCATCTAAAAGAAGTTATAAAAAGTGGTAACATAATTGATATCATAATAAGAGTCAATGATGCTGCTATTAATTGAAACTTACTTAATGAAGCTTGATCTAAAAATAGCTTTGGAAAATAATATATTCCGTAAATTATGTTATGCCCTAAAGTTGAAATACATGCCATAATTGATATCTCGCCTCTTATACTAAATAATTTTTTGACTATCGCATTATTCTTCTTAACTGCCCCCAAATACATGACAATAATAAATGTTGCGGTTGAAAAAGCCCCCCTTTTAAATGGTCCTGTGAGATATGTTGTAACCCATTTTGGATATAATTCATACATGCTAGTTCTATAATAATAGATTATAAATATTGTCAATACAATGGTTAAGACATAAAAGAAACTAGGTCTTTTCTTTATCTGTTTACTCAATGCTAAATAAAATACCATTGAAAATAATATTGAAATAATAAGTATCATTTTAATCCCCCTTATTTTATTAATTATTTGAATAAATAATACCATATTATAATATCATCCCAATTCATTTCAGTCAATAATCAATATCATTTGACATATAATATCAAAAATTATTTTATTAGATACTCGTATTAGGCTTACTCATAAAGCCTTAAAATTCCTAAATTTATAAAGTCTTTTTAACACAAAAATATATAGATTAACTTTTAGTTTTAATTTATTCTTAACCTTAAAATTACCCAACTTTAAAATAATGAGAAAAAATAAGCATTTATAATCTATTTATAGATTATAAATAGATATACGGTAAAATTAATCATTAAAGATAAATATATATAATCAATTAACTTGAAATAAGATAATTAATACCATATAATATATTTATTATAATTACTTATTTTAATATTTTATAAATATGCATATTATAAATTTTATAAAAAAGCACTTAAATTAATAATTTGAATGGGGGATCTATATGTGGTCTAGAGAAGAATTAAAAACTAAAGCTAAAGAAGTTTTAAAAAAGATTTACTGGAAAGCATTTCTTGTCAGTATAATCATCGGATTAGTAGGAAATAATAATTCTAATCCAATAATTAGTAATTTCAACATTTTAAGTGACTATATTGATTCAGATGCTAATAATAATATCTTTTTAGATTTAAATTTTGTATTAATTACATTAACTACATTTTTAATAATATTATTAATAATATCACTTATTCGTATTTTTCTTGGTTATTGTTTAAAAGTAGGTGGGACAAGATATTTTGTTCAATCTGCTCAATATAAAGATAATAAAAAATGCTTTAGATTTGGATTTGATAGCGATAACTATATAGGCATAGTAAAAACAATGTTATTAACAGATATTTTTATTTTCCTTTGGAGTCTGCTATTAATCATTCCTGGTATAATAAAATCCTATGCATACAGAATGGTGCCATATATTCTTGCAGATAATCCAAATATCGGGGCTAAAAAAGCCATTGCCTTAAGTAATGAAATGACTAGAGGACATAAATTTGATATATTTGTATTAGACTTATCATTTATTGGTTGGTATTTATTAGGTACATTGGCTCTATTTATAGGTACATTATTTGTTATGCCTTATGAAAATGCTACAAACGCTGAACTTTATTTAGTATTAAGAAAAAATGCTTTAGAAAATAACTTATGTACCTATGAAGATTTATTATTAAATCAACAAATATTAGATGACAATAATGACATATGGTAGCACTAAAATAAATAAGAGATGCTTAGAAGTAATACTAAGCATTTCTTATTTTAGTATTCTTAATTTTTCTTAAATCTCTTAATATTGAATTTCTCTACAACATTACTCATATCTCTTGCTATTTATATTTATATTTCAATCTCAAAACTAACAAAAAGTTTATTATCATCATTTGCTCCAACATAAGAAACAACCGAATGACTTGTCGGTAATATTTCGATATCTCTTTAAATTATTCTAGGATATAAATATAGACTTACGCTCTTTGAGGTAAGCCATCTTATAAATTCTTTATTAAAAATTTATCATTTACAGGTGTTAGATAATATAATTTATTTTATCGCTTAAATTATTCTTTTATATTTGAGTTTGCACTCTCCTTAATTACTTTAACTGAGATTCTAATAAATTTCTTATGCTTTTCTTATAATTTGAATTTTTTTCTAAATTTTTCATTATATTTTCCATTATGCCATCCATATCCCATATAAATTCATTCTCATACATTTTAAAAGCGCATCTTCCATAATCTGTAACTTCTCTTTCATATATGCTTTCATCAACATTTTTATCACTTATATAGTTTACATGGGTTACGCAAAATTCATTGTTCCATAATAACCATAATTCATATAATCCAGGTTTCTCATTCATATAACATTTAACATTTTTACTTCCACTCTTATACTCACCTACTTTTATAGCATGTTTACATAAATTATTAAATGATGTCAAATTACTAAATTTAGTATTTGGGCTAAAGCGTACTATATTCTCTATTTTTTCATAAACTAAATGCTTTCTTGAAATACTGACTATCTCCATTATTTCTGTTATTTTAGAATTTAATAGTATAGAACTTTTTTCATTAATAACCTTATTATTAATTTCTATTTCATTGATTAAACTTTTTATTTTATTTAACATGTTGCCTCCAATATTTGTAAATATAAATAAAACTACAAGTATGTTCTTATAAATATATAATATAAATCCATTCTCCACTATTATTTATCGGCATAAAATAATATATTTTTATATAAATAACATTATTTTTCAAATGTAAAAATAGACCATAACTATAAAAGCAGTTTTGGCTCATAAATATTATTTACATAATTATATATAAATTATTTATACTCCTGAAAAGCTAACATCTTCAACTAATGTTAAAGTATCTGTTGTTATTTGATTATTTCCATTCTATTCTTGTGTATAATTTCTATATAATTATTGTATAATTCTAAATTACAATTTTATAGTTAATGGTGGCCTACTGGTATCACTTACCTCTTTTATGAAGGGAGGTGATATTTAATGAGTAATGATGTTTTAATGTTACTATTTATTAGTGGATTATTTTTATTAGCACTATTAACGTTTATAGTGTTACTTATAGATGAAATATTAAAAAAATAGTAGCCCCTACTCGCAATTGGAAGCTACTATTTTTATTTCATAAAAATATGTGATATCAGTTGCCTAAGCAACTAGATTTATATATTATAGGATGTTAGTAGCACCCTATTTTATTATCTACATTTCTTATCTGTATTATATCAAATTTTTATAAAAATTAAACATAAATAATTCAAATAACATTTCTATTCATCACGCCAACTTTGAAGTTGTAAATCAAATATTAGTGTGAATATAAAATAATGTAGCTGATTGAGTGTCATAGAAATATACAGAATAATTGTCAAACTTTTCATAATTTGAATTTCCAATTGCTTCTCCTTCTTTTGTTTTGATATAAATATAATCACCTGCGGAAATACAAGAGTCATCAAAATCATATTCTTCGGTTCTATCTTCAGCATCCATCCATGATGCAAAGTTAGTAAAATATGAGCGGATATTTTCTATATCATCCTCTTTGACCATTGAATAAGTCTCATTTTCGGAAAACAAATCAGAAGATGCATCATAGTAATATTTACAGTAATCAGTATAATCTTGAAAACCATCTTTATCAAAGTGTTCATCTTTACTTACATATCCATCTAAAATTTCTTTATCCAAAGCAGAAGAACAGCCAATTAAACAACCAATCAACCCAATTAGCAGAACTAATGCATATATTATTTTTTTCATTATTTTAACCCCACATTCAAAGTATAATTTGTCTCTTACTTAATTTATTAACTTTATTTGTTATTACATATTTTGTAAATTAATTAATGCTTATAATACACTTTTTTCACTTATAAAAATAGCCTCAGGCAAATTATATCAATACCTAAGGCTAAAAACTTCACTTACTTGTGATACGGTTCTCCATTACTTATTCTAAAAGCTCTATATATTTGTTCTAATAACATAACTCTAAAAAGTTGGTGTGGAAATGTCATTTTACTAAAGCAAAGACTATAATTAGCTCTCTTTAGAACAGCATCACTTAAACCAAGGCTTCCACCAATTACAAAGCACAAATTGCTATCACCTCTTACGGCACAATTATCAACAAATTTAGATAATTCTTCAGATGACAACATCTTTCCTTTTAGGTCTAACGTAATTACATACATGCTATCTTTTATAGAATTTAAAATCTTATTACCTTCCTTATCCTTTATGATAATTTCATCTTTTTCTGATGCATTATCTGGAGTTTGTTCATCAGGTAATTCTATTATATTTAATTTACAATAACGAGATAATCTTTTAGAATACTCATCTATAGCTTGTTTTAAATATTTTTCTTTCAGTTTACCAACTGTAACAATCGTTATATTCATTGGTTCTCCTTATCTATAGTACATAAATAATTTTTATTAAATATTTTTATTCTAATTAATATCCTAATATCTCATTCATAAATATTACATGAATTCTATTTGGATCTACTTGTCTTTTTATTAATGTATATTCATTACAAATTCTTTCTTTACTGCTACAATCCATACATTTTCCTATCTTTGAACATGGAGTTGCTCTATTTAATCTTTTTGCGTTTGCTGGTGCTGATTTCTCTTTATTTCTCTTTATTGCATCATCAATCGTTGGAACTATTTTATTAGAACCTGCGATTATTATTACTTTTTTAGGTCCATAAAGAATTGCTGCTACTCTATTACCGTTTCCATCAACATTGTAGATTTCACCTTTTTCAGTAATAGCATTTGAACTTGTAAAATAAGCATCAGATAAAAACGCCTGCCTATATATTTCATTTACTTCTTCACGTGTAAGATTAGGCTTATTTCTATCTAATAAATCATATTTCCCACTCTTAAGATAGTCCATAACACCACTTTCAAATAATGTCATTGAACCTCCAAATGCAACTCTATTACCTGGTTCTATTATATCTTCTATAATATTTATTATCTCTTCTCTAGATTTAGCAAAATACCCATTCATGTTATTTTTTATTAATTCATCTATTGTTCTTAATATTTTTTGTTCATTTACCCATACAACGTTATTATCCATATTATCACCTCATGCTATAATTTATGCTCAAAATTAATTTATTTAAGTATAAATTATAGCACCCACAAACAAATATTTCCATATGGTATTGAAATAATAATCTTTTATTATTAAGTTTTATAAATAAATTACGATTTAATTCAATCTATAAAAATATAAAGGATACTATTATTTATTTAAAAATTCTATACTTTACTAAATTATTATTGACATCAAAATATCTTAATATTTATTTTTAGCTAAATATACATTAAAATACTTATATATAATAAAAGGGATCTAATTTAGATCCCTTTAAAAAACTATTTTCCACAACACTTTTTATATTTCTTTCCACTTCCACATGGGCAAGCATCATTTCTTCCAACTTTTTCGTTGTTTCTAACAATTTTAGAATCTCTGAATTGTTTTTGAATTTCTTTTCTCTTTTCTTCTGAGAATATTCCATCCCATTGTGGTAAGTTGTAAAGATATTCTGCTTTTGCATCTAACATATTATAATATAAATTTTCTAAATTAATATCTAATACTAATTCAGTATTCTCATCTAAAGTTTCTAAATCATATTGAGTATTTAAACTATCATTTATTCCATCAATAAATCCCATTATAAATTCTAATGAAGAATCATATTCTTTTGCTAAATCAGCAATTGTTGTTTTTTTAGCTTCTTTATGTTTTGCTAGTAAATCCTTATAAATAGTTTTCTCTAGTTTACTATATTCTTGCCAGAAAGCATTTTCCCCTTTAGTCTTTACGTATTCTACAACCATATTAGTCCAATCTGTATATAAACTCATTTTTAAAATCCTCCCTTGATATTGCTTTTATTTTTTATTTTAAATTTATTTTATATTAAGCAATTTAAAACTCTATATATTCACTAGGCTCATGTCTATTTGCCATAGTTAATGTTATGTCATTCTTGTCATTAATTCCATTTTCTCTTAATACATTAACTACTGTTTGATATGCTAAATCTGGTTGATTATTGGTACTACTTAAATGACCTAAAATAACCTTCTTATTAAAACCATTATTTAATATTTCTACAATAGCCTTTGCACAATCATCATTAGACAAGTGACCTATCTCACTTAATATCCTTCTTTTTAAATTATATGGATATGGTCCATATTTAAGCATGCTTACATCATGATTACTTTCAAGTAAAATAATTTCTGATTCTTTAATATTATCATATATTTCTTTTGTAAATGTTCCTAAATCAGTTGCTATACTAACTTTTTTATTTTTATTAGCTATAGTATAACCCATAGGCGATATTGAATCATGTGGAATATTAAAAGCCTTTACATCTAAATCATTAATTTGAGTAACTGATCTTTTATCAATTACCTTTATATTATGTTCTTTTATCTTCCCAATTAATGATTCCATAGCACTCCAAGTATTGGAATTTGCATATATTGGTATATCATATTTTCTTGACAAAACTCCGACACCCTTTATATGATCACTATGTTCATGAGTTACAAAAATCCCATCTAAATCACTTGGGGATTGATTTATTGATTTCAATGCTTCATCAATTCTTTTACCTGGAAGACCTGCATCTATTAAAATTTTTGATTTTTCAGAAGCAATAAACATACTATTCCCACTGCTTCCACTGTATAAAGAACAGAATACCATTTAAATTCCTCCCACCATATCATAAAACATAGCTATATATTATTCTACTATAATTCTCTTTATATCTGCTCCTAAAGCTCTTAATTTATTTTCTATGTGCGGATATCCTCTATCTATATGTTCTATACTTGTTATTTCTGTTTTTCCTTCTGATATTAATCCTGCTATAACCATTGCAGCTCCTGCTCTTAAATCAGTAGCTTTTACTACTGCTCCAGTAAGCCTATTCACGCCTTCAATAATAGCTACTCTACCTTCAACTTTTATGTTTGCACCCATCTTTTTAAGTTCATCTATATGTTTATGCCTGTTCTCCCATATAGATTCAGTAACTATACTTTTTCCAGAAATAGTGCTTAATAAAGCTGACATAGGTTGCTGAATATCTGTTGGGAATCCTGGGTAAGGAGTTGTCTTTACATTTACTGCTTTTAATTCATCACTAGCACAAACCCTTACACAATCATCATCTTCTTCAATTACTGCACCCATTTCTTTTAATTTTGCTGAAATTGACTCTAAATGCTTTGGAATAACATTTCTTACATAAACATCCCCACGAGTTGCAACTGCTGCTATCATAAATGTACCAGCCTCTATTTGGTCTGGAATAACACTATAAGAACAACCATTTAGTTTTTCAACACCTTGTATTCTAATAACATCAGTACCAGCACCTTTAATATTTGCACCCATTGAGTTTAAAAAGTTAGCTACATCAACTACATGTGGTTCTTTTGCCACATTTTCAAGAGTAGTAACACCCTCTGCTAAAGTTGCTGCAATCATAACATTTATTGTAGCACCAACTGATACTACATCAAAGAATATATTTGTTCCTTGTAATTTTTCTGCTTTTACTGTTACAGCACCATGTTCTATAGTAACTTCCGCACCAAGAGCTTCAAATCCTTTTATATGTTGGTCTATTGGTCTAACACCAATAGGGCATCCCCCTGGTAATACCACTTTCGCTTGTTTAAATCTTGCTAATAAAGCACCTATAAAATAATATGATGCTCTCATTCTTCTTACATCTTCACTTGAAGCATCAAATCTACTGACATCTGTACTATCTATTTCTAATGTATTATTATCTATTTTTACTATATTACAACCTAAACTTTCTAATATTCTTTCCAGGCAATGTACATCTTCAATATCTGGTATATTGTCAATTATACATTTTCCTTCACTGGCCATTATAGCTGCTGGTAATATTGCTACAGCTGCATTCTTAGCACCATTGATCTCAACAGAACCTTTAAGAATATTCCCTCCATTTATTATCAATCTTTCCATCGAATTCACCCTATTCATAAAATCTATATTTAAATACGTCAAAGTCCTGATTCTATCTATATTTTAACTAGACATTATTGTCCTATTATATTTATTAAAATCTACTTTTATCATTATATCATAAACTAAATTTATTTAAATATATTTTTTCCTTATATTAATAGTTTTTTAAACATTTTACTTAATAAATTTCCTTTTTATAATATTAAATGTAATATAACCAAATTTTAGTCATATAAATTATGTTTTTTATGGTATATTATTTAAATGATTACATTTTTATTATTATCATTCATATTTTAATTATTCTTCTATTTTTTTATTTGTTTTATTATGTTATAATTTATTAAAACTTTGTAATAGTAAAACATTTTAATCTAGATTGTGAGGTTTACATGAAGTATTATATAGTTGCGGTATTTGATGATGAAACATACCAATTAATTTCCCCTATTCAAAAAAATATGTCAAAAAAATTCAGAGGTAATAGAAATTCACCTTTGCCATTTATTCCTTTATGTATTTTAGATAATCCTAATTTAGATAAACTTTATCCAATGATAAAGAAGATTATATCGCCTTATAAATTTTTTAGAATCGATGCTTTAGATTCTGTTTATGTATGTGACAGTTCTAGAAGTGTTAATTTAAGAATTGATAATAAAGGATACATTAAAAGAATTTCCCGTTCACTTAGTGACATGTTAATTTTAAGTGGATTTAATGTTAAAACATTTGAAAGTAACTTTGTTTCTCTATCAAATTTAGGTTATATATCAAAAGATCATAAAAAACAGGATATAAAATTAAATTTTCCATATTTATATAAACATAAGTCTTATATAAAATTAAAGATAAAAAAAATAGAAGTTTGGAAAATACCTACATCAAAAAAAGATTCACCATTAAAATCATTTGTTTTAAAAGAATTTTAAATATATTTACTTTTAGTAAGAGAGAATTATATTAAACATTAAGTAATTCCCTTTTACTATTATTTTTTTATTTTTAAGAAAATTTTAAATATTTTTTATTGTATTCGTTTTCCATGCTTTCTTTTATTTTAAAACTTTTGTAAAATAAAAATAATGATTTATTAAAGTAGGGGGACTCAGTATGAATGTTAAAGACCTCTTTGAAACTCAAAGAATGATAAATAAAAATTTAACATTAAATAATCAATTAGATAACTGTAAGATTAAAACTAGAAAATATTTAGAATTTAATATTAAAATTAGCGAATTAGCTAATGAGACTAAATGTTTTAAGTACTGGAAAGATACTAGCAATTTCATAGATATGCAGGTTGTATTTAGAAAATATATATCTTGTTTATCACAAATTATTACTATAGGACTAGATAATAATTATTCTGATCTAACTGAAGTTGATGTAAAACCTAATGACTACTGTTTAAGTGATCAATTTCTAAACTTATATATTGATATAAATGATTTAATTATATCACCATCAAAAGATCACTACCTTACTTTATTCGAAGACATCTTAAGTTTAGCAATAACTTTAGGATTTACTCAAGCAGAGATAAAAAATGCATTTTCTAAAAATACGTATGAAAAAGTAGCTCTTTAATTTAGAGTTACTTTTTTTTATTTATAGTATAAAAGTATAGTTATTATAAATAAAACGATACTTATTCTTAAAAATTCTCCTAACTATTTTATTGTAAATCTAATATTTGTCTATTTATATGGTCATAATATTTTTGAGGTGATTTTTATGATTAATATAATATATGCCATAATTTCTGGAATTTCTATGAGTTTGCAAGGAGTATTTAATACAAAATTGGGTGAAAAAATAGGAACTTGGGAAACTAATGTTATAGTTCAACTTACTGGACTAGTTCTAACTTTAGTAATTTCATTTTTATGGGGAAAAGGCAGTTATTCTAATATAAAAAATACTAATAAAATTTTTCTTTTAGGTGGAGCATTAGGTGTTGTTATTATATTTACAGTAATGAAAAGTATTGGTGGAATGGGAACTACTTTTGGTATAGGTACAATATTAATAGCTCAATTACTTTCAGCTGGAATAATTGATGCATTGGGGTTATTTGGTACTGAAAAAATCAAATTTAATCTTCATGAATTTTTAGGAATAGCAATTATGATAGTTGGTATCGTAATATTTAAATGGAAACACTAAATTAATCGTTGTATAATATTCTTAAATTATTATAAATTAATTTATTTAAAATACGAAAGGATTATATATGTCGAATTTTTTTAAAAATATAAATTTCTTATTTCATTTAACTAACAATAATATAAAAGAATATTTTAAAGAAAAAAATTCTATTAAATCAGATCAGTTACAATTAAATTCTATTAATTGGTTTGGTCATGCTACAACAGTCATAAATTTAAGTGGAAAAGTAATTATAACTGATCCTGTCTTGTCTGATTTATTAGGTTATTTTAAAAGAGTTGTTGAAAAACCTAATTACTTAAAAGATCTAAAAATAGATTATATAATTTTATCTCATGGACATATGGATCATATGCATTTCCCATCTCTTAAAAAATTAAATAAGGATGCTATTGTCATTGCCCCTAAAGGATATAAAAGAATTCTTAAATTTTTAGGTTTTAAAAAGGTATTTATTTTACATCCAAATGAAATTTATGAAGATAATAATATTAAAATAACTGCCTATGAAGCAAATCATGATGGACGAAGATTTTATGTAGGAATTGATAATGAAAGCTTATCTTATTTAATTGAAAGAAACTATAGAAAAGTATTTTTTGCAGGTGATACTGCTTTTACTAATAATTTTAAAGGAATTACATCTGATGTTGCATTAATGCCTGTTGGATGTTATATGCCAGAGAGATTTTCTTATATGCATTGTACTCCTACCGAATCTTATAAAATGTTTAAAACGATGAATTCTAAAACAATGATACCGATTCATTATAAAACATTTATAATATCTTTGGAGGACTTTAATGAAACTGAACTTACATTAAAAAATATAAAAGATAATAACATTAAAATAATTGATATTGGTGAAACTTTTGTTTTCTAATATTATCTTATATACATAGGAAATTAAATTGTACTTTTTAATTGTATAATAATAAATATTTTAGTTAACTTGTGTATTAACAAAACACTTATTATTCATATACTATATATTGAAATAACTAATTGGGAGAAAAATATGTTCGGATTTTCATATAAAAATAAATTAGATCCTAATTTAAAGTACTATATGTCTAATAATTGTTATAAAAAATATAGAGTGCTAGTAAAATATAATAATTTTCAATCCTCTATAGAAAAAAAGGTTAAATCATATAAAGGTAAATTACATCATGTTATAAAATCTGCTAATTTAATAAGTGCAACTTTAACTTCTCGAGGAATTGAAAGACTTGTAGAATATCCAGAAATAGAAAAAATTTATTTAGATGAATACCTTTTTCTTTGTGGTATGAGTGTTACTACGGCTAATAAAGTACATTTTTCAGAAAAATATAAGCTATCTGGAACTGGAGTTGGCATTGGAATTGTAGATAGTGGTGTATTTCCTCATCCTGATTTAATATCACCTAGTAATAAAATATCTTTATTTGTTGATTTGATTAATGACTTAAATTATCCATATGATGATAATGGGCATGGTACATCAATTAGTGGTATTTTATGTAGTGGTGGACTTGCCTCAAATGATATGTACAAAGGAATAGCACATAAAAGTAAGCTTTTTTGTTATAAAGCCTTTGATAAATTAGGAAAAGGGTTTGCTTCTGACATATTATATTCAATAGAATCTTTAGTAGAAATATCTAAAGAAAATAACATAAAAATATTGTGTTTACCATTTGAATTATTGAGTCATAATACATTTATTATTTCTTGTTTTAATTTATCATTTAAATATGCAGTATCAAATAATATTATTCCTATAGTTCCTAGTGGAAGCACTTTAAATTCATCATCTAATATTATGGGAATATCCACATGTGACAATTGTATTACAGTTGCCGGCTTAAACAGTACTACACCAATATTAAGACCTTATGCATATTCTTCAGCTGGACCATTTGGAAAATCAGAAAAACCAAATTTATCTGCTTCTTGTGTAAATATAGTTTCATTAAACAGTGATACTAATTATTTAAGTGAAAAAAATGGTTTAAAAATTTATCCTAAAAAACTTGATGCACCATATAAAACTTTTACTGGAACTTCACTAGCTGTAGCATATATTAGTGGATTATGTGCTTTATTATTTGAAAATAATCCTGAGTTAACTTTTAATGATTTAATTTCATTATTAAAAGTTGCTTGTGATCCTGTTGATGATATTTCTAAAGTTATTTGTGGCGAAGGCATTATTAATATTGATAGATTAATGCCCTAGATTAATAAAAATAATAAATACTAACAGTATTTATTATTTTTATCTTTTTAATGTTATAACTTAACCTTATTTTTTATATAAAATAATTTTACTTTTTAATATAAGCTTCTGGATTTATGGGAACTCCATTTGATCTTAATTCAAAATGTAAGTGAGGTCCTGTGCTTCTTCCTGTACTTCCTACTGCTCCAATAACTTCTCCTTCTTTAATTTTTTGTCCTTTCTTTACCTTAATTGAACTTAAATGACCATAAAGTGTTTCTAATCCGTTCTCATGTTTTATTTTAATCATATTACCATATCCACTTACAACGCCAGCTTCTTTTATAATACCATTAAAAGCAGCTGTAACTGGATCGCCTGTATTTCCTGCTATATCTATACCATTATGTTTCCTTCCCCATCTTGAACCAAATTTCGAAGTAATATATCTACCTCTAGTTGGATATTTCAAAAATGTTACTTTCGCTCCTATTGGTGTTTTACTTCCTCTATATTCAATCCTATCTTTAGGTTCTTTTAATACATATTCAGAAATTATATTTTCATTTATCTTTTTTCCATTACAATAAGTAACTTCTGAATTAACTTTTTTACTACCTTTTTCACCTTCTTTAACAGTAATTTTTCCTATATACATACTGTCATCCCTCTTTATTTTAGTTTTGGGTTCTATAGTTACTTCTTTTTCTTCTTTAACTTTAACTTTTACTTTTATATTTTTATCATTTACCATGTTATTAACTATTTCATCAATATCATTAATTTTTGAAACTGGTACTTTAACATCTAAATATTTTATATCACCTTTTATTTCAGTATCAATTGTTGAATCTAAATTTATATTAAACTTGTTTACATTTTGTATTATAAAGTCTTTTAATACATCCTTAGCTTCATCTTCATTTAAAACTATTCCATAATTTTTATCATTTATATTTATCTCTTTTGCATTAACTTCATCATTAATAGCTTTCTTTATATTCTTTTTAATACTTTTTTCACTTGATTTATCTATATTATCTTTATTAACTTTAAACTTTACCTTCTTATCTTGTACTAAATCTATTCCTAACCTTTGATTTATTTCATTATTAATCTCGCCATAAATTTGTTTAAATTCTTTTTTATCATCAGTATATCCTACTAACCTTCCACCTATATATGCTTCATATGTTTTTTTAACATTAGCATCTGCTATTAAAATTATTGAATTAAATATAAATATAACGCAAACTATAAATTTAATTACTTTAATTTTTCTAGTGTTCATAATTTAGTCCTTTCATTTTCTAATTTAAAAATACAACTTATAATCTATCCCATTACACAAAATTTATTCATTTCTTTAAATATTAGTTGTTTTCTCTGTTTATTGTGGTTATAATGTTGGTTTGTTATAATAATTTACAAAGACTTTTATTATGGAAGGTAGGTAGTAATAATTATGAGCACTTTTATGCTAAAAAATAAGCCACCAGCATTTACTCCTGTAAGTAATATTTTTATTGAAAAATATATGCCTAAAGCTAGAGGAGAATTTATAAAAGTTTACTTACTAATGTTAAAGTATAGTACTTGTAATGAATTAGGAGTAAGCTCATCAATACTAGCTTCCTCTCTTAACTTATTAGAATCTGATATTATGAATGCATTTAATTATTGGAATGATGAAGGTGTTATAAAATTTACACCAATTGATAATATGGGAAATTTTAATATAGAATTTTTGAATCTATCAGAGGAAAATGTAGATGATACAAAACAAGTTGACTTACTTAATGCTCTTGATGAAAATAATACAAAAGATATGTTAAAACATATAGAAAAACTATTAGCTAGACCTCTATCCCCTAAAGAAATGTCAATTTATTTAAATTGGCAAAGAGAATTAGGGTTTTCTTCAGAATTAATTTTAATATTAATAGAATATTGTGTATCTAAAGGAAAAGTTGATGCAAGATATATAGAAAAAGTAGCTTTATCTTGGCACGATTTAAAAATAAAAACTGTGGAACAGGCTCAAAATTTAATAACGAAAACAGAAGATAAGTGGTTAAATATAAGAAAAATTCTTAATTATCTTGGTATTAAAAATACTGAAATTATGAAGCCTCAACAAGATATTATGGAAAAATGGCTTTTAGTTTACAAATTTCCTACTGAAATAATATTCAAAGCATGCAATATATGCTTTGAAAGATTAAATAGGTCAGATTTTAAATATATTGATGGTATATTATCTAACTGGTATAAAAATAATATAAAAACATTAGAAGATATAGCAATTAAAGATAAAACACCTAAAAATAAAAGTTATAAAAAAATTAATTATTCATCTGAAAAGCCACCTCTTAAGTTTAATAACTTTGAAGCAAGAGAATATGATTATGATTCTTTAGAAAAAAAATTACTAGGATGGGATAACAATGATTAATGGATATCAAGCAGAAATATTAAAAATATATGAAAACATTAGAGAAACTGAAGCTAAAAGTTTAAAATTACGAAGATTAGAAGTTTCTAGTATTTGTCCTGAAATATTGGAATTAGATAATGAAATTCAAAGAATGTCTTTAAGAATGTCTCTGGAAATAATAAAATCTGATGATGGCGAAAAAACTTTGAGGGAATTTAAAGAAAAAATTATTGATTTAAGAGTTAAAAAATGTGAAATGCTTGTAGCAAATGGCTTTGACCCTGAATATTTAAACTTAAAATATACTTGCAATAAATGTAAAGATACTGGATTTATCGGTGCAAATAAATGTAATTGCTATAACCAAAAACTTATTAGGCTTTACTATAAAGATTCTGAGTTAGAAAACACTATAAAAGAAAATAATTTTAATAATTTTGATTTAAATTTATTTTCAACTCATAGATTAGGAGATGAAAAGTATTCTCCAAGAAAAAATATTGAAAATATATTGAACTATGTTTTAAATGATTATATTCCAAATTTCTCAACCCAAAATACAAACTTATTGTTTTATGGCAATCCTGGTAGTGGAAAAACTTATTTATCATATTGTTTATCAAAAGCTATATTAGATAAAGGCTATCTTGTAGTATATAAAACTTCTGACGAATTAATTAAAAACTTAAGTGAGATAAGATTTAATAATAATTATAACTTAAGCGAACTGCTTTTAAATTGTGATTTATTAATAATTGATGATTTGGGGGCAGAACATTTAAATGAATTTTCTATAACAGAATTATTTAACATTATTAATAAGAGAATCTTAAATAAGAAAAAAATGCTTATTTCTACCAATTTAACATTACCAGGTATAACAAAACAATATACAGAAAGAATAGCTTCTAGATTACTTGGTGATTTTAAACTTTGTAAATTCTATTCAGAAGATATAAGAATTAAAAAAAATCTACAAAAAAACAAATAAAAAAATAGCTTCTATTAATTTTAGAAGCTATTTATATATATATTAAGTAGTTATTGACTTTGAAAAATAAAAAACTCTAGTAAAACTAGAGTTTGTTGGCGACTCAGAAGGGACTCGAACCCTCGACCTCCGGCGTGACAGGCCGGCACTCTAACCAACTGAGCTACTGAGCCATGTTAAGTTTTTATGGTGGGCACAACAGGGCTCGAACCTGTGACCCTCTGCTTGTAAGGCAGATGCTCTCCCAGCTGAGCTATGCGCCCATAAGGATAAAAATGGTGACTCCTAGGGGAATCGAACCCCTGTTACCACCGTGAAAGGGTGGTGTCTTAACCGCTTGACCAAGGAGCCATATTAATTTGTTTTGTTTAAATGGAGCTGGCAATAGGAATCGAACCTACAACCTGCTGATTACAAGTCAGCTGCTCTACCGTTGAGCCATGCCAGCTAATTTAATTGGCGACTCAGAAGGGGCTCGAACCCTCGACCTCCGGCGTGACAGGCCGGCACTCTAACCAACTGAGCTACTGAGCCATCTTATGGTGGGCACAACAGGGCTCGAACCTGTGACCCTCTGCTTGTAAGGCAGATGCTCTCCCAGCTGAGCTATGCGCCCATAAGATAAAAATGGTGACTCCTAGGGGAATCGAACCCCTGTTACCACCGTGAAAGGGTGGTGTCTTAACCGCTTGACCAAGGAGCCTTGATTTTTCTTTTTTCGTGACCGTGTTCCCGACCACATAGACTATAATACATAATTTTATATTGTGTGTCAACACATTTTTAAAATTTTTTTATTATTATATTTTTACTTAGTATTAAATCAATAATTTTTGCTCATTTTTATCCTTAGCCTTTAATGCACTAATAGCCTTCCCAAACCCTGATAACATCCTATTTCTGTGTTCTATTTCTTTTTCAACTTTACTTATTTCATTAAAACAAATATTTAAAAAATTTTCTTCAGAAATTTTATTAATAATTATATTATATCCTTCTTTTTTAAAGTTTTGTCCTGATGATAATACCTCTATAGGAAACTTATTGTTTACCAATATTAATATTTCCTTTTCCCAAATACCTCTCCTATTTATCTTATATTTGTCTTTTAATACATTTAATTCTACTAATTTTTCATCTATTTCATCTTCTAAAGATTCAAGTAATGCCATATAAAAGAAAATAGATATTCCTTTTGTTAATTTAATTTTTAAAAATTGTCTATTCTCTATAAGAAATTTATCAACTTTATTTTCAGGTATTAATTCTAAATCTTTTAATTTAAAAGTTTTTAAACCACTTCCTGTAGGATAATTTATTAAAGCTTGATCAAAATTCATTCTTCTAATTTCAAAAGTTGCTTCAAAATCTTCTAATTCTTTATTAATAATTTTTGCTTTCACAGTTAAAATCACCACTTCGTTAATTATTTTTAAATAAATCTTTAATCCATATAATTTAACAATCATATTAAAATAATAATATAGATTTAATTAACCCTTGTCTTAATGTTTATTATTCCTTACTTTTAAGATTTATATTACTATGTTAGAATTTATTTAAGTACTTTAGAAAATAATTATATAAGTATTACTTTATAATTCATTCAATATAAGGAGATTACATATGACTCATCATGATTTAATAATTATTGGCGGTGGAGCTTCAGGATTAATTGCTGCAATAATAGCTAAAGATCTAGGAAAAGATGTAGCTATAATAGAAGCAACTGATAGAATCGGTAAAAAAATTCTTACTACTGGAAACGGTAGATGTAATATATCTAACAATAATATCTGTTCTCCATTTATTAATTTTCATAGTGAAAATAATAATTTTTTCACTAAAACTTTAGATAAATTTACAGTAGAAGATACAAAAAACTTATTTTTATCATTAGGTTTACCTCTTGTAGAACTTGAAAATGGAAAAATGTTTCCTAAATCACTTCAAGCTTCTTCTGTAGTAGACATATTAAGAATGTCTTTAAATGACAAAAATATTCCTTTATACCCAAATTGTAAAGTTACAGATATAAAAAAATCAAAAAAATTTGTTATTCATACAAATAATGAAGAATTTAAAGAATTTAGTTGTAAAAATTTAATTCTAAGCTGTGGTGGTAAATCTGCTCCTAAAACAGGTTCTGATGGATCTGGTTTTAAACTCAGTAAACTTTTAGGTCACAGTATAATAGAGCCTCTTCCAGGGATTGTACAACTTAAATTAGACTATCCTTACTTAAAAGCATTATCAGGAATTAAATTTAATGGTGAAGTAAGTATTATAATTGATGGTAATGTAATTAGAAAAGAAAAAGGAGAAATATTGTTTACTGATTATGGAATATCAGGACCACCTATTTTACAATTATCTTCTTATGCTTCAAAAGCACTTTATAAAACGAAAGATATAAAAATAAGTGTAGATATGTTTCCTAATGAAACCAAAGAAGATGTAGAAAACTTTATATATACTCATTTTTCTATTTTTAACTATAGAGAAATATGTTCTTGTTTAATAGGTGTAATAAATAAAAAAATGATTTCAACACTTTTAAAAGATGTAGGGATTAAAGATATTCATTCTTGTTGCTCTGAATTAGATTGGAAATATTTAAATATACTAATTTCAAGATTGAAAAATTGGGAATTTAAATGTATTGGAACTAACGGATTTTCTAATGCACAAGTTACCTTAGGTGGAGTTAATACTAAAGAAATAGATGATAATACATTAGAATCAAAATTAATAAAAGACCTTTTCTTCTGTGGTGAAATAATTGATGTTCATGGTGATTGCGGTGGATTTAATTTACAATGGGCTTGGAGCTCAGGATATTTAGCAGGTAAATCTGCTGCTGAAAAATAAATTTTATATTTATAAAACCAGTTACAGTTTTACTTATCTATTGCATATATAAACACTATTAAACATAATATTAAATTAATTAAAAAATATAAAGTCATATCAAATTATAATTACTAAATAATATTTTGATATGACTTTATTAAAATATTATTTTTTTACCCAATCTGCTTCTAAAAATGTTATTTCTATTCCTTCATCATTTTTTATTTTATGATATGTTTTTAAAGTATTATCATCTATTTGTCTTAAAGTTGCTGTTGATGATATTGTTTTTCCATAAGTAGTTTCTTTTGCAAACAACACTTTAATTCTCTTTAATTCATATTTCTTTATAGTCTCAAGAGGTACTGCCTCAATTGCCCATTCTATATATTTCACATTATTTACATGTTTATTAGAATCTATATCACTGTATCTTATCTGGAAGTCTTTAATAAATTGTTCTTCCTTAACTTTCTCTATATCTTCCATTGAAACATCATGGTCTAAATCGTTGTCTACACCATAGAATTCATATTGCTCTTTTTGTATTCTCACAGGTCTTCTTTTTTCAATATTTATTAAGAAAAATAAAGCTAATGCTTCACCTATTAGAATACCTTCTGAATCTTTAATATAATATTTTCTTAATCCATAAAATTTTTTAAATCCTATAGCTTCTGTTGTTAAATTTATAGTTTCTCCAAACTTAGGGTATCTGTACATCTTTATATCATATTTGTAAAATACCCATGTACAATTATTTTTTGTGCAATACTCCACTCCTCCACCTACTGATTCAGACTGCCTACTACCAACATCACATATATAGTTAATAATAGACGATAGCTTACATTTTAAATTGGCATCTACGTCATAATAATTTACCTCATATTTTTTACTAAAAGCTTTTCCCATAACTATATCATTACTAAAGTAAAATTAAATTTTTTACTTTAGTAATATATCCCCCTTCCTTTATATACATAATATATATTATACTGCAAATTATTCCTATATATAAACAATACAGTTTAAATATTTAAATAAAATAAAAAAAGACTGCTACAAAATATAGCAATCTCTTCATATTTAATCTCTATTTATTTAATGCTTCTATTAATTCGTCTAAGTTAAGACCATGTACCATAGCAGCTTCTTCTATTGTTTCAGCTTGAGCTGATGGACATCCAACACATCCCATACCAAAACTCATTAAAGTTTCAGCTTTAGATGGATCATTTTTAACTACTTCACCAATTGTCATGTCCTTTGTTATCATATTTTTCACCTTCTTATTAATAAAACTTAATTCATACAAATATTATCTACTATGAATTATATTTTATCCTAAAAATAAAGTCAATAATATTAATACTTATTATTATATACTATCTATTCTTATTGTGTGTTCTCTCTTCGGACCAACACCAATTATAGAAATTTTAGTATCTGTAAATTCAGCTATTCTATTTAAATATTTCTTGGCATTTTCAGGTAACTCATCATATGTTCTAGCTTCAGCTACACTTTCATCCCAACCATCGAATTCTTCATATATTGGTTCACATTTAGCTAGATCTTCTAAACTTGCTGGGAAGTAATCTATAACTTTTCCATCAAATTTATATCCTACACATACTTTTAATTTTTCTAATCCTGCTAATGTATCTATCTTAGTAACAGCTAATGAAGTTAATCCACTTACTCTTGCAGCTGTTTTAACTATAACTAAGTCTAACCAACCACATCTTCTTGATCTCCCAGTTGTTACTCCATATTCATGACCTTTTTCTCTTATCCAATCTCCAGTTTCATCTAATAATTCTGTTGGGAATGGGCCTTTACCAACTCTTGTAGTATATGCTTTTGTTATTCCTACTGCATTAGTTATCATACTAGGACCAATACCTATTCCACTACATACTCCACCAGCAGTTGTATTAGATGATGTAACATAAGGATATGTTCCGTAATCTATATCTAAAAGCATTCCTTGTGCACCTTCAAATAATACAGTTTTATCTGTCTTAATATTTTCATAAACCTTAACTGAAGTATCTTGAACAAACGGTCTTAATTTCTTTCCATATTCTAAATATTCATTTAATATTTCACTAAAGTTTAAAGGCTCTCCACCTAATACTTTAGTAATATAATCATTTTTCATTCTTATATTTTCTTCTAATTTTTCTTTAAAAACATCTTCATGCATAAGATCGCAAACTCTAATTCCACATCTTTCAAATTTATCTGTATAACATGGACCTATACCTTTTCCTGTAGTTCCAATATCATTCTTACCTCTTGCCTTTTCTTTTAAAACGTCTAATGTTTTATGATATGGCATTATAAGTTGTGCTCTATCACTTATGATTAATTTTTCTGGTGTAACTTTAACTCCCACACCTTCTAAGTAATTTATTTCTTCAAATAAAGCTTTAGGATCTACTACAACTCCATTTCCAATAACATTTAATTTGTCATCATATAAAATTCCTGATGGAATTAAATGAAGTTTGTATTGCTTATCGCCAACTTCTACAGTATGACCAGCATTATTACCTCCTTGAAATCTAACAACAACCTCAGCTTCCTCTGCTAAATAGTCTGTCATCTTTCCTTTTCCTTCATCTCCCCATTGGGCTCCTAAAACAATAAATGCTGACATTTGTTTGCCTCCTTAAATACAAGCTTTAATAGCTTTTATATAAAAATATTTGGATATTTATTTTTTTTAAATAACTCTCCTTTTAAATAGTAGCAAAGTAGATTCGTATGGTCAACTAAATATCGAATATTTTTTTAATTTTTTAAAAGATAATTCGTATAATTGAACTATTGTAAGAATTATATCAATATATATTAATAAAACCATTAAATAGTGTTTATATACATATTTATTAAGAATCTCTAAAATTTCATAAAAAAGATAAGTAAAATAGAAATTAAATCAAATTGCAAAATAAATAATTCTAAAGATTCAAGACTAACCTATACCCCTTGTGTTGTAAAACATTGTATATAAATGTATTAAGACTCTGATAAAACATATGAATACACCTGAAAATTAAATTCCATTGCTGTTATATCATATTGTACTGCACATTATGACTTAAAATAAAAGCATCGTAAATCAAACAAATTTACGATGCTTTTATTTATTACAATGCTTTATTGCCTCTTTCACCAGTTCTAATTCTGATACATTCTTCAATATTTATAACAAATATTTTTCCATCTCCGACTTCACCAGTTCTTGCTATTTCTGAAATTAATGAGATAACTTCTTCCACTTTATTATCTTCAACAACAATTTTTACTTCTATTTTAGGTAATACATTAGTTATCACTTCACTACCTCTATGATATTCAGTCCAACCATATTGATTACCACATCCCATAACTTGATTAATAGTTATACCATTAATATTTTTACTTTTTAAAGCTTCCTTAATCTCCTCAAGTTTTGAAGGTCTAATGATGGCTTCTATTCTTTTCATAATATTTTCCTCCTTAATCCAATCCAGTAAATGCAGGATAAGCAGATTCACCATGTTCAATAACATCAAGTCCATCAGCTTCTTCATAGCTTTCAACTCTAATATCACCAAATAATTTCATAACTTTTACAATTAATAAAGTCATAATTACTGAAAATATAATAGTTATTATAATGCTTATTATTTGAGCCATAAAAAGTCTAGTATCTCCAAATAAAAGTCCATTCCATTGTACTGCTGGATTAATAGATGTTTTTGCAAAAATTCCAGTAGCAATTCCACCCCAAACTCCACCTATTCCATGGCAACCAAAAGCATCAAGTGCATCATCATATCCAAATTTTGATTTTACTTTTCCAATAAATAAGAAACATATTGGTGAAACTAATGCTCCAATTATAATTGAAGACCAAATCGGAACAAATCCTGCTCCAGGTGTAATTGCAACTAATCCTACAACTGCTCCTGTTGCTGTACCAAGTACTGTTGGCTTACCATGTTTAATTTTTTCAATTAACATCCATGAAAGCATAGCTGCTGCTGCTGAAGTATTTGTTGTCATAAATGCATGAACAGCAAGTGAACCAGCACCCAACGCACTTCCTGCATTAAAACCAAACCAACCAAACCAAAGTAGTGCTGCCCCAAGAACTACAAGTGGTATATTATGAGGTTTATATGACATCATTCCATAACCTCTTCTTTTTCCAAGCATAATGCAAGCTACAAGTCCAGAAACTCCTGAACTAATGTGTACTACATTTCCACCTGCAAAATCAACCGCACCAAGCTCTTTAATCAATCCTCCATCACCCCATACCATATGAGCCATTGGATAATATACTAAAACTGACCAAACTGTAATAAAAATAAATAAAGATGAAAATTTCATTCTACCTGCTAAAGATCCTGTTATAAGTGCTGGTGTTATTATTGCAAACATCATTTGAAATATAGCAAAAAGTAATTGTGGTATATTACTTGCATATGCTGCATTAGGTTCTGAACCTACATTTACAAGTCCAAATAAATCAAATCCACCTATTATTCCATGAAAATCTTTACCAAATGACAATGAATAACCTATTAAAACCCACATTATAGAGGCAAGTCCACAAATGAAAAATGATGTCATAATTGTATTTAAAACATTTTTCCTTCTCTCCATACCACCATAAAAAAATGCAAGCCCAGGTGTCATTAAAAATACAAATGCCGAACAAATCATAATAAACGAAGTATCTGCTAAATTAATATCCATAAAAGCTCCCCCTTTAAATTAAATATTACTTATTAATTTAAAAACTTTTAATTGCTAGCTTTAAAGTTTCAAATTTTTATAATTAATATAAAAAAAAGGAGTTAAAAAACTGCGAATTCATCACAATTTTTAACTCCATTGTTATGCTTTATAGTATATTATCGTAATATAATTTTGTCAATAATATTTCAATATGAAAAATTTTGAAAATTATATTTATACCTTTAATTTTTAAAAATTATTCACAATAAATCATAAGAAAACTTATCCACAGATATATTTTTTAAAATTTATCCACAAATTATATCTAAAAAAGTTATCCCCATAAAATATTTAAATTTTTATCCACAAAACAGAGGGAGCAATAAAATTCTCCAAAGTTTTGCTTATATATAATAATTCTCATAAAAGATATTTATTTTTTATAATAAATTACATGTTTTTAGACTTTTCTGCGCATTTATCTATAGCTTGAATAATACTACTTCTAAAACCTAACTTTTCTAATTCAATTACAGCATCAATTGTAGTTCCAGCTGGTGAACAAACTGCATCTTTTAATTCTCCCGGATGTCTTTCTGTATCTAAAACCATTTTTGCAGATCCTAATACACTTTGAGCTGCCATCTTATAAGCTTTATCTCTAGGTATACCTAACTTTACAGCTCCATCAGCCATTGCTTCTATAAACATAAATACATATGCTGGAGAAGATCCACATAAAGCAATAAATGCATGAAAATCTTTTTCTGCTATATCAACACATTCTCCAAAACTTTTAAATATTTTTTCACAAAATTCCATATCTTCTTTAGTTACATTTTTATTAGGACAAATAGCTGACATGGCTTTTCCAACTAATGCTGGTGTATTTGGCATGCTTCTAATAATTTTATGTTTATTGCTTATTAGCTCCTCTAATTTTCTGATAGTAATACCTGCAGCCACACTAATTATTAATTTATCCTCTGTTAAATCATTTTTAATTTCATTAATAACTTCTTCAAACATATAAGGTTTAATAGACAGAATTATTATATTAGAATTTCTAACCACATCTTTATTATTAGTACTAGTATTTATATTAAATTTATTCTTTATATTTATTGCTGAATTCTCTGTCCTTGTAGAAACAAATATATCTTCAGGCATAAAGGATCTTGAATTTATTAATCCACCAACCATAGAACTACCCATATTTCCACAACCAATAAAACCTATTTTTCTATTCATAAATTAGCCCCCTTCTTTTTATTTTTATCATATATTTACACTATATTTTAGGTAATGTTAATATATCAAATACAAAATAAATACTACACTTGTACTTTACACTAATAATATAAACATCTTCTAAAAACATAACCTGTTTTTAAATTTTTCTCCACCATAATCATAGTATAGCTACTCTTCTATTTCATAAAATAATAATGACATTAGAAGGGAGGTTAATATCTATGATGAGCGATTCTCTACTTTGTTATAATTCTTTATTAAATAAAGAAGATTTTATAAACTACTTTTTAGATAAAAATACCTTAGACTCAAAAATTCCTAAAATTAATTTGAAAGAAACTTGTAATTTTTATTATGTAGACATACTGTTTTCTAGTGAAAAAAATTATTTTATAGAGGTTTTCTACAAAAATAATTTTCTAATCTTTAAATTTTATGAATCTAATAATATTAATTATAATTTTAAAAGAATCTACTATTTAGAAAATATTAATATAGATGAACTCTCTCTTTCTAAAAATAAAAAACAAATAAAAATTAATATTCCTAAATTAAATATTTATAAAAATAATCATATTTAATATTTAATTAAAAGTGGAGAGGTTAAATTTAATAATTCTACTAGACTTGTGCAGTAAATAGGAAAAATTTAAGCTACTAGTCCTAATTTGGAAATAGTAGACTCTAGATTAATCCCGTTATCTGCACATTCATGTGCAAAAGCAACTATTTTTACCAAATAGTTGTTTCGGAAGTGTAATATTACATCACCGATATTTTTCAATTTATATAATTTACCATATTTAACTCTGAAAAGCTCAAGGAAAGTATACGTTAAAAATATCATACTCCAATATCTATGTATTGATTCTAAAGATTGAATTTGAAATTCATCAAAACCAAGAGCTGTTTTATGATATCTATAACTTACTTCAATATCCCAACGCTTTTCGTAGTATGAAATTATTGTTTTATTATCAAGTGAAACATCAGTACTTATAATGAATGCTGGCTTATCAGATAAATCACTTTTAGTCCAGCTTATAAGTACAACGGCATTTTCTATATCGTTGAGTTTTCCTTCATATCTATAAACGTAGTACTTGTTGTTACTAGCGGTAACTAAGCTAGTTTCATTAGTTCTAATGTATGAAGAAAACTCTTTTACATTTGTTTTAATGCCAGCAGGATATATCACTCTGTTAGATTTTATTCTACCGATAGTGTGACAACCATTTATTAAACCGTGAAGCAAAATTTTTGCTGAAGTATACCATGAATCAACTAATAAATAGTTGTTTTTAGTTGCAGGAGCAAATTCATTTATTAGTTCCATTGCAAGTTCATTTTTATCTAGAAATTTTTTAGATAGCTTTTTACTAGATTCCTTTCGGTGATATTGTTTGAAATTCAGAGGTATAGAATAATCATTAATCTTATAGTGGGATGTAACTAAGCAGTGAGACCACTTCGGTTTGTTACCATCAGCATGAGAATTGTGAAAATCTAAACCTTCAATTTTTTTACTTGAAGTATTTTTCTTACTCAAGGTATCATCAATAATTAGGAATCCAACATCACTATCTTCACAAGTATTGGAAATTTCAGAGATTGCATGAAATATGCATTCTTCCGTAACATATTCATGATTCCATGAATATGAACTTAGGAATCTTGAACCAGTACTTCTGTGTCGGTTAGATGTAATCTTATTGTAAGCTGAAGAAATAGTCTTATTTCCTTCGGTTACGATTATTCCAGATGTTAAATTTACCATATGATTCTTTAACGCAGAAGAATATGGAATATTTAACTCTAAAATATAGTTGCTAATAAATTCGTTTTGGTTTAATATTGTTGTCGGCATATAAATCTCCTTAGGTTTTAGTTTTGCAACAATAAATCTAGCATGTTTGAGGTTTATATGCTACTTTTTTATATAATTTTTCTTTTGGTAAAATATGAATTATAAACCAATGGTAAATTTTCTTAAATCAATGCACAAGTCAAGTAATTCTAATTAAAAATCTAAATAATAGTATCTCTCTTCTCTCCACTTTAAAATATAAAAATCATATTAATTTAGATTTTATTCTCTATGAATAACATCTAAATTTCCAAATTTACTGTATTGACCAAGCCATGCAAGTTTTACTGTTCCAACTGGACCATTTCTTTGCTTAGCTATTATACATTCACCAATATTCTTATCCTCAGTTTCCTTATTATAATATTCATCTCTATATAAGAACATAACAAGGTCAGCATCTTGTTCTATAGATCCTGATTCTCTTAAATCTGATAACATCGGTCTATGATCTGCTCTTTGTTCTGGAGCACGGGATAATTGTGATAATGCTATAACTGGGCATTCCATTTCCTTAGCTAATGCTTTTATAGATCTTGATATTTCTGATACTTCTTGTTGTCTATTATCACTTCCTGAACTTCCAGACATAAGTTGTAAATAGTCTATAACTATTAAATCTATACCATATTCCATTTTTAATCTTCTACATTTAGATCTCATTTCCATTACTGAAACCCCAGCAGTATCATCTATATATACTTTAGCTTTAGATAAAGGTCCTGTAGCTCTAGCTATGTTCTCCCAATCCTTATCATCTAATTCACCGGTTCTAAGTCTTAACATATCAACATTAGCTTCAGAACAAAGCAGCTTATAAGCTAATTGTTCTTTTGACATTTCTAAAGAAAATACAACTACACTTTTCCCCTCTCTTAATGCTGCATACTCAGCTATATTTAATGCAAAAGTAGTTTTTCCCATAGATGGTCTAGCCGCAATTAGAATCATATCACCCTTTTGGAAGCCTGATGTTTTTGCGTCTAAATCTGCAAATCCAGATCCTACACCTGTAATTTCTCCTCTATTATTAAAAAGTCTTTCTATTTCAAGAAAACCTCTTTCTAATACATCACTTAATGGTTCAAAATCTTTCGATGTTTTCTTTTCAGCTATATCAAAAATCCTTTTTTCAGCACCATCTAATACATCTTCAACTTCACCTTGATTGTTATAGCTAGCTTCTATTATAGAGGTTGAGGCTTTTATAAGTCTTCTTAAAACTGATTTTTCTTCTACTATTTTTATATAAGAAGATAAATTAGCAGTAGTGGGAACTGAAGCACTTATTTCTGTTATATATGTTACTCCACCAGCTCTTTCAAGCATCTCTGTGCTTTTTAGATTTTCTAAAAGAGTAACTAAATCTACAGCCATATCTTTTCTAAACATATCTAATATAGTTCTAAAAATTATCTTATGACCATCTCTATAAAAATCTTCTTCTTCTAAAGTTTCTAAAACTTTAGCTATAGCAGATTTATCTATAATCATAGAACCTATAACCGATTGTTCAGCTTCTATGCTTTGAGGTAAAGTTCTCATAACTTGTGACTCCAAAAAACAATCCTCCTTTTTCAAATTTAATAAAAATTAATATAAACTTTGATTTAAAGTTTTAATTTAAAATAAGCTTCCTAATTCAAGGAAGCCTATTTCATTATTCAAAAACAATATCCATAATTTCTTCTATAGTACTTACCGCTTTAACATCTACGTCTTTAAGCCCCATAGGGATTTCTTTTTCATTATCCTTAGGAACTAAAACTCTCTTAATACCTTTTCTTCTAGCTCCATAAATCTTTTCAAATATTCCACCTACAGGTTTTACTTTTCCTCTTAAAGATATCTCACCTGTTACTGCTATATCTTGTTTTATAGGTTTCTTTAATAATGCACTTATTATACATAATGTAATTGCAACCCCTGCTGATGGTCCATCAATTTTTCCTCCACCTATAACATTAACATGTATATCATAATCTTTTATATCTTTATCAGTTATAGCTCTTATAACTGAAGCTGCATTAAACACTGAATCTTTAGCCATAGAACCTGCTGTTTCATTAAATCTTACTACTCCAGCACCTTTCTTTTTAGCTTCAAAAACATTTGCTTCAATTTCAATAGTTGAACCTAAAAATCCACTTACACCTAAGCCATAAATATGACCTATTTCATATTCTTCAGTAGTATCAAAAACTTCAAAAGGAACATATCTTCCAACAGATAATACTTCATCTAAATATTCTAATTTTATTTCAACATTATCTTTATCTTGCTTTTCTATGTATAATGCATATCCATAAGCGTCTGTTAATATATTAACTGCTTTTCTACCTTCAAATGTATAGTTACTAATTTTCTTAGCAACACCTTCTTCTAAAGTAACATTTAACTTTTCAGCAGCTTTTTTAACTATAAGTTCTATATCATCAGAAGATAATGGTTCAAAATAAACCTCAGTTGCTCTAGATCTTAGTGCTGGATTTATTTCACTTGGACTCTTTGTCGTAGCACCAATTAATACAAAATCTGCTGGTGCACCATTATCAAATAAATACTTTATATATTTAGGAGTTGATTCATCATCAGGATCATAATATGAAGATGAAAATTCTACTCTTTTATCTTCTAAAACTTTTAAAAGCTTATTTTGTAATATATGATCTAATTCTCCTATTTCATCTATAAATAATACTCCTCCATGTGCTTCAGTAACTAATCCTGGCTTTGGTTCAGGTACTCCTGCTTCTGATAAATATCTCTTACTTCCTTGATATATAGGATCATGTACCGATCCTAATAAAGGATTAGTTATCTCTCTTGGATCCCATCTTAAAGTAGTTCCATCTACCTCAACAAATTTTGATTCATCATCAAATGGAGTAAAATTTAATTTTTTTGCTTCTTTTAAAGCTAATCTTGCTGCAGTTGTCTTACCAACTCCAGGTGGTCCGTATAATATAATGTGTTGAGGATATGGAGAAGATAACTTAGATATTAATGACTTAATAGCACGCTCTTGACCTACTACTTCATCAAAACTATCTGGTCTTAAAAAGCTCATGATGTTTTTACTAGTTACTTTTTGATCTAAAGAAATTAAATTATTTAATTTGCCCTTAGTATTATTATTTTCAACACCCTTTTGCTTTTTAATCACAGATAATCTTACTTCATCAATATATTTTTCTTGTTTCTCCATTATTGCCTGTTCAACCTTCATTTCTATTTTGTTTTGAACATATTTTTTGGCAATTTCATTTACAATTAAATCTATTACGATCTTAATTTCTTGTTCTAAATCCTCTTCTTTAGGAATTCCTTTTTTTTCGCCCTCAGATAATATAGTTTTTAAAGCAAATACTTTATCACAATTATCTTTTGATTTTACATACTTATCTAATTTAAATCTAACAACTCTAGATCTAAATGCCCCTTTATCTAAAATATTTTTAGTTACATTAAATAAAGCATCTATTTGAGCTTCTGTTGATAAATTCCCACTCATTATACTATTTAATAAGTTTGTTTCTTCATTTGATTTCAAAACAAATCCTCCTTATTATTGTGGAATTATATTTACCTTCATTTTTGTGCTAACTTCAGGATATAATTTTACTTCTACTTCATAATTTCCTGCTAATTTTATTGTATCCATTACTATTTTTTTCTTATCTATTTCAACATTATATTGAGTTTTTATTAATGCAGAAACATCTTTGCTAGTAATAGCTCCAAATAATTTTCCGTTTTCACCTATTTTAGTTTTTATTGTTATTTCTTTTCCTTTTAATTCTCCAGCTAACTTTTGAGCTGCTTCTATTTCAGCTAATTTTTTCTTTCTTTCATTTTCTTTTTTATTATTTAAAATATGCATGTTAGCAGCAGTAGCTTCTTGAGCTAATTTCCTAGGAAATAAAAAATTTCTTGCATATCCATCTGAAGCTTCTATAACTTCACCTTTTTTACCTATCTTTTTAACATCTTGTAATAAAATAACTTTCATTATTAATCTCCCACCTTTATATATTTTTTTATTGCTTCTTTTAAGTCATAAACGACATCCTCAGTATTAGCATCTGATACTTTTGCACCAGCAATATTCATGTGTCCCCCACCCCCTAGAGTTTCTAGAATCACTTGAACATTTATATCTCCTGTTGATCTTCCACTTATATATATATCATTATTTATTTGTGCTAAAACAAACGAAACATTTATACCAGATATATTTAAAAGTTCATCAGCAGATTTTGCTACAATTACAGTATCCACATTTTCAGGGCATATTGCAATAGCTATATTATCATTTACCTCTGCAGATTTTATTGTTTCAGCAATAAGTAGATAATTTTCTAGATCATCACTAAATATTTTCTTAATTTCAATAGTATCAGCACCTGATTTTCTTAAAAATGATGCTGCTTCAAATGTTCTTACTCCAGTTTTAAATAAAAATCCTTTAGTATCCATAAATATACCTGCTAACAAACCCTCAGCCTCAATTCTAGCTAGTTTAGGTTTGTCAACCATGTATTGAATCATTTCAGTAACCATCTCTGAAGTGGATGATGCATATACTTCTATATAATTTAATATATCGCCTTCAATCATATCAGGGCTTCTTCTATGGTGATCTATGATTACCTTTTTCTTAGCTTTCATAACTAATTCTAAATCAGATACATAGCTCTTATTGTGAACATCTACTATTATAAACAATGAATCATCATCTAAATCATTTTTCACTCTTTCTGTTGATATAAATAAATCATCATATTTAGGATCCTTCATTAAATTATCTAAATAATACTCTATTGCATTTGTATCATTTTGTAATACAATATTACATGATTTACCCAATTGTTTAATAACACTTGCTAAACCAATAGCAGCTCCAAAACAATCCATATCAGGATTCTTATGACCTACAATATAAACATTGCTACTTGCAAATATAAGTTCATTTAAAGCATGTGCTACAACCCTAGCTCTAACCCTTGTTCTTTTTTCTATTTCTTTAGTATTACCACCGAAAAACTTTATATCATCATTACTTTTAACAACAGTTTGATCTCCGCCTCTACCTAAAGCTAATTCCTTAGCAGTATTAGCATATTTATCATTTTCAGCTGGAGATATTCCACCTCTACCAACACCAATACTTAAAGTAATTTCAATTTTATTTCCCTTATCTATTTTAGAAATTTCATCTAATATTTTAAATTTCTCATCAATTTGCTTTTTTATAAAATTATCTTGAATAGATAAAACATACTTATTAGTATCATATTTTTTTATCATCGCTTTTAAATTATTAGCATATGCATTTATAGTTCTTTCTATTTCTGCAACTAACAAAGGCCTATTACTTTCTTCTGTTGTTTCTAATGCTTCTGCAAAATTATCAACTTCTATTAACATAACACTTTCTTTAGTTGTTTCATATCCTATTATTTCAGTTACATCATTAAAATAAACTAAAAATAATTCTTCAATACTTTCTATATTAATTTTAGTTGCATAAGTATCATATAACTTACCTTTTATCTTAAGTCTTTGATGTAAGGTTTCTTTATCATTTAATATACGTACTAAATTTATACCCCTAGCTATACTCAAAATATTCTTATTCGATGATTCTTCTTTAGATTCCAATTCAATAAATATAGAATTGCTCCATACAATATCACCATTTCTTTTAATTAAAGCTAGAGGATGTACAAATTGAAATATATTACTCTCTATACCCTTATTAAGTTTTTTAATAAATTCATCAATATCATTATCTTTCTTCCAATAATAATTTAATTGATAAAAATTATCCACTAAATAAACTAAAAAAATTATTAATGCTACTCCTTGATAATTAAAATAATATAAAATTAATGAAAGTAAAATTAATATAATCGGCTTAAGTAACCTCTCAATAGTTGTTACTTTATTCATAAAAAAGCCTCCTAAATTTATTGTTAATCTCTTCTATTATTTATATATGTCTTAAGTTTACTTAAGCTTTTCCCATCTCTTTCAACTTCATCTTCAGCTCTAATTCCTAATTCTAGATTTTCTTTCATAACATGATCTACCTCTGCAAAAGAATATCCTAGTTTTTCTGCTAAAACATATAATATGCTAATTGCTCCTGAAATACAATCTAATATAGAATTGCGAGTAACATTACTTCCCTTTGTTAATAATCGGAAAAATTCTCCTATAATACATAATAATTGAGCTTTTAAATTTTCTATTATTTTAACACTAGTCATTATATTTAATTCATCTTTTTTCATTTATGATCACCTCACATTTCCCACCCCTGTATAATTATTTTAAATTTTTTTACATACTAATGCAAGGTATATACACATTTATTTGTATTATTTTTCCAAATATTTATATATAGTTATAAATAAGCTTAACTTAAAAATTCTGTATAATAAAAAACCCCTGATTTCTCAGGGGAGTAATTTATTACTATTCAGTTGTGAATGGTAATAAAGCTATGTTTCTTGCTCTCTTAATAGCATCTGTTAATTGTCTTTGATGTTTAGCACAAGTTCCAGAAATTCTTCTTGGAAGTATCTTACCTCTTTCAGTAACATACTTTCTTAACTTGTTTATATCCTTATAATCAATTGACTCAGCTTTATCTACACAAAAAGCACAAACTTTTCTTTTAGATCTTCTGCCTCTTCCGCCAGATCTTCTATTATCTTCTCTGCCCATGTTATTACCTCCTTACCTAAATTAGAATGGCATATCTCCATCATCTACTGGAGTTATGTCTTCTTCAAATTTCATATCATCAAATGGATTATTTGATGATGAATATTCAGCGTTGTTACCATAATTGGCTCCAACATTTCCTGAAGCATTTGACTTACTTAAAAATTGAACTTCTGTAGCAACTACTTCTGTAACATATCTCTTAGTTCCGTCTTTCGCTTCATAATTTCTGGTTTGAATTCTACCACTTATAGCCATTTGGCTACCTTTACTCATGTAATTCGCAGTATTTTCAGCTTGTTTTCCCCATACAACTATAGGAATAAAGTCTGCTTCTTTCTGACCAGATTTAGAATTGTACTTATCAACTGCTAATGTTAAGGTAGTTACTGCTGCTCCAGCACCAGGAGTAAATCTTAGTTCTGGATCTTTAGTTAATCTTCCGATTAAAACTACTTTGTTCATTTAAAACACCACCCTAAACTTCTTCTCTAACAATGATATGTCTGATTATACCATCAGTAATTCTGAATACTCTGTCTAATTCTTTTGGTAATTCAGTACCTGCATTAAAGCTAACTAAAGTGTAGTAACCATCAGTAACTTTTGAAATTTCATAAGCAAGCTTTCTCTTACCCCAAAAATCAACATTTTCAATAGTTCCTCCACCGTTTTCTATAACACCTTTGAACTTTTCGATATTTGCTTTTACAGTTTCTTCATCGAATGATGGATGTTGTATAAATATAGTTTCATACTTTCTCATCATTTTCACCTCCTTTGGACTAACGGCTGTGCTATTCACACAGCAGGGATTTCAATTTCTAATTATATCAGTGTAAAATCATTAATTCAAGTTTTTTTTACTTTTTATATTATTCCTCGATTTTTTTTACTTTTTTTGCTCTTGTTTGAAATTTATTTCTAGGAAGCATTACTATTCTACCGCATCCTGTACATTTTATCTTTATATCTGCCCCTAATCTAATAATTTCAAATTCATATGAACCACAAGGATGTTGTTTTTTCATTTTTACTATATCACCAAGTTCAAATGTTTCTATCATTATAAATCCTCCTTTCCTATATTAGTATTAGAGTTTACTAATTGAGTTTTAGGATATGGTATCTCAATACCTTCTTCATCTAATCTTAATTTTATTAATCTTCTCAATTCCCTTTCCATTTCCCATTGTTTAAGAGGTTTACTCTTTCCAACTACTCTAATTGTAACACTAGAGTCATTTAAAGCATTTACCCCTAATACTTCAATAGGTTCTGCCACATCTTCATTATTTTGTTCAAAATCATAACAAATTTCTTTTATTATTGAAATTGCATCATCTATATTTTCTTCATATGCAATATCTACATCAACTAAAAATCTTATATTACCTCTTGAATGGTTTGTAACTTCAATAATAGCACCATTTGGGATAGAATGAAGATCTCCTGTAAAATCTTTTATTATAGTAGTCCTAATTCCTATACTTTCAACTATACCACTAAATGTTCCTACTGTTATATGATCCCCAACTCCAAATTGATCTTCAAATAATATAAAAAATCCATTTATTAAATCTTTAACTAAACTTTGAGCACCAAATCCAACAGCTAATCCACCCATACTAGCAAATGTAAATAACATTTTACTAAATAATGTAGATATTATGCTTGCAATTCCTATAAAATAAACTGCATATTTTAAAACACTTTTTAAAACTTCTCCAAGTGTTTTGGCACGTTGTGAGTGTAAAGATAATCTTGTATTACTTTTTATTTGTCTTTCAACGAAATTTTTTATTAAGTAGTTTCCTATTTTTATAGATATATACATTAATATTAATATCCCTAATATTGTTAATGATTTATTTACTAACATATCAATATTGCTTAATTTTATTGATATATTACCTAATTTAAATTCATCTCGACCCCAATTAAATTTTATCAAATAGTTAATCATTAAATTAGCACTCCCGTATTTTTAAAATATTAAGTTAAAATATAACCATTATTATCTTTTAAATATATACTTTTATATTCAAATTTATTTTCTTCAATTATTCTTTTTATTGCTTCCTTTTCATTAATTCTAACGCATATTCCACAACTTTGAGTTATAGATGTTGGAGTAGGCATTATTCTAAATTCATACCTACTTTCCTGTAAAGATTTTTCTGCTGCCATAGCATCAAAAGTATTTTTAAAAACTATTATGTAGTAACTCATTTTACACCTACCTATTTTTTATTATTTTATACTTTATATTATATCTAATTTTAATAATTAATAAATATATAATATAATACTTAATTCAATTGTAAAATTCTTTAAATAATTATCTTTATTTGATTATGATTTAATCATTAATATTTTCGCATTTAACTGCATAAATCTTTACTTCTAAAATTTTATGTAAAATTTCTAATAATTCATCTATAAATTAATATAATTTTACTTATACATATACAAATGCTTACTAATTAATATAGCTAATTTGAATTATATACTTAATTTTAATGATTAATTTGTTATATTACATTATAATTATATATGACTAAAATTAAAGGGAGAATTAAATGTTATACTTATTTATGATTTTCAAACCATTATTAATAGGTTTTATGACTGGATTTGTATCTGCCATTCCTTTAGGTCCCTCTGGATTAGAAGCTATTAATCGATCGATATCACATGGATTTCGTGAAGGTTATAAAGTATCACTGGGTGCAGTATCTGCAGATCTTTTTTATATAATAATAATAAATTTAGGATTATTTAATATATTAAGTAACAATAGAAAATTTGAAGGATTATTTTGGATTGTTTCCGGATTTGTTTTACTATTTTTTAATAATATATGTAATAACAAATGCTCTAATAAACTTAACACTAGATCTAATATAAGTTCAAGTTCTTCTAATAGTTTCTTAGCTGGATTCTTTATAACTTTTTTGAATCCAACAACCCCTTCATTATGGATTGCTTTAAGTGGTACAATCTTAAGTGTATGGAGATTGCATGGACGAGTTTATTTCAGCTTTGCTCTAATATCAATGATTTTAGGAAGTTTGACTTGGTTTTTTATACTTAATATATTAAGTATAAAAGGCATAAAAATGTGCAAAGATGATTTTTCAAAAAAGACATCAAAGATCCTAAATTATTTTCTTTTCCTATTAAGTATAGTATTTATTATATGGGGATTGTTAAAATTTATTTTTTAGAGGTGAATTTTTAGTATGGAAGTTTATTTAGATAATTCAGCAACAACTTTTCCTAAACCAAAACAAGTTGTTGATGCAATGTATAACTACCTGGTTAATATAGGTGGTAATTCTGGAAGAGGAAATTATAATAATTCAATAAAAAGTAATAAATTACTTTACGATGCTAGAGAAACCGTTTGTAGTTTTTTTGGATTCGATAACTGTCAAAATGTTATATTCACTAATAATGTAACCACCTCTTTAAATACTCTTATTAAAGGTATTTTAAAATCTGGTGATCATGTTATTACTTCTTCTATGGAACATAATTCTGTAATAAGACCTTTGTTTCATGTAAAAGAAGATTTAAATGTAGAAGTAGATATAGTAAACGCAAATAAATTAGGCTTTATAAATCCTACTGATTTTGAAAGTAAAATTAAATCTAATACAAAACTTATAGTAATTACTCAAGCTTCAAATGTTACTGGATCAATTCAAGATTTAAAGCCTATAGGAGAAATTTGTAAAAAGCATAACATATTTTTTATTATAGATTCATCTCAAGGTGCAGGCGTAATTGATATTAACATGAAGGAACTCAATGCCAATGCTATTTGTTTTACTGGACATAAAAGTTTACTTGGTCCTCAAGGAATAGGTGGATTTATATTAGATAATAAATTAAATGAATCATGTAATTCTTTTATCCAAGGTGGTACTGGTAGTTCATCATATTTACTAACTCAACCTGATTTTTTACCAGATAAATTTGAATCTGGAACATTAAATATGCCAGGAATTGTTGGATTAGCTGAAGGAATTAAATATATAAATTCAATTGGAATAAATAATATATATGAACATAATAATTATTTACTAAAACATTTATTGCAAGGTCTAATGAATATAAATAACTTAAATGTATATGGAGATACTACAGGAAATAATTCTACTACTTGTGTATCAATAAATCTAAATAATTTAGATACTTCAGAAGCTGGTTATTATTTAGATTGTAATAATATCAAAACTAGAACAGGCTTACACTGTTCACCACTGGCACACAAAACAATTGGAACTTACCCAAGTGGAACAATACGTCTTAGTATAAGTCATTTTACTTCTATTAAAGAAATAGACTATACTTTGAATATTCTAAATAAAATTGCCAAAAATAAATACATTTAGCTTACTTATGTAACTATAAAAATCATACATTTAAACCTATAGAAATGTCTTATATAATAATTTTTTACACTTCTTTATTAAATTCAATTATTTTTGTATTTTAAATAAGATAATCCTAATTCGGATTATCTTATTTAATCCTGATTATTACTATAGTATATTCTTTCATTCTAATATCTATATTAGTATTTTAAGAATATAAATTCCTCCCCTATAAAATAACTCTTCAATTTACAACTTAAATATTACTAAGAATTCTGAATAAAACTTTATTTTAAAGGAAATAATTTCTTTTAAAGGAGGTTTTGTATGGAAAATTTACTTGTTGTAGATTCTAGTATATCTACTTCATATATAAAGATATATAATTATTTACTATCACAATTAAAACCTGTGCTAAATCAAAAAAGAAATATAGTATTTTTATGTATAGGTACCGATAGATCAACTGGGGATTGCTTAGGCCCTTTAGTAGGATATAAATTAAAATTTTTATCTTATGATAATATTCACATATATGGAACTTTAAAAAATCCAATTCATTCAAAAAATTTAATACAAAAAATAGATGAAATAGATAACAAATTTAATAATCCATTTATCATTGCAATAGATTCTTGCTTAGGTAAAATAAATAATATTGGTAAAATTTTTATAGATAAAAAACCACTCTATCCTGGGAAAGCTTTAAATAAAGAGCTTCCACCAGTTGGTGATATTTCTATAACTGGTATAGTTAATATTTCAAGTAACTTTGATTTTTTAGTTTTACAAAATACTAGATTATACACTGTTACAATGATTGCAGATATAATCTCCAAAGCTATTTATCATTTTGCATTAAAAACAAAATCTAATACCATATATACCGCTGAAAATAATCATGTTATATCTTTTCCATATAATAATTAATACTAAACTTTAAATAAAAGAATGGTAAAGTATAATAATTAATATATTTACAAAAAATATTTATATTAATTATTATCAATTTAAATTAATCTGATTCAAATATAACTTTTATATTTTAAAATCATATATTCTTAATAAACAAAAGAACTAGTTTAAAATATAATTACTTTAAACTAGTTCTTTATAATACTACAAATTATTTTTTTGATTCATTCTGATACTTATTAGCAGCTTCATTTAACACATAAAGTTCTTCTTCTGAAAGATCATATCTTGATATTCCTTTATCAATTGGTTTTGCATATGTTGTACTTTCTTCTCTTGCATAAATTCCAGTTAATATTATTCCATCATTATGATCATCTAACATAGCAATAGAAAAACTCAAATCACTTCCTACATTTTCAAAAGCCTTATATCTCATTATAGCAACTTTTTGAACACAATCCTTTATTTTTGTTTCTAACTTATTACATTCATTTAATGTATTTTCTGCTGTTTCTCTAATATCATCAATACTATCTAGCTTTTCAATAAGCATTTCTTCTAAATTTTTACCATTTGTGCCTCTCATTAATCTTCTATATTTACTCTCTAGTTTGTTTATTGACTTGATTAATATAAAAATTAAAATAAATAATAAAACAATTATAAGCATCATAACTATAATTAGGTATGGTGTCATTTGATTAATTATTCCAAATAATTTTTCCAACTAGGTCATTCCTTTCACTAAATGTTTCACGTGAAACATTTTACTGTATATTAATAATGTCTAAAATTCTTTGTAAATCTTCTTCAGAATAATATTCTATTTCTATTTTTCCTTTATTCTTTTTATCTAGAATATTTACTTTAGTGCCAAAATAATTTTGTAGTTGATTACGTAAATCTTTATAATAAGGATTTAATTCTTTTACCGTTTCCTTATTTTCTTTTTTACTATTTATATTTTTAATTAATCTTTCTAATTCTCTAACAGATAACTTATTATCAATAACTTTTTGAGCAAATTCACACTGTAAATCATTATTATCAATTGAAAGTAACGCTCTACCATGACCTTCAGTGATAATTCCTTCAATTAAATATTGTTGAACTCTTTCATCTAAATTAATTAATCTCATAGTATTTGCAATTGTAACTCGAGATTTTCCTATTCTATTACTTAACTCAGCTTGTGTTATTTTAAAATCTTCTAGTAATTTTTTATAAGCTAATGCTTCTTCAATTGGATTTAAGTCTTCTCTTTGAATATTTTCAATTAAAGATATTTCTAATATATCTTTATCACTTATATCCATGACTATGCATGGTAACTCTTTTAATCCTGCTATTTTAGCAGCTCTCCATCTTCTTTCACCAGCTACAATTACAAATTCATTTTTATCTATCTGTCTTACTATCAATGGTTGTATTATACCATGTTGTTTTATAGATTGAGCTAGTTCAATTATTTTTTCTGAATCAAATGCTTTTCTTGGTTGCTCTTTATCACTTTTTATTTTATTTAATGATATTAATATATTGTTTGATTTATTATCTTTAGTAGTTTCTTGCTTAACATTTTCTTCTACTTCATCTGGTATAAGTGCTCCCAGACCTTTACCTAATCCGAACTTCTTTGCCATTTAAAATCCCCCTATTCCTGTTTAGATAAAAATTCTTTAGTTAATTTAACATACGCTTCTGCACCTTTACATTTATCATCATATAACATAATAGGTAAACCAAAACTAGGTGCTTCTGCAAGTCTTATATTCCTTGGAATAGTTGTTTCATACACCTTACTTTTAAAATATTTTTTTACTTCATTAAATACTTCATTGCTAAGATTTGTTCTATAGTCATACATAGTCATGACTACACCCTCAATTTCTAATTTTTTATTTAAAGACTTTTTAACTAATTGAATAGTATTAACTAACTGACTTACACCTTCTAGTGCATAAAATTCACATTGAATAGGAATTAAAACAGAATCTGAACATGTTAATGCATTTATAGTTAATAGTCCTAATGATGGAGGGCAATCTATCAACACATAATCATATTCAGTTTCAATTTCTTTTAACTTAGTTTTCATTATATTTTCTCTATTTTCTTTTCCTATAACTTCTATCTCTGCTCCTGCAAGCTCCATAGTAGAAGGTGCTATAAATAAATTTTCAACTAAGTCAGTTCTTACTATTGACTCTTTCATAGATATGTCTGTTGTTAAAACATCATACATAGAAACATTAAGATTTCTTTTATCTAATCCAAGCCCGCTTGTAGTATTTCCTTGAGGATCAATATCTATTGTTAAAACTTTATATCCTGACATAGCTAAATAGCCACATAAATTTATATTAGTAGTTGTTTTCCCAACTCCACCTTTTTGATTAAAAACACAAATTGTTTTCATAATTAAGCCCTATAAGAGCCTACACCCCCTCTCCCATATTAACATTATATATATATTCAATAAATAATAAAAGAACATTGTAGCAAAAAAATAGCATATAAACTTGAAAAAATAATTTTTTTCTAAGTTTATATACTATTAAGACTAAAAAGTCATAAATAAATAATAATGTAACTAAGTATTACTTATTATTTTTAGGAATCTTAACAGTTACTTCTATAAATTCATCTGAATCTTTACAATTATATTCAGCTGGTATATCAAACTTTTTAAATACTTGTTTTATAGTATTTACATATAATTTAGCTGGTAAAGTAGCTTTTATGTTAGTTCTTTTTTTATTTAACTGTTTTCCTGCTAATTTAAGTAATTCTTTATTAATTAATTCTTCTGTCTTCTTTACATTAAGTCCATCTTTTACAACTTTAGAAACAACTTTTAATTGAAGCTTGGCAGTAGGCAAACTTAAAAGTGCTCTAGAATGTCTTTCTGTTAAACCATTTTCAAGACACATTTGTCTTACCTTAGAATCTAACTTTAATAACCTTAACTTATTAGCTATAGTAGATTGCTTCTTACCTATTCTTTTAGCTAAATCTTCTTGAGTGAAATTATGATCATTAATTAAATTACTATATGCTTCTGCTTCTTCAATATAATTCAAATCTTCTCTTTGAAGATTTTCTAATAATGCTATTTCTGCAGATTCTGAATCAGTTATATCTACTATATTACATGGAACTACATCCAACTGAGCTACTTTAGCAGCTCTTAATCTACGCTCTCCTGCTACAAGTTCATAAGTTTCGCCAATTTTTCTAACTGTTATTGGTTGTATAATTCCATATTGTTTTATTGACTGTGATAACTCTTCAATTGCCTGTTCATTAAAATATTTACGTGGTTGATATAAATTAGGAACTATCCTATCTATATCTATCTTAATTATTTCATTATTCATGTATCTCAACCCATCCCCTATTAAGTTAATTGACAATCTTAATATCAAAATCATATCATTTATATTCTAAAATATCTATATTTTTCCTTTACTTTTTGATTATTTTATAATATAAATTAGTTGACATTATCGCATAATACTATAATTTTAATCAATAATTAATAAAATATAAATCGATCTTTATTATAATAAGATTGTATAAGAAATCCAAAGGTAATAATTATACTATTTTATAGGCTTTTTAGTAACATTACCTGCTTTCCTTGGATATGTCTTAGGACATTCCTTTACTTTCTTAACAACAACTAAGTTATGCTTTAATTCAGTATCTTCAATTTCAACTTCACATATATCTAATAGTTGTCCTCCTAATGTATTTATAGCCTTATTTCCTTCTTTGATTTCTTCTTCTACTGATGGGCCTTTTAACGCTATAAAATGACCATTAACCTTAACATATGGTAAACAAAATTCTGATAAAACACTCATATTAGCAACTGCTCTAGATGTTGCTATATCAAATGCTTCTCTAAGATTTTTTTGTCTTGCTCCATCTTCAGCTCTTGAATGAATAGTTATAATATTCTTTAATTCTAATTTTTCTATTACTAGATTTAAGAAATTAATTCTTTTATTTAATGAATCTAATAAAGTAACCTTTATATTTTCATTCATTATAGCTATTGGAATACCTGGAAAACCTGCTCCTGTGCCAACATCTATTAAATTTTTTGCTTCCTTAAATTCATTTCTCTTAAATGCTTTTATTGAATCTATAAAATGTTTTTTTATTATTTCTTCATCTTCTATAATAGCAGTTAGATTTACTTTTTCATTCCATTCTTGAAGAAGATTTTTATATATTATAAACTTCTCATATTGTTCTTTGGATAATTCTAATCCTACATCTTGTGCAGCTTTGCACATTAAATCATAAAATTTCATAAATACCTCCACTATGCACATCCAAATAAATAACTAGTCAGTATGCTAGTTTATTTTGTGAACTACTTCTTCCTTGAAAGCTACTAATAGAACAACTATTAGCAAGTTACAAGTTATCGTATTTAACAAAATATCCGTCGAATCTTTGACTTGTTATTTGTTTTCATATGCCTAAATTATTTATTATAATAATGTTCAAGATAAATAAGTAATACAGATATATCTGCTGGAGATACCCCTGAAATACGTGATGCCTGACCTATACTTAATGGTTTTATGTTATTTAATTTTTGTTCTGCCTCTGTTCTTAATCCTTTTACATTCTTATAATCTATATCATTAGGTAATAGCTTCTTCTCAAATTTTTTGAATTGAGCTACTTGTTCAAGCTGATTACTTATATATCCTTCATATTTTGCAATTATATTTACTTGTTCTCCTACATCATCAGAAAGTTCTTCTCTTTCAGGATCTAAATCTTTTAAACTAAAATAATCAACTTCAGGTCTTTTTATTAATTCGTAAAAACTTATAGGTTTCTTTAATTCTGCTGAACCTACTGATAATAAGAATTCATTCACTTCTCTTTTATTAGTTATTTGTAATTTCTTTAATCTTTCTAATTCACGCTCAATTGTGCTTTTTCTATTTATGAAAGTTGCATATCTCTCATCTGTAACTAATCCTACTTTTCTTCCTATCTCAGTTAATCTAAAATCTGCATTATCTTGTCTTAATATTAATCTATACTCAGCTCTAGACGTCATCATTCTATATGGCTCATTAGTTCCTTTAGTAACTAAATCATCTATAAGAACGCCAATATAAGCATCAGATCTAGTTAATATCATTGGTTCTTCGCCTTTAATTTTTAAGGATGCATTTATTCCCGCTACTAGTCCTTGTGCACCAGCTTCTTCATATCCTGAACTACCATTAAATTGACCTGCACCATATAAACCTTCAATATGCTTAAATTCTAATGTCGACTTTAATTGAGTTGGATCTATAGAATCATATTCAATTGCATATGCTGTTCTCATTATTTCTACATTTTCTAATCCAGGTAATGTTCTCATCATTTTTAATTGAACTTCTTCAGGTAAAGATGATGACATTCCACCTACATACATTTCTAATGTATCTAATCCTTCTGGTTCAACAAATATTTGATGCTTTAATTTATCTGGAAATCTCATAACCTTATCCTCGATTGATGGACAATATCTTGGGCCTACACCCTTAATACTTCCATTATATATTGGTGATCTACCTATATTTTCTTTAATAACATTATGAGTTTCTTCATTGGTATACGTTAAATAACAAGACACTTGCTCTTTCTCTATATTTCCACTCATAAATGAAAAAGGCACTATCTTATTATCACCTGGTTGTTCAATCATTTTAGAAAAATCTACTGATCTTCTATTTATTCTTGCTGGAGTTCCTGTTTTAAATCTTCTTAATAAAATCCCTAAATCTAATAAAGATTGTGATAAATCATTAGCTGGGAATAAACCATTTGGTCCTCCTGAGTAGCTAACTTCCCCTATAATTATTTTTCCTTTCAAATATGTACCTGTAGCTAGAATTACAGCTTTAGCTCTAAAAATAGCTCCATTTTTAGTAATAACACCTTCTACTTTATTATTTTCAACTAAAAGTTCAGTAACCTCAATTTGTCTTATTTGAAGATTTTCTTGTTCTTCTAATACTCGCTTCATTTTAGATTGATACTCTTTTTTATCAGCTTGTGCTCTTAACGAATGAACCGCTGGACCTTTAGATGTATTTAACATCCTTGATTGAATGAAAGTATGATCTATATTTACACCCATTTCTCCACCCAATGCATCAATTTCTCTAACTAAATGACCTTTAGCTGTTCCTCCTATATTAGGATTACATGGCATCATAGCTATTGAATCTAAATTTATAGTACAAATTAAAGTATTTAATCCCATTCTAGCAGATGCTAATGCCGCTTCGCATCCTGCATGACCAGCACCAATAACTACTATATCAAATTCCCCTGCTTCATAATTGTAATTCATATACCACTCCTACTTTCCTACACAAAATTCACTAAAGATTTTGTTCAATACATCTTCTTCTAATTCATCACCTGTTATTTCTCCAAGTGCTTTCATTGCTGAAGTTACATAAATAGAAATCAAATCTAAAAACTCATTAGCATTAACTTTGTCTAGTGCTACTTCACAATTTTCCAACGATCTATATAATGCTTGCTTATGTCTAACATTTGATACTATCAAACTTTCATTATTTATATCACCACTAAAAAATAATTCTTTTATTTTTTCCTTTAATTCATTAATTCCATAACCAGTTTTAGCTGAAATATTAATTTGATTATTTAAATTAATTTCTTCCATTTTTCTATCTAAATCTGTTTTATTTAATAATACTACGTGGTTCTTATCTTTTATAGTATTAATTATTTCCTTATCTTCATCTTCTAAATTTCTAGAAGAATCTAATATTAAAATAATTAAATCAGCTTCTTCAATTTTTTCTCTAGATCTTTCAACACCTATCTTTTCAACTGTATCTTCTGTTTCTCTTATTCCAGCTGTATCAGTTATTTTTATAGGTATACCATCTATATTTAAATACTCTTCAATTATATCTCTTGTAGTCCCTGGAATATCTGTTACTATAGCTCTTTTTTCCTTTAGTAGAACATTAAGCAAAGATGATTTCCCTACGTTAGGTTTACCAACAATAACAATATTAAGACCATCTCTAATTATTTTTCCTTCATCAGCACCTCTTAATAATTCTTCAATTTTTAAAATAGTACTTTTTATTCCATCTTTAACTCTTATAATTAGAGTTTCATCTATCTCTTCATCATCCTCTGTAAAATCTACTCCATACTCAATTAAAGCTAAAGTATCTAAAAGATATTGTCTTATATCTTTAATTTGCTTTGATAAAGCACCACCACTTTGCATAATTGCTGATTTCATAGATAAATCTGTCTTAGCTTTTATTATATCAATAACAGCTTCTGCTTGACTTAAATCAATTCTACCATTTAAAAACGCCCTCTTAGTAAATTCTCCTGGTTCTGCAACTCTTGCACCAGCCTTAATAACTTGATTCATTACACTATTTGTTGATATAACTCCACCATGACAATTGATTTCTATTATATCTTCAGTAGTATAACTATGAGGTCCTTTCATATAACTTATGATTACCTCATCAATTATATCTTTACTTTCCAATTCTATAATATGTCCGTATCTCATAGTATAAGTTTTCATCTTTTTTAAATCTATATTATTTTTACTAATAAATATCTTACTAATTATATCTAATGCTTTACTTCCAGAAATTCTAATAATAGAAATTCCCCCTTCACCAATAGGGGTTGCTATACCACAAATGGTATCAAATTCTCTCATAATCTGATTCTCCTCATGTTATTAATTTTGTGATTTATTTGTATTATTATAACCAATGAATATTGAATTAGTCAAAATACTGTATATTAAATTTAAACCAAAAAAGAAAGCCTCTTCAAGGCTTTCCTTTTTAATTCTTTTTAAGCTGTACAACAACTCTTCTAAAAGGTTCTTTTCCTTCACTATAAGTGTTAACAAATGAATTATCTTGTAAAGCTGAATGAATTATTCTTCTTTCATAAGGATTCATCGGTTCCAATTTAAATAATCTACCACTTTTCTTCACTTTTTCAGCAGTTTTCATTGCAACATTCTTGAGAGTTTCTTCTCTTTTCTCTCTATAATTTTCTATATCAAGTAAAATTCTTTTATACTGAATACTACTGTCTTTATTAACCATTAAAGAAATAAGGCATTGTAACGAATCTAAGGTCTCTCCCCTATAGCCAATAAGCAAACCTAGTTTATTACCTGACAAGCTTATATTTATTACATCATTTTGTTCATTAATATCTATCTCTGCCTTTATGCTCATAGAATCAAGAATTTTATTTATAAAATTTCTTATATCATCAATATAAGTTTGTTTTAAGGTTACCTTTACTTTAGCTGGTTTAGAGCTTATAAAACCAAATAACCCTTTTGAACCACGTTCCAAAACCTCAATATCTACCATATCTTTTGTTGTATTCAACTCATTTAAAGCTTTATCCAAGGCTTCTTCAACATTTTTCCCCTCTAATTCTACTGATCTCATTCCCTATTTCACCACCTTATTATATAAAGAAAATATTTATTAAAAATTATTTTTTCTTTTTCTTCTTTTTAGTACTAGCTAAATTCTTAGGTTCTTCTATAATCATAGAAAAACTAGAATCTGATGATTTAGAAACAGCTGCTTCTGTTGCTGCTAAAGCAGACTTCTTTTTAGCTGGTAAATAATTTAAGAAATATGTTTGTATAGTTTGAATAACATTACCTATTATCCAATATAAGACTAATATTGACTTAAATCTTAGTGACATAAATCCCATAACTAATGCCATAACTAAGCTCATAGACCCCATATTCATAGGTGAATCATTCATTGGAGTAGCTTTTGTCATTAAGTACGATGGTAAATATGTTGATATAGCTGCTAATACAGGTAATATAAATTTCGTATCTTTAGCACCTAAATCGGCAATCCATAAAAATGATGCCCCATTCATACCATCTACCCTGTAGAATACATAGTATAAAGCCATTAATATTGGTAATGGAAGTAATGATGGAACACATCCACCAGCTACACTAACATCATTTTCTTTATAGAACTTTCTCATTTCTTCATTTAATTTCTCTGGATTATTCTTATATTTTTCTTGAAGTTTCTTTATCTGTGGTTGAACTTCTTGCATTTTTTGAGTAGACTTTGCTGCTTTTATGTTAAGTGGTAATACAAGCAGTCTAATTATTAATGTGAATATAAGAATTGCTAATACATATGATAATCCTACATCTGAAACACCTAAATTTACGATGAAATCATGTAGATAATTAAATATATTAGCCATAAATTGAATTATCTTTTCAAACATTAAAATCTATACCTCCTAAACTTCATTACTTTACGGGATCATACCCACCTTTACAAAAAGGATTACACCTTAAAATTCTATATAGTGCCATAAAGCCTCCTTTAATGACTCCATACTTATTTATTGCATCCATTGCATATTGTGAGCAAGTTGGCGTAAATCTACAACAAGGACTTCTACCAGGTGAAATAGATTTTCTATAAAACTTAATTAGACTTAATACCATTTTCTTCATCACAATATAAGCCCGCCTTTTTAATTAAATCCTTCATTGCCTTTTCAGTTTCAAAATAGTCTTTATCTTTCATAGGATTTCTTGCTATAAACACACAATCATATCCTTTTAATATATTATTATAATTTAATCTAAAACTCTCACTTATTAATCTCTTACATCTACTTCTAACAACACTATTTCCAACTTTTTTACTTACAGAAATTCCTACTTTACTATATGCCATTCCTTCTTTATCTTTATTTCTCTTATTTTTTAAAACATATAGAACCAAAGTTTTATTGGCAAATGATTTTCCTCTTTTATATACAGTTATAAATTCTACATTTTTCTTTAATCTATAAATCATAGGTATTTCCATTACTCCTTTTTTCCTGCATTTGCAGAAAAAAGGCCACTTAATGCGGCCCTTATGCTGTTAATTTTTTTCTTCCTTTTTGTCTTCTATTCTTAAGAATGTTTCTTCCTGATTGAGTGCCCATTCTTTTTCTGAAGCCATGTTCTTTTTTTCTTTGTCTCTTTTTTGGTTGATAAGTCATGAACATTTAAAATGCACCCCCTTAATTTTTTTTATTTATAGTAAAAACTATACTTTGCGATTATTTTAAAATTACTTTTCTATTATATATATATCCTAATTTTCTGTCAAGATACAGTATAT